>JANSWP010000061.1 GCA_024743405.1 Bacteroidota bacterium
TCGTCGGTGGAGGAAAGGCTTATTTTGACATTAGGGATGACGGGAGGGTATTGTCGGAGGAATTGAAGGCTAAGGGGTATTACATGTCTGATTATTTTCAAAAAGACTTTAATGAATTAGATATCAATTTTGATCAAAATTTTGGTTACCTCACTGCCAATAAGGAACCGTTAAAGCTAACCCAGGGGCGGGATTATTTTATTGCTGCCACTCAAATGGCTCCTACCTTTTTAAATAATCACTCTGATAATGGCTTCTTTTTAATGATTGAAGGCTCCCAAATAGACTGGGGTGGTCACGCAAATGATTCGGAATACATCATTACTGAAATGATTGAATTTGATAAAGCAATCGGAAAAATATTAGATTTTGCGCAAGAAGATGGGGAGACCTTGGTCATAGTTACTGCTGACCATGAGACGGGTGGATACGCTATCAATATGGGTTCTACAATGGATAGTATTGTAGCAGGCTTTACGACTGATTACCATACCGCTTGTTTGATTCCTGTCTTTGCCTTTGGTCCTGGTGCTGAAATATTTGGTGGAATTTATGAGAATACAGAAATTTATAATAAAATGCGTAAAGCCTTTAATTTTAAAAAAATCAATGAGGAGTCGAAGCCTAAAAGTGATTGATACTAACCGTGAATCTAGTTGACAACTTTTACATAAAAGGCTCCACAAGCACTATGTCCTGTATCACCCATTTTAGAGGTCTTTTCAAAGCCCATTCTTTGATATAAGATATTAGCTTGAGACATTCGTGCAATGGTCTCTAAATAGACTTTTTTATAACCAAGTTGTTTGGCTTTTTCAAAGCAAAGATTAACCATTTTTTTGCCCATGCCATGACCTCTAGCTTCTGGTCGAAAGTACATTTTTCTGAGTTCACAGGTTTCTACATCGCCATTTGCAAGTTGGGCAATACCTCCACAGCCAACGATTTTTTCTTTTTTTGTTAAAACCCAAAACTGTGACCTAGGTTCACTATAAGCCTCAAACATGGCATTTACTTCAGAATCTGTGATCGAATATCCTTCTCCAACGGCCCCGAACTCGGTCATGACCTCTTGGATCAATTTTTTGACTTTTGGATTGTCTTCTTTTTGAATAGGTCTGAATTGGAATGGATGATTAATTTCAGTCATTATCTATTTTCTTGTCTGATTTGTAGGAAATTTGAGGTGAAAAATAAATCTAATTTATGAATCTTATAATTGAAATTTCTAATCGAAAGCTGAGTTATAACTAATGACAATGTTTTATTATTTCGTTTTCTAAACGACTTCTTGTTAATTTGTGAAAAATTCAAAAAAATAATGAAAAAAGTTAAACAAAAACTAAAGGCAAGACACTTTTTGATTTTTGTCATTTTTTTTATTTACGCATGTTCTAATGACAATAAAACCGAACCCAACGATTCGAAAAAAGAGCAGGTAATCGAGGTAGCACCCGCAAAAAAGTCAGTTAAACTCTTTGCCACGATGGATCATTTGAGAGTGAGAGATACTCCTGATTTGAGTGGAGAAACGGTTTATATGCTCTCTGATCAGGAAGAAATGGAATTTTTGGAGGTTCAAGATAATGTAGAGAATATCAGTGTGAATTTGAGAGGCTTTCCTTATAAAGACCCTTGGATAAAAGTAAAAATGTCAGACGGAACGAAGGGGTGGGTCTTTGGAGGAGGAGTGAGATATGAAGGTAAGAGTCAGATCGGCGAATTGTTAAGGAATAGTCGATTAGAGGCTTTGTTTGGAAAAGAAAATGCCATCTCTTTTTTAAATTATAAACGCCAATATGATAGGTCCACTACGAGTTCAGAGTTGGCAAAAACCTATCGATTAGGTATATCCTTGAGAGATGCAACTGAAGATCGGTTACATGAGCACATTGAAGTATCTGATCCGACCAAATTGCCAGACATGACCTGGTTAAGTGATGCCATCCCTGGGTTTATTCAGCATTTAGTTGCGGAAGGAACGATGTTCCATATGTTTGTCAATTTCAAAGAGTTTGCAAAAAAAGCACGAAGAACCGCCGGTCCAGAAGATGATCAATTTATGGAGCTAGGGCTGAAAATTTTCCCAATTGATAGCATTGAACATTTTTTTCCAGCATGGTTTATGCAAACTTGGGATTATGGTGGACATAGTGAATTGGGTGCAGGAATCCACAATGATTTATTAGCAGAAATGAACCAAGTTTTAGCGCATAGTGCTATGTTCGAGGAAGAGATCGAGACTTATAAAGATCAAATTCTGCATGATATCACGGATTCACATATCACTTATTGGCAGCCAAAAGACGCCATTTTGAGTGAGTTGGACGAAATATTAGCCGCAGATTATGGTATATTAAATGAAGAGGATAAAATTGCACTGAAAACTCGACGAAAATTATTCGAAAATCCTGAATCAAATGGTATAGAACTGAATAATAAATCGGGTGTTCATAATTAAAAAATAGTTTTTGCTCATTGGGTTTGAGTATCTAGAAGGATACCTAAATCAAAGAGCGACAATTTATACAACATAGATATGGGTTCAATTATCGCATTAGCTGGAGTAGCCATTTTTGCTGTTTTTGCCATTAGTGTACTTTCCAAAATATTTGGCAATTTTAGTCCAAGAAGAGGAAAGGTTCAGAATGATTTGAAAAAGATTAAAACCGAATTGCAACCATGGTTAACTGATTTGGTACCATTTGAGGAAAAGGATATAGAGTTGTTGTCTTTAAATCAAATAAAAAATACCTCCAAAAAAGGAATTGTAAAAACGGCTAAAGGTATTTTCACTTCCATTTACCATGAGCCTATGGTTGCCTATGGTTACAAGAAATATGTTGCTTCGGGAACGAATGCTTTACTTTATGCGAAAACTACTGATCATGAATTTATTTATCGAATTAATAACGACGAAGTTGAAATTGTGATTGATGATCATTTGGCAGGAATCATGAAAAAAGATGGGAAATTCTACGGCGCCAAATCAAATAAATTATTAGCTCAAGTCAATCAAGGGTCCGAAGATTTATTGTTGCCAGTTATTGTGAAAGGAAAGGAGATAGGAAGTATTGTTAACCCTGCCAAGGCAAGCAAAACAAACCCTCGTGCTTTAGAATATGTTGGAAACCTAGATAAAGACGAAGAAACTTTGTTCTTAAGTTTTGCCGTTTTGGAAATGGTACAACGAAATTTTAAATAGTTAGGCTCTTAACTAAAGTATCCAGAGCCCAGACCTCTTTTATCAAAGATAACCTTTGACCTTATATTACCTTTTTCATCATGGAAAAAATGGAGAGGACTAACTTGGAAGGTATAAACGGACTCTGCCTGGTTAGGGTATTTTAAAAGAAAAATGGTCAATTTTTGACTAGGTTTTCACGCTTTCTTAAGGATTTAATTTTTCGCTTCCTAGCAAAAAATCTTTTTTGACAAAACCTCCTCCTTTATTACTTTTTGCCCTAATTTTCTTATCATTTGGTATAAATCACTCATTTCAGAAACTTTGTTTAAGACTTCTCGTAAAAGTTGCAATTGAAACTTGCTGACATTTAGTAAGTTATGTTAGGAATTCTTATGTTAAATATTATGATTTTTAGCTAGGGGAAGATAAATTTGGCGCGTTATTAGAAGTAAATGTTAAAACAAGCAGTTATCATAAATAAAGACTTAGAGAGTTAAGCCAGATAACAATTCCTTAAATCTCCTTTTAATAAGGTACTTATACTACATTAGAACAAACAAGTTGGTAAACTACAGGGAGGAAAAATTACTTCTAATACAATATTTAAACTTGATTTAAATTTGAATAACATGAGCATCCTTCTACTTGATTTTTGGTCAGTGATTGCTAAATATATGACCAAATCATTCCTTTTTTCATGTGTTATGTTTTGCTTCTTTGTACAAGATATTTCTGCAGAGGGCTCAAAGGATTTTATTGATTACCCTGGGCACAGATTATTTTTAGACACTCGAGATCCTCAACAACTTAAAGTTTTTGCGAATGCTGGTGAATTTATCAATGTTGGTTCCAGTCATATTGGGATTAATCAGGGATATATTGATGTGTTTCGTCCTGATGGAACCTTACACACTAGATTTAATAATATTGGTACTAATGCAGGGAAAGGTGTTATTAACAGGCTTTCAGAGGAGCAAAATGGGCCAATTGGTGGTGGTGTAGGATATGAACCTGGAGTCGTACAAGTTGATGCAGATAGTGAGGGTGTATGGACTGTTGTGTTTGATTATCCAAGCTATCAACAATCTACTTTCCAAAATATTCTTAATAACGCTCCTTGGGAAAGGTTAGGCAATCAGCCAGGTTCAAGAACTGTTGTATTAGCTTGGGATGTGACTATAACTCAAGGGGCAGCAGGTAATATGGGCGGTTCTCCTGTAGAGGGAAGATTGTATTCCAACGAACACATTTCTTTGTTATTTGGAAATGGGGTGACAACTTCACCTTTATTCTATGTTTTTACGGTTGATGGATATTTATATGAGGTGAAATTTAATGCAACTGATCCTTACCGGTTTCCTATCTCTAGTAATTCTTTAGGATTAGTGACTGGTGATGTAATGCCTATCTATAAGTCAAAACCTGAAACCGATTTTCGTCGGGATGATGATCCAAGTTCGTGGTCGTCTGACAGTTTGTATTTATATGAACCTCAGGCGGAAGATTTTGCGCAATTTGTTAATAACAAGCTATTTTTTAATATCCCTGATGTGAATATGCCGGCGACTGCCATGAATACGGATATTTATAGAGGCAATACGCATGAAACGTGGCTATATAGTGAATTACTTCAACTAGAAATTGAGTCTTTTTATTTCATAGGCTTTGATCCCGATGATATTGGTTGTCCGGAAAATGTAATGGAATTAGATGGAGGCGGATGGTTTGTCATCGAAGCTAATTCAGGCGGTCAAGCTGTAATTGAGTTGGATTTGAATAATAATGGCTCTTTTGATGATCCTGAAGATCAGATTATTATGGAGGCAGTAAGCTTGGGGATCGATAGTATCTATTGGGATGGTAGAGATGGATTAGGAAATCCAATACCTGTTGATCCAGTTTTTAATTTGAGTTATAAGGGACAAATACGATATGGAGAGATTCATATTTCTATGACGGATATAGAAGCAAATAATGGAGGTGTTACCTTTAAACTATTGAATGCGCCTCCTAATGTAGAGGATGATTTATTTTTATATGATCATTCTGATATTGGAGGTACTGTTTCTGGTGGTGGTACTCCAGGAAATGCACTACCAACCACGACACCTTTTACTTATTCAGCTCCATTTGGAAATAACCGATTCATGGATCAATGGATTTTTACTGAATTTGTTATCACACCCACTTCTATTATTATTGAAATAGTACCTGATTGTCCTTGTGACGCTCTTGGGGCAGCTCCTGGTATATTCATAGAAGAGGATGATGTTGCTTTTTGTGAAGGAGAAGATATTCAATTAAGTGCAACCAATCATCCAGATAGTAGTATCATTAATATTAATGAAATTACATATACTTGGACAGGGCCAAATGGGTTTTTCTTTCAAGAAGTCTTATTGCCCAATGATACAAGTAATGTTAATTTAACCAATCTCACCGAAACGTTTGAAGGTATTTATTCCGTGACTACTGAATCGGATTTAGGGTGTACAGATGGACCTGATTCTATTCAATTGGAAGTTTTTCC
Source organism: Bacteroidota bacterium (assembly GCA_024743405.1). Lineage (GTDB taxonomy): Bacteria > Bacteroidota > Bacteroidia > Chitinophagales > Saprospiraceae > JANSWP01. Next base: position 5,718 of record JANSWP010000061.1, read on the forward strand.
TAACATTACGATTGGTGGAGTTTCAGGTGGGGGTGATTATTGTGAAGGTGACGTCTTAACCCTTTCCGCTAGTAATACCAATTCCAATGTAGATAGTATAACCTATACATGGACAGGCCCTGATGGATATGTATTTTCTGCAACTGTGGCTGGGGACGAGTCGTTAAGTACTACAATTTCGGATTTGAATAGTGATAATGAAGGGACTTATGTTTTGTCAATGGTAACTACCGATGGATGTGTGGCAGCTGATATTTCAGTTCAAGTTGGGGTGAAGGGTAACCCTGTCCTAGAATCTACAGGTGGCGGTGGGAATTTCTGTATTGGTGATAGTACTACTCTTACGGCTATTTCTAATGTGCCAGGAATGGCCTCAATTACCTATACATGGACAGGACCAAATGGCTACTTCTTTCAAAATACAGTCCCAGGAAATGAACCATTAACGGCAGCGTTAACAAATATGAATGGTACTTTTTCTGGGTGTTATATATTAAATGCAACTTCGGATATAGGATGTGTAGCTGATCCTGATACTGTTTGTCTTATAGTAAATCCTATTCCTGAAATATCAAACATCGCAGGAGGCGGAGATTATTGTGAAGGCGAAACCATCCAATTGACAGCACAAAATTTTGTTATCGGTATTGATTCCATCACCTATACATGGACTGGACCAAATGGCTTCTCTTTTGCGAATACTGTCGCGGGAAATGAATCCTTTATTGTTGACATTCCCAATGCAGATATCAATGCTTCAGGAATATATACATTGCAATTAGTTTCGAATGTTGGGTGTATGTCCATACCTCAAAGTGTCACCGTCAATATTAATCCAGTCCCACAAATTGATGGAATTAACACTGGGGTATTCTGTACGGGAACTGATATTACATTGAGTGCGATGAATAGTAATCCAGGAACTGCCGTCTGTACCTATACCTGGACAGGCCCAAATGGTTTCTTTTTTCAAGGCACTGCAGATAGTGATGGCCCTTATGAGGTAACAATTACAAACTTAGATCCTTCTGATGCCGGGAATTATATTTTGACCTTAGCATGTGATGGAGGTTGTACTTCACTCCCTGATACTGCCAATATAGAGATAGCGGATGGTTTAGAGTTGGATCTTCTTACAGAGGACGGAATTATTTGTGCAGGCAATGATTTAGTTTTAACTGCTACAAATACGGTTACTGTAGATTCTGTATTTTATACATGGACAGGACCAAATGGCTTTATGTATACAGATACAACAGATTTTGATGGGCCATTTTCCACAACTATTTCGGCAGATTTTGTCACACAAAGTGGGGATTACATAATTTCTATTACGTCCCCAAATGGATGTAACGATGATCCCGATACTGTAAATATTGTCGTATTTAATGAATTAGTGATTACTGATTTAGAAGGAGGAGGTAATTATTGTGTCGGAGAATTTGTGACTTTAAATGGAACTAATACGATCGATGTTGATACAGTTATTTATACATGGACAGGACCAAACGGGTTTTCTTTTACAGATACCACGGATAAAGATGGTCCATTTATTTTTGTATTTGATTCAATCACATTGGATCAAGCTGGAGATTATACTTTAAATATTACGACTTCTAATGGTTGTGCCGCAGATCCTGCTACTGTAACTGTTTCTGTTGATGATTTGCCTGTTATTACAAATGTTCCTACGGAAATTGAAATTTGTGAAGGTGATGATCTATTGCTTTCTGCCAATAATTCTACTCAAGGCATAAGCGGGATCACCTATACATGGATTGCCCCTGATGGCTCTACTTTTGTTGGTAATGCTGGTCCAAATGATGATTTTGATTGGCTCATTCCTAACGCTCAAATGAGTAATTCAGGAACTTATACCTTATTTCTTGTTACGACTGCTGGTTGTCAATCTGATTCCGCGAGTGTTGATGTGATTATAAACCCAACTCCAGAAATTATTGATTTGACCGATGGAGGTACCTTTTGTGAAGGTACGAATGAAGATATTTTACTTTTTGGTATGAATAGTACAATGGGGATCGACAGTATGGGGTATTTATGGGAAATCAATAATACAACTTTATCGATAGGAGTGACTAGTGTAATTGAAGGTCCTTTTCAAACGACAATAAATACAAATAATGCAGCATCAGGAACTTATACATTAACCTTAATATCAGATAAAGGATGTACCGATTCTGAAGCCGTTGTAATTACAATAAATGAGCAACCTGAAATAACAGATCTTACAGCTGATACTACTGTTTGTATGTTTGCTGATTTAGTATTGACGGGTTTTGATAATAATACGACATCTACTGAGGATGTTAATTATCAATGGACAGGACCTACAGGAAGCGTATTAATTAACGGAACTGCCCCAGCTAGTGGACCATTTGAATACACTATTTCGAATGTTATGATGAATGATGCTGGGGAATATTGCCTTACTTTAACTTCTCAAGACGGTTGTGTTTCAGAGATTAAATGTGTTGAGATAAGCGTATTACCAACTCCAGTTTTAGAAATTATTGACGGGGCATCTGATATCTATTGTGAAGGAGACACTGCCATTATTACTTTGGTCAACGTTACGCCTGGAATTGATTCTTTATATTTTACTTGCTTATTACCAGATGGTACTTTTGTGGTAAGTGAAGCAGCTGGAGATGATACACTTATTGTGATAATTCCAGACTTAACAATTTTACAAGGAGGCTCGATTTCATGTTCTTCTGAGTCTTTTGATGGTTGTATATCTTCTCTTGTTATGTTGGACATTGTAATTCAGCCAAACCCAATTATTCAAGATATTTCAGGAGGAGGAGATTATTGTGAAGGAGATGATGTCCTTTTAAGCGGTGTTAATTTTGTCCAAGTTCCAGGTGATATTACTTATATTTGGACAGGTCCTAATGGAGTCATTTTTACAGGAACAGCACCTGTTTTTGGACCATTTGAGGCGACTATTAGTGATATTAGCCTAAGTGAAGCTGGCGAATATTGCCTCTACATAGAATCTGAAGCAGGCTGTGGAAGTGATGAAGTTTGTGTAACCATCAATGTAAACCCTAGCCCAGAAGTTGTTAATCCCGCCGGTGGAGGAGTATTTTGTGAAGGAGATATGACGATGATCTCAGCCGATATTTTATTGAATGGAAGTAATTCTGCTACTTATACTGTTTCAGGACCTGGGATCAATGAAACAGGCCTTTTAACTCAAGATCAAACCCTCTCTTTTGATTTGACCGTTGATGCATCTACTGTGGGAACTTATACGATAACTGCAATTTCAGATGAAGGTTGCGAAGCAGAATCTGCGGTAGTCATTGTTGAACTAAATGATGTTGAATTTCCAAATTTGCAGGCGGATCCAAACCCGATTTGTGAAGGAGATGAACTTACGTTAACTACCCAGTTTTATGATGGAACTGACGTTAGTTACGAATGGTTTTTTAATGGGAGTTCAATTGGTATAACTTCAGTGCCAAGCTTTAGTATTACTGCAGGAACCACTGGAGAATACTCAGTTTTAGTGACTGTGGATGGATGTAATAGTGAAATTTCTGCATCTATTGGAGTTGAAGTTTATCCAAATCCTACGGCCAATAATGATAATTACACAACACTATTTAATAATCCAATTTTAGGTGAAAATGTCTTAACGAATGATGATACTGGTAATAATGGCGTAACCATTTCCATTGTATCTCCGCCTGATAATGGGACGCTTGATTTGAATTTGACGAACGGTGATTTTGATTATACGTCTAACTTATATTTTCAGGGAACAGATCAATTCGTTTATGAAATTTGTGATGTGAATTGCCCTGAAAATTGTTCTCAAGCGACTGTTACTATAACGATTGACCCTCCAGATTGTAATTACCCTAATGTAATAACACCTAATGGAGATGGTGACAATGACGAATTTTGGGTGGATTGCCTAGAAAATAATGCTTTTCCTGAAAATGTGATTCGCATTTTTAATCGTTGGGGGGATGAAATTTATTTCGCGGAGCCCTACAATAATGATTGGGAAGGCACACGCGATAATAAGCCACTTCCGGCTGGAACCTACTTCTTTTTATTGCAATTAAGACCTGATCAAGATGAATATCAGGAGGGTTTCATCACAATTGTTCGATAACTGAGGTGGCGTATTTGAGAGGATAAGCAAGCAAATACCTTGTTCTCTCAAATACCCTGCTACTCATTTTTGCAAAATCATTTGACTAGAAAATAAAAGCTACTCATTATGAAAAGAATAATTTACACCCTTTTATTTTTAGCTTTTTCAATCAGTATGTGGGGACAGAGTGAGTCCTTGTTTACCCATTATATGTTCAATAAACTCAATTACAATCCGGCTTATGCAGGAAGTAAAGAAGTCTTGGATGCCGGAGCGATATATAGAAATCAATGGTGGTCTGGCATTGATGGCGCACCCAAGACACTTAATGTTTATGCACATCTTCCATTTGCTAGATTAAGAAATGGGGCAGGAATTTCCTTGATTCAAGATAAAATTGGATTAACAAAGACCTTTTCCTTGGGCTTAAATTATGCTTATCGAATTCCTTTTGGAAAGAATAATTTAGCTATTGGTTTAAATGGACGTTTTGAAAATATTAATCAAGATTGGACACAAGCGGAAACGGTCAGTTTGACGGATAATTTAATTAATGGGTCAGAATTAGCTAATTCTACTTTTAATGCTGGGTTAGGACTTTATTGGACAAGTACTAACTATTATTTGGGGCTTTCTGTTCCTAGGTTTTTGAAGAATTCATTGTATCAAGACTCTGATGAATTTTCTGCTAATGTGAATTCTTATTACTTCATGGCAGGAGTAATAATGCCAATAGCAAAAAATGTTAAGTTGTATCCAAATTTCATGGTTAGTCTTAATCCAAACGTTCCATTTGAATTTGACATCAATGCTAATTTACTCTTTTTTGATGCCATTATGTTAGGTGCCAATTATCGCTACCAAGACTCTATAGATGGGTTGGTTCAATATCAATTTTCAAATGGGCTGCGGATTGGTGTAGCGATAGATTTTACGGCTTCTGAACTTGCAAAAGTGACGACAGGAAGTTATGAAATAATGCTTGGATATACCTTCCCTTGTGAAGATTGTAAAATTTTGAATTTAAGGTATTTCTAAGGATTCCATAATTAAGGAAGTTTTGAGATATATGGAGTTTCCTATTTGTCTAATAATGAAAATTGAGATAGAGGTATACAATTCATTATCAATCAATTAACAAAAGTAGAAGTTTAAAATAGTCTATCCAAAAATGAAAAATAAAATAACATTAACCATATTAATCGGATTGCTGATAACCTGCTCTATTTGGGCACAAGAAAATGCATCCGATGATGTAGAATTGAAAAATTTAACAGAACTTAACTCTGAATTCCTAGAGTTTAGCCCCATTCCTTTTAAGGATGGATTGATATTTACTTCATCAAGACGAGCAGGCGGTATATTATCCTGTCCACCGTCGGAATCAGGTAGGTTTTCTGATTTATACTTTTCCAAAAAAGGAACGAATGGCGCCTATGAGGAAGCCAAGATTTTGAAGGGTAAAGTAAACGGAAAATACAATGACGGAGTAGCTACCTTTGGGGCAGGAGGTCAAAAAATGTATTTTTCAAGAAATAACATAGAGGGAAAGAATGTCAATAATATGATTGATCGAAAGATTTATTCGGCAGATTTGATTGAAGGTAATTGGACGAACATTAATAATTTTCCTTACAATAGCGACACTTTTAGTACCTGTCATCCTACCTTATCTTATGACGGATTGAAACTATATTTTTCGTCTAATAGAGAGGGAGGTTTTGGAGGAATGGATTTATATGTTACGGAGATGATTAATGATCAATGGAGTGAGCCAAAAAATTTGGGAGAGAAGGTTAATTCAACGGGCAATGAAATTTTCCCTTTTATTGATAATAGTGGCAATCTTTTCTTTTCTTCAGATGGACATGCTGGAGAGGGTGGATTGGATATATGGGCAGTTGTTCCTGATGAGTCAGGTGATTGGGGCGAGTTGACTTCTATGGGGGCGCCATTTAACTCTAGTTTTGATGATTTAGCTTTTTCTACCAATGCAGATGGAACCGAGGGATTTTTTGCTTCCAGCCGGGAAGGAGGACTAGGTATGGATGATATTTACAGTTGGAAATATGCTCCCGAGCCTTTAGAAGCGATTATTATTGTATATGATGAGGATACAGGGGAAGAATTGGAAAAAGTTCCGGTATCCATTACTCCTGTTCGATTAGGAAGTACCATAGATAAGATTTTTGGAAAGGCAGCTGTAGAGCAAAAAATAGTCATTGAGACAGATCCATTAGGTGCCTTAACCTATCAAGTGAAAAGAGAATCAGAATATGCCTTGCACGCCGAAAAGCCTGGATATATCCCGGCTGATCGACTAGTGACAACCCTGGAATTGACTAAAGATGGAGAGTATAGAATTCCGATAAAAAGAGACAGGGTACTAGTTGATTTAACTGGCTTGGTCGTCAATAAGGAAACTAATGAGTCTATTTCTATGGCCGATGTTATAGTGATTGATAAATCAACAGGCGAAGAAGTTGAAATGAAGTCTGATGAGAACGGGAATTTTGGTGTTGAAATAGATTGTAAGCATGATTATGAAATGAAGGCATCTAAAGATGGATTTGCAGATGGTTCGATCAATTTGACCTCCATATTAACTGATTGTACTAATAATATCCTAGAGCAACCTGTTATCAAATTGGCACCTAAAGTTAAAATTGTTTTAGAGGGTGTGTATTTTGATTTTGATAAAGCGACCCTTCGACCGGAAGGAAAAGAAGCTTTAAATACGGTCGTTAATTATTTGAAAAGATATCCAACCTTAGAAATTCTTCTTACTGCGCACACCGATTGCCGTGGATCAGATGAATACAATATGGATTTATCGGAAAGAAGAGCGAAATCAGCGATTGATTATATTGGTGCAGAAGGAATTGATGCGAGCAGGTATAGTTCTAAAGGCTTTGGTGAATCTAAGTTAGTTAATGAATGTGATGATGGCGTAAAATGTACCAAAGAACAACATCAAGCGAATAGACGAGTAGAAGTTGAAATTACTAAATTTGAAGAGGAAAATGTTGAGATAGAGAAGTAAGGTAAATAGAGGATACCCTTAACTAAAAAGCTGTTCAAAATAACCTTTTGAACAGCTTTTTAGTTATATGTTAATGTGTGTAATAAAAAAATTAAACAAGATCAGAATCAGTATAATTTTTGCGCAATTCCTTTAGTTCCAAATGCTCATTCATATCGATTTCTCTATTTTTTTTTATAGGTTGGTTTGGATAGCTTTTTCTAAGATTATCCATTTCTTTTTTAATTTCCTTATCTTCCCATTCCTCACTTAAAATGCCACTACCTGGCAATCCAAACACATTGATATAATGAAACATAAGCCCCATTCCCCAGAAAAATGGCAAAGGAAGCGCGTTAAATGGATCACCTTCTATGATGCCCATAAAAAGGATAAAACAATTCATCATCAAGTAGATTTTTAGATGTCTGTAAAATCCTTTCTTGCGCTTTACTCTTTTTTGTGCCCTTTTATAAAGATCTTGTTCATGCATATTAATTGATGGTTGTGGATGATCCTTTTCCGGAAGAAAGATTTAGGAAATTAAACCGGAAGTGGACTACCAATTATACAAACTCCGAATCATCATAATTTTTGCGTAGCTCTTTTAACTCAAGGTGCTCATCCATATTCATTTTCCTGGAAGATTTTTTTGATTTGGAAATTTCGAATGATTCGTCATCCATTCCCATTTTTCGTAATTCTCTTTCCATTTCTTTCTCTTCCCATTCTTTGGATAAAACACCAAAACCAGGAATCCCAAAAACGCCTACATAATGAAAAGCAAGACCAACACCCCAAGATGCCAACGGGAAAATGAACCAAATTCGATTGGTCGTAAGGATATTGAGAAGCATCAAAAAAGCATTAACGATGACGAAAGAAGCTAGATGAAAATAAAATCCTTTTTTGCGGTTAACTCTTCTTTTAGCTCTTCGAATATGATAATCTGTTGTCATTTCTGTGAATTTGAGAGTGAAGAAAGTGGTTTTCTTTTAAGCTTTTAAAATATATAGACCAACTAATTATTTTTTATGATTATCCGGTAGTCGCTCCTGTTTTTTCGAACATTTTCCGTCCAAGTGTTCCGGTCATTGCCGCAAATCCGCCTAAAATGCCTCCAAGTAGTCCTGTAAGGTAAATCATTTGAGAGCCGCCCATTCCTCCAAAGAGTTCTCCCATTTTGGATGACAATAGTCCAAGGTTTGAAGCATCCAGAAAACCTGCAAATCCACCCCATAATAAAGAGACTGCTAAGAAACCGGCTAAGTAACTAGATAAACTATTTTCAAATTTGAAGAAAAAACCTACCAGTCCTGCGACGACCATGATGATCCACCAGGGTAGAAATAATTGTGCAACGAAGCCTAAAACTATGATTAAGAGAATTTCGAAAATTATTTTTTTCATTATATTGATATGATTTTTATTGATAAACGAAATAGTAAGAAGCCTGGTAGTGCTAATAAAATTGGGAAGATAAGTTAGTAATTCCCAATAAAAAGAAATTTAAGACAAAGCGTTTCATTAATTTTAAAGAACAAATTAATTATAAAATTAATTTTACAACATTTTTAGGTTTGAAATTCCTTTACTACAAATGTACAAAGTCAAAGAAATATATTATACGCTGCAAGGAGAAGGGGCACATGCAGGGCGACCCGCCGTCTTTTGTCGATTTACAGGTTGCAATTTGTGGACCGGTAGGGAAGAAGATCGTCACAAAGCAATATGTAAATTTTGTGATACGGATTTTTGGGGTACCGATGGTGAAAATGGAGGGAAATACACGGCCAAAGATTTAGCTGGAAAAGTAGCCAGTTTATGGCCAACCAGTTTAGATATTGGAACGCCTTATGTGGTTTGCACTGGTGGGGAGCCGCTTTTACAGTTGGATAAAAAACTGGTTGAGGCATTTCACGAATTAGGATTGCAAATAGGTGTTGAGACAAATGGTACTAAACTCCCTCCTAACGATTTAGATTGGATTTGCGTAAGCCCCAAAGCAGGAGGAGAACTAAAGTTGCAATCAGGTCATGAATTAAAGCTTGTTTTTCCACAAAAAGGTGCTGAACCAATTCTTTTTGAGAACCTTGAATTTGAAAATTTCTATCTACAACCTATGGATGGTCCAGATATTGAGCGCAATACAGCATTGACTTTAAAATACTGCCTTGAAAATCCAAAATGGAGTTTAAGTATTCAGACTCATAAGATATTGAAGATACCGTAGTACTCAATCCAGCTAAAACTGACGGATAATCTTTGGTGTTATTTCCGTCTGCATTTCGTTAAAAATACTTACTTTAGCTATGGCTATACCTGGGCTTTTTTCCTCTCTCAAGACGAGCCTATTCCCATTCGGGAGTTTATCGACCGATTGTTAGAAACAGGTGGGCTTCCGCCAGTAGATAAAACGATGAATCCTAAGATTGCTTTATTTTTAGGATGGATGATGCAAAATGTATTTAGGTTGTTCCGTATTAAAACAGAGCCATCTATTACGCCTTTTTATGGCAAAGCACCTATCTAGTCCACATTGGTATGATATTTCAGCGGCAAAGCGTTATCTAGGATATGTACCTGTTGTTTCTATAGATGAGGGGATGAAGAAATTGAAAGAATGGGTTGAGTCGGAGGTTAATTTTTCCACGTCGCCTTAAAAGCATCAACAAAAAAAAGGGCGCAAAATTATTTACGCCCTTTCGAGTTTATTTGTTTGACAATCTCTTGATTGTACATTGTGATCCCGCTGGGGCTCGAACCCAGGACCCCTTGATTAAAAGTCAAGTGCTCTACCAACTGAGCTACGGAATCTTACTATATTTTTGATAAATATAAGGACATCTTTATACAAAAAAAAGTCCTAAAATCATTATCAAAAAAATGCCTTTCTTCAAAAGCGACGCAAAGATACAAGGTTAAAATACATATGCAAGAAAGAATGACACATTTTTATAATTATATTTATAAAGTTCTCATTCTATTTTGATTACCTGCTAAAAAAATCATTTAGGAGGCTTCGCTTGATTAACGGCAGCTAAAAATTGGGCTTGATTTTCATAGCTTGAAAGAACATGCGTTGCACCCATCTTCAATAGGGCCTCATGATCTCCCTTTCGACGAATCCCAACAAAATTAATATTCATATTTCGAGTAGTTTGCACATCCCAAGGGGCATCTCCAATATAGGTGGTTCTTTTAATGGTGTGATTTTCTTGGGCCTTATCCAAAACGACTTGAATAATTTCTTCGCGACTATTTTTATCATCAGCTCCACTAATCATAATTTGGTCAAGTTTAAAACCTAAATGTTCCAATTTTATAGTTGCTGGAAGGTGCCATCCTCCTGTACCAATACCGACCACATAATCTTCATGATTTAGCAAATAATTGATGGTATTGACCGCATTGGGTACCTCTTGAAATTCGTGTGGGGCCGTTTTTCTTTTTTCAAGGATTGACGCTGCAAAGGCCTGTTGAAAATCAGAAATTTCGTTTGATGGAGGTATTCGATTAAACTGGTCTTGGATGACAGTTCGAAAAATAACATGGTCTGTTACATGCGGATATTTGCTCCAGTCAATGGTTGGAAAATTTCTTTTATAAATCTTTTGATAAGTATCGGCAAAGCACTGGCTATCAATTTTATTTGAATACAATAACGTGCCATCAATATCGAAAATAATTAGTGTTTTACCCATAATATATTACTGTGATTTTACCATTTCTCCAATAGCTTTAATCCATTTTGGATTACCATTTAGACTTTCTACTAAATCCACTTTTTCACCTCCTAATTCTTCAAATTCTTCTTGATATTCAACTCCAATCTCTATAGTAGTTTCCAAACAATCAGATACAAATGCAGGACAGAATACTAATAATTTTTTATCTCCTTTTTCTGATCGTTTTTTGATGATATCACTTGTGTAAGGTTGTGCCCAGACTTCTTTCCCTAATCTTGATTGAAAACAAGTGGTATATTCTTCAGGTGTCAATCCTAGCTTTTTCACTATCGCCTTGGTTGTTGCATAACACTGTGCTGAGTAACAGAATTGATTCTTAATCGACAAATTTTGGCAACAATCCTCGCTTTGAAGACAATGATTACAGGCACTCGCTTTTCTTAATTGGCGTTGGGGTAAACCATGGTAACTGAATAATATATGATCATATTCTTCCAGATTATATTTCTTGGAGTTTTCAACAAATACATCAATCATCGGCTCATAATCAAAATAGGAGTTTATGAATTTAACGGATGGAATTTCCTGTTTTTTAGCTAAAAGCCGCATAACCTCCTCATGAACCGACCCAGTTGTTGCACTTGCATATTGAGGAAACATAGGGAAGACAATGATCTCTGATACTTGTTTCGCTAATAATTTATCTATGGCGGATTCAACACTTGGGCTTTGATAGCGCATCGCTAAAGCAACCTCAAACTCTTCTCCTAATTCTTTTTGAAGACCCAATTCGACCTCCTCTCCATAAACCTTGAGTGGTGATCCTTTTTCTGTCCAAAGTTCTTTATATAATTTAGTCGAACTACTTGTCCGAAACGGGAGAATAATGCCGCGTACTAATAAGTTTCTGGCAATCCAAGGATAATCAATGACTCTTGGATCTAGTAAAAACTGTTTGAGGTATTTATAAACCGCTGACCATTTTGGTGCATCAGGTGTTCCTAAATTGACGATTAATACTCCTTTTTTCCCGAATGTTTGCATACTTATTTTCAGTTGGAAGTCCACAATTAACAATAGCCAGATGAATTAGCTGACTAGTGTCAAAATTGACAATTTGCGAAGCTAAAACAGTACAACGTGCTTTGTGTTTTAAACAAGGTCAAAATAAAGTCATAAACTAAGTCAGAAAATATTTTTCCATGTTGCTGTAAGCAATTTGATTCCAAAATTATTCCTGTAAATTCGCGACTTTCCTATTAAAAGTCCGTTACATTTGTTCGTCCATTCAGCATTTTTTAGTTTTTGAAATACAAAGCCAAATTTTGCTTTAAATAAATGCTTAATCTTTCAAAATGAAGAAACCCTTAATATTAGTAACCAATGATGATGGAATCAACGCACCTGGTATAAAAGCATTAGTAGAGGCAGCTAAAGAATTTGGTGAAGTTGTGGTAGTGGCACCCGATTCTCCTCAGTCTGGACAAGGGCACGCTATTACCATCTCGAAGCCGGTATGGATTAAAAAAGTAGAAGTCTTTGATGGCATTGATTCATATGAATGCTCAGGAACACCAGTAGATTGTGTCAAATTAGCCCAATATGTCATATTAAAAGGTCGTAAAGCGGATTTGTGTATTTCTGGAATAAATCATGGCTCTAATGCGTCTATTAATATTATTTACTCTGGAACGATGTCTGCTGCAATGGAGGCTTCATTGGAGGGAATTGAATCAATAGGTTTCTCATTATTGGACTTTTCCTGGAGTGCTGATTTTAACCCCGCTAAAAAGATAGCCAAACAAATTATTCAACAAGTATTGGAAAAAGGAATGGGCTCTTGTAAATTACTAAATGTGAATATACCAAATGTTCCAGAAGAGGATATTAAAGGAATAAAGATATGTCGTCAGGCTGATGGTCGTTGGCTGGAAGGGTATCAAGAGTCGACTGATCCAAGAGGAAAGCCTTATTACTGGTTGTCAGGTGAGTTTGTTAATCCTGATAAAGGAACAGATACGGATATTTGGGCACTTGACAATGGTTATGTTTCGGTAGTGCCATCGGGTCATGATTTGACCAAATATGATTCACTTTTACAAATGAATTATTTGGAGTCTTCTAGAATACGAGATATAGACAAGGTAGATGTGTAGGTTATTATTTTCTGAATCCATAACCTGCCTAACCTAGCTAAAAAAAACTATATTTTTTTAAATTATATTTCTTCATTTTTTTTTAATGAAAAAGGTATCATAAGGTGCAAATGCACCTTTGATGAAAAAAATCAAGGCTTTGGATATTTTGCTTAAAATTCAATTCCTTTTGCACTCACACCCAAACTCGCCGACTTTGTCAGGCTCAGACATGGGTGCTCTTTTAGGCTTAACTCAATTGAATTTCTTAACGTCAAAATCTCCAATGCCAACAAGTATCCCATATTAACTCTTGTTACATTTGCCAAAAAGTTGATTTAATAGATACTAATTTTTGCATTATATGTTTGATAAAAATACAATTCCAAACGGTTTGATTATAGGTATCCTGGTTCCTCTCATTGGTTTTCCATTGATGTATGGACTGTTTACAGGATTGGAAAGTATAGGCATTATGGATGATGCAGGGTTTCGTCCCCAGTTTAAAATTCGAACCACTGCTATTATTGCCATCGCAATAAATGCTTATATTTTGAATAAATTTCAAGCCAAAAGAGCTACCGATAGTATGAGAGGCGTGACAATTGCCACCTTCATTTATGTGATTGTTTGGATGGCTGTTTTTGCCAAAACTATCTTATAAAAGAGGTGGATGGTTAAATCTAAAATATGTATTAGAATTAAATGAAATATTACCTAATAGCTGGCGAAGCCTCAGGCGATTTACATGGTTCTAATCTTGTAAAAGCGCTTAAAAAACAAGATAATCAAGCTCAATTTCAGTTTTGGGGCGGTGATTTGATGGCTCAAGAATTAGGGAAACCGAGAAAACACATCCAAGACCTAGCTTTCATGGGTTTTTATGAGGTGGTAAAGAATTTACCAACGATACTCAATAATATAAAATTTTGTAAGACCGATATTTTACAATTTGCTCCTGATGTTTTGATTCTAATTGATTACCCCGGTTTTAATTTACGGATTGCGAAATGGGCAAAAACAATGGGTATTCAGGTATTTTATTATATCTCACCTCAATTGTGGGCGTGGCATTCGAGTCGCGCAAAAACAATTAAAGCTTGTGTAGATCGAATGTATGTGATTCTTCCATTTGAAAAAGAGTTTTACAAAAAATACCAATTGGAAGTTGATTTTGTGGGACATCCTTTGCTCGATGTCGTTGAAGGTATTTCGTATCAAAAAGCTGATGGTTTTAACCTGCCACCAAAAGCAAAAACAATTGCATTGCTTCCTGGAAGTCGGAAACAAGAAATAAAAAAAATGTTGACAGAAATGTTGGCAATGGTATCGAAATTTGCTGATTATCATTTTGTTATAGCGGGTGCACCATCGATTGAGATGACTGTTTATGAAGAGATCATTAATGATTTTTTTAAAGATAAAGGCATTCCGAAAAACCTCAGGATCCTTCAAAATCAAACCCATTTTTTATTGAGAAATAGTTATGCAGCATTGGTGACATCCGGAACTGCGACCCTCGAAACGGCACTTTTTGAGGTCCCTCAGATTGTATGTTATAAAGGGAATGCATTGTCTTTTTTACTAGCTCGCCAATTAGTAAATGTGGAGTATATTTCTTTGGTGAATCTAATCGCTGAAAAAGAAGTAGTTAAAGAATTAATACAAAAGGAACTCAATCCGGATAATTTAAAGGTGGAGTTAATTAAAATTTTGGATCTTGAATTTCGGAATCAAATGATTGAAAGCTATCAGGAAGTAAAGAAGAAATTAGGTGGAGTAGGGGCTTCTGAAAGGGCGGCAAAATTGATGGTGGATAGGTTGTAATGATCAAAGGTTTTAAAATACTAAACTATTAATTTCTTTTTTGCAAGCAGATGGATAAAAAATTGCCTGCGATTTTTTATCCATCTGCTTGCTTTGTTTTTCTGTCGACTTAGGTGACGGTTTTTTCTTACGAAGTCAAAGGAAATCTATAGCCTATTTTTCAAAATCTGTAAATATTTTTCCAGGTAAATTATCATAAACTGCAATCGCTGATAAATAAGCCTTTCCGCGATCACCTGATAGCAGAATATTCCCATAGGGGTTGTAATCTTTCCAAGGCATCACAAAACGGGGTTCTGTATCTGCTTTATCTGAAAAGAAAGACCATTCATTCACCAAGCGGGTATCTTTATCCACCATAACGTGATATTTGTTATTTGGGGTATCACCCACATTACTAAAAGTTAATTCCAAAATATCAGAGGGAATACCTTCTTGATTTTGGTCCTCGCCAAGGTATTTTAAGGTCACGCCGGGATCTTTTAATTTAAAAGGCATAACCAACCAATAAGAGTCATTAATCCAAATACTTTTGCCTCGTTTCAGGTATTTTTGGAGACTATCAGGATGAGTTATTTCTTTATCTCCTTGAATGATTTTACCAGTCATATCATTGACATTCATCAAATAAACCATGCTGTCTTTAGGAGATTCAATGCGAATATTGCCCGTTTTTTTATCCCAGGTGTGTTTTCTATTTCCAAAAAAACTCCATGAAATAAATTGAGTATTATTCCAGTTTTCCAGACCGCCCATCGCTTCCATAACCTCATCAGCAATTTTTATAGCAACTTTGTCGGAACTTGGAGTTGTAGCACTTTCATTCGTTGAATCACCTGAGTTTTGAGATTCATTTTGTGGAGATTGACAGGCGAATAAAAAAAGACCAAAAAGCAATAAAAAACTATATTTTTTCATGTCAAAAGTTGGTTAATAATCGGTTGTCTGTCGTCAGTTTTAAAGAAGGGATTATAAGCCTAGTTTAATTAAACTGTCGAACTGCCAACTCAATTAGAGTTCATTTATCAAATTTGGATAGTCTGTTATAATACCATCGACACCCCAAGAAATTAATCTTTTCATATCTTTCAATTTATTGACTGTCCATGGAATTACTTTAATATCCATCGCGTGAAGAGAGTCAACTGATTCTTTAGTAAGTAGTTGGAAATCAGGACTGTAAATGTCAGGTTTAAAGGTCAATTTCTTTAAGTTGTTATCTATCCCTTCTTTATTCTCAACCAAAAAGGCGTTCGTTATATTATCGTCTTTTTTAATTAATGTATTCATCACATTCGGGTCAAAAGATTGAATGCAGACCCGTTTTCGAATTTTTAAATCCTTAACCTCTTGTAATACAAAATCAACAAAAATTTCAGGTTGAGGCATATATTTTTCATAACCATCTGGGTGACTTTTAATTTCAATATTATAGTTTGGTTTGCTTCGTATGGTTTTTAAGCAAAATTCATCCACCGCAGTGACCATATCTTTAAAGGAAGGCTTGTGGACTGCCGACTTTTGTTGTTTTGGAAATCGCTTATTACCTCGCAAGCCACAGTCAAATTGCTTGATTTTGGCATAAGTCATTTCCATCAATTTGAGGTCTTTTTCTTCTTTTTCTGTTACTGGATTACCATCAGGTTTGGTACAGATATGATGAGACATCCAGGGCTCATGGGAAATGATTAAATCACCATTTTTGGAGACAGCCAAATCCAATTCAAGGGTGGTAACTGGGTAGCTCAAAGCTTTTAAAAAGGCAGGAACAGTGTTTTCAGGCATTAAGCCACGACAACCTCGGTGTCCTTGCCAATCAAAATCTATTGGATAGGGTAGGGTTGTTGCTGTCATAGTTGATTTTTTTGATGAAAAACAAGAAGCGAATAGTAAAATAGAAAAAATGAATACTAAAGTTCTAATCATTTGAAAAACTGATTTTTGAAAATTTTATCTTGAAAAGCCAAATATAAGCATTCAGTTGTCGAAAATAAGAAGTCTAGTTCATTTGATTAGAGTCAAGGATGGAGCAAAAAAAATGTCGGCGTGAAACACAATCACGCCGACAGCCAGTTATATATTAAGAGTATGTCTAAAAATTTCACAAACGGAGAATCAATGATTTATGGTTCTGGCGATAAATTATTAAGGGAGTTTGCCGAGGCAAATGACCGCAATAATTTGAAGGCAGGTTCATAAAGCGTTGGTTTTTAGAAAGTAAAAATTTAGACATACTCTAAGTAAAAAACCTAAAATTTTATCGTTTTACAATTCGCTTAATTAACATGCCTTCATCCGTGATGACTCTCACAAAATAAATACCTGAACTCAAATGACTCAGATCATTGATCGGTAATTTATTTTGACCAGAGGATAATCTTCCAAAGGTTGAGAATTCAATGGTTTGACCTGTTGCACTTAGAATTTCGACAGCAATATCACTGCTTTCTGCAAGAATAACATCGATAGTAATTTGTGCCTCAAATGGATTCGGGAACACGGTTAAATCTATTACACCTGCTTCCGCTTCTTCTGTACCATCCAGACATGCTGTTTCAACGGTATACTCTAGATAATCACCCAAAGCATTCTCACAGATAGACCTTACTCGGACATCATAAGAAGTACATACCTCTAATCCGAAAATAGTGTGATTGTCTTCGATCGTCGAAATCACCTCCCATTCGTCCATAGAGCCTGTTGGTCTCCAATTGACTTCATAGCTGATTCCGTTTGTTGGGCCATCCCAGCTTGCTGAAATTGTTGAGAAATCAGCTGCGAAATTAATATTAACGGGCTCCGCACAAGGGACCGCAGGTCTGAAAAAAGCAGTGACTACGTCCCCTTGCTCTTCGAGTGCTATGGTGATGCTTGGCGCATATTGATCTGGTGCAAAGGAATTGGTATCGACTTCCCAATGATCTAATTCCCAATCAGCATCAGGCAACGATTGGAAATTTAAGACGGTTCCTCCAAAATATTCACCACCATAGGGATATCCGTTAGGAATGACCGTATTGACACGGACTCGATTTGGAGTTCCAGCTGGTTCTACATTGACAGTGACTTCATAAGGTCCAGACACATCATAACAACCTACAATACCATTATTGATAAACTCACATCTTGTGAGAATAAAGTCTTTTAATTCTTGAACATTATCTTCCCATCCTTGCTGTGTTCCACCCCAACGTTGTATTTGACGAGGCATTTCAGGTGAAATTCGACTGAGGAGTCTATCCAAAATGGTAATCATCGAATCACAAGAGAGGTAAGAATTATTTAAATCCGCATATCGATTCACATAAAGGGAATGAAACTCGTCACTTTCCAGAAGAGAAACAATTAAATCTACATGTCCTTCAGGGTCATTATTGGGTGTAATTACCTCATTATCACATGGATCTGCACTTGGATCATCATTTGGAATATTAGTATAATTAATATAGTGTCCAAAAGTAGCATCCATATCCCATAGTGTATATCGCCATTTTTGAGCTTCTCCATCAGGACTGTTTCCACGCCACCATGCAGTGTTCCATACCAACCAGTCCTTACAGACTACATGAGTATTGATAATCATATAATCAACCAAACTTTGGACATTCAATTCTTCTTTAACTTGATTGTAATTAGCGGGATCAGCCATTGAATTGTTATCAATGAAATCTGTCAAAACATCCCAATCTGCACGGCTGCCGTATTCTTCCCAAGTACCTCCCCAGGTTTTGATATAATCCAACCACTTTTCTCCTTGATCATAATATTTTCGGGTAAAGTCAGGATCGTCCACTTTTTCACGCATTTCATATAGTCCCCAGTATTCCCCATTAACATATAATATAGCAGGTTCGTAACTTCGCTCATCTAATTCTAATTCAGCAAGCTGAGATAGATGATGGATATAAGCATCTCGAATATGGGCACCACCATCTTGGAAAGGATAATTATCATTAGCCGCGGCTTTTAAAATAATCCTTTGGTGGCGATCTCTATTTTTGGTTGGGTATATTTTATGATCTAAGGAGCTTGTATAACCCATTTGATCTCTAGTAATGTAATCAATTCCTCTTTGATCGTACGCCCAAGAATCATTGCCATGTTTATTAAAATCGCCATAAGCTTCATCCAAAAAGGCACCATCTGCTCCAAATAATTCAAAAGAGCCAATAGGGTCAAATTGTTGACCATTCATTAAATCCATTATATCGGTTCCTGCGATAGAAATGACTGGAACAACATGTGTTTCATCAATAAAATAAGTATTCGCCTCCACGAAACTCAACGGCACTTGAGGATTTGGGTCATACGCAATGGCTTTAACCACAGTAGTTTGATTAAGCGTTATTGGGTTGGTATATAACGGTGAGTTTGCATCAGGTTCAGAACCATCCAATGTATAGTGAACCTCGATGCCTGGAGCCGCTGAAATGCCAATAGTTAAAGGGCCTGCATAAAAACCAGGCGTCACATTAAATTCTGGCATTGAAGTATATTCTGCAAAAGGAAGTGCATTAGGCGCTCCCGGAGTCGGATTAATAAAAATACCCCAATTGGGATCTCCATCAGTTACTCTTCCTCGAGAATGATTCGCTTTATTCGGATCTGTAATTTGGATAATGTCTAATGTACTTAAATCTGGAGCCGAAAGCATCACGTATTCATTTCGAGTTTGAGTTAGTTTAAACCCAGCATGAATAAATCCAGGCGTTACTTCATCTCGATCCGAACAAAAAATTAATAAATGTTGACCTGGATCGATGATCACTCCAGCAGGAATCATCCATTTTCCAGGATTGTCAATATTGTCACTTAGGTAGTAACCTTCTAGGTCGACTACATCAGTTCCTACATTGTAAAGTTCTAGCCAGTCTTCATTATCATTATAGTTATCGAAGATGGTCGTTAAATTCGCTGCGGAAAATTCGTTTATAACTATTTGAGCGTGAGCGTAATAGCTAAGGCAAAATAAACAAAAAAACAAGTAAAAGATCTTTCTCATATAGTGAATGATTTAGTATTAGATTATTTTGAGCTAAAATTAAGAAAATAATAATTTGAAAAAGGAGTGATATACGCTAAAGGGGAAAAAATGTCGGTTTGGGGGCAAGGAAAGTTGAAAGAGATAGTTTTCGATTTTTTAAATAAAATTTAAAAGACTATTTTGGTTTATTAAATTTACCGAATAGCTTTATCCTTTAGCCGGAGTTTTTCGGCTGTTTATCATTAAAACTAAACAAAATGGAGCCAACACCTACAAAACAACGACTTGCATTATTTTTGGATGGAACATGGAATACCCAAGACGATAGCACTAATGTCCGACATGCTTATACTTTGATGAAGGAGGGAGAGATCGAAGATGGAATTATCCAAAGAAGATATTATGATCCTGGTGTAGGTACAGGAATGTTAGATAGTGTTACAGGAGGTGGTTTTGGACTCGGGTTAGATGCAAATGTGAGAGAAGCCTATAACTGGCTAGTTGACCATTATAATGATGGAGATGAAATTTATATTTTCGGATTTAGTCGAGGTGCCTATACTGCTCGATCCTTGATGGGGTTTATCGCCACTTGTGGTTTAATCAAGCGAGGAGCCCCGCTTATGGTTAGCCAAATGTGGAATAGTTATATTTACATAGCTCAAAATCGTAATAAGTACAAAAAGTGGTGGGAGAAAAGTTTAAAGAAGTATAAATACAATTTTCGGAGAATCACTAGTTTAAAGTTAGATGATTGGAAAAATGCTACCAAAAGAAGTGATCCTATCAATGACGCAGAGCATCTTTTGGTAGAGTGGTCTCGTCGAGTGAAGATCACGTATATGGGGATTTTCGATACCGTCGGTGCCATGGGGCTAGAAGCACTCGGGATTCCTGGGATTACTAGTCGGCTAGAGCAACATCACAATCCCTATCCTACAAAACTTTTGGTTAATTGTAGACACGCACTTGCGATAGATGAAAATAGGACGAGCTTTAGACTGACACCATTATTGGATTATGTTAGAAATAACGCGAAACCAGAAGAATCTGAAGAGTATAAAGGGATTATCAGCCAAAGATGGTTTGTAGGCGCCCATGCTAATATTGGTGGCGGATATCCAGATAATTTGCTCGCGATGCGTCCACTCGAATGGATATTGGAAGGAGCTAAAGGTGCAGGCTTAAAAATACATGATACTGAACAATCTAAATTCGATCCTAAAGACACCCATATTAGAGACTCTCATGCTGAATTTGCATCTCCATTGTGGGCATATATTATTCGTTCAAAACGGCACTATCGACCTATACAGAGACCTGATGATGTAAGAGCATATTTTTCGCTTAGAGCGATTAGTGAAGAAGTAGATGAATCTGTAATTGAATTTGCAAAAAGAAGCAAAAAATATGCTCCACCAAATTTGCTTACTTACACCAAAAAAACATCCAATGAGGCATTAAAAACTGTTTTTGAAGATAGAAAATTGGAATCTGATTGGCCAGGGAAAAGTTTGAAAGAAAGAATCATATTGATCTGTTGGTGTTCTCTTGCTGCGGTTGGTTTTGGAGCGTTCTCACAGCTTTTTTTGTGTAAATTTCCACTATCTTCTTGGTTGGGTTTTCCTATACTCGCCAGTCTATTTGGTCTTATTGATTGGGGTGAGTCGATCAATAATTTAAAAAGTAGTATCAATCCGAAAAGTATAGTCCCGAAAACAACCCGAGCTATACTTCTTTGGCTCAGGTTAATTGGGGTTCTTGCCTTTTTTGCTGGATCTATTGGTTTTATATCTAAATTTTGGACTTTGGGTTGGGAATTTTCTTCAATGTCCATTTTCGATTTATATGAAATCTTTGGAGATTGGTATTTAATAACATTAGTGGCTGGTGTGACGGTAGGCGTTTTGAATATCTTTGAAAGGCAAGGGCATTTGAATAATTTGGTAACCAGTATAAAGGCTATAATAGGTGCCTTTATTACCTTTATTGCCGGAGCATTTTTGATAATGTTTATCGCATGGCTATTAGAATATTTAATGAGTGAAATTTTTCAAGGGGGCGTTGAATTACCAAAAATTCCAACTTCTGAGACAGAAGTTTTAGCTGGAAAAATTCTTCTTATTCAGGTATTGTTAATCATTTTTTATTTTTCCTTTTTGTGGGTCGGAAAGCCATTGAGCAAAGGACAAGCTAATCTAGGTTCTATCGTTTCTCTTCAATTTGCTTTTACACCATCTAAAGTCACTAAACTTTTTGAAGATTGGAGTTGGAAGCTAGGACGAAAATGGGAAAAGTTAAAAGCTAATGAGAAAAAAGGGTGGTCAAGTTTAAAAGAGAAGCTTCATGATTGCCTATGGAGAGATATCCTTGGATTTACACCTCTTTATACTATTGTCTTTGGTGTTATCATTTGGTTGAGTATGATCATTGACAGTCCAAAATATTTATCTTTTCTTGGAGAAGGCTCTTTTATACCTGGCTTGGCTTGGTGGCATTTACTTATTGGACTTACAGCCATAGCCGATATGGTTGAAAATACGATTCACTTCAAACATATTAAGCATCATACAAACGGCGGAAGTTCAGCTGTTTTGGTAGGTCTAGGATTTGTGGCTACGCTGCTAAAGACTATAGGTTTTACCATATCCGGTCTCCTTTCTTTAGTCATATTTACTTCCTTGTCATTAAAAGTATTAGCAGCAGGAGATGGTGGATGGAGGTGGATTATCGTGTCCTCTATTACATGTATTATTATAATTTATGCAGCGCTTTTAACAATCCTTTTTGTGGGAGACTTACTTAATCAACGGGAAGATAAAAAAGCAGCTTAAAGTCTAATTAAGTTGCACTTAAATACTGCAACATCGCACCAAAGGCGCCCGTTGCACTAGAGGAGGCTTGGACTCCACTCCAAAACCACCATTTACTGGAGCAAGCCGCTTTGCGGCAATGCTCCAGTGATCTATAATTTGATTTTGTCTAAGCAATTACTTAAATGAATAAATCCCTAATTCTTGAACTCAAGAATTAGGGATTTATCAAATAGAGGAGGACGAAATTATCAGAACAGTAATTATCGGATCAAAGTGGTATGTCCTTGCATATTTTCAATGATGCCATCAATATATTCGACTTGTAAATTCCAAATATAAACTCCAGCTTGCATGTCTTCGTTTTTGAATTGACCGTCCCAACCAACATTTACATCATTGATATCGAAATTTTCAGCTTCGAAAACCATTTCTCCCCAGCGATCAAAAACTTGGAAGAGTAAAATTTCTTTGACGATATCTGATTTTCCATGAACCAATAATCGATCATTGGCTCCGTCAGCGTTAGGAGTAAAACCAGTAGGAACCAAAACGAATCTTTCTTTTTCGATAAAAACGGTTATTCTATCTTCTGCTTTACAGCCATTTTCATCTGTTATAGACAAGGTGAAAGTAGTTTGTTCCTCAACCATAACGATGGGGGCACGACTAACAGAATCATCAATGATAGCGTTATTGCGATTTGCCCACCAGAAATAGGATAAAGTATTTAAATCTGCATTTTGAATGGCAGGAAAGAGTTGAAGAGATTCTCCAAAAGTGATGGTGGTATCAGAACCTAAGTCTAAAATTAATGGGTCTGGCTCATCAATAAATATTTCCCCAGTTTCAGCAATACATCCATTCCCATCTTTTATAAATACATTATAAAAACCACTTTCTAATGCAACTAGGGTGGAAGCTCCATTATATTCGACTCCATCTAAACTGTAGGTATAAGCAGGTGTTCCTCCTGCTGCAAAAACCATAATAGTGCCATCTCGCAAGCCAGGGCAACTCACTTCATCAACATCAAACGTGGAGGTTAAGGGCATTTCAGGTTGACGAATGAATGTCGAATCTTGAATCTGACAACCTTCCGCATCCGTCACAGTCACCATCGAGAATCCAGGTGGTAGTTCACTGTCAGTCGCACCTACAATTCCTGATTCCCATTCATAAATATAAGGCTCAGTGCCAAAGCTTGCAGAAGCTGTAGAACCACCGGTAGGCTGACCAAAACATAAAATATCATCATTATTAAAATCAACCTGTAACTGTGCGGGTTCATTCAAGGTCAACTGTGTAGTCGTTGAACATCCATTATTGTCAGTAACAGTTATAGTAAATGTTTCCGCAGGTAAGTCAATTGCTGTAGCAGTAATTTGTCCACCAGCATTTGGGCTCCAAAGATAGGAGTAGGGTTCAGTTCCTCCGTCACCTGATACCGTAGCAGAGCCATCAACACCATTATAACATTTGACATCTACTGTCTCCAAAATGGAGGATCCTATAGCAGGCGGGTTATCAATTGTAATGCTGTTTTCAGCGGTACAACCTAAAGCATCCGTTATAGTGACGGTGTAAGTTTGTCCACCTAATAAATCCGTTACATTAGTGGTGTTTTGAGTGGAACCATCCCAATCAATACTGACGTCATTTGGATCAACAGGGTTTAATCCAAGTAATATCAAATCAATATTTGCCTGACCATCATTTCCATTAAAACAGGAAGCTCCAGTCTGAGACAATTCTAAACTTAGTGCAAATTGTTGTTGAATATTGACCCCTTGAATGGCTTCACAACCATTCAAATCTGTTACGGTAACGGTATAATTTCCAGCTGCTAAATTATTTGCTGTTTCTGCCGTTTGCCCATTAGACCATATATAGGAATAAGGCTGGATTCCTCCACTAGCTGCTACAGTTGCTGTTCCGTTAGAGGCATTAAAGCAAATTGTAGAAGTTTGACCAATTAATGCTGAAACTGCTTCTGCTGGCTCTGTCAAAGTAATATCAATAGAGGCAGAACACCCTTCCGAATCTGAAACAGTTACAGTGTAATCACCTGAAAATAGGTTTATATTGTCTTCTAGTGGAGAGGTAAATCCATTTGGGCCGGACCAGGTGAAATTGAAAATTCCTGTTCCACCGGTTGGCGTTAAATTAATCGAACCAGTATTGTCTCCCGTGCATAAAATATCTTCTCCATCGATTGACAGATTGATGGCAGCAATATCCGTAATTTCAACAGTTGTGGTTGCTTGGCAGCCATTTCCATCTGTTACTTCTACTGTGTATATACCGGCATCGAGATTATTTAAATCTTCTGTCACTTCCATATTGCTCCATAAGATATTGAAGGGTGTTACTCCACCAGCAATAGTAAGATCAATGGAGCCATCACTTCCACCATTACAACCTGCGTTATTAAAGGTTGTTGATAATATTAATTCATCTGGCTGATTGACATCAGCACAAGCAACTTTGGTACATCCATTTTCATCTGTTACGGTGACACAATAAGAACCAGAGCTTATGGGTGACAATTGATTGGAACCAGATACGCCATCACTCCAATCAAATATATAATTACCTGCACCCCCAACAGCTTGACAAATGAGTCCTCCGTCATTACCACCAAAACAGGTTACATCGGTTACCGATAAAATAACGGATAAAGAATCTGGTTCATCTAGTTGAATACCATTTTCGGCAGTACATCCATTTGTATCTGTTACCGTTACGCTATAAACCCCTCCATTTAAGTTTGTTGGATTAGGACCAGTCAATATAGGAGTCCAATCGTAGGAATAACCAGGTGTTCCACCAGTTACACTTAAATCAATACTACCATTTTGTGCGCCAAAACAATCTATATCAACTCCAGCAATCGATGTATTTAATAGGGTCGGTTGACCCACAGCTACTAAAGCAATGGATTGACAACCATTATTATCACTTACCGTCACAAAATAGGATCCAGAAGTTAAATTGGTGGCAGTCGCTGTTGTTTGATCATTGGCGTTAGCATCCCATAAGTAGTTGTAAGGAGGTCCTTGTCCACCAGATGGAGATACAGTTGCAGAACCATCATTAAGTCCAAAGCAATTAGCAGGAGTAGACGAAATATCAATATTTATAGGATCTGGATTTGTTAATTCAATTGAAATAGTAGCTTCACAGTTAACGGCATCTGTAACGGTTAAATTATAAGTTCCCGCATCCAAATCAATGTAGATTGAATCGTTGGATATATTATTCCAGTTGAAGGTATAAGGCGCTTCTCCGCCAGAGGCGATGACCGTAATAACACCATCAGCACCTTCATCACAACTGATTTCATTAACAATTACTTCTGACAAAGTGATAGATCCAGGAGCAACAATCGAGGCTTGGACAATATTGGCACATCCAAAACTATCGGAAATCGTTACACTATAATCACCTGCTGCCAAATCTTGAAAGATACCAGTTGAATTAGTCTCATTGCCAAGGGAAAAGGTATATCCAGAGCCACTTCCTCCCGAGGCTGAAACGGTGATACTTCCTCCTACATTACAGGCGGCATTAGTAAAATTTTCCAATACTCCTAGAGGGGCATCGCAGTCTGGTGTCCAACAAATCGCCGTATCAATAACACTTTTACAGCCATCAAAAGCAACAACTTCAAAAATGATCGTATCGCTCGGAGTTAAATTATTGATAGTATGAGATAAATTATCTGTTGGGTCGATCCAGCCATTACCATTTACATTAACTTGATAACTGATTGCTCCTGGAACGGATGTCCAATCAAAAGTCATATTGGTATTGGTGACATTACTGCATGAAACAGTAGGTGCAGGCAATTGACTAAAGAATTCGATGGTAATGGAATCAGTTACTTCGCAACCATAAGTATCAGAGGCGGTCACTGTATAGGTAGTCGTTTTAGAAGGATAAATATTAGGTTGAGGACAATCCGTACAAGAAATATCTGTGGCTGGAGACCATTCGTAAAAGATCTTGTAGACTGGTTCGAAAGTAATGGTCCAGTCAAGCAAAATGCCGCTAAACCCTTGTGAATCGTCAATAACTATTAGTTCCCATACACCATTCGTCGGATTCTCTCCATCCCATAAATCTGTCCAAGTTCCCTCTGGTTGAAATTCGCCAGTGAAAGGAGGAGACTCACCTGGGCCACAAGTATTACCTGTCCAAAATGTAATAGGTTGGATCGCATTTGGAGAGAAACAAGTATTTACATAATCATCACAATTGGCTCCATTGTCAGAGGTCAATTCTAAAAATTGGCCTCCTGGGGAAACTAAAAATATATCTAAATCATCAACGAATCGATGATCAATATTGATACAAACGGAACGGATGACATCTTGTCCTAAATAAGGAGGTTGAACACCAGCTACTACTATTTGAGAGGTGGTAACTCCAGAGGTACTACCAAAAGCATCCTCTAACAATAAATCAGTATCCATAGTAAAAGTCGGTGGCGGGGGAATATTTATAGGTATGCTTCCGTCTAGCCCAATTGTATCAGCAACACACATTAAGGTGTCAGGAGGTAAAATGGGAGATATAAGTTCATTGTCCCGAATAAATAACCAAATGGTATCGCGTGTACAAACATCTCTTTGTACATCAATACCAATGGTTTCAAATCCTTCATTGAGCGCGTCTTCAATTCCAATAATTGGCACCACTACCTCTGTTTCTCCCTTTTCAATTGTCAAATTAGTGGGGATGGTTTCATAATCAACACCATTTTCCGCAGTACCTATAATCGAATAATCAATCACGAAATCATTTTCTGGCGCAAATTCTAAACTAAAAGTCAACAATCCTTCTCCACATCCTTCCGCTACCGAACCATCCACTGCGGCAGTAGCAGCTTCAACTTCTAAAGTCCCTGTCCCAAAACTCTTTGCCTCTAAAAAAACTCCTGAATCAAAAATATGATCACCAACATCTGAAATCATCAATTTGATGGTATATTCTTCACAAGGAGTTACGATTGCTTGTGCCGTAAAGACATCTAAGTATCCATCATAAACAGGTTGAAGTGCGGTGGCATTATTATCATTGTAAAAATTACTAAAAGCTGGAGGACATGCCGGTCCATCATCTGGATGTATATTATTAATGGAAACGGGCTGATTGGTTCCTGGAATAATGGCAATATTTTCACCATTATTGTTAAAAGGACCATTTATGCCAGGACCACTAATAAAAAAACCAAATACGTCATTAAACTGACTACAGGACCATTCCGGATATTCTTCGGAAGCAAAAACATAATTAAATCGCAAGGTATCGGCTGCAGGTCGGAATACAATCGTAAAAATTACGGCATCGTTTATACTACCGTTTCCAATGGACGCTAGGTCTGGATCCTGTACACTTCCACCTAAATCATTACTTGCAAAATCCCCTCCTGTTGAATTTGCACCATAGGCAGAACCTTGAGTAGCTGCTCGTCCGGTACTCATAATTATCCCTCTATCAATACCCATTTCATCTTCGCCATTATTGAAGAACCCTACTTGTCGAGGATCTCCTTCAAATTGTACATCAACAACTTCAATCCCATCACCAAGAAATATATTTTTGATTAGTGCATCAGGGGTTAATGGTGGAGTAGTGGCATCTTGTACTTCCAAAGGCTGGGCGAAACTACTATTGGCAAGAAAGAAAAAAAGAAAAATTGGAATCGAAATCTTTATGTCGAAATGCTTCATAACTAATGCATTAATTTTTGCGATAGGATAGTTAATTAATTGAAAATAAATAGTTTTAGATGTATCAGTCACTGATTGTTTTTTGTTTAAAAAGCGTTAAACACCTGAAACAGGCGAGTCAAATGATCAGGGTTTTCAATAGATGTGGACTGTTTATGAGACTAGTTTCGAAGAGTAATAATTCGAAATTCAAAAATGCTAATACTGATAAATATACAACCTAGCTTAGTTTACAGATTACTAGAAATGAAGATTAAATAGGGTATCATTTTTAGGCTGATTATTTTTTGTTTTATCGAGTCATTGAAAAGGAGCATATCCAAAGATACGTGACTTTTTCAACAACGAAGATTAAGAGAAAAAGAAGCGTATAAAAGTAGTACCTTATTTAATTTTCATTCCCTACTGCAAATATTCAAAAAAAACCCCAATTCAAATTAAAAAAATGATAATTGAAGTACATAAAATTGATTCTTAATAATGTATTGTCTGCTAAAAACAATTGGTACGAACGAAGTTTCCATTCCTTTCGTCCCACATTTCCTTCTACTTAATCGAAAAAAAAATGGCAATTATCCGAATCCATCTACTTTTGGAGATGTTTTTTTGTAAAAATGTTGCCTGTAACCAATAAATAATTTCCAATTCTAAGTTCTCAATTTCCTTTTTTAGAGACTAAGAAATTAGAATAGGTAAATCAGAACTCAAATAAGTATGGCTCAATTTTTTAAGTTTCTTTTTGCCTCTTGCCTTGGCGTCATGTTAGCTTCCGTTGTTTTAATGCTATTAGGATTTGCTTTCATCGGTGGGCTTATTTCCAGCCAAGCTGAATCAACTGTCTCACTCAAGCCTAATTCTGTTCTAAAAATAAAATTTGACAAACCAATTCCTGAGCAAACCAATAACCTGGAAATGAACCCCTTTGATTTAGAAAATCAAAAGATTTTAGGGTTAAATGCAATTGTGGAGACCATCGAAAATGCTGCTGGAGATGATAATATAAAAGGTATTTATCTTGACTTAGAATCTATTGCGGGAGGTGGACTTTCTACAACTGGAGTTATTCGTGATGCACTTTTAGCATTTAAAGAAAGTGGAAAGTTTATCGTTGCGAATTCAAAATATTATTCTCAAGGTACCTATTATTTAGCTTCCGCTGCTGATAAAGTATTCTTGAACCCTGCTGGTAGCATTGATTTACATGGTTTTTCTGCTACAGTTCCTTTTTATAAAACTATGCTTGAAAATATAGGTGTAGAAATGCAAGTTTTTTACGCAGGACAATATAAAAGTGCAACGGAGCCTTTTCGTCGATACTCCATGAGTGAACAGAGTAAAAAACAAACCCGCGAATTTTTGCAACCAGCTTTCGAAGATTTCTTGAATGAAATTGGATCCTCAAGAAATAAGACCTATGAAGAGTTGTGGGATATGGCAAATGAGTTGAAAATAAAAACTTCCGAGGACGCATTAAATTACGGATTAGTAGACGAGTTAGGATATTATGATCATGTAGTCAAGGAAATGAAAGATAAGATCGGCTTGGAGGCTGAAGATGATTTATTTTATATTGGATTAACAGATTATGCATTGACGGTAAAACCTAAGACTGATTTTTCAATTAAAAATAAAATTGCAGTCATTTATGGGGAAGGTGCCATTATCACTGGAAAAGGCGAACCAGGGAATATAGGAGATGAAAAATATACTAAGTTTATTCGTAAGGCCAGAAAGGATAAAAAAGTCAAAGCGATTGTGTTTAGAGTCAATTCTCCTGGAGGTAGCCCGATAGCATCGGAAAATATATTGAGAGAAATAGAACTAGCTAAGGAGGCGGGAAAACCTGTCGTTGTTTCAATGGGTGATTATGCTGCTTCGGGAGGGTATTATGTGGCTTGTGAAGCAGATCATATTTTTGCTGAAGAGAACACCTTGACGGGCTCTATAGGTGTATTTATGATGTTGCCCAATGCTCAAAAGTTGATGAAAGAAAAAATCGGGATGACCTTTGATACCGTCAAAACAACACAATATTCAAATGGTCTTGGCATTTATTATGATCTTGCTCCAGCTGAAGTAGCTTTCTTAAATGCGACCACTCAAAATTATTATAAACTATTTAAGCAAAGGGTTGCGGAAGGTAGAAATTTGACACCCGAAGCAGTAGAGAAAATCGCTCAAGGTCGTGTATGGACTGGAGAAGCTGCTACAAAAATAGGTTTAGTAGATGGAGTCGGTGGAATTGATGAAGCCCTTGCCAAGGCGGCTGATTTAGCTGGTTTGGATGAATATCGGACAGTTGAATACCCAGAGGTGAAGGAGCCCATTGAGATGTTAATGGAGGAATTGACTGGAAGCATGCCAGGAACCGTGAAAGCAAAAATTTTGGAAGCTGAATTAGGTGATTATTATTCAGATTATAAGGAAATAAAAGAAATGATGAATATGAAAGGGGTTCAAGCAAGATGCCCTATCAAAATTGAATTTCAATAGGATTCCATAAATTGGATTTCTAAAAAATGGCTATCTGAGTTAATTCTTGGATAGCCATTTTTTTTTGAATCAATGCAAAATCTCCAATTCTGAAAAAGGTTTCATTTGATGTCTTGCCATGTTAGTGCAAGATTTAATGTGGGAGGTACTAGGTTTTCATGGCTTGTGCCAGAAAAACCCTTTACTAAAGCAAAGGGAAAATCAAACAGGCGAATGAGGTGAAAATTGCATGCAATTTTCACCTCATTTGCCTGTAAAAAGATTTTTTGCGGCGAAAGCAGCAATCTGAAATGGGAAAATTATCGATAACATGTTGGTTTTGAGTTTTGCTAAGAGCTTAAATGATTCAATTTATGGAATCTGACTAAATATACTCTCCTTACCTTTATCACAGAAAGACAGATATTATTAAACATTTCCATATCTAAAAACCTGTCTTTAGTTAAATGGGCACCTGGCTCCCATATCTGTAAGTTAATAACAAGTTGATAATCCTCTTTTGATAATTTTGGTTTCGGAATGAAATTCTGTTAAGTTACGATCTACATAAAAGAGCAGAAAAAACTAGGGCATTAAGTTTGGTGAATAATATTTTGTAATCGATTGAAAAACAAACAATTGATTTTTTTAAAAACTATTAAACAATTAACTATTTCAACATATCACATGAAAAATTTATTCCTTTTTACTTTTCTATTCATTTCATTTATTACATTTGCTCAAAGAGACACATCCACACCAAGCCTACCCAATATAGACGAACGTCTTTTTCAAGTGTTTGAAACTACCTATTTGAAAAGACTTCAAACTGAGAACCCTTTCTTGATTCATCGTTGGAATTTCTATCTGGATAATTCCTGGTATATAACTGAACTTCCTCGTGAAAAAGAAGCAGATTATCCAGAAGTAGAAGTTGATGATTTAAAAAATATCAACATCTTGTTACTTGAAAAGGAACAAAATTTGCGAAAGGAATGGGAGAAACAGTCAATTTACAAGATAAAAGGAACGAACAAAGCACTTGTTTACTATCCGGGTAAAATTTTTATAGATAAATTGAATAAAAAAATAAGGAGATAATTTCGGATAATTACATTTTTTTTCAGGCATCGAAATAATGATTCACAACCTCCTTATTATAATCACATAAGTTTTCTTTCAATTATTTAATTCAATGCCTAACTATCCCCATTTTACTAAAATAAACTACTATAAACTTACTGAGAATATGAAAATAAAAGCTACGCTTATTCTACTTCTTAGCTTTTCCTTTACCCTCCTTTTTGGGCAGCCTTTTTTAATGAATGAGGCAAATAATAATTCTACAATTATTGCTTGTGATAATTTCTTGCTCGATAGTGGTAACGGCAACCAGCCATACGAACCCAACCAAAATATTACTATGACCATTTGTGCTGATGGTTCTACCGGAACACATGCACAATTAGTTTTCAGTGGAACTGATATTTCATTAGGTGATGAACTATGTTTTTTCGATGGTCCATTTGTTGGTGCCCCGTCATTAGGGTGTGCAAGTGATTTTAATGCTGGTTCAGCGTTCATTATTCAAGCTACCGCCGCCAATTTATCGGGTTGTATAACGTTGGTTTTTTCTTCTGATGCTTCTTTAGAGGGACAAGGTTGGAGTGCGGATATTAATTGTGTACCTTCTTGCCAGTTGATTGAATCGGTCTTAGTTAGTTCAGATCCAGCCTCAGATCCAATTGTGGATGGATATATAGATATTTGTCCAGGTGACGAAATTCAGTTTTCGGGTACAGCTAATTACCCACAAAATGGATTGGTTTATCAGCAATCAAATAATATCTCTCAATTTCGTTGGGATTTTGGTGATGGAACCAGTGCAACGGGACCAAATGTGGCACATATTTATGAGGAGCCTGGCGGATATATAGTTCAATTGACTATAACTGACCAATTAGGTTGTCGTAATACCAATTTTTTAAGTCAAAGAGTTCGTGTGGCTACTAGTCCACAATTTAATCTGGGAGGGGATTTACCAATCCAAATTTGTGTAAATGATACGATTCATCTTAATTCGATGGTCAATTTGGTGGATGATGAATTTGTGGTTTCCACCATTCCTACAGAAGGCAGTTTTCAGGCGGGAGCTACACGGTCGGATTCTTTAGCACTACCTGATGGAGATGGTGTTTCTTATGAAACCACGGTTGCTTTTACAGATTTTGCTCCAGGACAAAGTTTAGAGGATTTTAATGATTTGGAGGCTATCTGTGTTAATATGGAGCATTCATGGATGCGCGATTTAGAGATTCGATTGACTTGCCCTAATGGACAATCGGTCATGTTACACAATCATCCTGGGCAAGATGGAGGAGAGGTTTGGTTAGGTACCCCAATAGATAACGACGGATTTAATCCGACTCCTGGGACAGGAGGTAATTATTGCTGGACGCCTAATGCCACAAATGGGAC
The DNA here is from genome assembly GCA_024743405.1 of Bacteroidota bacterium. Lineage (GTDB taxonomy): Bacteria > Bacteroidota > Bacteroidia > Chitinophagales > Saprospiraceae > JANSWP01. The sequence goes on from JANSWP010000061.1 coordinate 39,008, forward strand.
ATGGATAGATTGGGCCAATGACAATGAAAATCCATGGAATTTTGATCCCCTTTTAATGCCTGAAGGAGATTATAATTCTTATGAGCCTTTGAGTAATCTGGAAGGATGTCCTTTAAACGGGGAGTGGACTATTACCGTAACCGATCTTTGGGCAATTGATAATGGATTTATTTTTTCATGGGGACTGAACTTTGATAATGATTTATACCCGGACTTAGAGAAATTCACTCCTACTTTAGTGGATTGGAATTGGGTGATAGCGCCCTATGCTTACTTTCAGACAGCGGATTCGATTTCTTCTTCACCTCCAAATGCAGGTTTAATGAGTTATGAATTCATGGTTACTGACGAATTTGGATGTCCTCATGATACCATGGTGAATTTGACAGTTTTACCGCTTACTCATCCTGATTGTTACAATTGTGAAGATATTATAGCCCCAGCACCTGATACAATGGTTTGTGTTGGAGAACCTGTTGATTTGGAAGTTTTAACAATGTTCGAGGAGGAGTCTATTGTTCAATTTGAATCTTACTCTAATATTCAATTTAATGCGGAATCGAATCCGCCAGCCAATGCGCTTTCGGCGGGGATAAATGTCAATTCTATTTATCCAAATACCATCCAAAACCCATTTGATGATATCGAATCGGTATGCCTGGACATTACGACTGAAACTTCCGGTAATTTGAGAATATATCTTTATTCACCAAATGGATATGTAATGACCTTGTCCACAGGTAATGGTGGTCAAAATAACGATTATACACAAACCTGTTTTACTTCAGATGCCTCCAATTCAATCACACTAGGTACTGCTCCTTTCACAGGAAATTGGCAACCAGAGTCTAGTTGGAATCAGATGAATGGTGCCACTATGAATGGAGAATGGCGACTTGAAGTTTCAGACGTTTCTAATACTACGACTCAAAATACTTTGAATTGGTGGTCAATCACCTTCAAGAGTCAAAACGAAATCACTTATGATTGGTCTCCGTCTGCTGACCTTTCTTGTACAAATTGTCCCAACCCAACGATTAATCCTACTCAATCGACAAGTTTATTTGTACAGGTAGCTGATGTAAATAATTGTGTTGATGAGGAGGTCATGCAAATTGATGTTTTTCAAGGATATGCTGCGCCACAAATTAGTTTTGATTTGATTAATGGCGGTATCATTGAGTTCAATTGGGACGAAGTCGGCTTAGGTTTAACTTACGAAGTGAATGTAGATAATATGGGATGGATAACCCCAAATAATGGATTAACATCTCATATCGTAAGTGGGCTATTGAGTGGTGATGAAGTTCATTTTGAAGTTCGGGTGGCTATTACTAATGTAGCGTGTAATGCCGAAATTGATGAGGAGTTTGTCACTTTTATGATGTGTGATCAATTTGATGCTTTTATCAATATCCTACCGCCTTATTTTGTCCCATGTCCAGGAGTTTGCGAGGCAGCTGTTCCTGTATCTGCTCAAAATGGGGTTGCTCCTTTTACATATACAGCCTCTGATGATTCAGGGAATTTCTTTACACAGAATAATGGAAATTTCACTGGGCTTTGTCCAGGTCAATATACAATTGTTGTTGAAGATGCTACAGGGTGTGTCGATAGTGTAGAATTCGAAGTCATAGAACCAAGTCCAATCATTTTAAATGTATTCGAATCGCAGCCTGTTAGTTGTTTTGGAGGTGGTGATGGTCAAGCGACTGTCCAGGCTTCTGGAGGTACAGTGTCAGGAGGCTATGGATATATGTGGAGTGATCCGATAAGCCAGATTACGCAGACTTCGGTGGGGTTAATGGCACAAGGATATACGGTTACCGTCACCGATGATAATAATTGTAGCGTCGAATCGGATGTCATAATAAGTGAACCAATGGAATTGACCGCATCTGCAAGTGGTTCCAATATTTTATGTTTTGGTGATGCTACAGGTAGTGGATTCGTAACAGCTATGGGAGGTAATGTAGGGACTACTTATGACTGGGGCGGTGTTGGAAATAATCCAACTGCTTCCTTCAATAATGGTTTGCCTGCTGATGATTACGTAATTACGGTTACGGATTCTAAAGGTTGTTCTACTACCACAAATTTGACTCTGACTCAGCCTATGTCGGCGCTCAGCCTAACAGTTCAACAAACGCTTGCTGGATGCGACGGGGAGGCAAATAGTGAAGCCACTGTTATGGGAACTGGAGGGACAATGGGTTATTCTTACAATTGGTCTAATGGTTCCAATTCAGATATTGCAACAGATTTGGCAAACCAAAATTATTTGGTCACCGTCACAGACGGTAATGGTTGTACCGTGGTCGGAGATGTTGATATTGATGATTTAGAGCCATACGAATTAAATATTCAATTTACAGAACCTAGTTGCAATGGCTCAATGGATGGACAAATGTCTGTTTTAGTCATTTCTGGAGGAGCTGGGACTGATCCTGACTGTACCGGTTGTGCATTTGAATGGAGCAATTCAGGCAATACTCAACTCATAAATGGGCTTGAAGGGGGACAAGATTATGCAGTAACTATTACTGATCAGCAGGGCTGTACAGGGACAGTTTCTCGATTTTTACCAGAGCCTGACCTTATTACCTTTGATTTAAGTCCAGAAGACGCCTCTTGTTTTGGTTCTATGGATGGCTCAATAGGCGTCAACAATATAGTCAATGCTGCGGGTGATGTAACCTATCAATGGGATGCTAATGCTCAAAATCAAACAACGGCTACTGCAAGCAATCTACAAGCAGGTATCTATTCCGTTGTCATAACTGATGAGAATTTGTGTACCTCAACCGAAAGTATTGAAATTGGTCAGCCAGATGAAATTTTAGTTGCCTTTACAGTTATTGATAATGGATGTAATGGAGATTCCGAAGGAGCGGTAGATGCTTCCGCTAGTGGTGGAAATCCAGGATTTAGTTATACATGGTCTACTGGTGCAAATACTTCAAAAGTTGATGGGTTAGCTTCGGGAGATTACCTGGTAACGGTCACGGATGCCATTGGTTGTTCCACGGTAGAGACTGTTTTCGTAGGAGAACCAGCTCCTATAAATGCTGAAATAATAAGTACTGATGTTACTTGTTTTGGGGACCGTGATGGTATGTTGTCGATTACTCCACAAGGAGGGACACCGCCATTTTTGTATAGTTCAGATGGTGAAAGCTATTTTGGTTCAAGTACTTTAATTGGATTAGAAGCAGGTAATTATTCTGTATTCATTCAAGATGGAAATGGCTGTGTTTCACAACAAGAGGCTACAGTTAATAGCCCCGATGAATTTATAATTGCAGCAAGTTATAAAGGGGAGGAAGTAACCGAAATTGAATTGAGCTTAGGAGATAGTGCTAGAGTTTGGATTGTTAATCAAGGCTCTGATAAATTCTTTGGTAACTCCGATGCTATTATTTGGGATCCAGCCTATATGGGGACTGTCCGTTGTAGTGATGGAAGTTATTTGGATAGTGTTTTGATTGGGTGCAATTCCATATATATAAAACCTAATGATCCACTTTTTATTAATGTAATAGCCTATGACGACAATGGATGTGAGGCTGAAATGATGCTTAATATTAAAGTGAATAAAGATCGAAGGGTTTTAGTACCTACAGGATTTACACCTAATAATGACGGTGCCAATGATCGATTATTGGTACATGGAAAAAGTGGTACGCAAGTTACTACCTTCCGAGTTTTTGACCGGTGGGGCGAGTTGGTTTATGAAGGGCTTGATTTTATGGTGAATGATAATATTGGATGGGATGGGACATTTAAAAATGAAGAAATGCCTGCTGGAGTGTATATTTGGCACTTAAATGTAGAATTTGTAGATGGACGAAAAGAAATGATGACAGGACAAACAACACTAATTCGATAAATAATTTCTAGAGTCTACATTCTTAATTTCGACTATACTTAATTAAGAATGTAGTACTAAAATAAGAGAGCAAAATTATCTGTAGCAAATTTTAGTTTCTTTTTTCCACTCATTGCGTTAAAAATCTAAGGTTATGACTGGGTTTTTTGCCTAGTGAGAGAAAAAATAATAAAAAAATTTATTCTAAGTAACGGCTAAAAAATAAGTCCGCCAATTTGAAATAGTAGATTTCGGATTTTTGCAAGGCA
>JANSWP010000012.1 GCA_024743405.1 Bacteroidota bacterium
TGCTTCAAAAATGATGGCAGCCTATAACATTAGTAAAACGGCTTTAATAATGCTTGGAAACAACCAAGCTATTGAATGGGGCAAACACAATATTCGAGTGAATACCATTTGCCCAGGTTATGTTAAAACCAAATTAAGTGAAGCCCTTTTAGCCAATGAAGAAATGGTGAAAAAATTTGAAAAAAATTGTGCATTAGGCAGATATTCTACTCCAGATGAAATGGCAGGTTTGGCTGTCTTTTTAGCTTCCGATGCTAGTTCTTATATGACGGGTTCCACTATTGTGAATGATGGGGGATTGTTGCATGCGCCTTTGTTTGGGTAGAGTAAGAGGATGTTTAGTAATGAAGGAAAATCAAAAGAAGGAGGATTAAAATTCAATTATTTAGGTTTTAAAACCTAATTTTACATCGATAATAGATATTTAAACTCAATATAAAAATATGAATTTCGAATACACAGAAAAATCGCTTGCCTTACAAGAACAGCTAAAGCGATTCATGGAGGAATATATTTATCCAAATGATAAAGACCGACAACGATTTACTCAAGACCCAGAAAATTGGTGGCAGGATTATCCAAAATTGGAAGAATGGAAGGAGGCTGCCAAAGCAGCAGGATTGTGGAATTTGTTTTTGCCGAAAAGTTATGGGGCATTAAGCCCAGGTTTAACGAATTTAGAATACGCTCCATTAGCGGAAATCATGGGTCGTTCCCGAGGCGCTGATGAGGTATTTAACTGTTCTGCACCAGATACGGGCAATATGGAAGTGTTTGCAAAATACGGTACACCTGCCCATCAGGAGAAATGGTTGAAACCTTTAATGAATGGCAAAATTCGTTCTGCTTTCTTAATGACAGAGCCAGATGTCGCTTCTTCGGATGCGACCAATATTCAAACCTCCATCGTAAAAGAGGGCGATGAATACGTCATTAATGGTCGTAAATGGTGGTCATCAGGTGCGATGAATCCCAATTGTAAAGTTTTTATCGTCATGGGAAAAACAGACCCAACGGCACAAAGACATGCTCAACAAAGTATGATTATAGTTCCGAGGGACACCCCCGGTGTTGAAATCGTACGCCCATTGTCTGTTTACGGAACTTGGGATTCTCCGGAAGGGCATGCGGAAATTAAATTAACAAATGTCCGAGTGCCTGCATCCAACCTACTTTTGGGAGAAGGAAGAGGATTTGAAATTGCGCAAGGTCGCTTAGGTCCAGGGCGGGTACATCATTGTATGCGTTTGATTGGTGCAGCACAAGCCGCTTTGGATTTGATGTGTCAAAGAGTAGCTGAGCGAGAAGCATTTGGTAGAAAAATCAAAGATTTTAGCAGCATTCGGCAAGACATTGCTAAATCAGCTTGTGAAATTGAACAAGCGCGTTTATTGACTTTAGCTTGCGCTGATAAAATTGATAAATTCGGTGCAAAAGGAGCTAAGAAATTAATCTCCATGATAAAAATCGCTGTTCCGCAAATGACCTGTGATGTGGTGGATAGAGCAATCCAGGCTCACGGCGGAATGGGCGTTTGCCAAGACACCCCTTTAGCTGGTTTTTGGCTATATGGTCGTATTGTAAGGATTGCGGACGGACCTGATGAAGTACATATGTATCAGTTGGGACGGAACTTGGTGAAGGAGGCGATGCTGAAATAGACTTTAGGTGTCAGGGGTGAGGAGTCAGGTATCAGAGTCTGACAGTCTGACTCCTCGCCCCTGACACCTGACACCTAAAAAAACATGAATTTCAAAAATAAAATCATACTTATCACAGGCGCAGCATCCGGAATTGGTCGCGCCGCTGCGATGGCTTTTGCGGAGGCAGGTGGTTTTGTGATTGCCTCCGACATCAATGAAAAAGGCGGTTTGGAGACCGTCGCCAAGATTAAAGCAATGGGCGAGAAAGCTACTTTTATCAAAACCAATGTTGCTGTTTTTGAGGAAGTGAAAAAATTGATGAATCAAATTGTTGAGCAGTTTGGGCGTTTGGATATTGCCATTAATAATGCAGGTATCAATGGCGTACTTGCCAGAACCGTGGATTATCCTGTAGATGACTGGGAACGAGTTATTTCCGTCAATGCTTCGAGTGTTTATTATTGTATGAAAACACAAATTCCAATCATGCTTCAACAGGGCGGCGGAACTATTGTCAATACTGCCTCAATTGCGGGTTTGAAAGGTTTGCCAAATAGCATTGCCTATACAGCAAGTAAACATGCGGTGGTTGGCATGACCAAAACAGCAGCTATGGAATACGCTCGACACAATATTCGAATCAATGCGATTTGTCCGGTATTTACGATTTCACCTATGTTTGACCCGGTGGCTTTGGAAAAAGTTGCAAAAGGCATTCCCGATAAATTGAAAGCCAATGTGCCAATGAAACGATTTGCCAAAGTGGAAGAACAAGTCAATGCAATGATGTGGCTTTGTTCAGAGAAGGCAAGTTTTGTGACGGGACATGCGTTGCCGGTGGATGGCGGGTTGACAGCGTAATTATGGTAAACGGCAGACGGTGGACGGTCGTTGCACTTAACGGTAGACGGAACATGTATTGCCGTCAAGCGAAGCGACCGTCTACCGTCCACCATCTACCAAAAAAAGAATATGCAAAAAGTAAGAAAAGGAGAAGAGCTCAACGAACAAACTTTAAAATCCTTTTTACGACAACATCAACTCATTTCAGATGTAAACAGTCCAATGGAAGTAGCGCAATTTTCGACAGGTGCTTCTAATCTGACTTATTTGCTTAAAATAGAAAATCGGGAGTTGGTGTTGCGTCGTCCGCCAAAAGGAGCGATTAAGCGAGGGCATGATATGGGACGAGAGTTCAAAGTTTTGACAGGTTTGAATAATGGTTTTGATAAAGCACCGAAAGCTTATGCTTACACTGAAGATAAATCCATCATTGGTGCCTCTTTTTATGTAATGGAAAAGGTGGAAGGCATTATTATAGATAATAAAGTCGCTCGACAGAAAAATATTTCAGCGACTGAGTTTCCGATTATATTCAATAGCTGGTTAGATACCTTGGTCGAATTGCACGATTTAGATTATAAAGCTTTAGGCTTAGAAGATTTGGGCAGACCGAATGGATATGTCGAGCGGCAAGTCCGAAACTGGAGCAAGCAATACCTCAAAGCAGCAACAGAAGACATCCCGGAAGCTCCAAAAGTCATGACATGGCTTGATGAACACCAACCTACGGAGTATAATCATTGCTTAATCCACAATGATTATAAATATGATAATGTAGTCTTTGAAGATGATAGTTGGCAAAAAATAAATGCGGTTTTGGATTGGGAAATGTGTACATTGGGTGACCCTTTTATGGATTTAGGAGCTGCCATTGCCTATTGGATAACTGCCAATGATGACCCAATGATACGCCAAGCTTTTCAATATCCAACCATGATGGCAGGTAATCCAAGTCGTTTAGAAGTAGTGGAGCAATACGCTCAAAAAAGTGGTCGTCCGATTAATCATTTGGTGTTTTATTATGCATTCGGTTTATTCAAAAATGCGGTGATTGTCCAGCAGATTTATTACCGATACGCTAAAGGATTGACGACCAATAAAGTATTTTCACAATTTCATCATCTAACGAAACTCTTTTGTAAATTGGCTTGGAAAGCTATTCAAAGTCAAAGAATTGAATTAAGAAGTTAATAATGCTTTACTTTACCAAAAATCTGGGCGAGTGATGGGGAAAGTAATTATCAAAATTAAATAGTTAAAAATGATAGGAGTAATAGCCATCTTAAAAATTAAAGAAGGAAAGGGTGCTGAATTTGAAGCAGTAGCCAATCAATTAGTTGAAAAAGTCAATGCCAATGAAGAAGGTGTTGTGTATTATGATTTGTACAGGCAAGATGATACAACCTATGTTTTCTTAGAAAAATATAAGAATCAAGCAGCTTTAGATGTTCATCGTAAAACGGGCTATTATAAATCGCTTGGGGCTCAAATCGGTGCATTTTTGGTTGCTGCGCCTGACGTTAAAGTTTTGGAAGCTGTTTAAGATTAACCCTGAATAATTAGTCCACTTTCGCCGTCTCCTCTACAATCAGCTGCGGCAACTGATTCTTTACTTCCACAAAAATCTCTTTTCCTTTTTCCGTAAAATAAGGATAATGAAATTCCCAAACAGCCAACATGACCTGTTGCATGCTCACTGTTTCTTCCCCCAATACCTCCCGTTCAATCAGCCATGAATTTAAAATTGCCCAAATGTTTTTTGCAAAAAAATCATAATGCCCGTCATGAGGTTCAGGGTGAATCATTCCCTTGCCGACGGCTAAATACATTCCGTTTTTGGTGAAGTTCAACACTTGATTCATTTGACCTTCATAAATGTTTTTTGCATTAGGCACAAGGTTGATAATTTCCAAAATGTCTCGATTGAAAAAGCGATGCCCGATTTGAAAACCTAAATAATTCTTGGTGACAGACAGATAGTCATTCTTTTCTAAAAAAGCCATATTTAAACTGCTCATGGCTTTAAAGTTTTCTTTCATAAAATCCAATACCGCCTGCATCAAATCTTTTTTGGTTTTGTAGTGATATGACAAATTTCCTGCGCTGATGCCTGACTGAGCGGCAATATCCTGTAAACGTACATTGCTCACTCCCATTCTGTTAAATAATCTCACTGCATTGGTTAGAATCTTTTCTTGCGTCTTTTTCATGTCTGGTAAACTAATTTTTAGCAAAAATACAAAATTAAACCTTTTTATATTTCAATAATTAGGTTTTAAAACCTAATTTCATGCTTTAATTTAAGTTTATATCCAAAATTAATTCTAATTCAAAATGAGTCTTTTTAAAAACATAAAAAAAGCGGCATCATCGGTTGTACCGTCTCCAATCATCATTGATTTTGAAAAAGGAGGCGGCAGACGAATACAAGAAGTCGCACCCTACCCCAAAGAAGTATTTTGGGATGATTCAGTAACTATTCACAAAACAGCAGCAGGTATTGAATATGTATGCACACCCAAAGAGCGATTTGAGAACTTACCAGGATACAATTTCTCACCTAACTATGTTGAAATTGAGGGCATGCTCATGCACTATTTAGATGAAGGTCCTAAGGATGGACAGGTCATTTTATTATTGCATGGTCAACCTGTTTGGTCTTTTCTGTATCGCAAAATGATAAAAGAATTAGTTCCAAAAGGCTATCGCTGTATTGCACCTGATATGATGGGCATGGGCAAATCGGATAAACCCATCAAAGAGACTTTTCATTATTTTGACCGGCATTGTGAAATGATGCTCACTTTTATTCAGAAATTGGAGTTACAAAACATCACCGCCTTTGTGCAAGATTGGGGAAGTGTGATAGGCACACGCTTAGTTGGCGAAAATCCGCATTTATTTGCTCGTTTAGTATTGGCTAATGGTGAGTTACCACTTTTGACAGAAGAAACCAATCCGTTTTATATTCCTAACCCAGTTGTTGTAAATCCAAAAGTCAACACCTTTAAAGATATTGCCAAACATTGGTTGAAAGGAATGCCGGATATGTTTCAAGCCTGGATTTTATTCTGCTTACAACATACTCGAAACTTTATAGGTGCGATTATGCAGCAGTCAACAGAAAACACATTAACCGATGCAGAAATGGCAGCTTACGATGCACCTTTCCCTTCCTTTATTTACATGGCAGGACCTCGCACTTTGCCTTCCATGAACGCTGGAATAGTTGGTCAACAATTGGGCGCATGGGAAAATCTTAAAAAATTTGAGAAGCCTTTTATTTCTTTCATTGGTTTGAAAGACAAATTATTGGGACGTCCAAAGATTCAGGAAAAATGGATTAATTCTGTACCCGGTGCAAAAGGACAAAACCATGAGCAATTTGAAAATGCCAATCATTTTATACAGGAAGATATTGGGGAAATTATGGCAGACAGAGTGCATAAATTTATTGAGAAGAATCCTTTGTAATAGAAATCAGACCATTTCATTGTCAGAACATCATTTTCGATGATTGTCAGAAGTCAGCACTTAAACAAGTGCTTTATCTGACAGTCGAAGGTCATCTGACAGCAACGCGGTCTGACTTCTGACTTCTAAAAGAGAAAAAAATGTCAACACCACTTATCATATGGGCATCAGCATTCCTTATATATGCTATTTTTTGGCTTTGGTATGTAGGCATTCGGAAGCCTTTATTAAAATTTGAAATAGACTATTATTTAAAAGAATATAGCAAATTCGATAATCATAGTGAAACAGATTTAGCAGGTATGCGCCAATTTTTGGAGAATGATACAGGCAAAAGTTTTGTCATGGTCAACAGCATCGTTTTGAAAAAAACACCTGATTTGGTAGAAGGGGTAAAAGAAGGTGACACCTCCTTACAGACTTTGATTAATTACCATAAACCCTTTATGAAAATGATGATTAAAAGAGGGGGTATTGGTATTTTTCAAGGCAGAGTAGCAGGTAGATCTTTTGATGTCATCAACATCGAAAATGCGGGTGAATGGCAAATTTCAGGTATCAATCGTTTCAGAAGCCGACGAGATTTGATGGAAATTTTAATCAGTCCAATCTTTCATGAAAAGCATGAGCTAAAATTTGCGGCTTTGAATAAAAGTATTGCCTACCCGGTTGACCCGTGGTTTCAGTTGGGAGGATTCCCTTTAACGGTGGGGTTGGTTTTGGCGTTGGGAGCGGCATTATTACATATTTTCTTAATTTAAGAATCGAAACAAAATGATTAATGAAATTCTACCGGACGTAGTTGATAATAATTACAAAGGCAACAAAATCGCCCTCTGGTTTTTCTACCTAATCACAGCAATAACGGTCGTCCGAAGTTGCATCCACATCTTTAAACATGACGGAGGTGCACAAAGCATTGCGACTATTCCGTTAGATACCTACACCAACGGTGGAGCGGAAGCAGTCATTTTCATCTTTGCTTACTGGGGATTATCCCAACTACTATTCGGCATTTTATATGTCATCGTTGCAATGAAATATAAAAGTCTAATTCCGCTAATGTATCTTTCACTTCTGGTTGAATATGGGGGACGTTTTATTATTAGTTTGTTCAAGTCACTTGAAACCGTAGGGCAAGCGCCTGGCGGTGTAGCAAATTATATTTTCCCAATCCTATGTTTAATTATGTTCTTTCTTTCCATCAATAAAAAATAGGAGTCAGGTGTCAGGGATGAGGAGTCAGTCTGACATCTGAAGTTTAAACAAACGAATAACCATGAAAAAATTTATACTCATTTCGGCGATTATTGAATTATTGGCAGGTGTCGTTTTGTTCTTTGCACCTCAATTAGTTCCCGATTTTGCAAATGGTCCAGGAAGTCATATGGCAATGGGTCGAATGTATGGAGCAGCCGCATTAGGCTTGGGGCTTTTTGCGCTTCAAGTCTGGAGAAATTTTGACAATGAAACCTTGATTAAGGTTTTTCTTTCTTCTTTTCTGGTGTTTCATCTTGGAGTATTTATTGCCATTATTGCGAGTTTTCTGGCTGGTGTTTTTGCCAATCCGGGAGCTGCGATGTTGCATTTGATTTTGGCAATTTTTACGGCGTATTATTTATTCAAAAATAATTTGGCTAATCTTCCAAGGGGTAGAAAAATACTCGCAGGAGTTGCTCTGGTTATTGGAACATTTGGAGTGCTCCTTTCCTTAATGCCCAATATTTTACATCAGGCTGGTTTACATCCCGATTATGCTGATGCAAAAGAATATGATTTAAAAGGTAAAAAAGCACTCATTATTACGACAAGTCATGGTGTCTTAAATGCGCCTGGTGAAACAACGGGTGACCCTACAGGTGTTTTTGGTTCAGAAATGACTGTACCCTATTACGAATTCCAAGATGCAGGAATGGAGGTTGATGTGGCGAGTATCAAAGGCGGCGAAATTCCAATTGACCCTCAATCTTTTATTTTTTTGATAAAATCGGATGCCGATGATCGCTATTTAGCTGATGAAACCTTTCAAAACAAAGTCAAGAACTCCCTAAAAATAGACGATGTCGATTTCACTCAATACGATGTGATTTGGATGGCAGGTGGCTGGGGGGCTGCTTATGATTTGGGACAATCTGAAGTATTAGGTAAAAAAGTAAGTGAAGCTTATTATGCGCAGACACCCGTTATTGGAAGTGTTTGTCATGGGGCGTTAGGCTTGATTCAAGCAAGGGATACTTTGGGCAATTATTTGATTACAGGAAGAACGATGACTGGAGTGACTGATAAGCAATTAAAAGAATTGGGGATTACCGTAACGCCACTTCATCCGGAAACGGAATTGCGAAAATTAGGCGTCAATTTTAAAAGCAATACAGGTAACAGAGATATGCTTCAAACAATAACAGTTATTGATGAAGAAAGAAGATTTGTCACCGGACAAAATCAAAATTCGGGGCATGAAACAGCACAGAAGATAATGGGAATCTTGTTGGAGAACTCTACCAAACCTGTTTTGGATTAATCAAAAAACGGTAGACGGTGAACAGTTGCTCGTTCCTCGCTTGACGTTAGAAAGCATGAATGTTCAGTCAAGCGAGGCACTAGCGCCCCTCCACCGTCTACCTTCCACCAAAAAAATTATGTTAGTAGTAGAAACTATATCAGACGGTACTAAAATGGCTCAAAACCAACCCAGAGCTTTACGCTGGGCTATGTCAGGTATCAAACGTAGAGCTATTCTAGCCAGGCTACCATTAATTTCTTCTCTTATTCCAAAATCAATGATTTCTTATGTTGGAAGCAATTTACCAGTTAATGGAATGATGTTGCACGGAGGTGGTCCGATGCATTCAGCAGGAACAATTGATGAAAATAAATGCTGTGTTGACCCTCTGACCTTAGACCCTGATGACCCCGATTTTATTACGAAAACTTCTGGCGGTCTAAAATATATTGATGATGATACTTTCATTCCTGCACATCCCGAAAGAATTATCGGCAACTTTACAGCACTTAATCGATTTTTGACAAACGTTTCAAAAGACTTTATTGCAGCAAGTTTTAATAGAAAACTGATTCCCCATAAAACAACCAGAGAGAAAATTGAAGCATACTTAGCCACCGTTCGAGAATGTAAAAAATTAGACCGTAAAATTATTTTAGAGCAAAGAGCCACTTTCGCTTTTCGTTCAAAAAATTGCCCTGACAATAACGATTGGCGAGAACCAGTTACTGATACCATTCATGGCATTATGTTTTTTGAGTGGGGCGTAAAAGGGCAAAAGTTTACGGGTGCCATTTTGGGAGGAACAGGAAAATATGCAGGAGCAACTGGAGAATTTCATCGAGAGCGATTATTAGCTCCAAATTTTGCGGGGGCAGAGACTTTTAGGATTACATTTCCCGATTTGCCATTACCTGATTATTATCCGCAGTAATTTCAAGATCAGACTTTAATCAACACATCCTACCATGAAAAAATTAAGCATTTTATTCATTGCCCTATTCTACATTTTTGCACTTTCTGCTCAAGATTCCTTAAAAGGTATTTGGCTAACAGGAGAGGAGAACACTAAAATCGAAACCTATCAAAAAGATGGGGTGTGGTTTGGTAAAATTGTGTCTTCTGATAATCCAAATGCAAAAATCGGAACAGATATTTTAAGAGATTTGAAAAAAGATAACGGTGAATGGAAGGGAAAAATATTTGCTGCTAAACGGGGTAAAATTATGGATGCTATAATTGAACCTACTAAGAATATTTTAAAAATAACAGTATCTGCGGGGTTCTTCAGTAAGAACTTAGAATGGAAGCGATTTGAATGAAATCATAACCTTTATAGCAATGAAAAATACCAACTTTACTCAAAAAAGGGAATTGATATTCATTACCCTTTCTTTGTTTTTGACCACTTCTCTTTTTACACAAGAAAGTCAACAAATAGATTCTAGTACCACCCCACCCAATATTGTCTTAATTTTGGTGGATGATGCCGCTTTAATGGATTTCGGATGCTATGGTGGCGAAGCTCAAACCCCAAATATTGACCGATTGGCAAAACGAGGCACCATGTTCACCAATTACCATACTTCCCCTATGTGCGCACCGTCTCGTTCAATGCTGATGACGGGTTATGACAGCCATTTAGCAGGCGTACCAAATCTCCCCATTTTTACACCTCCTGAATACGCCACAAAGTCTGATTACGAAGGTGTTTTGAATGATAAAGTACTCACCGTTGCCACTCGATTAAAGCGAAAAAATTACCATACTTATGCTACCGGAAAATGGCATTTAGGGCATTCTGAATCGAATTTACCAAGCAAACGAGGCTTTGACCGCACGTATATTTTAGATGCTTCAGGCGCAGATAATTATGAACATCGCCCCTATTTGCCAACACAAGACTCGAAACCGCCATGGTATAAAGATGGTAAGCGAATTGACCTCCCTGAAGACTTTTATTCTTCTCGAAATTTGGTAGATGAAATGATAAACTTCATGGAAGAAGGCCCAAAAGATGAAAACCCATTCTTTGCTTATCTTGCTTTTCAAGCTATTCACATTCCTGTTCAAGCACCAAAAGAGTACACGGAAAAATATATTGAAACTTACGAAAAAGGCTGGGCTGCCATTAAGCAACAACGATATGAAAATGCTAAAAAATTAGGCATTATTCCTTCTGATGCCCCATTAGGAGATATGCTTCCCGTTTTGAATAAATGGGATAAATTAAGTGAAGAAGAACAAAAATATAAAGCCAAGGCAATGGCGGTTAATGCGGGAATGTTGGAAGCAATGGATGTTCATATTGGGCGATATATTCAATATTTGGAAGAACAAAATAAATTTGATAATACGGTTTTTATCATTACTTCTGATAATGGACCGGAAGCAAGTTCGGTAGGAGATGTTAATTCCATGAAAATCTGGCTTAAAACCGTGAGTTATCATCAGGATTATGACCGATTGGGCGAAAAAGGTTCTTTTAATTATATCGGTCCTGAATTTGCCAGTGCTGCTGCCGGGCCAAGTGCCTATTTTAAATTTTATGCGGGGGAAGGTGGTCTGCGTGTTCCGTTGATTTTTTCAGGGGCAAATATTCCCCAAGCTCAATCTGTTCCAGCTTTTTCCATGGTCACGGATGTTACGCCCACGATTCTTTCCATTGCAGGAATAGACGAACCAGTGGAAGCACCAGCAGGACCAATGACAGGCAAGAGTTTATACCCACTTATCCAGGGAGAAACTGATAAAATTTATGAAGCTGATGAAACGATCGGAATGGAAGCTGCAGGTCAATGCGCTTTATACAAAGGCGATATGAAATTAGTCAGAAACGGCAAACCTTATGGTGATGGGATTTGGAGAATGTATAACCTTGCCAAAGACCCAGGGGAAACTTTTGATTTAAAAGCAGTTAAACCAACATTGTTTGCAGAAATGATTCGCCATTATTCAGAATACACCACTGAATTTGGGGTTTTAGAAATGGGGATTAATTATGAGCCTTTGTTGGAAATTCAGAATAAGCTAATTGGACAAATTCGGCAATCTGCAATACCTTGGTTGATTGGGTTCGTCATTTTGTTGATTGGTTGGAGAATTGGAAGATGGCTAAAATGGTAGTATCCTTATCTACTAATAGTCCCTGATTTCATATCCAAAATAACAATATATAGTGTTGGCACTATGTTTATGTCGATTAAGCTCATTGTTTTATAATGGCTTGAAAATCAGATTTTTAACCCTGTAGGTACGAGCCCTTGTGGGATCACTTTCTTACCACTAAAAGTGACACAATGCATTGTATCACTTTTTTTATTCTACTACAAAATGATAACCAATTCCCTTGAGTGTAACAATTTTAACCTTCTCATCCTCTTTTAAAAAATTGCGCAATTTTTTAATGTAAACGTCTAAGTTTCGGGAGTTAAAGAAGGAATCATCTCCCCATACTTGTTTCAAAATATCTCGACGATCAACAGCTATGTTTCTATGTTCTGTGAGTATTTTTAATAGTTGTGTTTCGCGGTGAGAAAGTTCTTTAATCTGATCATTTAAGTGTAATTCAAACTTTTGAGGAAAGAACGTGTATTTGCCAATGTCAACGGCAGTACTGGGAGAGATTTCCTGTTTTTTTCCTTTCGTAATTCGCATTAAATTATTAATCCGAACAATCAACTCTTCCATGCTAAAAGGCTTTTTGATATAATCATTTCCGCCTGATTCGAAGCCTTTTAAAACGTCATTTGTTTGGTTCTTTGCGGTAAGAAAAATGATTGGAATTTTTGGATTTGAACCTCGGATTTCCTGCCCAATTGTAAAGCCATCTTTGTTTGGGAGCATTACATCAAGCACACAGAGGTCGGGTTTGAATTTTTCAAAAGCCCGCAAAACTAAGTTTCCATCGCTGATTAAACTGACTTCAAAATCACGACTTTCGAGACTTTCTTTGACAATCTTTGCAAGATAAGGTTCGTCTTCGACGTATAGGAGTTTTGTCTTTTTCATTTAGTGAATATGTTTGGGTAAACTAACAACAAAACAAGTCCCTTCTCCAAAATTACTTTCCACCTCTATTGTTCCATGATGCTTTTCCACTACGCTTGCCACATAACTCAATCCCAACCCATGTCCTTTTACATTATGCGTATCACCTGTTGGAACGCGGAAAAATTTCTCGAAAATCTTTTCTTTAAACTCATTTGAAATGCCAATTCCTGAATCTTTAACCGACATCGAAATTTGGCTGTCTGATTCATTTAGGTTGACCTGAATATTTGGATTTAAAGGGCTGTATTTTAATGCATTATCTAGTAGGTTATAAATTACACTTGTCAAGTGGATTTTATCGCCTTCGATGTAAAAATTGCCATTTGAAAATTCAAAATCGACTTGTGCTCGGAACTTCT
This sequence comes from Bacteroidota bacterium, assembly GCA_024743405.1. Taxonomy (GTDB): domain Bacteria; phylum Bacteroidota; class Bacteroidia; order Chitinophagales; family Saprospiraceae; genus JANSWP01. The sequence goes on from JANSWP010000012.1 coordinate 12,876, forward strand.
CAAATTGTAATTTCATAGAATTCAAAATCTCTCGAACCAATTCTTTTAAGTCCAAAGTTTCGATTTTTAATTCCGGTTCAGCTTTTTCGAATTGAGACATTTTCAAGACCTTATCGACTAACATGCCGAGGCGAGCGAGTTCGTGTTTAGAGATATTCAAATATTCTTGCGTTCGTTCGGGGTTTTGGAGGGCGTTAAAATTACTCATCGCCTCTATCGCTACGCCGACCGTTGTAATTGGCGTTTTTAACTCATGTGTAACATTACTAATGAAATCATTTTTTATTTCGGTCAATCTTTGCTGTTTTTTTAGGCTTTGATAAACCAAAAAGAACGACAGAGCAATGCAACCAAATAAGAAAATTGAAAATAAGATTTCAGGAATTATTTGTCGAAGCAAGAAACCTTTGTATTCTGGAAATGCGACGGCGTAATGTTCGCCACTAGGTAAGTCATTGTAACTTTCGGAAAGAAAAATGGATCTTGGGGATACTTCACTGTGGTTCGTTTGAACAATATTATATGCTAAGTTGATTTCAGAATCGTCAATTGCCTTTCCAAATCTGTCATTCAATAGAACTAAAACCGTTGTGTCAGAGGTATTCAAAAAGGTTGAATCTAACGAAATGCTGTCTTTCTGGCTCAAAGAAATATATAGGGAAAGTGATCCTGTTGTGCCTTTATGAATTTTCTTGAAAGTGCTGTCTTTCGTTATAGAAAATGAACTGCCAATTGGAAATTTTTTCATTTCCCCAATAGAATCATTACCGATTTTTATCATCGAACGAAATGAAGGTTTTTCTTTAGTTCTAAATTCGATAGGTTCATCTGTTTTAGTTGTATGAACGGTAATTTGAATGGAAGTATCTAGCTTTTTAAAGGAGTTTTCGGATTGAATAATCATTTTTTCGAAAACGCCCTCGCCTTTATTTTTGGTAAACCCTGCTCGAATGGGGGATATCGAATCAGGGATCATTATTGCGATGGGATCTAAAAATAGTTCCTGAATCATTTCCTCCTCAATTCCCCGAATTGAATTGAGAAACATATAATCAGTTTCGTTTTTCAATACGGCATACTCATCCTCATATACTTTTTGGAGCCAGTATCCCAAAAAGATCAAGAGCAAAATCAGGCTGCCTGACATGAGCAAAATTGAAAATTTGTTTCTATTTAATAATTGTTTCACTACTCAAAAGTAAGGGCTTAATGAATAAGAGACACATTCCTTTAACCTTAATTAACCTTAAATCAAGGTTGATTAACCTGGTTTAGAAAAGTTTGCCTATAGATTTGTGGCAGAAATTAACTTTTTCAAGTTGATCTTTTTGATTGATTGTATCTCTTTTTTATCAATTCGTCATCAAAGATCTGTTTTGAAAACAATCTGAAATAAAACATGAAGAACTTATTTATTTTACTTTTAATCGCAGCTCCCTTATTCCTTATCGCCCAAAATGAAGGCGAAATTCGATATGATGAAACAATTAAAATGGAAATCGATTTACCTGAAGGCCAAGAGCATTTGCGAGCTATGATTCCTTCTGAAAGAACTTCTCAGAAAGTCCTTTATTTTACCTCTAAAGAATCGATTTACCGAGATTTTGACCCTTCAAAAGATAATGATGAGGAAACTATTGAACACAATTCCGAAGACGGGAATGTCCAAGTTAAAATGGTCATTGCGACTCCTGATAATAAAACTTACCGCAATTTAGAAACAGGTGATATTACAACTCAACAGGAGTTTTTCGGAAAGAAGTTTTTAATCAAAGGCGACAAAACAAAGTACGAGTGGAAAATGACAACTGAACAGAAAAAAATCGGTGCTTATACTTGTATGAAAGCAGAATTGAAGGATACTTCCCGGACAGTTATTGCATGGTTTACTCCTCAAATTCCAACTTCCATTGGACCGGGTGGATTTGGTCAGTTGCCAGGCATGATTCTCGAAATTGATATTAATGATGGGCAACAAAAAATCACTGCAAACAAAATAGAAATGAGGAAATTGGATGCTGATGAAATTGTAAAGCCAGAAAAAGGAAAGGACGTCACTCGCGAAGAATTCGATAAGATCTCTGAGGAAAAGATGAAAGAAATGGAAGAGGAAATGGGAGGAAGTGGCATGCGAATTCGAATCGGAAATTAGGTCGGTTTTCTGCTCGACTGCCTGATTACCACAGTCGAATTGAAAACCCATAAAAATCATCCAATAAAAATGAATTTGAATAAGATTTACCCGACTGTTTTATTATTTTTCATACTCTCTACAAGCCTTTTTGCTCAAAAATATGCTGTCAAAGGGACAGTTATTGATACCACTCAAATGCCGTTAATGAGTGCGACGGTTGTCATTTTAAATCAGACTGATTCTGTGCTGGTTAATTTTTCAATAACAAATGAGGATGGATATTTTGAAGTACCAAAAGTTGTGGCAGGTGAGTATATTTTACAGATCACTTATTTGGGATATGACCCTTTTAGTAAGTCCTTCTCATTGAATGAGACGACAGGTGATTTTAACGGTGGAACGATCCAATTGTCCGTTGCCAATTCCAATTTAGATGAAGTTGTCGTAAAGGCAGAACATATTCCAATTCAGATAAAAGGAGATACGATTCAATACAATGCGGATGCCTTTCAAGTACAACCTGGCTCTGCTGTGGAAGATCTGTTGAAAAAATTACCGGGGGTGGAAGTTGACCGCGATGGCAATGTGCGGGCTCAAGGCGAAGATGTCCAAAATGTATTTGTAGACGGGAAAGAATTCTTTGGCAATGACCCCAAAATTGCAACTAAGAATTTGCCAGCAGATGCAGTGGATAAGGTTCAGGTTTTTGATAAAAAATCTGATATGGCAGAGTTTTCTGGCATTGACGATGGACAGCGAGAGAAGACAATTAATTTGGAGTTAAAAGATGGAAAAAAGAAAGGGTACTTTGGAAATGTGGAAGGCGGATATGGAACAGACGATCGATATAAAGGCAAGTTCAACCTCAATCGTTTTTCGAAAAAGATGCAATTTTCGGCGATTGGAATGTTGAATAATATTAATGAGCAAGGCTTCTCTTTAAATGAATACATGAATTTTATGGGGGGGCTTCAAAATATGATGTCCGGTGGTAGTGGAAGGATGGAATTGTCCTTCAATTCAAATGACATGGGATTGCCTTTGAATTTTGGTCAACCGAACGGAATTGCGACTACCACGGCAGGTGGCATGAATATGAATTATGAGTTTTCGGATAAGACCGAATTAAATGGAAGCTATTTTTACAATCAAATCAAAAATGAAATCGATCGCGACGTTTTCCGGCAAAATTTAGCAGAGTTTGGGGCATTTAACTCTACAGAAAATGCGGAACAATTAAGTGAGAATAAAAACCATCGGTTGAATCTGACATTGAAACATGAAATTGATTCTTTCCAAAATATTCAACTTAGAGCGAGTGGTGGTTTTAATGATGCAGCTTTGAATAATGTAGGATTGACAGAAACTTATAATTCAGGGAATATTTTGGAAAATTCTGGATTCCGGGATTACAATTCTTTAGGCGACAATTGGAATATGACTTCGAATTTATTGTATCGTCGTCGTTTTTATAAAAAAGGAAGAGTATTCACAGCGAGTGTCGATTTTGGAAAACGGGATGATGAGCAAAATGCGAATTTGGAATCGGTCAATTCATTTCCTTTGGAAGGTCAGGTTGATTCGGTCATGCAACGTCAATTTCAAACCAATGATCAAACCAATTATTCAGGTCGAATTTCATACACAGAACCACTCGGTGGCGGAAAGTATTTAGGTATTAATTACTCGAGAAGTAACTTTAAGAATGATTTAGTAAAAGATTTTTACGACATTCTGAATCCTGCGACTCGACAGGAAATATTGAATGAAAATTTGAGTAATAAATACAAACGGGATTACACTTATGACCGTGGAGGGTTGACTTTTCAATACAATAAAAAGAAATTCAATTTTTCATCAGGAGTTAGTGTTCAGCATTCTCAATTAGATGGAGCTTTGCAGGGAGCTAATGATCCTATTCAAAAAGATTTCACTAATATTTTGCCAAGTTTACGATGGAATTATGATTTCAAATCGACTCGAAATCTTAGTTTTCGCTATGAAACAAGTGTTCGAGAACCTTCTGTAGAGCAACTCCAACCTATTGCTGACAATAGTGATCCACTAAATGTTTATATCGGTAATCCTGAACTTCGACCAGAATATATACATGGTTTCAATATCCATTTTATGGACTATGATCAATTTAATTTTAGAAGTATTTTTGGAAGGTTTAGTTTTGATTATACGACTGATAAAATCACGAATAAACGGACAATTGACCAATCTTTTCGTCAAACCATACAGCCTATTAACGTTGAAAACGATATGCGTTTTAATGGTTATGTTGGTTTTGGAACGCCACTTCGATTTATGAAAAGTAGAATTGACATTAGTGGAAACATGCTTTACAATCGAGGAATTTTATTTGTCAATGATATAGAAAACACAACGGAGAGGTTGAATAGTGGATTAGAAGTTACTTTAGACAATCGAAAAAAAGAAGTAATTGATATAGCGATTGGCGCGTCCTATAATTTCAGTCAAACCAAATATTCAGAAAGTACAGCCCAAAATCAAGACTATTTAAATCGGACTTATTTTGCGGATTTGACTTTGAATTTGGGCAAAAAATGGAGTTTGAGTAGTTTCTTTGATTATTCCATTTATTCGGGCGAAAGTTTTGGAAGTGAGCAAACTATTCCACTGTGGGAAGCTTCCGTAACGCATTATTTTTTGAAAAACAGAAAAGGACGATTAATCTTGTCTGCATTTGATTTATTGAATCAAAATATCGGCATAAACAGAACAAGTAATTTGAATTACATTGAAGAATCTAGAGTCCAGTCTTTAGGACGATATTTTCTCTTGACTTTTGCATATTCAATTTCTGGATTTGGAAATGAAAATAATAGTGGAATTAATATTCAGACTTTGAGGCGAAGATGATCATATTTCCATAAAAACAATATCGCCAAGCCTGCTCAGAATTATTTTGAGTAAGCTTTTGGCTTTTCCCATTCTTGTCAATTTCACTTTCCTTATCTTTGCGCGAAATTTTCAAAATGGATCACCAAATAAAACGTACCCGCGCCCAAGAATCTCGCGCAGCTATCCAACGACTTTATATTGCAATGCGTCACCTTTTTATACGAGGCACTTATAAGCCTTTAGGTGTTTCGGGTGAGGCTATGATTGACGCAATGAAAGACTTGCGACCAGAGATTTATGGTAATGTCAATGATCCTGAACGGGTAGAGTTGGATGGACTATTATATGTAATGCAAAGGCTGCCAAAAGGGATTGAAGAATGCCGGCATATTCGTTTGATCTCTAGAGAAGGACTTGAAAAAACGGGTTTCACAGCTATCATTCCTGCGAAAAGGCGACGAGACTGTTATCGAATTGATGAGGAACAGATGTTTATTGAAATGACTAGGGGACGTAGTGATATTTATGATATTTTAACTCACTTAACTTTCCTATATATAGAGGCGGAAAAAATTCGGCGAAATAGCTTGGATTCGAAAGGGCGAAAACAAAGAGATTGGCTAAAGTTGGAGCAAATTATTGAGCTTGAGTCTAAAAGGAAGAAATTCAATAAAGAGGTTGCTTATACCTATTTGAGTACCTTATTAGGACGTACTTATGAAGAAACGGTGGCTGCATGTGAGCGATTTTCCGAAGCTGAAGATGTTAATAGTATTTTTCATATTACCTATTGGTTGGGTCGGTTGAGTATGGAAGAGGCATTAGAGGAAAATGATCGTCAAATTAGTTTTTCATCTGCTCTTCGAGAAAAAGTAGGACATCATATTTATGGAGAGAAATGGGCGAACCGAATCAAGGCTTTCCTTTTTGAAAAAGAACTTTTAAATAGACCTATTCATATTATTTCAGCGAATATGCATAGTGTGATGAATTCAATTTTTGGATTAGGTGCGCTCAAAGGAAAGATTAAATATGATGATTTAGAAAGTCTGGCTAAAAACTTAAGTATTCAAAATAAAAAGACGTTGCGTGATAAAGTTCAGGCTTTTGCTTTGAAAAATGGGATGTATCAATTGGAAGACACCAGCGGAATGAATATTTCGGTTCAAATTTTTGACACGGAGCAAATTGATTCAAAAAACTTACCGCCCGAAATTGAATGGAACAAAACTAAAAATCAAGAGAAAAAACCGGTTATTGTAGTGATGGATTATGCCTTTGGGGAGCAAGCTTATGAAACAATGGACGAACTCTTAAAGCCATACGAACCTGAAGAGAATGTCGAAATTCCTATTCACATTGAGTCTGTTTCAGTTATGGGGAAAGCGGGAATTCTCCAAGGGGATAAAGGAGATATTATGATCCCTAATGCCCATGTTTTTGAAGGAACGGCAGATAATTATCCATTTGAGAATGCTTTAAATATTGAAAAATTTAAAGGAAAGGGATTAGGGGTTTATGATGGCCCAATGATAACGGTCTTAGGAACTTCTTTGCAAAATAAGGATATTTTGAGGTATTTTTTGAAATCTTCCTGGGAGGCGGCAGGGTTAGAAATGGAAGGAGCCCATTATCAAAAAGCAATACAAGCAGCTTCAAAAATTCGAAGTAGTATTTCCCCAAACATAACATTGCGATATGCTTATTATGCCTCAGACAATCCTTTAGAGACGGGAAGTACTTTGGCTTCGGGAAGTTTAGGAGAGGATGGGGTAAAACCTACTTATATGATTACAATAGAAATTTTGAATGGAATTTTGGGCTGAAAGCGGATTGAGCTTAAGGGTTTATTATTCAAATAGGAGTTTTGTGCGAACAATCCCTTTGAAGAGGGGTTTTGTGTGAAAATTATTAGAAAATCATGGATTCATTAACGCAAATGGTATTGGGCGCAGCCGTCGGTGAGGTTGTTTTAGGGAAGAAAGCTGGAAATCGTGCGATGTTAGTAGGCGCTATTGCTGGAACTATTCCAGATTTAGATATTCTGGCTTATTTCGTAACTGATGAAATGTCTGCTTTAGCCTTTCATCGAGGACTTTCTCATTCTATATTCTTTGCGGTTGTCGCACCTTTCCTTTTTGGGAGACTGACGGCCCGTTTTTACGAAAAAGGGATTTATAAAAAAAATATTTTTAAGACATCAGCCTTTGCATTTTGGTTAATCACTTTTACAATTGTCACTTTTCAATTTAATAAAATAATTGCCCCGCCAGAGGGCGGTATCAATTGGGACGTGATAAAATATTTTGTCATGGCGGGTCTAGTTTCAGCCTTAGGGCTTTGGTGGTTTTATTTTAAAACCAAACCACTCGAAACGAAAATCTCATGGAAAGAATGGGCTTGGTTATATTTTTGGGCAATTTTTACGCATCCACTTTTAGACTCATGTACTTCTTATGGAACCCAGTTATTTCAACCTTTTTCAGATTATCGGGTCGCTTTGAATAATATCTCAGTTGTGGATCCTATTTACACAACGCCATTTTTAATTTGTGTAATTATTGCGGGTATGTTTACTCGAAATAGCTCTAAAAGGCGAATTGTTAATTGGGTCGGGATAGGAATTAGTTGTGCATATTTGCTCTTTACTGGGTATAATAAATTGAGAATTGATAAGATTTTCGAAAAGTCTTTAGCAGAGCAAGGGATTCAATATAACCGTTTTCGTGCAGCTCCGACGATTTTTAATAATATTCTATGGCAAGGAACTGCCGAAGGCGACACCGCTTTTTATTATGGTGAATATTCCTTTTTTGATGCAGAGCCGAAAATTTTAGAGTTTATGGAATATCCCAAAAATCATGACCTCCTTTCAAAGTATGAAGGGAATAGAGATGTCGAAATTCTAAAATGGTTTTCGGATAACTATTATTGGATTGAGGAAAAACCCAACGGGGTTCTGCAATTTAATGATCTGAGAACGATCTCAAATTCGGGGAGAGGAACGGAAAGAACTTCTGTTTTTAGTTTTACCATAGAAGAAATAGAAGGAAAAATAATTGTAAAAGCATCGGATGATGATAATAAACCGACTAAGGAGGCGCTAGATTTGTTTTTCAAAAGAATGCGTGGAATTGCAAGTAACTAGACTGTGATTGATTTTTTCAAAACTGCATTTTAAGCCATGGAGACTCAGATAAAAACGAAAAATTTTGGTGCTTATATAGATCGAACGATTAAGGTTATTAAGCAAAATTATTTGCAGGCCTTTAAAGAAATCGATGTTGATTTAACTACAGAGCAATGGGTGATTTTGGATAGCCTATATCAAGAAAACGGAGTCTCTCAAACAGACCTGGCCAGTGGAAGCTTTAAAAATGCACCTACTGTTTCTAGAATTATTGATTTGCTTTGTAAAAAAGGGCTTACCGAACGGCAGCGATTTGAAAATGACCGAAGACGGCATAAAATATTCCTAACTCAAAAAGGAAAAATGACTTATGAAAAGGCTTACCCCATAGTTGTTGGGCTAAGGGAAAAGGGCTGGCAAAACCTTTCAGATGAAGATTATGGTCATTTTTTAAGGATAATGAATCAAATTTTCCAAAATTTTGAGGTGAAAGAGTAATCCCTTGCCATTAAATAAAGGGAATTCAAAAGTTTTGAAATATATTTGCCATGGCAACTATTGCTTTAGCAAATTAATTAATAAAACCATTTTAAATCAATTACTACCATGTCAACTTTAACTTCTCCTCTCCCAAAAGTTTACGAAAGCGCTCAAGACTTTATGCCAATTAATGGTACTGACTATTTGGAATTATATGTTAGTAATTCCAAACAAGCAGCTCATTTTTACAAGACAGCTTTTGGCTTCCAATCTTTAGCTTACGCGGGTTTAGAAACAGGATTGAAAGATCGCGAATCTTATGTGCTAGCTCAAGATAAAATTCGATTAGTCCTGACGTCTCCATTAAGAAGTGGAACAGATATCGGAAAACATATCGATAAACATGGTGATGGTGTAAAAGTAACTGCACTTTGGGTAGATGATGCGACATATGCCTATAATGAAGCAATGAAAAGAGGTGCAACGTCCTATATGGAACCGATAATAGAAGAAGATGAAGATGGAAAGGTAGTTCGTTCAGGTATCTATACTTATGGTGAAACAGTTCATGTTTTTGTGGAACGGAAGGACTACAATGGTATCTTTCTGCCTGGGTATAAAAAATGGGAAACAACGTATAATCCTGAGTCTGTAGGATTGAAGTTCGTGGATCACATGGTAGGAAACGTTGAGCTGGGGAAGATGGATTATTGGGTAGAATTCTATGAAAAAGTTTTGGGTTTTGTAAATATTTTGTCTTTCGATGATAACGATATTTCGACTGAATATACGGCTTTAATGAGTAAAGTGATGAGTAATGGAAATGGTCGAATTAAGTTTCCAATTAATGAACCTGCTGCGGGGATAAAAAAATCTCAAGTGGATGAATATTTGGATTTTTATGAAGGAGCTGGTGTTCAGCATATTGCCGTTGCAACAGATGATGTTGTAAAAACGGTTACTGAATTGCAAAAAAGAGGGATTGAATTTTTACGTGTACCAACCACCTATTATGATGTTTTGGAAGATAGAGTGGGTAAAATTGATGAAGATATCGATTCCTTGAGAGAATTGGGGATACTGGTTGACCGTGATGATGAAGGATATTTACTTCAAATTTTTACAAAACCTGTGGAACCAAGACCCACTATGTTTTTTGAAATTATTCAGAGAAAAGGTGCTCATTCATTTGGAAAAGGAAATTTTAAAGCCCTTTTTGAAGCTATTGAAAGAGAACAAGAATTGAGAGGAACGTTATAGGAAAAAGAAGTCTTTCAAAAAAATAAAGTTAAAATAGCCTCCTGAAGTTAACTCAGGGGGCTATTTTTGTTTGTTATAGTAGTCTCCCCCAATATTCGCACGCTTTTTGACTTTTATTAAATTAAAAATTCTAAAGCTGTTTTATTTCCCTAAAAATTAGTGTAAATCATTTTCAATAAATAGTCACATTGCGCAAAATGAATTTATTAAAATTACTATTTGCGGCTCTTCTTATTTGTCAGGGATGCGCCTCTTTTGGACAGAACAAATTGCTCCAAAAAGCAAATCGATTGTACAAGGCGGATCAATTTTCAGAAGCAGCTAAGCTTTTTGAAGAAGCTTTGAAAGAGAAAAACAACTTGGCTACTAGGACGAAATTAGCTTATTGTTATCGAATGAACAATCGATTAGATACAGCGGAGGTATTGTATGCTCAAATTGTTCAAAATGATAAAGCGAAAGCTAGAACTTATTTTTATTATGGTGAGACCTTAATGGGGAATGGAAAATATGATGAGGCGAAAAAATGGTTTCAAAAATATATTCGCTTAGAACCCGAAGATGAAAAAGGTTCAATGATGGTTGAAGCTTGTGAGCGAGTTAAGTTGATTCGTCCTTACTTTCCCGATGTTAGGGTCTGGGAATTTCCGCAAAACTCAGAGGCGGATGATTCTAATCCAGTTTTTTTTGGAAACTCCGTTGTTTTTTCTTCTGACCGAAATCCTGGCATAAAATTGATGAAGCGAAAATCAGGTTGGACTGGTCGTGATTATATTAATTTATTTGTAAGTGAATATTATAATGATACGCTTTTTTCTGAGCCTAAATCTTTCTCCGCTAAGCTAAATCAAATGTTTAAGAATACAGGGAACCCTGCTTTCTCCAAAGATGAAAATACAATTTTCTTTTCTCAAAATGGTAGTGAAGAAAGCAGGAAGGGGATTTTTAACATGCAACTTTACACCGCTAAATCTAACGGGACAGATAAATGGAAAAGCCCTGAAAAACTGCCTTTTTGTTCGACTCAATATAATTATATGCATCCTTCTATTTCCCCAGACGGAAAATGGCTTTTTTTTGTGTCTGACAAACCTGGAGGAGAAGGAGGTGCAGATATCTGGTATTCTGAAAAGACGAAAAATGGATGGGGAAAAATTCAAAATCTAGGTAAGCAGATTAATACTCCTTCACACGAAGGATTTCCTTTTTTTGATAATCAGGGTAGATTATTCTTTTGCTCAAAAGGACATGCTGGATTTGGAGGGTTTGATATTTTTGTAACTAAAAGAACTGCCAATGATGAGTGGGGAAAGCCAGTAAATTTAGGTTTACCAATAAATAGTTCATTTGACGATATTTCGATTTTTCTATCAAAAAATAATCGAAATGGAGCTTTCACTTCATCTCGAAGTGGTGGTGATGATGATATATTTTTATTTGAAATCTTGGATGGAAAAACATCAATGAAATAGAAACGGGCTTTGAAGATTTACTTTCAAAGCCCGTTGCGAGATGTTTTATCTTAAAGAATTAACCATCAAACCCTAATATTTTAATTTCTACACGTTGATTTTTTCTTCTTGCAGCCATACTTTGTTTGTCGTTTTTAGCAATAGGGTTTCGTTTTCCATATCCTTTGTATACCAGTCGGTCATCGTCAATTCCCTTTGAAATTAAAAAGTCTACTACTGCTTTAGCCCTATCAGTGGACAATCTATCACAATAATCGTGATCAGGTATAGTGTTGGAGTGTCCCCCAATTTCAACTTTTACATCTTGGTTATAACTTAAGAAATCATAGATCTCAGTTAAAACGTCATAAGAATCAGTCGTAAAACTGGCTTCATCCATAGGAAAGTAAAGCTTTTCAATTCGGATTTTTTGCCCTGTACGAAGGTTGGTTCTATCTAGTTCTTCAAGAATTTTTGGTTTATTAGATGGAGGAGTTGAAGGTTCATTAATAACTACAGGTGGTGTAGTTACTTGCTCAACAGCTGGTTTATCAATAATAGGTTGATCAACTATAGGTTCATCAACCGGTGGCTTAGGTGTGTCTACGTCGCAATCAACTGGGAATATTGGAGAAGCATTATCAATCAATATATTTCCATTGTATGGAAACAAAGTTGGAGTCTTATAAAACGCCTCAAAAAGAATGTACATATGTGTACTCTTAGGCTCAAATTTGAAGTTGTACTCCAACCATCGTGTATTGATCACTAAGCTACTTTCTGCTAAAAGTTCGGATTTGCTACAATAACCAGAACCGCCCCAAATACGAATTTTTACAGGGGTTGTGTGGTTTTTCATCGCTAATGTATCATCTTTAGTTGGACTAAGGTATAATTCTGACCGTGAAAGGAATATGCTAAATTCATAACATTTATCTCCTTCTAAAGGTGCACTTAATCTCTGAGCGACCATTTCCCAAGTATCATTCTCACGAACTACTAATCCCATATAAGAATCTCCATCAATAGCCAACTGAGTCACATCAAATTGTCCAGGTTGAGTATCTGGTGGACTTTCATTTGGGAAACCGCAATCGTACCAATTTCGAGGTTGACGACTATGGCGCGGCATATCTTCAAAAGAAGCATTTTCCAAAAGAATGGGCTCTTCCTGTCCAAAAACAAATGTGGTAACAAATGCTAGAAGAGATAGAGTAATTATGAATTGACGCATTATGTTCATTTTAGTTAAAAGTTGAATCTAGGTAATAAACGCAAAAACAAGCGATAATAATCTACCAATAATAACAAAATTGCGAGTCAATAGCTGCAATAACTATTTCTTTAAGAAGCTTTTAACGGCTCTTCGAAATATTACTTCGAAATTTACTATGATTTAGAGTCCTAAACAGACGGTAAATTGCTAATTTATTTCCTTCTTAGAGAAATTTCGTGGTCAAAGGAAAATTAAAGGAAAAGAGACCAACGGGATTCTTGCTTTAATTCTTCATTTGACTTTTAACGACGGGATTTGTCTAAGAATCATTTATTTGAATGCATTAAGACCTGTAACATCCATTCCTGTAATTAACAAATGAATATCATGTGTACCTTCATAAGTTAAAACGGTTTCTAAATTCATCATATGGCGCATGCAGGGATACTCATTTGTGATTCCCATACCGCCATGTATTTGACGAGCTTCGCGGGCAATTTGTAACGCCATATGGACATTATTTCTTTTTGCCATTGAAATTTGAGCTGGGGTTGCTTTGCCTACATTTGCCAAACTACCTAATCGCCAAGCCAATAATTGAGCTTTAGTGATTTCGGTAATCATCTCCGCTAATTTTTTTTGTGTTAATTGGAATTGACCGATTGGTTTTCCAAATTGCTCTCTTTCTTGTGAATACCTTAATGCTGAATCATAACAATCTAAGGCTGCTCCAATGGCACCCCACGCAATACCATATCGAGCTTTTGATAGACATGAAAGTGGTCCTTTTAATCCTCTGACATCAGGAAAAACATTTTCTTTTGGTACTCGAACATCTTCAAAAACCAATTCTCCAGTAATTGAAGCGCGCAATGACCATTTTCCATGAATTTCAGGTGCACTAAAACCTTTCCAATCTTTCTCGACAATCATTCCTCGAATAGCACCTTCTTCATCTTTCGCCCAAACAACTGCAATGTCTGCCAACGGTGAATTCGTAATCCACATCTTTGCACCATTTAATATATAGGCATCGCCGTCGTCTTTGATATTTGTAATCATTCCGCTCGGGTTCGAGCCATGGTCAGGTTCTGTCAGTCCAAAACAACCAATAAACTCACCGCTTCCTAATTTTGGTAAATATTTTCTTTTTTGCTCTTCCGACCCAAATCTGTATATCGGATACATCACTAAAGATCCTTGAACAGAAGCCATTGAGCGAATACCAGAATCACCTCTTTCCAATTCTTGCATGATAATTCCGTAAGCGATTTCGTCCATTCCGCCACCACCATATTCGACAGGTAAACTTGGGCCAAATGCGCCGATTTCTGCCAATCCTTTAAATAAATGCGTTGGACATTTTGATTTGTCTGCATATTCTTCAATAATAGGTGAAACTTCTTGTTTTACCCATTCTCGAACTGCTTCACGAGCCAGCAAATGTTCTTCCGTTAATAATTCATCGACACCATAATAGTCATGATGTTGAAAGCGGTCTGTTTTTGCTGACTTTGTTATAGTTCCGTTATTTTGGTTATGCATGGTTCTATTTTTTTAATTTAGTTAGGTTTGTTAATCTGAGTGCCATGAAGAATCGTTTTATTATTATACAATCATTGCCTTCAAAGTGAAAAGAAAAATTACACAAACAACTGTTTCATATCTACTTTATCTCGAATAATTCCCTCCAATTTATCAATTGAAACACGTTCTTGATTCAATGTATCTCTTTCTCTGATAGTCACGGTATCATCATCTAAAGCCTCAAAATCGACTGTCACACAAAAGGGTGTACCGATGGCATCTTGGCGGCGATACAGCTTACCAATACTCCCTGTGTCATCATATTGAACATTAAAAGAAAGGCTTAGTTTTTTATAAACATCTTTTGCCTTCGCAACTAATCTTTCATCATTCTTTTTCAAAGGCAAAATCGCACATTTAATAGGTGCTAAAGCAGGATGAAGTTTAAGAACGTCCCGTTTATTGTTTGGATCATCCGAGCCTGGAACTTGCTCTTCGATTAGTGCATGACTCATTGTCGCCAAAAACATTCGATCGGCACCAATAGAGGTTTCGACTACATAAGGCACATAATTTTCATTCAATTCAGGATCAAAATATTGCAATTTTTTCCCTGATAATTCTTGATGCGCACCTAAGTCAAAATCCGTTCGCGAGTGAATACCTTCCAATTCTTTAAATCCAAATGGGAAATCAAATTGAATGTCGACCGCTGCATCTGCGTAATGTGCTAAATTATCGTGGTCGTGAAAACGCAATTTCGTTTCAGGATGACCAATGGCTTTGTGCCAATTCATTCGAGATTCTTTCCAATGCGCATACCATTCTTTTTGAGTACCAGGGCGAATGAAAAATTGCATTTCCATTTGCTCAAATTCACGCATTCGGAAAATGAATTGACGTGCAGTGATCTCATTTCTGAATGCTTTACCGATTTGTGCGATACCAAAAGGTAATTTTTGGCGAGTCGATTTTTGAACGTTCAAATAATTCACAAAAATACCTTGCGCAGTTTCAGGTCGTAAATACAATTT
This sequence comes from Bacteroidota bacterium, assembly GCA_024743405.1. Lineage (GTDB taxonomy): Bacteria > Bacteroidota > Bacteroidia > Chitinophagales > Saprospiraceae > JANSWP01. The sequence goes on from JANSWP010000012.1 coordinate 27,979, forward strand.
ACCCTCTTCGCCAGCGATATTTCCTAATTGAGTAGAAAACATCAAATTAAATTGACGTACTTCTGTCCAATTTTTAGAACCACTCACTTCACAAGCAATGCCATATTCTTCCAATTGCGCTTTCAAATCTGCCATATCGCCGTCAGTCATTGCTTTTGCCAAACGAGCTGCGATTGCGTCAATGTTTTTTTGTCGTTCAATGATTCGACCATTGGTTTCGCGAAATTGTTTTTCGTCAAAAGCATCCCCAAATCGCTTTTTCGCTTTTACAACATCTTTATTGATTTTCGCTTCAATTTTCGCCATATAGTCTTCAATCAAAACATCAGCACGATAACGTTTTTTCGAATCTTTATTATCGACTAAAGGATCATTAAAGGCATCGACGTGACCAGAAGCCTTCCAAGTTTTTGGGTGCATGAAAATAGCGGAATCCAATCCTACAATATTATCGTTCATCTGAACCATTGATTTCCACCAATAACTTTTTAAGTTATTCTTCAATTCTACCCCATAAGGACCATAATCATAAACAGCACTCAATCCGTCATAAACTTCACTCGATTGATATATAAAACCATATTCTTTACAATGGGCAATCAATTTCTTAAAATCAGCTTGCTGAGACATAATATTCTTTTAGTATTTTATTATTTTCAAAATTTCGCGCAAAGGTAAGAAGGGGAATGATGAAAGGGGAACTATGTATGATGAATTTTAGACAATTCATCATTCCTTTTTACCTTGAACGCTCTAATTCAAACATTTGACCAAAAACAAAGCAAAATGAAAAATTATTCCAAAACATCCTCTCGACTCGTCGCTTTTCTTTGGATACTCTTGACTTATGTTGTAGGCATCTATGTCTTTTCCCAAGTAGTTGATCATTTTTTCATGCAAGGAAAAGATTCAATGTATTCAATATTTTGGGCAGATATAGCTTGTACAATTGTTGTTTTTGGATTTAGCTATCTTTTTAAAAATACCTCGTTTTATGATCCATATTGGAGTGTAATTCCAATTGTTGTGGTGCTTTTATTAGCAGTTCGAGGATTTACAGAGGGACTTTATGATCAAACTCGAAATTTAACAATCGTGATTTTAGTATCTCTTTGGGGAATTCGTTTGACCTGGAATTGGGCGCGAGGGTGGAAAGGATTAAATGATATTGATTGGAGATATGTGAATTATGAAAAGCCTATGGGGAAATGGTTTTGGTTATTCAGTTTTGGAGGACTGCAAATATTTCCAACGATTTTGGTTTTTCTTGGATTATTACCGCTTTTTGGCGCAATGACGGAAGCCCAAAATGATTGGAATTGGTTGGATGTAGTCGCGACCGTTTTAGCTTTTAGTGCTATTTTAATAGAATTTTTTGCAGATAACCAATTACGGCGATTTAGAAAAATAAATATCGAAAAAGGAAAATCTCTCACAAAAGGACTTTGGAAATATTCCCGACACCCTAATTATTTTGGTGAAATTTCTTTTTGGTGGGCTTTGTTTTTCTTTGGAATTGCCGCCAACCCAGAATATTGGTGGACAATAGTTGGAGCACTCGCAATGACTGCACTTTTTCATTTTGTGAGTATTCCAATGATTGAAAAAAGGCATTTGGAGAGAAGAAAAGATTATGAGGAAGTAATTCAAAATGTGCCGAGATGGATTCCTTGGGTTCCAAAAAATTAGCCAACCCAAATTCCATTTAAATAGGAATCAATAAGATTGATTTGTAAAATCAAATTGATGGTATAAACTAAAATCCATGACCACAAATAAGTTTTTCGAAAATGGAAAGAGAGGAAAGAAAAAATAAATAATAAGTACACGATTGTGCGTAAATGATTTGGGAAATTACTCGGAGCAAAGGCACCTAAAAGGACTAGATTCAAAAAAAGAAAAATCCAGAACCACATCATATCCTTTCCTTCGAATGGTGAATTTTTGAATAAATAAATCATAGCCAAAAGAAAAAATGGTGTTGCGAACACATATCGATTCATAGCCATTAATGTCGTCCCTCCGATAGGGTCTTCACCGTGAAAAAAGACCGTGAAAACACCTGCCATTGTTAGATAAACCATTGAGAAAAGAACTGCTTTAGGTGGTTTTTTTTCGAGAAGGAATTGATTCAAAATCCATTTCCAGAACCATCTTGTACAAAAAAGAAAAGCCGCCAACGTAGAACAAAATGCGAGCCCATCTAACCACATCCTTTTGGAACCGCCCCATGTTCGAAAAGGTAATTGGGGAAGTTGAAGTTTATTATCCCACTGTTCCGATTGAGTGTTAAAAAAAGCGAACCATTCACCTGTTGCATTGTATTGAATCCATACGACGATCATCATTCCAAGAATGACCGAAAATGAGTAGACTAAAATATTTTGAATAGTATCTGAGCGTTTTTTATAATGAATGAATTCCATGAAAAAAATAGCAGGAAAAAAGAATAACATAGAAGGGCGAGTCATCGAGGCGAGTAGTAATCCAACAATTGCTAGGCCTTTCCAACCATACCTGTGCTTATTTTTTTGATTGGATTTAAAAATACCAATTAGTGCCATTGAACTGGTTAAAAAGAAAACAGATTCGGCAAAGGGAAGATAAAAGAATAAAATACTTGAAATTGAAAGGTAGAGTAATATTTCCTTGATTTTGAGGTTGAAAATTTTGGAGACACCCCAAAAAGCTAAGTAAAAAAAGGATGTATTTAATATACAAATTCCAATTGGAGATAATTGGAAAAACCGCCAGATAATTGGGAAAAGAGGGAAAAAGGCGACTCCACTGTGTCCTTTTTCATCTTCGAAATAGCCACCTTGAGAAATTTTCTGATACCATCCTGCATCATATTGAATGACTGTTTCGGAAGTTGGAGTTATGGAAAATTGTCCCACCAAATAAAAAATGGTGTATAAGGAAATGAGTACTATTAAATGCCCAAAAATGACTTTGAGAAAAGAATTTGCGTCAACGGTTTTTTCAAAAAAGGTGTTCATTCAATAGTTTTTCAAAAATTATTTTGGACGAATGCCTTCTCGTGACATCCAAGCTTTCATATCTTCTTTTTTAATCGCTGCTGCCATTAAATTCGGAAATTTATCAGGAGAACAGGCAAAAGATGGAATATCTAAAGCTGCCATTTTTTGAGCCAATTTTTTATCATAACTCGGTGCGCCTTCATCGTTTAATGCCAAAAGTGTGATGAAAGATACGCCAGAAGATTTTATCGAAACTACTTTTTTGAGCATTTCAGATTCATTTCCGCCTTCGAACAAATCGGAAATTAAAACTAAAATAGTGTCGGCAGGATTGTGAACTAAAGTCTGTGCATAACCAAGTGCTTTATTAATATTCGTGCCGCCACCAAGTTGAGTTCCAAAAAGTAAATCAACAGGGTCATCCAATTTTTCGGTCAAATCAACCACTTCCGTACTGAATGCTACAAAATGTGTTTTGACAGAGCGGAGCGTTGCCATTATTGCACCAAACACACTCGAATAAACCATCGAAGTGGCCATCGAACCACTTTGGTCAATAAGTAAAATTACATTTTTCAAAGCTTGACCTTTTCGACCATGACCAATTAAGTGTTCGGGAATAATAGTATTTAAATCTTCTTGATAATGTTTTAAGTTGGCACGAATAGTTTGATGCCAATTGATTTCAGAAAATTTTGGACGGCGATTTCGAACGGCTCGATTTAATGCCCCTTCGATTGCTTGACGCATTGGGGTTTTTAATCTTTTTTCGAGCTCTTTGACGACTTTTCGTACCACTTCTTTTGCCGTTTCTCGAGTTCGTTGTGGCATGACCTTGTTTAAAGAGACTAAAGTTGCGACTAGGTTGACATCAGGCTCTACGGACTCCAAAAGCTCAGGTTCCAACAACATCCGATCTAGTTCTAATCTTTCCAAAGCATCTTTTTGCATCACTTGAACTACTGAAGTTGGAAAGTATTTTCTTATATCTCCGAGCCAACGATTGACATTTGGTGACGCATTTCCTAGACCACCTTTTTGTTCATTATCATAAAGAGCTTCCAAAACGCCATCCATACCCGTCTGTCCCTCTTCTAGCCCGATTTCGCCTTTTGGATCGGCTGTTTTTCCGAGAATTAAGCGCCATTTTTGAAGTCTGGTTTCCATAGCTATTTATGCTGTTCCCAATAAAATATGAACCGTAGGCAAAACTGATTCTGCTCTATCCAGATCCATTTCAATGTCAACAAGGTTCTGATTTTCAATAACTTGACCTCTCTTTGCTAAAGTCAACATTTGCTCCTTTTCTGATTTTTGAAACTGTGAAAATGTTCGGCGAAGCAAGGGCAAGATATCTTTAAAATCATCAGATTTTAGGTTATCCATCCAATTGTCAATGATATTCCAAAGTTCGGGTTTATGAATTAGTAAAAGTCCACTTCCATTCAAAAAACCTTCAATCCAATAGGCAGAATGAAGTACTTTTCCGCCTTTAGACAATTCAAAACTCATTTGGTCGGAAGCCGTTTTGATGTCCAGAATATTTTTATCAAAGAGAATTCGAGTACATGCACCAGAAAGAATTCCGTTAACCTGATTCGAAACGGAAACCGATTTTAAAGCAGAGAACCAATGCGCATTATATAAGGGGTTATTTAAAGTATTAATCGATTGATTCGTTCGAATAATTTTGTCAAATGCCTCTTTAGAGGCTTCCTCATCAAGTGAAACGCAAGCGCCTAAAAGTCCAATACAAATCCTAGGTATTATTTGGTGAACCACCTCCTTTACTACTTTTACATCCGTTTGGCGCGTATTTCCATATCGGATAATTTTGACCAAATTTGGAAGGGCATCCATGAGATTGTAAACGTCAGTTGTGAGGGCGGATAGATCCTGTAGTTTTTGGATCAATAAATCAATGGAATCGGTTAGATTGGCATTCAAAGATTGTTCTACCAAAGCGGTTAATTCAGGTAAACTTTTGAGTTCTGCTACTCTTTTTTGAATAAAATTGTTGCTTGCCTCCAAAAGGGTATTTCCCCACATCCCTGCTTCAATGATTTTAATGGAAAAATCAGGCTTCCATTTCATCTTCCATTTCTCTTTAAAAGAGCCTTTTACTACGCCAAAGCGATTATTGTCTACAAAATTTTTACCCCAATTGATTTTCAATAAATTCAATCGATGCAACAAATGGCTTTTCATTAAGTCTTTTTCCTCCCTCAAATCAATACCACCTTGTGGGTTATTAGCATTTGCCTTGAGCCATAATTCTTCGGTGTTTTCCCAGTAAGCAGACAATCGCGCCGATTTTATAGTCTTTAACAAATCTTGTTGAAGTGGAATGACAGGAATTTCGGAAGGTACTTTTCCCACTGCTTTTCCGATGATTAGTTTTTGCTCAATCAAATTCATTTTTGCCGAATCGCCATTACCAAAAATACTTATAGCAGCTTCTTTCATTTCGTCAATGCCAGGGATCGAGAGCCCTCGCAAAGTTGCCAATGTTTCTGCCAATCGGACTGCCTCAATCGCATGTGCAGCAGAAGCATCCATATCTTCTTTTCGAAATAATCGTGCAACTTTGACCATCCAACGCATCGTTACATCTTTCCGGTTTTGAAAAAGCAAAGCATACCATGCTGGCGAAATTACTCCCGCACCATAACCACTTTGAAAAGTCAATCGATCATAACTCCATGGAACCCAAGTCGCTTTTGTCGAAGTTCTTTTCAAACCTTTCAATATGGCATTGTCGGCAGTCTGTTTGTACTTTATAAAATTTTCCAAAACAGGAGAGTGCCAAGCTCCGCAAATTACTGCAATCTTTTCAAAACCTTCTTTCACTGCTTTTCGGATGATTTTTCGCATGAAAGCCTCTCGACGCAAATTGGAAATGGATTCTTTGTGAGCCTCGTCATTTCGGAGAGCAGTCATCATTTGTAAAATCGCCTCAAAAATTTCTGCTTCATTTTCATTTTGTTCAAAAGTGATTTCCCACCATCTTTCGCTGTCAGAGTAACCTGCCAATTTCGCGATAAAACCAATGGGGTCGCGTCGAAAACTCTTTTCTTCAGCCGTCATTCTTTTGGTCTCAATTGCGATTTGTGTGTTTTCCTTTGCGGCTCGATCAAGTGAATATTGAAAATACATCGGTAAGTCCATGAACCGAATCGGGATATCATTTTTGACGGCATATTTCATGGCTTGCCATTCTGGCGAAAATTCAGCAAAAGGAATATAAGACCCTTGGGAAAGATCCTTTGGATTGTAAATTAAAATAGAAACAGGTGGCTTTAGTCCTTCATTTTCTATATATGGAACGACACCTTCCGCATCGGCGGGAGCTTCAATAATTATGCAATCGGGTTCATAATTTTGAAGTGCTTTTTTCAGGCTTTTTGCAGAACCTGGTCCGTGGTGTCGAATGCCGAAAGTTTTGAGCATTTTTCAAGAAATTGAATATGCAAATTAACGGAATTTTATGCGTTCGAACTGACAAGTCTTTCAGTCAATGGGTTTTACATTTTCGATTTCAGTATTAGTTTTTTGTTTGTTGCAATAAAGAGAGAGCTTTTGGGTATTTAAGGAGATCTAGATAATTCGATCATTGATAAATAATATTTTGGAATTAGGTGAAATATAGGAGTGAAATTATTTAGATGATTTTTAATTTTGAAATTAAAAACATGACTATTCAAAATATTGACTCCTTTTTAAAATATTTCGATAGAATTCGATATCGAACACTTCGAGTGATTAAATATATTCCGCCAGAAAAAATAGAATGGACATATCAGGAAGATAAATTTACTCTTGGAGAAATGATTCGTCATTTGGCTGCAATAGAGCGATATATGTATGCCGAAACAGCTCAGTTTCAGCCAAGTAAATATCCGGGGTGCGGTAAAGAATTAGCTTCTGGTTATGAAAATGTTGTTCAATATCTGAATGATATGCATGCTGAAAGTGTGGCTATTTTTCGAGAACTTTCTGATGAAGACTTACAGAAAAAAACAGTAACTCCGGGTGGTGTAGAAATCACGCTTTGGAAATGGCTTCGTGCTATGGCAGAACATGAAATTCACCATCGTGGCCAGATTTATACTTATTTAGGAATGTTGGGTATTGAAGTGCCACCGCTTTATGGTTTGACGGCAGAAGAAGTGCAAAAAAGAAGTCAAAAGGTATGAAAAGAATAGGCTTCATCACTTCTCAAGAGCATTCAGCTTTATATTATGACGATCGTTATTTAATCGTACCTTTTCAAAAAGAAGGTATAGAAATAGTTCCAGTGGTTTGGGATGGCGACAATAGTTTTTCTGATTTGGATTTACTTGTTTTTCGATCAGCCTGGGATTATCACTTTAAGATGGAACAGTTTGAAAATTGGTTAGAGGAGATTAATAAGGAGAATATTAAAATATTTAATCCGATTTCGGTTATTCAAGGGAATTATGATAAGTTTTATTTGAAAGGTTTAGCTGAAAAAGGACTACCAATTATCCCAACTTCGTTTGTTGAAAATACCGAAAGCCTTAATTTAAAAACCCTTTTAGAAAAAAATAATTGGGAAAAAGCAGTTATAAAACCTGCTGTTTCGATGTCAGCCTATCAGACTTTTTCTTTTGATCAATCAAATTCGGAAGTACTGCAAAAGGAACTAAAAAATACTTTTGGAGCAGGAAGAGTCATTATTCAAGAATTTGCTCAAGAAATAGTAGAAGAAGGTGAATGGTCTTTGATTTTTTTTGATAAACATTATTGTACGGCTATTCTGAAAAAGCCAAAGAAAGGAGATTTTAGGGTACAAGGTGAATTAGGCGGAACAGCCCAAATTGCGCAGCCTTCAGAAAGGGTGATTTGGCAAGCTCAAAGAATATTGTTTTCTTTTGAAGAACCACTATTATATGCACGAGTAGATGGAATTATTCGGGAAGGAAATTTCTATTTAATGGAGTTAGAATTGATTGATCCAGAGTTGTTTTTTAGAGTAAGCCCGAAGGCAATTACTTCGTTTTTAGCGGGGATAAAAAAACGAATTTGAAAATTCACTATCCAACATTCATTACTCATGATTCAAAATCCTATCTTAGCGGATCTTTAATTATCAACTAATCGCCCTATTGTTCATAAGAAAATCAATCCCACAATGTCCCAGATGATATATGAATCCCTTCAACAGGCGAAAAATAAAGGCGAAAAAAAGTTTGTAGTCCTCATCGATCCAGATAAAGTTCGCTTGGACAATATGCAAAAGGTTCTTGAACTGGCAGTAGAAGCTAAAGTTGACTATTTTTTTATTGGCGGTAGCCTGATTGTCAATAATATGCTTGATCATTGCCTCGAGTCCATTCGTGAGCAATGTCATATTCCGATGATTTTATTTCCAGGTAATTCTTTTCAATTGAGTTATCGAGCAGATGCGATTCTTTTTCTTTCACTCATTTCAGGACGAAATGCAGAATTGCTAATTGGAAATCATGTTATTGCCGCACCTTATTTGAAATTGAGTCCTCTTGAAGTTTTATCGACCGGATATATGCTTGTTGATGGTGGGAAACCAACGACAGTTTCTTATATGAGTAATACGAACCCCATTCCTGCGACAAAAGATGATATTGCCGTTTGTACAGCAATGGCTGGCGAAATGTTAGGGTTGAAACTGATGTATATGGATGCAGGAAGTGGCGCAAAGAATCCTATTTCGGAAAGTATGATAGAGTCAGTGAGTGGAGCTATTTCTTGTCCTTTAATAATTGGCGGAGGTATTAGAACACCCGAAAAAGCATTGGCCAATGTAAAAGCAGGAGCAGATGTGATCGTCGTTGGAAATGCCATTGAGAAAGATCCGAACTTGGTTTTGGAGATTGCAGAAGCGGTACATTCGTTCAATCGAAAGGAGGCTTCAATGGAAGAAAAAATAAAAGTTTAAATTCTTTCGGAACTCATAAACTCTCTTTTAAGTTATTTTTGCGTTTCAAACGCTGAAGTGTCAGGTTTTCGAAAGCTTGACACTTCTTATTTTAAGTTAAATCATTTTGCAAAAAGGAATAGTTACAAAATCTACAGGCACTTGGTACGATGTGAAATGTGAAAATGGCGACATCATTCAGTGTCGAATAATCGGGAAATTTCGTTTGGATGGAATGAAATTAACGAATCCTGTTGCTGTTGGCGATGAAGTGGAATTTGAAATAGAAGATGAAGGGGTAGGAACGATTAAAAAAATCTTATCTCGGAAAAATTATGTCGTCCGACAATCGCCTCGAAAAAAGCACAATCTTCATTTATTGGCCGCTAATATTGAACAGTCTGTAATGATTATGACGATTAAAGAACCCAATCTCAAACAGGGCTTTATCGATCGTTTTTTGCTAATGACTGAGCCTTATAATATCCCTGTTATCATTGTTTTTAATAAATCTGACTTGTATGATGAGGATGATTTGGCGATGTATGAATATCTAAAGGCAGTTTATGAGGCGATTAATTATAAAGTTTTATTGGTTTCAGCCATAGAGGAGGAAGGAATTGAAATTTTAAGAGCTGAATTGAAAGATAAAGTATCACTCATCGGAGGGCAATCGGGAGTCGGGAAGTCGTCTTTAGTTAATGCGGTTCAATCAAATATTAATTTGAGAACGGGAGAGCTATCCGATTTTACGGGAAAAGGAATGCATACCACCACCTTCGCGGAAATGTTTGAGCTTGAATTTGGTGGTTCAATTATTGATACGCCTGGGATAAAGACTTTGTCTTTTAGCAATTTGGAACCATTGGATGTGGCGCATAATTTTCGAGAAATGTTTTTTCTTTCAGAAAATTGCAGATTCGGAGGAAGTTGTCTTCATCGAAATGAACCGAATTGTGCCGTTAAAGAGGCGCTTGAAAAAGAAGAAATTAGTCAATTGAGGTACTCTAATTACTTAACAATATTAGAAGAAGTGGAAGGGCTAAATCATTGGGAACGACATAAAATGTGATATATATTCACGGTTAATAAAATATTGAAATGGCATATCAAAGTAGAAGAAGACAGTATAAAAGCAGGCGGGAGCGTTATGAGCAAAATTCTCGCAACTTAAAAGTGTTTTTCATTTTTGGAGTACTGGGGCTGGCAGTTTATTTGTTTAAAATTCGATATGAATTTTGGGCTTGGTTAAAGACTTATTTTTATTAGAAAGAATATTTATGTATTGTGATTGATGATGATTATCAATTGTTCTTGTGGTGAAATTAGAAAGAAGTATAAATTGAATTTTTGCCCCATCTTGAAGTTATTTACTCTTAATTAAAGTCAAAATGACTTCCTTTTCCCAAGCAAAAACAACCCCCAAATAAGTTAGCAGGATGCCGGTATTGGCAGCCATCATGAAAACCAAATTTCCTTTCCAAAAGGGTTTTAAGAATTCGCTCAAAAAATAGAGTCCGACAGCTAAGCCGATATAGGTGAAAATCTTAAACATGGGATATTTGATAGGGTAGAATCGTTGTCCTGTAAAATAACCTGCCAAAGACATAAATCCATAACAAGCCAAAGCAGCCCAAGCTGGACCAAAGTAACCGATTTTTGGAATTAGCAAAAAATTCAAACCAATCGTGATCAACATTCCTCCTGTAGAAATATAAGTCCCGAAAATGGTTTTGTCTGTGAGTTTATACCAAATGGAAAAGTTGTAATAGAGTCCAAGGAATAAATTCGCCAAGAGCAAAATAGGAACAATGCCTAAACCTTCTCGAAAATCCTTTCCTAAAAAGAATTGAATAATATCCAAATAAAGCATGATTCCGAGAAAAGTAATGCTCCCAATAAGTGCAAATGCTTGCCCTACTTGTCCGTAAATTATTTTCGAATCAGATCGCTCAGCATGACGAAAAAAGAAAGGCTCAGCAGCATAATTAAAGGCCTGGGTAAAGAGGTTCATTAAGACGGCAAGTTTTGCAGCAGCGCTGTAAAGTCCTGTCTGGTCGCGGTTTTCTGCAATGGAGTCTGGCAATAAATTGGTCAACATAGGAATGGCGATTAATTGATTGATAACTGCTGCCAGTCCTACTATAATTAGTGGCGCAGCGTAAATAATCATTTTGCGCCAAAGAGTTTTATCGAATTCCCATTTGATATTTAAATAAGTTGGTAGAAATGCCAAGGCGACAAGTGCACTTGCGATTAAATTGGATATAAAAACATACTGAATTTTATTGTCGGGGTTATAAAATACTTCAAAATCTGCCATTCCTTTTTCGATTAAGTCAGGACAAATTTTTAGGAAAAAGAAGATAAAGATGATGTTGATAACGATATGTGCCATTTTTAGAATGGCGAATTTTATCGGACGATTTTCAAGTCTTAATTTCGCAAAAGGAATAGCCATCAAAGCATCGAAAGCGATTATTAAAATGGTCAGTATGACATATTCAGAATTATCTTCAAAATGTAGCCATTCCGTTAATGGATTCACTAAAAGCAATAACAAAATTGAAAAGAAAAAAGTGGTAGTTATTATGGAAATAGAGGCAGTTGAAAAAGTTTTTTTTATGCCTGCTTCGCGGCTTCCAAAGCGGAAAAAAGCAGTCTCCATTCGATAAGTGAAAATGATAGTTAAAATACCTGCATAAGTAAAGATTTCGGAGACAATTCCATATTCTCCTTTTAAAAAAATATTGGTGAAAAAGGGGACTAAAATGACATAATTGAGTAGCCGACTAAGTATGCTACTTATTCCATAAATAGCTGTTTCGCCTGCGAGTTTTTTTAGTAAAGACATGCGTTACAATTAGCAGTTTTTAAGTACGCATTTGAAAATTTTGCATCAAATTTTCATAGCCTGCTGTTTTGAAAAATATTGATATTTCGCACAAGGTTATTGAAATTATTTTTGAAAAGGAAAAGCGTTGCTTAAGTTTATTATTAGTATGATTTCAGAAATAATTCGTTTGCTTCGAAAATATATAGATGTATTCAATCAGCGATTGTAAATATGAACTTTGATAAACGGTTGTATAGAACTTAAAAGGGGGCATTATTTTTTGAGAGATAAATAGTAATTTCGCGAACATTAGGAACGTGTAAAGAATAACTTATAACGTTAGGCGGATTCTTTTGATTTTATCTTTCGTTAAAAATACTCGTCGTAGCGATGCTATGCCTTTGTTTTTTGCCTCGGCTAAAACCAAAATAATCTCCCCAAACCTTTATAACTTATTCTTTATACGTTCCTTAGTAACGAGCAAATAACAAGATCGCCATTTGGAGGTCGAGATTTTGTTCTAACACTAGGCATTTCTTGAAGGAATAGCCGAAACTATTGCTGAGAAGAATAACGACGAATTAGGTAAAAGATGGTCGGTGAAATGATGGAGTTATTCTTTATGCGTTAAGTTCTTGGACAGAATTAAGTTGCACTTAAATACTGCAACATCGCGCCAAAGGCGCCCGGTGCAGTAGAGGAGGCTTGGAGAGGAGTCCAGTTTAAAAAGCTGAAATTCAGCTTTTTAAACTGGACTCCCCTCCAAAACCACCATTTACTGGAGCGAGCCGCTTTGCGGCAATGCTCCAGTAACCTATAACTTGATTTTGTCCAAGCACTTACTTAATTGAAAAGTATGAATAATATAGAATTACTGAAAAAAATTTGTGAAACACCTGGCACTTCAGGTTTTGAAAAGCCAATTCGAGATTTAGTTTTAAAGGCAGTAACTCCTTTGGTTGATGAAGTTTCTATCGATGCAATGGGAAATATCATTGCAATAAAAAAAGGAAAAGAGCCAAAGCGTGTCATGGTTGCGGCACATATGGATGAGATTGGGTTTATTGTTACGCATATTGATGATGATGGGTTTATTCGAATTCACACTTTGGGTGGTTTTGATCCAAAAACCTTGACTTCTCAGCGAGTGATTATCCACGGGAAAAAGGATATAATGGGTGTGATGGGGTCAAAACCCATTCATATCATGAAACCAGAAGAGCGAACCAAAGCACCTCGAATTGATGATTATTTTGTGGATACGGGGATGAAAAAAGAAGAGGTCGAAAAATATATTTCCGTAGGCGATCCGATTACTCGGGAGCGGGAATTAATTGAAATGGGTGATTGTGTGAATAGTAAATCTTTAGATAATCGTATTTCAGTTTTTATTTTATTGGAGGTTTTGAAGAAATTGCAAAATCAGGATGTTCCTTATGATGTGTATGGGGTTTTTACGGTTCAAGAAGAGGTTGGCTTGAGAGGCGCGATTTCGTCTGCGCATTTAATAAATCCTCATTTTGGGTTTGGTTTAGATGTGACTATTGCTTTTGATGTGCCAAGTGCTCAACCACATGAAATGGTTACAAAATTGGGAGAAGGAACAGCGATAAAAATTATGGATGGCTCTACAATTTGTGATTATAGGATGGTAGATTATCTGAAAAAATTAGCTGATGAAAAGTCTATAAAATGGCAGCCAGAAATTTTAACAGCAGGAGGGACCGATACGGCGGGTGTGCAGCGATTTGGTAAAAACGGTGCAATCGCTGGGGCGATATCAATTCCGCTTCGGCATATTCATTCGGTGATTGAAATGGCGCATAAGGAGGATGTTCAAAGCACCATAGATTTATTGAATGCCAGTCTTCAAAATTTAGATAAATATGATTGGAGTTTTTAACTAAACTACACTACCTATGTTTTTCAAAAATAGAATCTTTTGGTTTTTCTTATTACTAGTTTTAGTTCAATGGTATGTACCAGGTAATATGATTCTGGAACAGGAAGACATTTTGAAAACAGGAAAGGCTTTTAAATTTAAGACTGCACCAATTGATCCTGCTGACCCTTTTCGTGGAAGGTATGTAGCTCTGGGTTTTGATCAAAATCAATTTGAAACAACCTCTGATCCTGATTGGGATTATGAACATGATAACGATAGAGATATTTTTGTTCATTTGGGTGTTGATTCTGATGGATTTGCAAAAGTCATTGATGTTTCGCGAGAAAAACCTAGTTCCAGTATTGATTATGTTAAAGCCAAATGTAGCGCCTTTTACAAAGGTGAAAAAGATGAATCGATACTAATTAATTTAGACTATCCTTTCAATCGATTTTATATGGAAGAATTCAAAGCTCCAGCTGCAGAGAAAATATATCGAGAGGCACAAGTAGACTCCAATCAAGTTGCATTTGCTTTAGTCAAAATTAAAGATGGAAGTGCCGTTATTGAGCAAGTAATGGTTGATAATATGCCTATTGGTGATTGGGTTGCTAAACAAGGGCATTAATTCTTTAATTGATTCATAATACCTACCAAATCCAATTCTTGCCAAGAAACTTTTATTCTTCCTTTTTCCATTTCATATAATACTATCCCTGTTGAGAAAAATTGCTTCCCAGTGGGTTTAATACCAAACATTTCCCCCTCTTGAGTAGCTGTTACTTCATAACGAATGGCTACTTGATTATGATCAGCAAAAAGATGTGTAATAACAAAGTAAGCATCAGGAAAAGCCTCTTCATAACTCGCAATTAATTGCTTCATTCCTTCATGTCCTTCAACTTGATCTGCTCGGAGAGGGTTTCCATCGCTCCAATCTTCAGCAAAACATCTTGTGAGTAATTCTTGATGCCTGTTTTTATTCCACCCTTCTTCAAACCACAAACGGACGGTTTCTTTGTTTTCTTCCGCCATTTTTAAATGTTTTACAGAAGCACATTGAGAAAAAAGAATAGGTATTAATACAAGGTAAAAAGAAAATAGATGTGATTTTTTCATTGATTTTTCCTATTATGCTAGTGAAATAATTTGGTTTTCCTCGTAATTTACAAACATTAATTGGTGAATAGAAGCTTAGGCAAAAAACCCAGAAAATTGTGTGGATAAATTCTCTTAATAACAATCCTTTTGTTAAGTACTTTTGTTTGCTTTTATAAAGTAACAGAGAAAACATAAAAAACAAAAATACGATGCCAGACTTTTGCCATTTACATTGTCATACTCAATACTCTCTTCTAGATGGAGCTTCAGACATTGCCACAATGATGGATAAAGCTAAAGCGGATGGTCAAAAAGGAGTTGCCTTGACTGACCATGGAAATATGTTTGGTGCATTTAAGTTTGTTGCTGAGGCCAATAAGCGGGATTTGATGCCAATTATTGGCTGTGAGTTTTATTTGGTCGATGATCGCCATCATAAATCCTTTTCACGTGCTAAAGGAGAAAAAGATAGACGTTATCATCAGTTAATGTTAGCGAAAAACAGGACTGGATATGAAAATATATCTAAGCTGTGTTCTTTAGGTTTTACGGAAGGGCTGTATTCAAAATTTCCGAGAGTTGATAAAGAATTAATTGTCAAATATCATGAAGGATTGATAGCAACGAGTTGTTGTATAGGTGCAGAAGTTCCGCAGTTGATTATGCATGGGAAATTAGAGGAAGCAGAGAAGGCATTGCGATGGTGGTTAGATATTTTTGGTGAAGACTATTATATCGAGATTCAAAGACATAAGGGCTTGGAAAATATTGATGGATTAGGGATTAGTCAGGAAGATATTAATCAAACTTTACTAGGCTTTGCTAAAAAATATAATGTCAAAGTTATTTGTACAAATGATTCTCATTACGTTGAGGAAGATGATTGGATGCCACATGATATATTATTATGTGTGAATACAGGGAGTGTTTTGGAGGATACAAAACGATTTAAATTTCCAAGTTCCGATTTCTATTTTAAGACACAGGCAGAGATGAATAAGATCTTTGGGGATGTGCCAGAAAGTGTGGATAATACAATGGAAATTTTAAGTAAAATTGAGCCAATTCAGTTAGCGCGGGATGTCCTTTTGCCTGCTTTTCCAATTCCAGAAGGGTTTAAAACACAAGATGATTTTCTAAGGCATATAACCTATGAGGGAGCGAAAAAAAGATATGGAATAATAAATCCTGAGGTAAAAGAAAGATTAGATTTTGAGTTAGATGTTATTCGTAATTCGGGTTATCCGGGGTATTTTCTAATTGTTCAAGATTTTACGACAACGGCGAGAGAGATGGGTGTTGCTGTTGGTCCTGGTCGGGGTTCAGCGGCAGGTTCGGCAGTTGCTTATTGTATCGGAATTACGAATGTTGATCCTATTAAATATGATTTACTTTTTGAGCGATTTTTGAATCCTGAAAGGATTTCAATGCCTGATATTGATATTGACTTTGATGATCAAGGGCGTGATAAGGTCATTGATTATGTCATTGATAAGTATGGTAAAAATCAGGTCGCCCAGATTATTACTTATGGTACGATGGCGGCTAAAAGTTCGCTTCGAGATGTAGGTCGGGTGATGGATATTCCATTGCATGAGGTAGATAAAGTGGCGAAAACTTTTCCTACAAATTTAAAAGCTTCTCTTGCGAAAGTTCTTTCCAAAGATGATATTGATCCTAAATTAAAAGGAGCCTTGAATTCGGAAGAAAAGGAAATGGCCTATAAGTTTCGCGATTTGGCAAGTGGAAATGACAATATAGGACAGATGATTCGTACGGCTAAGAAGCTGGAAGGGTCAGTGAGGAATACTGGAATTCATGCTTGCGGTGTGGTTATCACACCCGATGACATTACGAAGTTTGTACCTGTTACGACGGCGAAGGATTCGGATATGTTAGTGAGCCAATTCGATAATAGTGTAGCAGAAGATGCGGGGCTTTTGAAAATGGATTTTTTGGGACTGAAAACCCTGACCATTATCAAAGATGCATGTCGAATGGTCAAAGAAAATTATGGAGTTGAGATTGATCCGGATGAAGTTCCACTGGATGACGCAAAAACTTATGAGCTTTTCCAAGGTGGCGAAACCATTGGCGTTTTTCAATATGAGAGTTCCGGAATGCAGAAGTACATGAAGGAACTTAAACCGACAGAGTTTTCGGATTTGATTGCTATGAATGCATTATATCGACCTGGCCCGTTAGAGTATATTCCCAATTTTGTTGCAAGAAGGCATGGGCGTGAGGAGGTAGTTTATGACCTTCCAGAGATGGAAGAGTATCTCAAAGAAACCTATGGAATTACCGTCTATCAGGAGCAAGTGATGTTGCTTTCTCAAAAATTGGCAAATTTTTCAAAAGGTCAAGCGGATACGTTACGTAAAGCGATGGGAAAGAAAAAGAAGGCCCTTGTTGATAAAATGTGGCCTGTTTTCCTTGAAGGTTGCCAAAAAAATGGTCACCCAGAAGAAAATGTCAAAAAAATATGGAAGGATTGGGAGGCTTTTGCTTCTTATGCATTTAATAAATCTCATTCCACTTGCTATGCTTTTGTAGCGTTTCAAACTGCCTATTTTAAAGCACATTATCCAGCTGAATTTATGGCAAGTGTGTTGACGCATAATAAAAATGACATTTCTAAAGTCACCTTCTTTTTAAGAGAATGCAAAAGAATGGGGCTTGAGGTATTGGGACCAGATATTAATGAGTCCGTTTCTGATTTTTCGGCCAACAGATATAGGCAAATTAGATTTGGATTGTCGGCCTTAAAAGGAGTTGGAGAAGGACCTGTTGCAGATATTTTATTAGAGCGAGAAAATGGAAAATTTAAAGGGCTTTGGGGCATGATGCGTCGGCTTAATTTGAGAACAGTCAATAAAAAAGCAATGGAGAGTTTAGCATTGGGAGGAGGATTGGATTGCTTTGAAGGATTTCATAGAGCACAATATTTTTGCCCTTCTGATAAACATGATAGTTTGATCACACATGCTTTAAAATATGGAAATGCTTACCAAGCTCAGCTAGCTCAATCTATGAATTCTCTTTTTGGAGATAGTGAAGATGCGATGATCCCTGAACCAACAGCTCCAGAATGTGAGCCTTGGACTTTAATTGATAAACTAACTAGAGAGAAAGAAGTAACGGGTATTTATATTAGTGGACATCCGTTGGATGATTACAAAATTGAGATGGATGCCCATACAAATTGTTCTTTAGAGGAAGTTGAAAGCCGGTTAGATGGGCAACCCATAAAGATTGCAGGAATCGTCACAGAAGCGCAACATAGGATCAGTAAAAAAGGGACAGGATGGGGTCGATTCGCGCTTCAAGATTTTAATGGAAGTTTAGAATTTCCACTTTTTAGTGATGATTATCAAAATTTCAAAAACTTTTTTGAAGTTGGGCAAGTCCTTTTTATTCAAGGGAAAATGGAAAAACGTTGGAGTGGCGAAGAATATCAATTTAAAGTTAAAAAAGTGTCACTTTTGGAAACTGTCGGAGAAGTAATGACTACTTCGATTACGATAAAATTACCTATTGAGTTTATTACAGAAGAGTTTCTGAGTAAGCTCGAAAAATTATGTCGAGACCATAAAGGAAAACATAGCATGAAAATGATTCTGCTGGATCAAAAGAATAAAACAAGCTTGTCCTTTTTGTCAAAAAAAGCCAAAGTGAATGCAGTGAATGGCTTCTGTGACGAATTGGGGAAAATGGGCGTTGAATTTTCAGTAAGCTAAAATCAATATATGACGGATGAGACGGTTTTAAAAATCAGAGGAATACTTAAGAAATGTATTGAAGGGGCATTAATGAGAACCCAAAAAAAGAAGAGTTTTCGCCCTTTTCATACGGCGCTTTTGACGGAAGAATTGGTTAATGTTTCCGCCTTCGAACGATCGTTTTCAACTTCCTTTGGTCAAGGTCCAATTGAGGAAATATCCAATTTAATTGCCATTGAAAATGGTTATGAAACTAAACGTCAAAAAGATACTTTAGTTAATGTTTTTAAAGGGGCGATTGATGAAATTGAAAGGACATTAAGTTCACTTCGTGGGGGAGAAAAGAAACCAAATTGGACTCAAGAAGTCAATAAAATTAATGCTTATAAAAAAGGAGATACAGTTGTTCGCAGGGTAATCTCAGATTTGTGGATAAAAAAAAATGACATAGAGACGTACATCTCAATAAAAACTGTAAAACCCAATCTTGACCAAACTGAAAAAGCTAAAAAAGACATGCTCTTACTCAAAGCAGACGATGAAAATCACCAAGTTTTTTTCGGGCTTTTTTACAATCCTGGTGGTGAAGAACGAGCAGATTATAATTGGAATGTGCCTTCTAAAATTTTTGACATGAAAAATGATCCATGCGTTTTAATAGGTAAAGATTATTGGAATTACCTTGGTGGCGAAGGCACTTATGATGATTTGATTGATGTTTTTGAAGCTGTTGGTAATGAAACACGTGAACAAATTAAGAACTTGTAAGCTCCATTTTTCTTTGCTTTTCCAACCTTTTTATAAAATCTTCTTTCCAAGCTTCATCATCGGTGATGTTGTATCGAGAATATTTGAAATCATGGTAAATTTTCACTGCTGCTCCGTTCATTATTTTCATTAAATGTTCTCCAATAGACTTACCTAAAGTAACGGGAACTGCATTCCCCACTTGACGATATTGTTCGAGTAAACTACCTTCAATTTTCCATGAATCTGGAAAATCTTGAACTCGTTTATATTCTTCAATACTCAGTGGACGATTTTCGGTTGGATGCGCCAAATCTGTTGCAGGCATAGCAGGATGTGTAACTAACGTTGGGGCAGGCTTGTCCCATGCCAATCTTCTCAAAAAACCTGTTTTCCCACCACTTGCATAGAAGGATGCGCCTAATGCTTTTTTCTGGACTTCTAATGGAAGTGCCTTCCAGTTTTCTCCTGCCTTTAACATTTTATAATATTGCAATCGTTTTTCTGGAAATTTTACATGATGATGCTCTATGCCATTTAAACTTTTAACAACATCTTTAAAAGTGCGCCACTTTTTAAGTCCATGTGCACCTGTTTCGTGGTGAGTTGGTTCAATAAAGGGTGCCTTTTTACCATCTCTTGAGCATATAATTACTACTCTTTCTCTCTTTTGCGCAGTGCCATAATTCGCGGCATTGTATAAATTGAATGAGACTGAAAAACCTGCATTTTCTAACTCAGAAATAATGTGAAATAAGGCACCACCCTTTTGTTCTTCTTCTGAAAGCGGAGGAAAATCGTTACCTCTTTGATGATGCGGGCGATGTTTCAATGGAGTAGATAAAAGCCCACGGACATTTTCAAGAACAGCAAATTTTGGTCTTAATTCCTTTATTACTTCGATGAAATTCAAGAAAACATTTCCTCTTTCATCCTCGAATGCTTTTCGCTTACCTGCAGTGCTAAAGGCTTGGCAAGGTGGCCCTCCTGCAATTAAATCAATTTCATCTTCTTTCGTTAGACCTGCATGTTCCAAAATTTCGTCAGGCGTATAATTTCGGATATCGCCGATTAAGGCAATATTAGGTTTGTTTTTTAGAATAGTTTTTCGGCAAGCATTATCTATTTCACTTGCTAAAAGTGTCTTAAATCCAGCTTTTTCAAGTCCAATGTCGAGTCCCATAGCCCCACTGAAAAAACTTAAAACAATGGGTTTCTTATCTGAAAGGATTTGATTTCGAGTTAAATGATGAGATTGGTTTTCAGCGACCCCATTGGTTGAATTATCATAGTACCGGGTTAATTCTTCTTCAGAAATGACCCAAGAATTACCGCATTTTTCCGCTTTTATTTTTCCTTCTCGGCATAGATTCCGCACTTGTTGAAGTGTGAGGTTGAGTTTTTGTGCCGCTCTTTTTATATCAATCATGGTACCTATTATAATTTCTAAAAAGAAAATTTAAGAGGTACCAAAAGTAAGGGAAGTTTATGCTCTTTACCAAATTGGGTTTTATAATTTTTTCCACAAATAACTACTTGTAATTCAAAACGGAAGCCAGCCATCGTTCCATCTCTTCTAAACTCATTTTTTTCCGTTTTGCGTAATCTTCAATTTGGTCTTTACTCAAACCTTTTACCGTAAAATATTTTGACTTAGGGTTTGAAAAATACCAGCCACTTACTGACGCGGCAGGATACATGGCAAAACTTTCTGTTAATGATATACCCGTTTGATTTTCAACATCTAACAATTCCCAAAGTGTTTCTTTTTCGGTATGCTCTGGGCAAGCAGGATAACCTGGTGCTGGTCTAATACCTTTATATTTTTCAGAAACTAAGTCTTCATTACTCAATGTCTCGTCCTCAGCATAGCCCCAAAATTCTTTTCGAACTCTTTCGTGCATTCTTTCCGCAAATGCTTCAGCTAATCGGTCAGCCAAAGCTTTTAGCATGATGGCATTGTAATCATCATGGTCTTCTTCAAATTTTTTGATATGAGGTTCAATTCCAATTCCTGCCGTTACCGCAAAACTTCCGATATAATCTGAAACTTTACTTTCTTTTGGTGCAATGAAATCTGAGAGGCAAGCATTCGGTAATGAGTTTGCCTTTTTAGACTGTTGGCGCAAATGATAAAGATTTGTCAAAACTTCTTTTCTGTCCTCATTTTTATAGACTTCAATATCATCGTGATTGATAGAGTTAGCGGGAAAGAAGCCAATAACAGCTTTTGCAGTTAACCATTTTTCATCAATGATTCTTCTCAAAAGACTTCGCGCATCGTTGTACAATTTTTGCGCTTCAACACCATATTTTTTGTCTTTCAAAATGGAAGGAAACCTTCCTTTCATTTGCCAAGTCCAGAAAAATGGCGACCAATCAATGTATTCTGATAGTTCTTCGATCGAATAATTGTCAAAAGTTTTTGTGCCTAAAAAGGAGGGTTTTTTCGGTGTATAATTTTCCCAATCAAATTTTAATTTATTCGTTCGCGCCTGTTCAATAGTCAAATATTCTTTGGATGATTGGCGATTGGCTCTATTTTCTCGAATTTTTGCGTAGTCATTTTTGATATCCAAAATAAAATTGCTTCGTGCATCTTTGTCATCGCTTAATAAAGTCGAAACGACAGGTACACTTCGAGAAGCATCCAAAACATAGGCAATCGGTCCACTATATTGAGGTTCAATTTTGACTGCTGTATGAGTCTTCGAAGTTGTTGCACCACCAATTAATAATGGAATTTTGAAATTAAGCCTTTCCATTTCTTTGGCTACATGAACCATCTCATCAAGAGACGGTGTAATTAATCCGCTCAATCCTATAATATCGACTTTGTGGTCGATTGCCGCTTTCAAAATTTTATTGGCAGGAACCATAACGCCTAGGTCAACTACATCATAATTATTACAACCTAGCACCACACCGACAATATTTTTTCCGATATCATGAACATCCCCTTTTACAGTTGCCATTAAAATCTTTCCTTTTGCTGAAGTATCCCCTTCCGCTGTTTTTTGTGCCTCTATAAAAGGCAACAAATGTGCAACTGCACGCTTCATAACTCGTGCACTTTTGACTACTTGCGGTAAAAACATTTTTCCGCTTCCGAATAAATCACCGACTACATTCATGCCATCCATCAAAGGACCTTCAATGACATTTATCGGATTTGGATATTTCAGTCGAGCTTCTTCGGTGTCTTCAACCACAAATTCCGTAATACCTCGAACGAGCGCATGTTCTAACCTTTTTTCGACCGAATTTTCACGCCAAGAAAGGTCTTTTACAATTTCTTTTCCGCCACTACCTCTTAATGTTTCCGCAATTTCTGTCAATCGATCGGTTGCGTCATCTCTACGATTAAATAAAACATCTTCCACTCGTTCCAATAAGTCTTTTGGAATATCTGCATAAACTTCAATCATGCCCGCATTCACAATTCCCATATCCATTCCTGCCTGAATTGCGTGGTATAAAAATGCGGAATGCATGGCTTCTCTCACGACATTATTTCCTCGAAAACTAAAGGAGAGATTACTCACTCCGCCGCTAATTTTAGCGCCTGGGCATAGCTTTTTTATTTGGCGAGTCGCCTCAATATAATTTATAGCGTATTCATTATGTTCTTCAATTCCAGTTGCGACTGCGAAAACATTTGGGTCAAAAATGATTTCATGGCCTGGGAATCCAACTTGCTCGGTCAATATTTTATATGCCCTCGCGCAAATCTCCACTTTTCGTTCAATCGTATCCGCTTGCCCGGTTTCGTCAAATGCCATGACCAAAGGAATTGCGCCATATCGACGAACTAACTTTGCCTGATGAATAAAAATTTCTTCCCCTTCTTTCATCGAAATTGAATTCACAATACATCGACCTTGAACAACTTTCAAACCTTCTTCAATAACTTCCCATTTTGAAGAATCAATCATAATCGGCAACTTTGCAATGTCAGGTTCTGACATTACCAGATTTAAGAATTTTTTCATTTCGACTGCACTATCTAAAAGCCCTTCATCCATATTTATATCAATCACTTGTGCGCCGCCATCAACTTGATGTTGAGCAACCGAAAGTGCTTCGTCGTATGCCTCTGTTTTGATTAACCGAGCGAATTTTTTACTTCCTGTCACATTCGTTCTTTCGCCTACATTTATAAAGTTCGTTTCTGGGCGAATGGTCAAAGGTTCCATGCCCGCGATTTGAGTATATTTTGGCAATTCTGGAATTTCTCTTGGTTTAATGCCAACAACTGCCTCCGACATTGCTCGAATATGGTCAGGAGTTGTGCCACAACAACCACCAATAATATTTACAAAACCACTGCTCGCAAATTCACGAATGTAGTTTTTCATTTCCTCTGGGTTTTGGTCGTATTCGCCCATTTCATTTGGCAATCCTGCATTCGGATATGCATGAACTCGCGTATCTGCAATTTTTGATAAAGATTCCAAATGAGGGCGCATTTCTTCCGCCCCAAGTGCACAATTTAGACCTACGCAAAAAGGTTGAGCATGTTTAATGGATATCCAAAAGGCCTCAACTGTTTGTCCCGAAAGTGTTCTTCCAGAAGCATCTGTGATAGTTCCAGAAATCATTACTGGGATTCTAATATTTCGCTCGTCAAAAAGCTTTTCAATTGCGAAAATGCAAGCCTTCGCATTCAGCGTATCAAAAATTGTTTCAACCAATAAAATATCTGCACCACCATCTACTAATCCTCGAACTTGATCATAATAAGCTCCCATCACTTCCTCAAAGTTCGTAGCTCGATATCCAGGATCATTCACATCTGGAGATAAAGAAAGAGTCCTATTCATTGGACCAATGGACCCTGCCACAAATCGCGGTTTCATAGAAAACTGCTGTTTCCCAACTGCTGAGTGCCAATTGTCAATTGCTCGTTTCGCTATTTTTGCTGCCTCCAGATTCATTTCATAAGACCATTCCCCCATATCATAATCTGCCTGAGAAACTGCTTGGGCGTTGAATGTATTTGTCTCAATGATATCAGCACCTGCTTCTAGATAGGTCGTATGTATTTTTTCTATTACATCTGGGCGAGTAATATTTAAAAGGTCATGATTTCCTTTCAAATCTCTATGGAAGTCCTTGAATCTGTCTCCACGATAATCAGCTTCCGTTAATCCGAAACCTTGGATTAAAGACCCCATTGCGCCGTCGAGGACTAAAATTCGACTTTTGATGATTTCTGTAAGGCTACTACTCATTGGTATTAAGATTTCGTATTATACTAAAAGGTTGGTTAAGGTTGACAAAAAATAATTTTGCCAAAATAATTTGGTAGAACAAAGCGAATAAAGGAAAGTTTGATTTAAAAGCGAAGGTATTAATTTTCTCAAAAAAGTGGGATGAAGATTTTGAATATTTACAATGAACAAGTTGGATGTCAATTAAAAAATGGTCATGATTAATGGTTCTTGTATGAATCAAAATAAGACATTAGACTAAAATTATATTTAAATAAATTAAAACTCTCTTTGTAACTTTATCGTTCCTTATGGTTACTTTAAAGCATATTTTGATTGTTAATAAAGTGATAATCAATTTCGTTTAAGTAACATTTTATGAAATTAGATTCGTTCTTCCCACGTAATTTTCTGTTTTTCCATAAAAAGCGAACTCCATGTTCAGACATGTTTTATATGTTTTTATTTGCTTAAACTTTGTAAGCATCACCTATTCTCAGAATGGAAGTAGCGATCGATATGATTATATTAACCGATATAAGGATATTGCTATTCGAGAGATGGAGCGGACAGGAGTGCCAGCAAGTATCAAGCTAGGACAGGGTATTTTAGAATCTAACGCTGGTAAAAGTTATTTGGCGACCAAGGGG
This sequence comes from Bacteroidota bacterium, assembly GCA_024743405.1. Classification (GTDB taxonomy): domain Bacteria; phylum Bacteroidota; class Bacteroidia; order Chitinophagales; family Saprospiraceae; genus JANSWP01. The sequence goes on from JANSWP010000012.1 coordinate 53,031, forward strand.
AATAATCATTTTGGAATAAAGTGTGGAAGCAAATGGAAAGGCAAAAAAGTTTATAGAAAGGATGATGATTATAAAAATGGCAAATTGGTGAAATCTTGTTTCAGGTCATTTAAATCTGCGGAAGATTGTTATGTAGCGCATTCTAATTTTTTACGAGACCCAAAGAAAAAAAATCGCTATAGTTCCTTATTTGATTTGAACCCATATGATTATAAGGCTTGGGCAAAGGGATTGAAAAAAGCGGGTTATGCAACAAGTAAAACTTATGCACAAAAATTAATTAAGATTATTGAATCTTATGATTTGGATCAATTTGACCGAATGTCATCAAGCGATCTATTAGCTGGGAATTCTAAAAAGAGGAAAAAGAAAAAATGGGCTCGATCGGAATTGAAAATTGAAGGATTAGATCTTCAGACTAATAATGATGCTAATATGGTTTTGGCTCGAGCAGGTCAAACACCAAGAGAAATTGCCGAAAAAGCCGATTTGAAATTAAAATGTCTTTTTCAGTATAATGAAAAATTGTCAGATCCTGATGATACCTTGAATGCCAAAACTCGTGTTTACATTCAACCTAAAAGAAACGGTTTTCGAGGTTCTAAAAAATGGCACTATGTAAAATCCGGCGAGACCATGTATGACATCTCTCAAATATATGGAGTTAAGTTAGCGAAACTTTACAAGCGTAATCGACTCCCCACTAATACAGAAGCTGCTCTTGGAGAGAGAATTAAATTACGAGGGCTTAAAATTAGAGAAAGTGCAGTGCCCAAAACACGAGATGTTGAAGATGATCCAGAAATTCCTGTTTTAATTGATGGAAAAAAAGTCGAAACAGATGATGTAGAAGAAGATCCATTCATGGATGAATCTGAACTCCTCACACCAGATGATCCAACTGATATTGATCCGCCAAAAAAGGAAATAGAAGAGGGAGAAGAAGAAATCGAATTAGAGTTGGAGGAGGAACCTGATGTTCCTATAGTAGAACCCGAGAAAGAAGAGACTATTAGTGTTCCTGACAAGCCTTTCGAAAGTGAGGCTTACCACATTGTAGAACCTGGAGATACCTTATATAATATCTCTAAAAGATACGATACGACGGTTGCAAATATTCAAGATTTGAATAGTTTGACGTCTAATGTGATTTTTCGGGGTCAAAAATTAAGAGTGAAATGATAACTTTGCGGAAGCGATGAATGGTTGTCGCCTCTGTTAATTATCAATTTACTAAAAATGAGACTACTTTCTTTTCTATTTTTTCTTGCCTTTTTTACTTTCAATTCAAATGCACAAAGTAAAGCCTATAGCTTTAAAGGTGGCTTGGCACTTGGGGTTCAAACGTGGAATAATTTCGATCGTGATCCTTTGTTTAAATATCATGGAATGGTGGCTGTCGAAAATGCGGATGAAACGGAACGGTTTTCAGTTTTTGCTCAAGCAGGCTATCATGTTCGTGGTAGTGCACTTCGCTCTAATAATTTAATAGATCGTTTTTCGGGAGATGTTTTCAGAGCGCCGACTCAGGAATTTCGATTCAATAATATTGTTTTAGCTCTCGCAGGGAAAAAACGTCAGGATATGAATGGGAATGCACATTTGTATTACTATTTTGGACTTAGAGGTGAATATACTTTAAAGACCAATTTGGATGATTATAACGAAACGAATCAGCGGGTTGGAGGGTTTTTCCCAGAAGATCAATTCGTAAGGAAATTTAATTATGGGGCAATTGTAGGAGGAGGATTTGAGTTTCCTTTTACAGACTTGATTCAAGGAGTTTTAGAGTTTTCTGTAAATCCAGATTTTTCCCTTCAATATAGACAGCCTTCTGTTACTGTTTGGGATCCTTATACTGGTAATAACCGCCAATTAGGTGAGCGAACTATCCGGAATATTTCTTTTGAGATTACATTAGGATTACGATTTATGCACATCATTGAATATATAGATTAATGGCGAGACGGGATATTGGAAAATCAATAGATTGGATGACCTTTTCGATTTATTTGGGGCTCATCGCCGTTGGGTGGATGATGATTTTTACTGTGGGCTATGGTAAAGGATATCCAACTTCTTTTAGCGGTTTTATGGGGACAACTGTGGGGAAACAAACTATATGGATCGTTGTCTCTCTGGTCATTTTTCAATTAATTCAATTTATTGAATGGAAAGTTTGGCGAACGTTTGCTAGCTTGATTTATTTAATTTCAATGCTTGGGTTGATACTCGTAATCCCTTTCGGAGCGACGATAAAAGGAGCTACTTCATGGTATCAATTTGGCGGTTTTTCGATTCAACCATCTGAATTTGCAAAGTTTGGAACTTGTATTGCGGTTGCCGGGTATTTAAGCACTTATGGCGTTACGATGCGTGACCTTAAGTCGCAAATTGCTTCTATAGGCATTTTTGCTGTTCCTATGGGGCTAATCTTATTGCAACCTGATGCAGGATCAGCATTGGTGTTTTTTGGGTTTTTCATACTATTATTTCGAGCAGGCTTTCCAGTTAATTTTTTTATAGTTTCGCTTATTGGTGCTACACTTTTGACTCTCGGATTGGTGAACCCTCCTGAACAAATTATGCTTTGGTTATTTATTCTAGCCTTATTGATATTAGTATTAAATCTTAAAAATAAACTTTGGCTGTTGGGAATATTAGCATTGGCTGGCGGAAGCTATTATTTTATAAAACAAGGATTGACCAATATAGCTATAATGACGAATCTTTCCATTTTTATTTTATTTGGAGGATATCAATGGTATCAAAAACAACAAAGAACAGTCAGCCTTCTTTTGTTTGGACTTATTGCATCAGGTATTCTCGTTTTTGCTTCTAATTTTGCTTTTAACCAATTAGATGGACATCAACAAGAGCGGATTAAGGTTTGGCTTAAACCAGAAGAGTGTGACCCACAGGGTGCAGCTTATAACTTAGTACAATCAAAAATGGCAATTGGGTCAGGGGGGTGGACAGGAAAAGGATTTACGAAGGGAAATTTGACTCAAGGAAATTTTGTTCCAGAGCAAGTGACAGATTTTATCTTTAGTACAGCTGGCGAAGAACAAGGTTTTGTAGGTAGTTTTGCCATCATTGCTTTGTTTTGGCTGCTTTTAATGAGGATTATTTTCATTGCAGAAAGACAGCGCAATGAATTTTCAAAATATTACGCTTACGGCGTTGCAGGCATCCTGTTTATTCATGTGTTGATTAATATCGGAATGACTATGGGACTAATGCCGATTATTGGAATTCCTTTACCTTTTATTAGTAAAGGGGGGTCTTCACTTCTAGGTTTTACGCTATTGTTGTCAGTGCTATTAAAATTGGATAGTCAGCGATATTCATCTTAATGCATCAAATTTTTCAAAATGAAAAACCTGCTTACTTTCCTTGTTTTTTCCTCCTTATTTGTCAGTTGCGAGGAAAAAATAATCCCTGCACTTTTACTCGAAAAAAGTATTCAATATCATGACCCCCGTGGTGTTTGGGATAATTCAGATTTATTATTGACATTAGAACAGGAACGACCAGATACGAATGTTCGAGACCAAAACTATATTCATATCAATAATAAAAACGACAATTTCGAGCTGACTAAATTGATTCCTAATGGTGTAATTTTAAGAGGCATACAAAATGGAAAGTGTATTCAAAAACACAATGGCGAAGCGCCTTCTCCTGAAATTGTCGAGCAATATCGATTGACTTGTGAGCGATCGGAAATGTTTCGAAATTATTACACTTATCTCTATGGCTTGCCTATGAAGTTGAAAGATCCAGGGACAATTTTAGGTGATGAAGTTTTAGAAATGTCTTTTCAAGGTAAAGTGTACAATACTATTCGAGTGACATATGAGGAAGCGGTTGGAACAGATACTTGGTATTTCTTTTTTGATAAAGAAACGAGTGCAATGAGTGGTTATAAATTTTATAAAGATGAATCAAAGAACGATGGTGAATACATCATTTTAGAAGGGGAAGAGGTTGTAAATGGAATCAAAATTCCTAAAAAACGAAGATGGTATTACAATAATGATGACACATATTTAGGAACTGATATTTTAGTCTCAGGAAAATCATTTTGATATGCAAAGTTTTATTTCGCCAGATAACCATTTTGGGGTTTGGGCGGTTTTACTAGGTGTTTGTGCTTTTGGGCTTTATGGCGAACGAAAGGGTTGGTTTAGAAGTATGTCAGGAGCCTTGGTTATCATTTTTTCGGCTGCGATTTTTGCAACTATCAACATTCTACCTTCTGCTACCAACCCTGAGGTTCCGGTCGGTGCGTACAATTTTGTTTTTGATTATATCATACCTATCTCCATTCCATTATTGATTTTTAATGTCAACATAAAAAAAATAGTAAGAGAATCAGGGAGGCTTTTAGCAATCTTTTTAATTGGTTCATTGGGTGTCGTTTTGGGCGCAGTCTTGGCATTTTACTTAATCGAAATTGGCGAAGAAGCTTATAAACTAGCGGGTGTTTTTATTGGAACGTATACGGGAGGTAGTGTTAATTTTATAGCGGTAGGAGAGACCTTAGATTTTTTAGAAAGCCCACTCTTTTCAGCGACTATTGTCGTCGACAATGTCTTTACAAATTTCTTTGTAATGTTTCTTTTTACGATCCCATTTTTTAAGTTCTTACAAAGATATTATCCAGGCTATATTGAATTAGCCGATAAGAAGAGTACTCCTACAGAATCTAAAATTATCAAATCGGATGAAAAACAAATCGAGAAGATGGCAATCGTTTTAACTATTTCAAGTTTGATTTGCGCCATTGGATTTTGGCTTTCCAACGTTTTGACCAATGCTTTAAATATAAGTGTAAATATTGACCTCTTGATAATCACCGGGTTGATTGTATTAGTCGCAAATGTTTTCCCTAAATATTTAGAAAAACTTGAGCGTACTGCCTTTAACTTAGGTATGTTATTAATGTATATTTTTCTTGCCGTTATTGGCGCCTCTTGTGATCTATTGGAAATGTTAACAGTAGCACCGAGTGTTTTATTTTTTTGTATGATTACCCTTGTTGTTCATTTTATAGTGATAATGATTGGGGGAAAATTATTGAAGATAAGTTTGAAAGAAATTGCAGTAGCGTCAGCGGCGAATATTGGTGGGCCATCTATTGCAGCACCCATTGCAGGTACCTTAAATATGAAAAAAGCGATTACACCAGCTATTTTAATTGGTGTCTTGGGTTATGTAATTGGTACCTTTTTAGGGGCTTCGGTAGGATTTTGGTTAGCCTAAAAAAATAAGCCTTGTAGAAATTAATCGGACAAGGCTTATTTTTATTATGCTCAATAAGTTATTTATTCACAACCCGATTCAATTCTTGAAAGTAAGTCATTATTTGGAAAACAATTTCCAGACAACACTTCCTCAGGAGCGTATCGATCTACATTTCTATCGTACAATCCTTCTGCCAAGAATTTAACCAAATCATCAATTTCCTCATCGGTCAGATTTAAAGGTCTGAAAAAAGCAGCTATATTTTCTTGAGGAACGTTCGGGTTTTCCGGTATACCAGTATTGAAATATTCAACAACTTCTTTTAAAGAACGTTTGCTGCTTCCATGGAAATAGAAAGGTGAAGCATGCATGTTGTACAATTGAGGTACTTTAAATTTGAACATATCCTCTGCTTGACCGGTGAAACCACCACGACCAAAATTTCTTTTATCTGTTTCGTCCGTATTGAACGCACCTTCTCCTTGGTATAAGTCTTTTACCCCTAAAGCATAGAAGTTCTCTGAATTATTCAACGAAGGACCGTTATGGCAATTATAACATCCTGCTTTGCTGAAAAATAATCTTGCTCCACGTTTTTGTGCGTCGTTCATCGCATATTTATCACCTTTCAGCCATTTTTGGAATGGAGCTTCAGTAGTGAAGAGGGTTCTCAAGTAAGCCGAGATTGCAAAGCTGGCGGTAATTTCACTATATCGTTCTTCTTCAGGGAAATCAGGAAAAGCGGAATCGAATAATGGCGTATAACCATAAGCATCTAAAACCTCTTTTCGCACGACCATTCTATGCAAAATTAAACCTTCTATATTTTGACTTTCCAAACCAAAGAAACCATAATGATTAACTTCTGTTGCTGGGTCATTATCCCAATACAATTCTGTTCCTTCGTTTGCACCATTTGAACCGAATTGACCGCTCCATGAGGTGTTTTCTACAAAAGCTACATTTAATAAGCTTAAAGGTCGAGCACCTTGAACATCTAATTCGTTTTCTTTGTAGTGTTCGGATTTTCCTCTATTTTCTCCATGGTCACCAATACCAATTCCTCCATCTGCTATACCTTGAACTCGTCCAGGCATAAAACCAGCACTTGGAATATGACAAGAAGCACAAGAATAAGTTCCTTTTCCTTCTTCGTGAATAGGAGAGAGAGCTAATCCTGTTTCAAAGAATAGCATTTTACCCAATTCTACCTTTTCCTTGAAAAGTGGATTTTGTGGATCCTGAGGAATAGAAGAATAGGCATCATTATCGGGCAGAATATATCCATCTAAGCTACCTGTAGGAGATGTTCGATCCAAAGTAGCTTTTAATGTATCATCCAATGGGTTACTCAATTCATCCGAAGTACAAGCAAATAATAGTAGAATCATGCCGAGTGCGGCAATTACATATCGTTTCATTTTCAATAACAGTTAGTTTGTCCCAGTGATCTACTTAATCAAATAATATTTAACCACACGAAAGTGAGCGATGAACCCGTTTTAATATATACTTTAAAAGGCACGGGGGATGATTGGATTGGATCTATTTTTTTTGACATTAATTTGAATGTCAAATGGCGTAATTTTTTTTAAGTCCCCAAAGTTAATAACCATTATCTGAAATATCAATAACCTTACCAGTTATTTAAGTTATTTAGATAAAAAATAAATATGAAATACCTTTTATGACCTAGGCAATTTGAGAATTTTGGGGTGCAATTTTCACTTTTAGTAAAAGAAAAATGCCTATAATAAAGAAAAAAGTAAGGGCAATCATACTATTTCGCATTCCGCCTGTTAATTGTTCAATAAATCCAAAACTGAATGTTCCTAGTACAATAGCGAATTTTTCTAAAATATCATAAAAGCTAAAATAAGAAGTCGTGTCTTCTGTATTATCAGGTAATAGTTTGGTATAAGTGGAGCGAGAGAGTGATTGTATGCCGCCCATTACTAAACCAACTCCAGCTGCAATACTATAAAATTGCCAACTTTGAGTAACAAAATAAGCCATAAGACAAATCACTGTCCAAATCATCAACATGACAATAAGTGAAAATATATTTCCTTTTATGTCTGATAGTTTAGCGAAAAGATGCGCACCACCAATGGCTACTACTTGTAGAATGAGCACTACACCAATTAATTCAGCTGTTTGAAATTCCAATTCTTTTTCAGCAAAAGTTGCCGCTAAGAAAAGCACTGTTTGTACACCAGCACTATAACAGAAAAAAGAAAAAAGAAAAGATTTAATGTTTTTCTCTTTTTTAATAGCTCTCCACACTTTTTTCAATTCACCAAACCCCTTCGAGAGTAACTGGTCTTGAGGTTTATTTTTTGCATCTTTAGGCAACCGGGAAAATGGAATTATCGCAAAGCCAATCCACCATAATCCAACCATGATAAATGCGATTCTATATTGTAAAGTACCTTCCGGGTCTATACCAAAGGTTTCTGGAGACATAACGACCACTAAATTGAGAAGCAATAAAATAACACTTCCAATATAACCATAAGAGTACCCTTTGGCACTTACTGCATCATAACGATCTTCTGAGACAATGAGTGGTAAGAAGGAATTATAAAAAACTAGGCCTCCTGCAAAACCGATTGTCGCCAACATGAATCCTATTGTTCCAATCGTGAGTTGACTCATATCTTGAAACCAAAAAAGAGAAATACATGAAATCGACCCCAGAATAGTAAAGAACCGCATGAAAAACATTCTTTTTCCACCGTAGTCTGCTATTCCTGAAAGAATGGGAGATAAAATTGCAATGATTAAATAGGCGCCAGAAATGGCATATGCATAAAGGGTTGTATTTGGCATATCCATTCCAAATACATGGACTATATCATCAGTGACACCCGCATAATAAGCAGGGAACAGCGCTACGGCAATCGTCAATGCATAAGATGAATTGGCCCAGTCAAAAAAGGCCCAGCCCCTTATCGTTCTTTCATTATTCATTGTAATATGACCTGAATTATCCATGCGAATGCTTTTTGGCAAGATAGTCAGGTTTGCTCGAATTCAAACCTTTGTCTCGTTTTTTTCGGTATAGAGTAGTCAATGAGTGAACTTATCAGACTTAATTTCAATGTAACTTGTTGAGGTTCTATTAATTATTAATTACCTTGGGCATCCAACAATACAATGCTTTTTCAATGCATATATCCATTCTTTCTAGAGCATTTAATTTATATTCAACTCAAAGCCTCTATCGTGCTGGATTCCGAAGAGGTCATAAAATGGGGGTCATCGATCATCAACGATGTAATTTGATTATTGAGAAAAATCTTCCTCAAGTTTATTTTGAGGGAAGGCGAATTAATGATGTTGATGCGATTATTCCACGTGTTGGCGCATCGGTGACTTCATATGGAGCTACTGTAATTAAGCAATTTGAATTAATGAATGTTTTTACCTCGACTCGCTCTGATGCACTTTTGCAATCAAGAGATAAGTTGAGGAGCCTTCAAAAACTTTCTACCTCAGATATTGGTGTTCCAAAAACCATTATCGTTAATAATTTGGAGGATTTACCACAGCTTATAAGAACACTTGGTCCTCCACCCTTTGTGATAAAGTTATTGGAGGGAACTCATGGAGCAGGTGTTATTTTGGCGGAAAGTACAAATGCTGCCATTTCTATAGTTGAGGCATTTCACAAAATCAATCAAAAAGTTTTGGTACAAGAGTTTATTGAGGAAGCGAGTGGTGCAGATATTAGAGCAATTGTAGTGGGTGGAAAGGTAGTGGCGACGATGAAACGGCAAGCCCCTAAAGGAGAATTTCGATCTAATCTTCATCGTGGTGCCACAGCTATCCCTATTATATTGACAGAAGAAGAAGAAAAAATCGTAAAAAAATCTGCAAGATTGATGGGGTTGGATGTAGCAGGAGTTGACTTGCTACAATCGAAAAGAGGTCCATTAATTATGGAGGTAAATGCCTCTCCTGGATTAGAAGGGATAGAAGCAACCACAAGAGTAGATGTGGCTGGAGAAATTATTGATTTTGTTGTCCAGAAAGTAAAGAAGATAAGTGCCTATCAGCGTGAGCAAAGATGGAAAGTGAAAAGATAGTCACACCTGCAATGACAAAAAAATGCGAGATAGTTCCGAATGAAACTATCTCGCATTTTTATATAAAATAATCTTTACTGAAAAAGTAAAGGGTATTATTTTAATCTTCTTTCGTCAGAAACGGTCAACTTCGCACGACCTTTTGCACGACGACGTGCTAAAAGTTTTCGCCCATTCTTACTACTCATTCTTGAACGGAATCCATGCTTATTGATTCTCTTTTTTCTTGATGGTTGATACGTTCTTTTCATTGTATTGTTATTTTAAATCTTTATCAAGCTTTTTATTTTCGGGGTGCAAAGGTAAATTTTATTATTTAAAAATCAATGTTTTTTTTCATTCGAAATTTTTATTCAGTTCATTATCAGTATTCTTTTATCCTTTATTAATAATTTTTCACTCAAAATGTACGTTTCCATTCAATTTTTAGCGCTCTTTTTGCTTTTCCAAATTGCACTATCTTTGCCAAATTAGAATTAAATCAAATCGAATAATGTCAAAAACGATACCGACGGAAAAGGAATTACTTAACAGGCTCAAAAATGGAGACCGAAAAGCGTTTCGTATCTTATTCGATCAGTTTTATAAATATCTAGTTGTCACGGTGTTCAATATTACTGGTGATGATCACTTGGCACGTGACTTGGCTCAAGATGTTTTCTTTGAAATATGGAAAAAAAGAGAAACCATCCAAATCACATCCTCATTAAAATCTTACTTACGACGTGCAGTTGTAAATCGCAGTTTGAATGCGATTAAAGCTAAAAGGTTAGACTATAATGCCCCCGAAAAACTACCAGAAAAACCACATAGCTATGAAAACGCACAAGAAATTTTGGAAGCCCAAGATTTAGAGAACTTAATTCATCAGACGATTGATTCCTTACCAGAAAAATGCAGAATGGTTTTTGTGCTTTGTCGAATTGAAGGTTTTTCCCATAAAGAGGTTTCAGGAAAGTTAGGCATTTCGCCAAAAACCATCGAAAATCAGATGACTAAAGCATTGAAAATCCTTCGAAACGTAGTTCAACCACATATCTCAAAAGGCTTGTTTTGGTTATTTATTCCATTATTTTTTTGACTATTCAATTTTTGAATAGGGGATTAGAATCTTCTAATTGTCTTGGGTTTATCAAAACCTAAATTTGCTTATGAAAGAAGAATTATACATAAAACTCCTTCAAAAAGAACTTTCTGGTGGATTGAATCCCTCCGAGAAAAAGTCTTTAGATGAATGGTTGAAACAGTCTATTGATAATCAATTGATTGCGGAAAGTATTCGGAAGGCTTGGCAATTGAGTGAAGGTTATTCTAAGGATATTTATATTGACTTAGATGCTGAATTTTTGCAATTGGAAAGCCGCATAGATGAACCTGAAGCAGTGACCGTAAAGATGAAACCTGCCCGTAATTGGTTGAAAATCGCAGCGGCGATAATCGTTTTGATTGTCTCTGTATTCGGTATTTCTCGATTTTTACAAGAGGATATCCATTGGGTCACACAAAATACTTCTGAGAATCAAGTTGTAGAATTGACTCTTGCTGATGGTTCAAAAATTTCATTAAATCAAAATTCAACCTTTACATACCCCGAAAACTTCAATACTCAAGAGCGTCGAGTTAAACTATCAGGCGAAGCATTCTTTGAGGTTTTTCACAATCCTAACGCTCCATTTATTGTAGAAGGGCGTAATGGAGAAACAACCGTTTTAGGTACTTCTTTTAATGTTCGAAATTATGCTCTAGAAGCGAGAACTATTGTTACAGTAAGAGATGGGAAAGTTCGATTTAGCCCAAATGGAAGTACCCAGCATGTGGATTTGACTGCCAAAGAAAAAGCGGTATTCGATAAAGAAAGAGGGACTTTAATCAAATCTAAAGATGAGCGTTTAGTTGCCATCAAATGGCACTCAAAAGTATTTGATTTTGAGGATACTCCTCTTGAACAAGCTTTAGATGAATTAGGAAAAGCTTACAATATAGAATTTGAAATTTTAGACGAAAAATTAAAGTCATGTCCTCTTACAGGTAATTATGAGCGTAAAGAATTGAACGTAATTTTTCAATACTTGGAAATTTCTTATGGTATGAAATTCATTGAAGTTGCGCCTAAAAAATATAAAGTTGAAGGTGGAAATTGTTAAGCAGTTTAATTCATGGCTAAAAAAGGCACTATGCGAAAAGTAGGTTTATGGCTCTTGTTAATTCAATTTTCCGTTTTGACTCATGGGCAAAATCCTTTGAATCAAGAGATAGACTTTTCCGTTACCAATATTTCTATATCAAAAGCGCTCGAAGCTCTTTCCGAACAATCTAGTATCCCTTTTACGTTCAGCAGCGATTTTTTCAAAAGGAAACAAAGTGTATCAATAAATGCTGAAGATCAATCAATTAAGGATGTTTTAAAAAAACTTCTAAAGAGAACGGAAGTTGATTTCAAATTTCTTGATGATCATATTGTATTTTTCAGAAAGCCTTTTGTTCCGTTGAAGAAATACACATTTAGTGGTTATTTAGAAGATAGTGAAACGGGAGAAAGGTTGGTCGCCGCGAATGTATATTCCAAAACTCATTTAAAAGGAACGGTTTCGAATGAGTATGGATTTTTTAGCATGACATTACCAGAAGGAGAAGCCGATTTAATGGCTAGTTATTTGGGTTATTCAGCATTCTCTGAAAAAATAAACTTATCGAAAAATTTAACACAAAACATCAAATTGAAACCATCTGTGACCCTAGCCGAAATTATTGTCACACCAAATGATTCCTTTTCGAATACCAAAGTACTTTCTGGACAGCAAAAAATATCGATGCACCATGCTAAAAGTATGCCCGACTTAGGCGGTGAATCAGATATTATTAGAATGGTTCAATTACTTCCGGGAGTTCAATCTGGTGCTGATGGTTTTGGCGGTTTATTCGTTAGAGGAGGAGGTGTTGACCAGAATTTAATGTTGGTTGATGGTGTGCCGATTTACAATGCCATGCACCTTTTAGGTGTTTTTTCAATTTATAATACGGATGCTTTGAGAAGTGCGACTTTTTTAAAAGGTGGTTTTCCTGCACGGTATGGTGGACGAAACTCATCCGTATTTGATGTACGTACAAAAGAAGGTAATCAAAGAAAATTTAGTGGTGAAGCTGGGCTTAGTTTAGTAACTGGGAAATTACGTTTAGAAACACCCATCCTAAATAAAAAAGGAGCAATTCTTTTAGCTGCAAGAACTAATGTGGTTGATTTTTTTATAGAGCCATTCACTAAAAAATTATTGCAAGTGGATGATACATATGAAGGGAGTGATTTTGTGGATTTTAATGCTAAATTTAATTACACATTTTCTCCAAATAACAGAATCTTTTTAAGTTATTACTCAGGTGGAGATGACTTAAGAACAAATTCGGAAGATTTAGATTGGGGTGACTTTGAAGATAGTGCTATCGACATTCTTGAGTTGGAGAGCAAGATGTCTTGGGGAAATAAAATTGGAGCTTTGCGTTGGAACCACCTCTTCAATGATAAACTATTTTCTAATACGACTGCCACTCTTAGTAATTACAGTTTTTTGAATAGATCCTTGACAGAGTACCTCTTTTTCGATGAAGAGGAAATGGATTGGGTTGAGGATTTTGATTATATCAGTTTTGGTTCTGACTTAACAGATTGGACATTGAAAACTGATTTTGATTTTGTGCCTTCTTTGAAACATCATCTTAGGTTTGGAGTTGGTTTCACAAGACATGGTTTCCTTTCTGGCCCTACATTTTTTGATGAATTTGAGGATTTGGATGAGACTCAATACGACTCATTGAGCTTGGATGATTTAGCACAATTAGAAAATTTAATTGAACAATTTGGTAGTGAGTATTATGGCTATTTAGAGGACGAGATGGAAATTTCGGAAAAATGGAAAGCGAATATTGGACTCCGAATATCAGGTTTTTTTAATGAGGAAAATCATTGGCTTAATTTAGAACCACGTATTAATACAAACTATCAACTTGCTGATGGAATCAACCTTTCTGCCTCGTATTCGAAAATGACCCAATACCTTCATTTAATAAGTTTCACAGGATTTGGATTGCCAGGCGATATATGGGCAATGTCAGAAAGCGATATGCCTCCCCAAAAAACATGGCAAACAACTCTGGGTTTAAACTTTAAGCTTCCTAAACAGGTTGATTTTAGTATCGAAGGCTATTATAAAAAAATGAACAATTTACTCCATTTACCCACAGATTATGACCCATATGATGATGCGGTCGAGTTTGATGATGTTGAATTGTATAAAGGTAAAGGTTGGGGATATGGAATTGAATTTTTATTGAAAAAAGAAGCGGGTAAAACAGGTGGTTGGTTGAGTTATAGCCTCTCTTGGTCAGAAAGACAATTTGATAAATTGAATTTGGGTAATCGTTTCCCTTTTCATCAAGATCGCCGACATCTTGTCAATTTGGCACTCTATCATCGACTTACTAATCAACTTGAATTGGGTGCAAATTTCGTTTACGGGTCCGCCAATCCATATGTTTTAGTAGAAGGAGATTTGGTTTTTGGAGAGTTACTTCCTTTGTATGAAGATGTAAATCCGAATGGTCAAAGAAATAAGCTACGGCAGAAGCCGTATCATCGCTTGGATTTAGGTCTAAAATATAATTTTGGGAAAAGGAAATTAAGGCATTATCTAAAGGCAGGAGTTTATAATCTGTATAACCGAGAAAATATAGCTTACAATCAATTATCCACTAGTCTTTTTGAGGAGAAGGAAATAAACGCTATTTCAATTTTAGGTGTTCAACCTTCGCTAGGGTATAGTTTAAAATTTTGATGTATCAATCAGTATGAATGCCTGACATCAAAATTGCTAAAATATTTTTTTCTAAATCTTCTACAGTAAGATTGTGAGTTTCTGGATTCCAATAATGCAACCATCGAACGGAAGTTAATATTGTAAATAAAACAACTGTAATATCTAATTTTTTGAACTCGCCTAAGTCAATCCCTTTTTGAATGATTTCTCCAAAGCGCACTTCATAATCCTTTCGCATTTTTAAAAAATCACTCAAATAAGGTTCGCTTAAATACCGCCATTCATCATTGAAAACAGTAATTGAAGTAGGGTCTTCGAGTGCAATTTTGATATGCAAACGAATGAGTTGCTTTATCTTTTCAGAAGGGGGCAATTTGAGGATTTCAACCTGAGTAATGCCTTCCAAAAAGTGATTTGCATTTTCGAAACAGATCTTTTGTAATATCTCTTCTTTTCCTCCAATATGACTATATAAACTGGAAACTTTAAGATTGACTTTTTGTGCCAAATCACGCATGGATGAAGAAGAATATCCCTTTTCTTGAAAAAGTTTGGCAGCTTCTTCGAAAATTTCTTGTTTTTTTGATTTGGTAGTTTTTGTTGGCATTTTTTCAGTTGGTCATACACAATTGACTGTTGGTGAACAGGAGCATATTCGTTTGAAACTGCTCACAGCCAACTGTTAACTGAATATTTATTCGTCAAAACTTACAGTTACTTCTTTTGTCTTTGGATGTGATTGACAGGTCAAAACATATCCTGCTTCCACTTCTTCGGGTTCAAGTGCATAATTGATTTCCATTTCAACCTCACCTTTTAGAATTTTGGCTTTACAAGTTGCACATACGCCTCCTTTGCAGGCAAATGGCAAATCTGCGCCATACTTATGCGCCGCATCTAAAATGGTATCTTTAGCTGAAGTTAGATCGAAATCAAATGTATTTCCGTCGAGTGTGATTTTGACTTTAGAATGGACAGAACGAGGCGTTGCTTTTTTCGTTTGTTTCCCCAGTTTTCCAACAGGAGAGGTAAATAGCTCAAAATGAATTCGTTTTTTGTCAACACCCAAATCAAGCAGCGTTTCTTTAACCGAATGAATCATAGATTCAGGACCACAAAGGAAGAATTCGTCCGAATTTTCCACATCAATCAAAACATTACAAAACGTCCGACATTTTTTTTCGTCAATTCGACCATAAAAGAGGTCTGCTCCGATATGCTCTTGGCTCAAAATATGATGCACACTCAAGCGACCTAAATGTAGGTTTTTTAAAGCCTCAATTTGCTCTTTGAAAATAATGGAGTCACTGTAACGGTTGCCGTAAAAAAGGGTGAAATGGCTTTTGGGTTCGGTCGATAAAACTGATTTGAGAATGGATATGACAGGCGTAATACCACTACCGGCCGCAAAAGCGACATACTGTTTCTCGTTGGTAGGATTTAGGTTTGGATGAAAATTGCCAGTAGGCGTCATCACGTCTACCCAATCACCCGCTGAAAGTTGCTCATTTGCGAACGTCGAAAAACGACCATTTTCGAGTTTTTTGACTGCTACACGAAGATCCTTTTCGTAGGGACTTGCGCAAATAGAATAAGAACGTCGAACCTCTTCTCCATCAATTTGAGTTTTTAAAGTCAAATATTGACCTGAAAGAAATTCAAAATCTTTTTTCAAATCAGTTGGCACTTCGAAGGCTACGGAAACGCAGTCGTCCGTTTCTTTCCTAATTTCTTGAACTTTCAGCGAGTGAAATTTGGGCATGATTGGTTAAGGCTGATTTTAATTTGGTGGTGGACTTGAGCATTCAGATAGCGCGATTGTCACATGCTAGTCTGAATAAAAGTTCATTTTACAAAACGAACACTTGTTCGGGTGCAAATATAAAAAGTTTTTTATTAAAATCTGCCCTCGGCAAGTTCAAAAAAAAAGGTGCTATTACTTAATTGTCAATTCTTTAATACTCAACTGATTAACTCTATCCATGTTGAAGCCTGGATCGGGAAATTCGAGCGGATATTCTTTTTCGACATAAAGCCCGCTGAACGTGACGGTTTTTAGTAAATCTTGAGTCAATGCAGTATCAATATTTTCAATAATGCCTGCGTCATGGTATTCGACACCATCAATCATTTTTGAAGTAACAATTCCGTATTCTCCAAAACAACCTAAAAATTGAAGAGTACCTGGGACATTTTCAATTTCTTCAAGGCAATTGACAACTTCACAGTTTACATCATAGGTGAAAATAGAGTCATCCGCTTTTGAACAAGAAAAAGCGATTAGTAAGAGCGTTCGAAGAAAATTTTTGAGATAGTTTTCATAATTGAGATTTTAAAAGAGTTAATATTTAAGCGTTATTTTCTCAGACAATGCCAATATGAAAAAGGGTTGGGATGTTATTGAAATAGCCATCTAATTGTCACATATAAAAATAATCATAATAAATGGATGTCAATAAGTAGTTTTGATGTAATTTTGAGCGTTAAAAAGAAAATCATACTAAACATTCCCTGTGACTCCAACCTACACATGTTGAAACTCAATTTTTTAATAGACAATCTCAAAAAAAACTATATTTTTTTGATGTAGATTATTATGGTTTTTCTGATGAACTAAATTAAAATTTTTAATTGAAAATTCATATTCAACCATGAAAATCCACCTCAAAAAATAAAAATCCGATTTACCCAAAAACGAGGAAATGCGGAAGTACATAATCCCATCGATTACAATGTTTTTTGCCTTGCTCCCTTTTGTCATGACGGCGCAAAATTGCGGCTGTGCGGATGAAGGGAATTGTCCTTTTGAAATTGCAACAAATTCAACATCTCAAGTCTGTTACACAATTGATTCTGCTGTAAATAATAATCTTTCCGATCCGAATCAAGGTATTTGTGGTGTATCCATTTCATTCAAACATGGTAGTATTGGAAATCTAAATTTGACGCTCACTTCCCCAGATGGAACGACAGTGGAATTAGTCGGTTCTGATAATAATTGTATGCCTTTTACACCTATTGCGACATGGGATATTCTGTTTGTCCCTTGTGTTGAAGTTTGTGACCCTGTAGCTCTAAATAATTGTGATGATGTATGCGCCTTCGATGCTTGCTGTGGATGGGGCAATGCACTTTACTCCGCAACCTATCATCCTTATCAAGGTTGCTTGGAAGATTTTAATTCGGGTACAGTAAATGGGCAGTGGTGTATTGATATAGATAATAACTCTTCAAATAATGGTGGCGATATTTTTGACTTTGAAGTCATTCTTTGTGACGATACAGGTATTTTCTGTTGTGATGCTGATGGGGGAAATAAATTACAACTTGATGCTGCTGTTTGTGAAGGAGACAGTAGTTTGATTTTTGATTTGGAACCTAATTGGGGATCTATTCAACCAGATAGTTTGGAATATGACTATACATATATTGTATCGGAGAATAATGAGATATTAGAATATACAGAAAACCCAAATCTTATTGATGCTGCACCTGGGGTTTATGAAGTTTGTGGGTTATCTTTTTTGAAAATAGACGAACCCTTGATTCCCTCTGTAGGTTCTATTACTTTGTCTGATTTAAATGAAAATTTAGACGGCTTGTCCCCTCTATTTTGTGGAGATATAGATGGATGTTTTACAATAATCATTTCTTCTCCGCCTCTACCTGTGAACTTGGTTGACACAATTTGTGAGAATGCCTGTTTGATGATAGGCGATACTTGTATTTACGAGGAAGGTAACCATAGTTTTACCATCGAGTCCTTCGCGGGATGTGATTCAATCATTAATTTGAATTTAACCGTTTTAGAATCGGAAGTGATGAATATTTCTGCCACAATCTGCGAAGGACAATTCTATCTCGTTGGTGATAGCATTTATTCAGAATCGGGGATTGATACGACGATTTTAACTTCAAATTTGGGCTGTGATAGTATGGTTATTTTGGACTTGACTGTTTTGCCACCCGTGGAATTGGATTTGATTGAAATGATTTGCCTTGGAGATTCTATTGAAATTGGAGATAGTTTGTATTTCGAAACGGGTCTTTATGTTGATACTTTGATGTCTTCCAATGGGTGCGATAGTATTGTGAATTTGGATTTGACGGTTATTACATTAGATATTCAGATTGCTACACCTGATACTTTAACTTGTGCTGAGCCGATTATTTGGCTAGATGCAACGGGTTCTTCAGTTGGTATTGATGTTAACTATTCTTGGGCAACAACTAACGGAAATATTATTCCTCCTACTAATGAACTAACTGTTCAAGTTGACCAAAGTGCTTGGTATTTTTTCACTGTTGAAGAAAATGGATGTGTTCGGACAGATTCCGTTTTTGTTTCCGAAAATATTGACCTTCCTCAACTCGAAATTGCTGAATTTGACACTTTAAATTGCCTCATTGATAGGATTACTTTAGATGCTTCCATTACTTCTGGGAGTGGTAACTTGACTTTCCATTGGACAAGCCAAAATAATCTCCCAATTGATAATCCTAGCACCCCTTTCCCAACCGTTTTCAATGCCGATACCTTGAAATTAGTTGTTACAAACGAAGGTAATGGTTGTGTCGATTCCACTGAAATTGAAATTATTCAAGATATAGAACAGCCTATTGCGAATGCAGGAAATAATACAAATCTGACTTGTGTCGATACTTGTTTGACGCTCGATGGAAGTAATTCTTCACCATTTAGTTTATTAACTTTTGAATGGACAGGAGGCAATATTAAATCAGGAGAGAATACTCCAAATCCAATCGTCAATTTGGAAGGTACGTATGAATTAATTGTTACTAATACAGAGAATTTCTGTAAAGATACCGCGGAAGTGTTGATTGGAACCGATACACTGCCACCAATTGCAATGATCACTTTGCCAGATGGCGATACCTTAACCTGTTCAAATAATGAATTAGCTTTGGATGGGAGCAATTCAATTGGACTAGACCTTAATTATCAGTGGGCTGGTTCTGGATTATTATCAAACAATATGTCAATTGTCACCGCAAATATGGCAGGTGAATACACATTAGTTATTCAAAATGGAATAAACGGATGTATTGATTCAACCAAAATAAATATTGCTCAAGATACACTGTCTCCGAGTGTGGAAGTTGGGCCGCCGATTGAATTAGATTGTGGGTTGCCGACTTATGTTTTAGGTGGAAATGCTAGCCTAAATCTTAATGAAACTTACGAATGGACAACTGTCGATGGGCATTTTGTAGATAATCCTAATCAACTCCATCCGACTATTGATTCAGCTGGAATTTATGTTTTAACGGTTACAAACATTTTGAATGGATGTACTGCTCAAGATTCTGTAAGTATTTTGGAAGATTTTGCTCAACCTGTTGCCAATGCAGGTTTGGATGGAATTATCGATTGCGATAATCCAATTTATACACTCGATGCTTCGAATACCTTTTTAGAAGGAACTTCATTTAATGACACCATCCTTTTTTCCTTTGAATGGGAAGCATTTTTTAATCCTGACTTCAATCCAAATTATGCGCTTGCGGAGGTTACTTTTGGAGACACATTTTTAATTCATGTAACGCATATTACATCACAATGTACAGATACAGATACGGTCGTAGTTACTCAAGATGTTTTTCCTCCTCAAATTGATGCAGGCGATAATGTTTATTTGGATTGTGAAACTGGTGAAGCGATTTTGAATGGCAGTATTTTAAATCCAAGTACTGATTTTGAATTTAATTGGATGACTCAAAATGGGCATTTTGTTTCTGGAGAAGATACGTTTATGCCAACGGTTGATTCTAGTGGAACCTATATTTTAGAGGTCACGGATCTAACGACTAATTGTGTGTCTATTGATTCTGTTTTTGCATTGGTAGATACAACACTTTGTACGCCTTTCGTTTTTGCTGGTCAAGACAGTTTGATAAATTGTTATTGTCAATGTTCAGAATTAACTATTCAAGCTAGCGGTTCAATAGGCGTAAACTACTCTTATGAATGGACTGATTTGGATGGAAATATCATCATACAACCTGATCCATTTTTACCGTCCCTCCCAAACGGAACTTTTATTTTCACTATTACGAATAACGAACTTGACCTCTCCCTTTCTGATACTATTTTTATTGGTATCGACACGTTACATCCTGTCGTTAATTTGTCGGAATTAATGCCATTGACTTGTCCTGAACTAGAAGAATGCATTGAGGTTGATGTTAGTGAAGTTCCCTTCGGGATGAATTTTTGTTATGCATGGGAAAATTTTGGAGGAGAAATTTGTACTGACCCAACTATTCGAAATGCAGAAATTCGAGGTGTTGGAATTTACTCGGTTATTGTCACAGATAAGAATAATGGTTGTGCGGCTGATGCTTCCACTGCTATCGAAATATTGGGAAATATTCCTGAATCGAATGCAGGTATTAATCAGGAATTAGCCTGTGGTGATTCGATTACAGTTTTGGATTGCAATGCTTCCATATTTAATGGAAATGATATCTTAGAATGGTATTCTGATAATGGAACTTTTCTTTCAGCGATGGATATTTGTGACCCTTCAGTGAAAATAAACTCTGGTGAAGATGAATTCGTTTTAGTCATTACGGATATGGAAAACTTGTGCTCTGATACTAGTTCAGTGACCATTTTTGGTGCACCCGATTGTCTTCCTGACTGTGATGCTGGTGCGGATATGAGTTTGACTTGCGATATTGATACCCTATGTTTGGATGGATTTGCCTCGCCGATTGATACGAATATTTGTATTCAATGGACAGCACTTTCAGGCAATATTTTGGATGGAGATACGACTTTGAATCCATGCGTTGATGCCGCAGGATTTTATCGGATCTCAGTGACTCGAAAGGTGAATGGGGTAGAATTTACTTGTACTGATGAAGTTCAAGTTTTAGGAGACACGATGCCTCCTAATGTGAATATTGAAACTCCTGACCAAATAACTTGTGTGGATACCTGCATTACCTTAATTGGTAGTCCGACTAATCCAAATTTCATTTACGAATGGTTGACTTCCGATGGAAATATTAAAAGCGGAATGGATACCCCCAATCCTGAAATAAATGAAACAGGTACTTATATTTTAACAATAACAGATACTCAAAATGGTTGCTCTGAATCTGAATCTATTATTGTGACCGAAAATCTTGAAACACCGACAGCAGTAATCAACCCTTCCTCTCCTCCTGATATTGACTGCGATGGAAATCCAATTACGCTGTCTTCTAGTGGGAGTTCTACGGGTAGTTTCCTTTGGACGACTATTGGTGGAAATATTATTACAAATCCTCCAACAAGCAGCGTCATTCAGGTTGATGCTGCAGGAACTTATTGTTTGACTGTAACGAATTTAAGCTCGGGATGTGAGGACATAATTTGTGTGAATGTTGGAGTCAATGCAGATGCGCCGCCATGTAGTATTGCTGATACGCCAAATTTTGTTTGTGGTACTTCTTCGATCCAATTAGAAGGCTCAACTGACCCAATCAATCCAGTTTTGGAGTTTGAATGGACAACTTCAAATGGAGGGACGATTCAGGATTCAAATACTTTAACACCGACAATTACTCAGGCAGGTACTTTTATTTTTACGGTAACTAACCCTATAAACAATTGTAAATGCACCTCTTCTGTGACTATCTTAGAAGATACAATGCCGCCTTCAGCAAATGCAGGCGCTAATGTGGAGATTAATTGCGAGAATCCAACTGTTATCCTTTCAGGACAAGGTTCACAGCCTTCCAATGACATTACTTATCAATGGTTCTTGAATACTATTTTAGTTAGTGAAAGCAGTTCATTTCAAACGGATTCGGCTGGTATTTACGAATTAATAGTGACGGATACCTCTAACCTTTGTATAGATTCTGATTTTGTTGAAGTGACTATAGACCAGAATATTTTAGTTGCGAATGCAGGCGATGATACGACTTTTACCTGTTCCCGATTAGAGGTTGATTTAAGTAGTTTAGGTTCCACTGTGGGATCCAATATTTTACATATTTGGGAAGCACCTAATGGGGTTTTGGACACTATACCTATTCTACCCACAAATCAAGTAGGAGAGTATATTTTGACTGTATTTGATACAAATACTCAGTGTGAGATATTCGATACAGTTTGGATTGGTTTAGATACCATTTCGCCTAATGCGATCATTGATACGAGTGTTGAACTTGAAATAACTTGCGAAAATGATTTTGTTACTTTGGATGCCTCTGCTTCAGGTTCTTCAGATAGTCTAACATTCAAGTGGGGAAATAATATGGGAGGGGCGATTATTGATGTGACACAAGCGGGAGGTTATGACTTGATCGTTTGTCATGAAAGAACCGGGTGTACAGATAGTAATTTCATTGAAGTTGGAGTAGACACGATTTCGCCAATGATTAGTATTGCGGCACCTGATATATTGACTTGTGACATTCAAAGCGTTCAGATCCTTTCAATTCCGAATGACACTTCTTTAATATATAACTGGAGTGGTGGTATATGTGATTCTTTATGTGATACAGCAATGCCTTGGGTCAGTGAGCCCGGTGGTTATACCGTTACTGTTACAGATGGTGAGAATGGTTGTACTACAGCAGATTTTATTATTGTCGAACAAGATATAGTACCTCCCTCAGCAGAAGCAAATGCTGATGGGAAGATTGATTGTACTCAAAATGAAGTAGCCCTTTTAGGAAGTGGTTCGAGCCTTGGGAGTGTGAGCTATTTTTGGACAACTACAGGTTTAGGAAATATTACTTCACCAACTTTTTTAAATACAGATGCCAACGCTCCTGGTTGGTACTTTTTGACAGTCACGGATGGAATCAATGGCTGTATATCCGTTGATTCTGTTGAAGTTATAGCAAGTGCTGTTCCAATTGATAGTCTCAGTATTCAACTGGATCAACCAGATTGCCGAGATCCTGATGGGTATATTTATATTGATAAAGTTTATGGCGGAACTCCCGATTTCGTTTATTCAATTGATGGGGAAGTTTTTGTTCCTTATTCACAATTTCAGTTTCTCCAAATTGGCACTTATGAAATTGTAATTGAAGATGTAAATGGTTGTCAATATGACACAACGGTTGTGCTCAAAATGCCTGACAATATTGCGGTAAATCTGGATGCGGATTTGGAGCTGATTTTAGGCGATTCTACGACAATTAAATTACAAACTAGTCTATCTCCAGAAGAAATTGATACGATAATTTGGAATCCATTACCAAACATTGACTGTGCTGGCTGTTTTGAACAAGGAATTAGACCGGAAGAAACAAGTACTTATGAAGTGACTGTTATTGATACTAATTTTTGTCGCACTACTAGTCAAATTACAATTTTAATTAATGAAGCATTGCCTGTGTATATTCCGAATGCTTTCAGTCCCAATGGAGATGGTAATAATGATCACTTTATCATTTATGGTAACAATGACAATATTAGAATTCCCTTATTTCAAATTTTTGATCGCTGGGGGAATCTTGTTCATGAAGCCAAAGATTTCCGCCCAAATGATCCAAATTTTGGCTGGGATGGTTTTTTTCAAGGGAAACTCATGAACCCTCAGGTTTTGGTTTGGAAAGCGGAAATAGAATTATTAGATGGCAGGGTGGAAGTCATTAGTGGCGATTTGACTTTAGTGCGATAATATTTTTGAATAAACCATTGACAATAAAATTACCGTAATTTGCATTGCACATAGGTTATTTTTTTCCCATTCGCCAAATGCTTTTTCTCATAAAAAGTTTTCAATTCTAACTCTTTCAAAATCAGCTTGTCTTTATATATATCAGCATTTTGATAAATCATTTCAAAGATGTCTTGATTTGGCAAAGACGCTTCAACTGTATATTCATATAATTCAGCTGAATCCGTTTTCAAGTGCACGATTCCTTCCATTTTCAAAAACTTTTGATACAATTTTAAAAAAGGTAATGCTGTGAGCCTTCGACTTTCTTTATTTAAAAAAGGATCCGGAAATGTAATCCAAATTTCAGAAACTTCATCCTTGGCAAAAAAGTGGTCAATTTGCTCTATCCGAGTTCTTAAAAAAGCGACATTATCTAGTTTTTCTTCTAAGGCTGTCTTTGCGCCACGCCAAATTCGATTACCCTTTATATCTACGCCAATGAAATTTCTATCAGGATACATTCTAGCCAAACCGATGGTGTAATCCCCTTTCCCGCAAGCTAACTCAAGTGTAATTGGATTATTATTTTTAAAATAATTAGTATTCCAATTTCCTTTCATTTCGACGGGTTTGCCTCGTTCACCAGATAAACTTGGATTCGGAGAATATTCTCCGAGTACTTCAAATACATTTGGAAAGGCAAGTATTTCTGCAAACTTTAGGAGTTTATTTCTCCGACTCATATTGTTTTGATTTTTTCAGGGCGCGAATTTCGGAAAATTTTTAGAGCTGATCAATTTGTATGAGTAACCAATTTTTATCAGGGAGAGGGTTAGTTCCCTCGATTTCCGTTTTTAGATTTCTTTTTGCGGCTCTATCAAAGGGATTCACATTCATTACTTTTTTCAAAAGGCTCGTAAAATTGGTAAAGGGTGTTTTATGGTACCCCATCACTTTTTTCCTTTTCAAATAAGCTCTTGTACTATCAATTGCGGAACTAAGGGCGTCAATTTCATCTAATTCAAAATACATTTTCAAGAGCATCAATTTAGCATTTAGGTTCATTACAATTTCATCAGAGTCATACTGAACTAATAACCTCATAGCATCGTCGTAGTTTTTCTTTTCGAAATTTAGTCTTGCTAAACTATAATGAACAATGTTTTCTCGGTGCTCCTCTTCTAAATATTCTTGATAATTTTCAATGAATAGCTCAATCCAGCCGTACTCTTTTAATAAAATACCTGTTGTTACAACGTTTAGGAAAGTCCATCTTGTGACTTTATCATTTTCGAATAAAATTTTTCCTTCCATTCCGGCTTTATATAAATCGAACATTTCTCTATAGAAGCTTTTCTTGCCGGTGTTCACTCTATTGATACAATAATTTATAGATAATAAATAAATGATTCTTAATTCATCGAATGGAAAATAACCACCGAAAGAGTCAATTTCATCTTTTAGGCTATAAAAAAAATGCTCTTCATCGCGATCAGTCAATGCCTTAAATCCATAATAATAAACTGCAATAGCTGGATATTTTAAATAATCGTTTTTTTCAATGTATTCTAAAATCTCTTTTAGAAGCCCCTTGTCATATTCCTTTTTATAGACTGCTTCATGTGCTAGCATGAAACAACTTTGCTGGAGTTTATCTGCAAAATAAGTTGAGTCAAGTGCATTAGAAACCTCTTGAAGGTTTACATCTTTTCGTTGAAATCCAGCAACATAATGATAGCGTTCTAATTGCAATTGATAATCGTTTCTAAAAAACTCTACATTTCTAAAAACACTCTTTCCTTGCATAGCGTCTGCATTTTTTAAAGTCGATTCGCAAAGTTTGTGTAAGCTTCTTTTTCGATATACTCGGGCAAGAGTGATTTCTGATTTTACCTGATCATTTTTTAATTCTTCATAAATTAAAAAGCCCTCAACGGCTTTGAATAAAAAGTGAATTGCCTGCCTCATTTTAGCGTCGTCATATGGTTCTTTTGGATAAACAATAGGATATACTTTCTCTTTTTCTAAATATTTATCTCGCTCTAAGTGATTCTTTTCGAACAAATATTCAAATAAATGAAGGACATCTTCTCGTTGATTATGGGCAGGTGATTGTAACCATTTTCTTAATTCACGGACCTCTTTCTTATTAAATGTCTTTAAAATGTGTATTAAACGACTTTTTTTCATGGGAAAAAATATAAAAATGTTCAACAAATTGGAACCTTTGGCTTATGTTGTAAAGCAATGTAAAATAAGGGTTTTAAGCCCATTATTGACCTGTTAAAGCTAATATTTTGCCAAAAGTTGTTCAACAAATGGCAAAAGATGTCTTTGAATTCAACTCTCGATATAATGACATTTGTAACGTATTTAGTTAATGACGATCTTTTTAATAGACTTGTGCCCATGAATTCGAAACTCAGAAATAATCTCAAATGCACATTACTACTAAATTTTTTGGTAGTGATGGGGATGGTTTTTGGGTCTCTAGAAATGCAAGCACAAGGGTGGGAAATTTATTTTGGCAGCGATAAAGACGATTTTGGTGAGGCTATTTTACAAACAAGAGATCAGGGATATATCGTTGCAGGATTTAGTCAGGTAGGTGGAGTTGGAAATAATCTTGACCTATACATAGTAAGAGTTGATGTAGATGGAGATGAAGTATGGTCAAAATTTTATAATGAAGGGTTCCTTGAACATGCTTATGATATTATTCCAGCAACAGATGGCGGATATATTGTTGTTGGCGATATAAAAAAGACTCAAACAGACGAGTTTGATGTTTTCCTTTTGAAAATTAATGAAAGTGGTGAGGTAGTTTGGAAAAATCAATATGGAGGTTCAAATGCTGACATTGGTTCTGCTGTTGCATCGACTTCTGATGGTGGGTACATTATTACCGGTAGAACTAAAAGTTTTGGGGCTGGTGAAGAAGATGTTTACTTGATCAAGACAGATGTAGATGGTAATGAGGAATGGAGTCAAACTTTTGGAGACATTGAAGATGATAGAGGTAGGGATGTGATTCCTTTCGGAACTGGATATGCCATTGTTGGTTCATTTGAAACACCAGGGGGAAATCCACCTATTACTTCAGATCTTTATTTGATCTTGACAGATGCGGATGGAAATGAAATAAGTAGTTTCTTACATGGAGACGACGGTGGGGATGAAGGATTAGCTTTGACGAAAACTATAGATGGTGGATTGATTATCACAGGGTTGATTGGCAATAACAGTGATGTTTATCTGATCAAAACAGATCAAGATGGCAACGAAGAATGGTCAAAAACTTTTGGAGGTTCTTTAATTGATATTGGAAATGATGTTATTCAATTGGAAGATGGAAGCTATGTGATTGCAGGTGTGACTGAAGTGAATGTTTCTAATCCCGATTTATACCTTTTGAAAGTTGATTCGAATGGAGATTTGATCTGGGATACAACTATTGGAAGAAATGATCACTGGGATGAAGGGAAATCAATTGTAAAAACATTAGATGGAGGTTTTGTGATAGGAGGAATCAATTCATTCACAAGTGGAAGTCAATTAAATGATATTTCGATTTTCAAAACGAATGCTGCTGGAAATATTCACACTAATTTTATTCAAGGTAAAGTCCTGATTGATGAAGATGATGATTGTTTTCCAGATGTGAATGAGAGAGCTTTACAAGATTGGTTGGTTTTTGCACAAGGAGCAGAAACATACTTTGGGACTACTGACGTAAATGGCAATTACTCAATAAGAGTGGACACAGGGACTTATGAAGTCATCCTATTACCTAAAAACCCTTATTGGGATATTTGTGAAGATACCATAATGGATGTCGTAATAGATATGTTTTACGACACAACGTTCATTGATTTTTCGGTTAAAAAAGCGATTGATTGTCCATTCATGGATGTTGATATCTCTGTTCCTTTTTTATTGCCTTGTTCGACTGATGATTTTGTTATTAGTTTTTGCAATAATGGAACAACAGATGCGGATAGCGCTTATGTGGCAATTGCCTTAGATGAAGATTTGATTTACAACTCAGCAAGCATTAATCCAATTCAAATTATCAACGATAGTTTATACATTTTTGATTTGGACACACTTGAAGTTGGCGAATGTGGGAGCTTTACCATAAATGCGACATTAGACTGTAATGCTACAGCAGGAGAAGCTGTTTTCGTTTATGCCCATATGTTTCCAGATACGGTTTGTTTGCCAATTGATCCAAATTGGGATATGGCATCCTTGAAAGTTGAAGGATTTTGTGATACAGATTCAGTAAGGTTCAAAGTTACAAATGTGGGGACAGGAGATATGGATGAGCCCCAAAGTTTGGTCATTATTGAAGATATAGTAATTGGTTTGGTTAAAGATGATATTGACTTAGATGTAGGTGCTTTTGAAGCTCTTTCTTTTCCTGCCGATGGAAAAACTTATCGAATTGTTGCCGAGCAACCAGATGGACACCCTGGGGATAGTTATCCTACCGTTTCCGTAGAAGGTTGTGATAATGGAGTAGGAGGATCCTCTATAGGACAAGTCACGCAATTTCAAGAAGATGAAAATAACTCGTTTATATCAATAGAAGTACAGGAAAGTATCAGTTCCACCGATGCCGTTCTTGATTTAAGAGGCTATCCCAAAGGTTATATTACGAACGACAGTGCATTTATTACAGCAAATACCGATTTAGAGTACCACCTATTATTCCAAAACACAGGAACTGATACGATAACGAGACTGGTGATTCGGGATACCTTGTCAGCTTATTTGGACTTAACTTCTGTTAGTCCAGGTGCAAGTAGTCATCCGTATGATTTTAAAATTTATGACAATGGTATCCTGAAGTTCACCTTTGAAAACTTGCAACTAACACCAGCAGATAGCGGCACTGATTCCTTTGGTTTTGTTAAATTTAAGGTTGCCCAAAAACCGAACAATCCAATAGGAACTCAAATTGACAACAGTGCTGCTATCTTTTTAGGATATGAAGAACCTGTTCAGACGATTACAAAAACGCATTTTATTGGCGGTGATTCTATTGAAGAATTTGTAATAATAACGGGGCTGGAAGAGTCAATAGATCCAACTATTCAAATAAAAGCATACCCAAATCCATTTTTTGAAACAACAAAAATTGAAATTTTGGGAGATGATTTTAACGAAGTCACGCTTACTCTTTTTGATATGATGGGTAGAAAAATTAGAAAAGAAAGCTTTTCTGATAACCAAATCCAATTTGACCGTGATAACCTTCCTTCTGGAACGTACATCTATACTCTAGAAGCAAATGGAAGGTTACTCAACAGTGGAAAAATTATCGCTCTTTGATATAGAATATAAAGTTACAAATGGGAGTATAACCGATTACTTAATATGAAACCGTAAATCAAAATATCCTTATCCCATCAATGTAAACTGTCCCATGACCATATTGAAGGTTCCCCGCGAAAGTAGCGGGGAACATTTTTAAAAGAGATTGATTTTGTGGAATTATGATTTTAGTGAACTCTTTAAACCAAGTGGCGGAAAATTGAGAATTGACGAAAAAGAATAGACTTGATACAATTTTTTGACCCACTCCATTCGTTTGACATATTCGTTTTTTTCATGAGATTATAATTTGTATATAGTCGGGTCGCACAAGCCGGTGCGACTCTTTTTTATGAAAGTTCCTTCCCCATTTTTGGGGCTTAAAATATTCGTATTTCATGAGATTATAATTTGTTAATTGCAGGTCGCACAAACCGGTGCGACCTTTTTTTCTTCCCCAAGAAGACCTGAAAAGTTAAAAAACAAAAACATCCTATTTACCGATTATTTTAGCCGAAACCGATTACGAACAACATTCACCTTTACATTGGGCGGTTGGCAGTGCACATAAAGTTCACTGCCCACCAACCGTCCAAACCCACACACCTACTACCTAAACCTAAGATTGATGCTAAAGTCATTGATCAAAACTGAAATTAGCTTGCCGAAAAAGTGATAAAAGGTTGAGCAGTATTTTCCCAAAATTGACTAAAAAATATTCATGAGATTATAGTTTGTTACTTGTCGGTCGCACGGTTAGTGCGACCTTTTTTACAAACTTTATCGAAAAGAAAAGCTCTATGAAGGGACTAATCTTTCTTTTCGACTGGGTGGATACGAAAGAGCGAGTCAGATTTGAGGTTAGATCTTGAGCCCAGAACTGATATTAATAACAGTGTTTGTCCTTTGCTACATAACCAGGGAATTTTTAAATGGGTCGCACGAATGAGTGCGACTCTTTTCAGACAACAATTTGAACTCAAAATAGTAGGAGTACGTATATTTCAATCGCCTTAAAACGATGTCGCGTCTTCGGGCGCGACTCTTTTTTTCTAGAAATCAAATGAAAACAACCCAGAAAAAAATGTAATTCATCCAATCGCTACACGAGGATTATAATTTGTTTGAAGAAGAAGTTGCATCTATTGTGACTTCTTTTTTATTTCTACAACTTATACAAGTCTAATTCTTTGGCAATTTTACGGTCATTTGAAAGGCGAGGTACTTTATTTTGTCCGCCTAATTTTCCGCGAGACTTCATGAAGTTTCGAAAAGCATCTTTTTTAAGAGGTGTGATTTTTAGGGTTTGTAAAATATTGCCATCAATTAAATCTTTATAATAAATATTTTGCCTAATCATTTGATTGTTAATTGATTGTGAAAGTCCTTCTAAGTTGTTAGGGATTTCGTCAAACTCAATAAACCACTCATGATAAGGTAGTTCTTTCCCTATTGGATTTATTTGAGGTGCGACGGTAAACTCTACAATTTTGACATTCATTTCATTAGCGGCGGATAATATAGCCTGTTCAACTTCTTTACCGATTACATGCTCTCCAAATGCGGAAATAAAATGTTTTATTCGCCCTGTCACCAATAACCTAGGCGGGTTTTTGGAAACAAACTCGACCGTGTCGCCAATATTATAACCCCAAAGTCCTGCATTATTATTCAAAATAATTGCGTAGTTCACACCGATCTCTACATCTTTTAAAGAAACTCTTGTCGGGTTATTATTGAAAAATTCTTCAGTTGGAATGAATTCGAAAAAGATCCCCGAATTAGCATTTAACAGAAGCGCCTTTTCATTTGGGTCATCTTGGAATGCAATAAATCCTTCGCTAGCTGGATAGGTTTCAACACTATCTAACCTCTTACCTACCAATGATTCTAAAGTGGCACGATAAGGTTCAAAATTTACCCCTCCGTAAACGAAAACCGAAAAATTTGGAAAGATGTCTTTTATATATTTTTTACCTGTTTTTTCCAAAAGTCGCTCATAGTACATTTGTACCCACGGTGGAATTCCGCTAATCAAGCGCATGTCTTGATTGACAGTTTCTTCCACAATTTTTTCTAATTTATCTTCCCATTCGTCAATGCAATTTGTGGGGTAGCTGGGGAGTTGATTAGTCCTTAGCCAAGAAGGAACTTGATGATTTACAATACCTGATAAACGTCCTGTTTTGATGCCTGCAATTTCAGTTAATTCCGGACTTCCCGAAAGGAATATCAATTTCCCATCAAGCCAATTTCCATTACCTGTTTGAGCATAATAATTAAATAATGCATTTCGAGCTGAACCAAAATGATTGGGTAAACTATCACGGGTGAGTGGAATATATTTCACGCCAGAGGTCGTTCCTGAGGTCTTGGCGAAATACATAGGACGACCTCGCCAAAGCACATCTTTTTCACCTTTTTTTATTCGTTCCACATAGGGCTTCAGTCCTTCATAATCTTGTATAGGCACTTGATCTTTGAAGTCTTTATAAGTTTTTATTTCATCAAAATGGTGATCTTTACCAAATGCAGTTTTGCGCCCTACCTTGATTAAATTATTAAAAACTGACTCTTGACACTGTACTGCATTTTGTGACCAACGACGAATGTCTTTGGAAATCAATTTAGCAAAAGGCTTAACGATTTTTGACTTGAACCCCATTTTTGAGTTGGTAGTCGGCAGTTAGTAATCCAAGATAGACGAAACTAAAAACCTCGCATTAGAAATAATTGATTGTTAAATTCAAAAGTGCTTACCGTTTTATCTCCAGTTAGATATAAATAAATTTGTTTTCCTTTATCACTTGAAATATCAATCTGGAAGCGTTCTTCATCCATTTTTGCTAATTCATCTTCTCGCTCTACTACTTTTCTAATCGGATAATTCCACTTTTTGTCCTCCTTTGTACCATCTTCATATTGCAAAATGGAACGTACTTCCACAGCATATTTTTTAATAATTTTGTATTTACTTTGATCAACATGTTTTTCTTCAGAAGAAGAAATTTCCTGTCCATCTATAAAAGAATACTCTTCCGTTTCAGTTGTTTGTTCAAGCGTGTCTTGAACGGCATCTTCAGTTAATACCTCTATCTCTCTATTCTTTTTTTCTTTTTTCTTTTTTTCTTTCTCTTTTAACTCAAGTGTAATGGTTCTAATAAAGGTCACGCTTGTACTATCACTTATTTCTAATGGTTCCTGAATGTTTTTTTCTAAATGAATGCGGAAAAAAGGATAGAAGGTTTTGCCCCAAAGCGAATCTGTATGTTCAATAACTAATTCACCACGGTCTGTAAAATAATCTCGTTCTTGAGTGTTGAGTTTGCCAGGAATTGGAGGCAAGTAAAAGATCGTTTCTTTATCAGTTGGAGAACGTTTGTAAATTAAAGCTTCTACCATTCCCCATTTATTTTGAATAATTTTTAAATGTCCTTGTAATCGAGCATCTCGGGCATTAATTAAAAGTAGTTTGAAACCATACTCAGTCGGAGAAATATTGTTAATATTGAATACTCCCCGAATTCCTTCACCTTCGATAAAGAGGTTGTTAAAATTAACTCCAAAAGAATATTCACCAGGGGTTAAGTTTTTTTCGCTGACATTTGGAACCTCCATTCTATCAGGTTTAAAATCATAGCCGACTAAATCTTCAGGGCTAAAAAAACGACGATCAGAAATGTAAGTATATCCATGCTGAGCATTCATTAATGGAATAAAAAACAACGTGGCAATAAAGAAAAAAAGGTATTTCATTAGTCGAGTAATTTTCTTTTAGAAGGTTTCGTATTTATTTCTAATATGCTTGTTTATTACTATCCATCAATTCT
This sequence comes from Bacteroidota bacterium, assembly GCA_024743405.1. Lineage (GTDB taxonomy): Bacteria > Bacteroidota > Bacteroidia > Chitinophagales > Saprospiraceae > JANSWP01. The sequence goes on from JANSWP010000012.1 coordinate 85,964, forward strand.
TTTATCCACAATTTCGCGGATTTCAGCTTCAAACTGATCTGCTTTTTCTATCATTTCGCTAGCAGCTTTCATGACTTTCGCAACATAATCTTTGTCTTTCAAGTCTGCTGAATTAATTTTTACATTCATAAATGCGCCATGCACTGCAGCTCTTGCACAAAGACCTCCGACGCCAGCATCCGTAACAGAATTTGGATTTCCCATTTCAGCCATTGCCTTTGTGACTTCAAAAGAAGCTAGGCTTAGTTCCATAATCCGAAAGGGCACTTCAATTGCATATTTTGTCGCTGCCTGAATGGCTTTACTTCGAGCTGTTTTTTCTTCTTGGGTTCCTTTTGATAGTCGAAAAGCAGAAATGATAGCATTGAAAGCATTTGTATCTTCATCAACCATTTTCAATAAGGCATCTTTGATCTGTTGTCCTCGTGCTGCCCAATCGCTGAATTCTTCCCAACGGTCATCCCAACCTCTTTTATGAGAAGATAAGTTGGCAACCATCGTTGCTAAAGAAATGCCTAGTGAACCAACATATGCGGAAATCGAACCTCCGCCAGGAGCAGGACTTTCAGAAGCCGTTTCATTCGCAAAATCACGCAAATTCATTTCTATAAGTGGCGTCGGTTCATCTGCTGCGAGTTGGTATTCAATAATTTTTTTCTGTGGATCAAAAGGGGTTAATTCATCTAAGCCAAACGACTTGACAGCAATCTTGATGACTTCCTCTTCTGCAACGCCAGTTGATCTCTGTTGTTTTTTTAAAAAATAATGCCCTGCATCAAGCATCACTTTTAAGGGGACTAAACCTACCAATTCTGACCCAGTAACTCTTAGTCCTCGTTTATCTGCACTTTTACAAACTTCCTCAAATGCAATATGTAAAGGGGTATCATTAATATTAGTCAAATTCATAGAAATCTGTGCGACACCATATTCTTCAATAAACCAACCGATCCCTTTTACAGATTTACAAGCACCAGGTTCGCGAACTGGATTGTCATTTTCATCTTTCACAATTTCCCCAGTGATAGGGTCACCTTTTCTTTTCACTCGACCAGCTTCACGCACATCAAATGCTACAGAATTAGCTCGGCGAGTAGAGGTTGTATTTAAATTCACATTATAGGCAATCAAAAAGTCTCTTGCTCCGATCGCTGTTGCACCTGCTTGTGGGTTAAATCGAGAAGGTCCATAATCAGGTTTCCATTCGGGTTTCGTCAACTTATCGGCAAGGGCTTCATATTCTCCTGACCGGATCGTTGCCAAGTTTGTCCATTCAGGTTTTGTTGATGCATATTCATACATATAAAAAGGAATGTCTAATTCGCGACCTGCCATTTCTCCAAGTTTGTGTGCCCACTTCACCGTTTCTTCCATCGAGATATTTGCAATGGGCACTAAGGGACAGACATCAGTCGCACCCATTCTTGGATGTTCGCCACTATGCTTGCTCATATCAATTATTTCTGAAGCTTTTTTGATAGCAAGAAATGCAGCATTGATGACAGGTTCGGGTTCGCCGACAAAAGTAACGACAGTCCGGTTTGTGGCTTTCCCTGGGTCAACATCTAATAGTTTAACCCCTTCTATCTTTTCGATTTCATCAGTAATTTGTGTGATGATATTCATATCTTGCCCTTCTGAAAAATTAGGGACGCATTCGATTAGTTGTTTTTTTTGCATTAAAATTTATTCTTTATTTTTTGAATCGATCCAGATCGTAACCGGTCCATCATTGATTAGTGATACTTCCATCATCGCCCCAAATTCACCTGTTCCAATTTTTTTTCTTGAAACCATTTCTAGAGTTTTTATGAAACCCTCATACATTGGAATCGCAAAGTCAGGTCTTGCAGCTTTAATGAAAGAAGGGCGATTTCCTTTTTTAGTATTTGCATGAAGCGTAAATTGACTAATGACTAATAAACTGCCATCAACATCCTTAACCGACAAGTTCATTTTTCCATCTTCGTCACTAAATATTCTAAGATTGACAATTTTACTGCAAAGCCAATTAATATCTTCTTTTGTATCCGCATTTTCAATGCCTAACAAAATAAGCAAGCCGTTACCAATTTCAGACTTGATTTTTCCTTCTATAGTTACGGAGGCTTTAGACACTTTTTGAATTAATACTCTCATTAATTATTTTATTTCCGACTATAATTTGGAGCTTCTTTTGTGATTGTAATATTGTGTGGATGACTTTCATGTACTCCTGCTGAAGACATTTGAACAAACTCTGCCTTTTTCAAATCTTCGACAGTTTTGGCTCCACAATAACCCATACTAGCTCGTAAGCCACCTAAATATTGGACCATTACTTCTGCCAATGTTCCCTTAAATGGAACTCTGCCTTCAATTCCTTCAGGAACTAATTTCTTAATGTCATCCTCGACATCCTGAAAATACCGGTCTTTTGAACCTAGTTGCATGGCACCTATAGATCCCATTCCTCGATAAACTTTGAATTTTCTTCCTTCGTAAAGAATGGTTTCGCCAGGTGCTTCTTCAACTCCAGCAAATAATCCTCCCGCCATAATAGTACTTGCTCCTGCAGCTAATGCTTTTGGAATATCGCCTGTATATCTAATCCCTCCATCACCAATAATTGGAACCCCTGTATTTTTTATGGCTTCATACGCTCCGTTTATAGCACTTAATTGAGGAACCCCTACTCCAGCAACAATCCGAGTGGTACAAATACTTCCGGGGCCTACTCCTACTTTGACACCATCCACTCCAGCATCAACCAACGCTTGTGCACCAGATCCTGTCGCGACATTTCCACCGATCACTTGTAGATCTGGGTACATTTCTTTAATCATTTTTATGGAAGACAAAACGCCTTGAGAATGCCCATGCGCTGTATCAATACAAATTACGTCAACTCCTACTTTCATTAGGGCATCGACTCTTTCTCTCATATCGCCCGTTACTCCAACAGCCGCTCCCACGACTAGTCTGCCTAATGAGTCTTTACAGGAATTTGGATAATCTTCAACTTTCATAATATCCTTGTAAGTTATCAAGCCTACGAGGGTATTGTTTTTATCTACAACAGGTAGTTTTTCGATTTTATGCCTTTGTAAAATCTGTTTTGCTTGTTCTAGTGTTGTACCTTCAGGCACGGTAATGAGGTTTTCGGAAGTCATTAACTCCTTAACCGGACGATTAAATTGAGTTTCAAACCTCAAATCTCGATTCGTCAATATTCCAATTAACTGATCAAATTGATCAACAATAGGAATTCCTCCGATACTATATTTTTTCATCAAGGCTTGAGCATCGCCAACGAATGCATCGACACCCAATCGGACAGGATCAATAATCATCCCGCTTTCAGACCGTTTTACGCTTCTGACTTGCTCGGCTTGTTCTTCAATTGGCATGTTTTTGTGAACCATCCCTATGCCGCCTTGTCTTGCTATTGCAATGGCAAGTTTTTTTTCCGTAACTGTATCCATTGCAGCCGAAACGATGGGGGCATTCAATCGAATTTCGCGGGTAAGTTGAGTTGAAATGTCAACTTCTCTAGGAAGGACTTCAGAATAAGCAGGGACAAGTAAGACATCATCGAAGGTCAAAGCTTCTCCCAGAAATTTCGTAGAGGTAGTTTTTACTTTTTCCATGCGCAAAGGTAAAAAGATTGAATAAAATTGAAATAAGTAGAGCTAAATTGTTTAAGATTGTCCAAAAGAATCTTTGTTTATCATATGTCATCTATGTTAGCTGTTTTTTCTGACAATCATTTTATGAAAAAAGCGCTTCAAGAAGCGCAAATTGCATTTGAAGAAGGCGAGGTGCCTGTTGGGGCAGTGGTCGTATGCGAAAATCGAATCATTGCAAAAGCACATAATCAGACGGAAAGGTTAACAGATGTGACGGCTCATGCTGAAATATTAGCGATTACGTCAGCTGCTGAATATTTGGGAAGTAAATATCTAAATGAGTGTACAGTCTATGTTACGCTTGAGCCATGTGTCATGTGCGCAGGTGCTTTGGCATGGGCCCAAATTGGGAGAATTGTTTATGGCGCTAATGATGATTCGAAAGGCTTTATGCGATTTGGGAAAAGAATTTTGCATCCAAAGACTAAGGTTGAATTTGGTATTTTGATGGAGGAATGCAGTAATTTGTTAAAATCATTTTTTAAGAATAAACGATGATAAGCACCAAAGTAAAATTAAATTATTTGAAATTTTAGATATGCATGATTTCATCTTGGTACCTACTTTATTAAACTGATTCTTCAATGACCTTAACAGTTCGTAGTTATCATTGTAAATTTGTGTTTGGGAATATGAATCCTAAATATTAGGATAGGTTATTTGTCACCTCATCTCTTAAAGGAAAGCTAGAATAAATACATATGTTAACCAAAATACTCCATAATTCGGTTATTCAAACGTTACTCCTACTCGCTTTATTAGCGGGCGTTGGTATATGTATATTTCCTGAATATTCACCTCTACCTATTCGTTTTGCTGAAAAATTTGCAGTTCAAATCATGATCGGTTATTTATTTGGAGGTGTTTTATTTTTAATGCTTAAACAACCCCGGTTGATGTTTGCAAGTTTTGGATGTTGTGCCGCATTAGCAATTTTCCTGAAATTTTCGATGAACCCTAGAGAGGTTTTTTCTGAAAAAAAACAGGTTCTTATTCAAGAAGAAACTATTCAAGAAGAAACTATTCAAGAAACGGAATCAGTTGAAATAAAAATTGCTCATTTTAGCCTTTCTGATGCGGAGAATGATCCTGAATTAACCTTTGAAAAAATATTAGAAACAGAAGCTGACCTGATTTCAATCCAAGAAGTTACACCCATTTGGCAGCCATATTTAGAAAGTTATTTAGATTCTATTTATCCTCATAATCATACTATTTTAGATTTGGGGATGTATGGCTTATCTGTGTATTCAAAATATGCATTTAATTTTATCGATACCTTTTATTATGAAGAGATTCCAAATTTAGTTGGGAGCATCTCTTTGGGAAATGAGATTGATTCTGTTTATTTTGTCAGCACTCATGCAGTCCCTGCTTTTAGTCAGTCCGCCTATAAACGGGTTGAAGAACATCTTCAGTTGATACAAGACTATTTAGTTGAATTAAACCATCCGCATTTTATAATTGGAAATTTTTATGTTGTTCCATGGTCTAAGGAGGTTAAAGAATTTCGAAGTGTAACGAAACTAAGGGATAGTCGAACTGGATTCATGCCTTCTTATAGGGATGGAACCCTTTCTTTTTGGGACATTCCAATGGATCATATCTTTTTTTCAAAACATTTTGAGTGTTCCGGGTTTAAATCAGTTAGTGGCGTAACATCTAATCACATTGGGATTCAAGGAGTTTATACAATTGATTATGTGGAAGAAAAGAATCAATAGTTTCAAATTTGCTTTTACAGGTATTGCTACCTTGTTTAAGAGTGAACCAAATGCCAAAATCCATCTTTTTTGTACTATAGGGGTGATTTTCGCCGGATTTTATTTCTCCATTTCAAAAATGGAATGGGCCCTTATCACAGTGGCTATTTCAATGGTTTTGGCTGCCGAAGCATTTAATACAGCCATCGAATTCTTAACTGATTTAACTTCTCCAGGTTTCCACATCTTGGCTGGAAAAGCGAAAGATGTCGCTGCGGGAGGAGTTCTTTTAACTGCTTTTGGAGCCATAATTATTGGAGGAATTGTGTTCTTACCGAAATTGGCGACATTGTTTCAGTAAAAAAAGGTTCGATTTTTATGAAATAAAAGTGTTGATGAATTATCCTTCTAATTCTTCCCAATACTCAACTGCTCGTCGGGTATGCGGGATGCAAATAGAGCCACCAACCAAATTGGCAATTGAAAAGACTTCATATACCTGCTCTTTTGTGACACCTAATTCGTAGCAAGTACCCAAATGATACCGAATGCAATCATCACATCGGAGAACCATCGATGCAATCAAACCTAACAATTCTTTCGTCTTTTTATCCAATGCCCCATCTTGATATGCGTTAGTATCAAGATTGAAAAAACGGTTAAGTACTTTATTGTTTTGAGCAAAAATTTTGTCATTCATTTTTACTCGATAGTCATTAAATTCATTTACCATTGACATATTGTTAGTATTTTTTAAAGTGAAACACCTCTAAATTTAGAAAGAAGTGTTTGTGATTTACACAGAGGTAAAATTACTCAAATTTGGAATTTAGCCTTCAAAAAAACTACCTTCGGCATACATCAATTTTTTCGTTTATGAAAGCTATAATTATCAAAAAGGTCGGACTTTTATTTTTTATTGGAATGACATTTTTTTCTTGTCAAGAAAATTCAAATTCTAATGATGCGAGTATGATTGGGAAATTGAGAGGGGATAAAGTTTCAACGAGATTCGAGCAAGAGATTTTAAATTTTGAAGAAAGTGATAAAATAAGGTTTCCTCAAAAGAATGGAATTCTATTTACAGGAAGTTCTAGTATTAGAATGTGGGAAACTTTGGAAAAAGATATGGCGCCTCTTCCTATAATAAATCGAGGTTTTGGAGGTTCAACTACACCTGAGGTCATTCAATATATAGATCGAATAGTATTCCCTTATGAGCCTCAAATAATTGTTTTCTATTGTGGTGAAAATGATATTCATGAAAAAATATTACCTCAAATTACCGTTCAGAACTTTAAGAAATTTGTTGGATTAGTGAATGAAAAATTACCTGATACTGAAATTATTTATCTATCCATGAAGCCTTCTATTGCTCGATGGGATGAATGGGATTCCTATCGAACTGGTAATTTGATGATCAAACAGTTTACAAATTCACAAGATAAAGTTCATTATTTGAATGTTGGACGAACGATGTTAGTTAAGGGCGAAATTCCTGATCCAAATATTTTTATCGAAGATGGGCTACATATGAATAAACATGGATATGTTCGATGGACGAGTATGATTAAACCTCTTTTGAAAAAATTATATATACCTGAAATTCAATGATTTGGTTCGTTTTTTGAGAAAATTTTAAACATGACTAAAGAAGAAAGATTAGATTTAAAAGAAAAAATACACCTAACGATTTCGAAAACTAAGGAAGATATTATTCGCTTAGAAGAGGAGACTAAGCCCATTTCACCCGAAAATTCAATTGGTAGAGTTAGTCGAATGGATGCCATCAATAATAAGAGTGTGGCAGAGGTAGCTTTACGGTCGTCTAAAAGGAAATTGGGAGCCTTGCAACATGCATTAACGAAGATTGACTCCCCGGAATTTGGTAAATGTTCTCGTTGCGGGGGTAAAATTCGCTCTGCCAGATTGATGTTCATGCCTGAAAGTACTCAATGCGTCCGCTGTGCAGCGCGTTAATTTTTTAATACTCTTTGCTTTCTGTAGCCAACTCTTCTTATCTTTATTGGGTCTTTTATCCTGTCGAAAATATATTAAGGAACTTTAAAGCATTTAAAACCATGAAAAAGATTAGTGCCTTTTTATTTGCCTGTGCTCTTTGTATAACGCTTATGGCTCAAGAAGAAAGCCCAAAATTCACGATGGAAATAAGTACAGACTCTATTTTGATGGACAATTATTTTGAAGTGAAATTCACTTTAGAAAATGCAAGTGGGCGCAATTTTTATCCACCTTCTTTCGATGGATTTAACATTATTGGCGGGCCGAATCAATCAACTAGTATGAGTATTGTTAATGGAGATATGACCCAAAGCGTTTCCTATTCGTACTATCTTGAACCCAAAGACATAGGACAATTTTGGATAGAACCAGCGAGTATTGAAGCGGGTGAAAATGTTTTAGAAACTACAGCGATTGAAGTTTTTGTTGTGCCTAATCCTGATGGTGTTAAGCAGTATCCTCAACAACGAGAACAGCGTCGGTTATTTTTTGATGACTTTTTTAGTCGGCCAAGAGTTGAGCCACAACCGATCCCTAAAAATAAAAAAGTAGAGTCAAAGAAGAAAAAGCGAAAAACAGTCCGAATTTGATGGAAAATCAGGCTATGCTAAAAAACTTTCTCGGCGATTTCGCGAATGGTATCTACGTCACCCATGGTGTAAAAATGTAAGCAAGGAGCCCCTTTCTCCTTCAATTCTTTAGACTGCATTATACTCCATTCAATGCCAACTTGTCTGCGAGCCTCCGCGTTCTTTGCCTTCATTATGGCATCTAACAGGTCATTTGGAAGATTTAAGTGAAAAAGGCGAGGTAAAGCATTGAGTTGATATTTTTTTGTAAGCGGTTTTAACCCTGGTACGATTGGAACATTTATCCCTGCTTTTCGGCAAGCATCCACATATTCAAAGTACTTATTATTGTCAAAAAACATCTGAGTTACAATATAATTTGCACCAGCTTCTACCTTTTTTTTAGCCCATTCTAAATCAAAATCCATATTAGGCGCTTCAAAATGCTTTTCTGGATAACCTGCAATTCCTATGCAAAAATTCGTTTTCATACCGTTTTCAATATTGGCATCAAGGTATTTACCATGATTCATGTCATCTACTTGTGTCACTAAGTCAATCGCATAATTGTGGCCATCAGGCTCAGGAATAAATTTCCCATCAAACTTGCGTGCATCTCCACGCAATGCCAATACATTATTAATATTTAAATAATTAAGGTCAATTAGGGCATTTTCGGTTTCTTCCTTTGAGAACCCTCCACAAATTAAATGAGGTACAGCATCAACCCCATAACGATGCATGATAGATGCGCAGATTCCGACAGTGCCAGGTCGTTTTCGAATAGCAATTTTTTCAAAATAACCACTTTGTCTTTGCTTATATATATAATCTTCTCGATGATAGGTAACATCAATAAATGGTGGACGGAATTCCATCAATGGATCCAAAACATCAAAAATAGCTTGCATGCTTCCTCCTTTTAATGGAGGTAGAACTTCAAAAGAAATCAAGGTCTGCCCATTGGCTTTTTTAAAATACTCAGTTACTTTCATTTAATTTTTTTTAGTAAAATTCTTTGATAAGCAGGGTTAGAAAAAAATCAGTAAAACTATTAAAATTCCAAAATAGAGAATGATTAAATCCTTAGTTATTTTGAAACCAATTACAATAAACCGCTCAGGATACTCCAGACAGTTTCTGCCAAAATTTTGTGCCCATCTATGTTTGGATGAATGCCATCCCTTTGATTTAAGGAAGGAATACCTCCCACATTTTCTAATAGAAAAGGAACGAATGCAAGCTCATTTTTCTGTGCTAATGAAGGATACATATTTTTGAACTGTTCGGTGAATGTTTCTCCCATATTTGGAGGAGCTTGCATGCCTGAAAGTACGATTTTTGCACTAGGATATTTTTGTTTTACCTTATCAATAATGGATTGAAGATTTTCAGCTGAACTTTCAGGAGCAATGCCTCGTAAACCGTCATTACCACCTAGTGCTAAAATGAAAATATCTAGTGGTTGACGTATGACCCAATTGACTCTTTCATTTCCGCCAGCAGTAGTTTCACCGCTTAGTCCAGCATTGATAACTTTATAGTTGAGTCCTAATGAATCAATTTTTTGCTCAATTATTGCTGGGTAGCTATCTGAAGAGGCTTCATCTAAGCCATAACCAGCTGTCAAACTGTCGCCAAAAAAAATAATATTTTTTTTCTTACTTGAATTCAATACTTCATTATCAGATTCATGCTTCGCTGAATCTTCCTTTTTTTTAGAATCATTTTCTGTGGATTCAGAACAAGAAAGTTGTAGAATCAACAAAAAAAAGAATAATATTTTAAGTCGCATTAGATGATTGATGTTTCAATTATTTATAATAAAGTAATCTAGTCATTTTAAAAGACTGCAAAAATAAAACACTTTAGGGCTCAAAGGTTGTCACAAATAATCAATTTATGTTAAAGTATGTCGATAATAGATTAGTTTATTGCATCCAGAATGTTGCCTAGATTAAATACAGTTTTAAAAAAATAAATACCTTTAGCGTGTAATTTTTTTAAAAAAAGAATAGGGGAATACTATGAGTACTCATAAAAAGATAATATTAGTTGAAGATAACCTTGATGATGTAAGATTAACAAAGCTTGCATTTGAAAATTTAAATATACCTGCTCAATTTGTGCATTGTACTAATGGTGAAGAACTTCTTGATTTTCTTAAAGATGAGCCTTTGTCAAATATAAATTATATTTTATTGGATCTGAATATGCCTAAGTTAAATGGTTTTGATGTTCTGAATACTTTTCTTAAAGATGAAAATTTGCAAAAATTGCCAGTAATCGTTTTTACGACATCTTCTAATCCAGCAGATATAAAAAAATGTTACGAAACAGGAGCTAATGCTTATGTTGTGAAGCCTTTTGATTTTACAGACTTAGAAAAATCTATTGGTGCAATTTCAAGTTTTTGGGGAGGTGTAAATGTAAAACCTATGTTTGTATAAGCACTTATTTTAGAAAGTCAATATTTCTTTTAAGTCCATGAAATTTTGTTCTTTTCACAGCAGATTTCTGAAAAACTTCTTTAAATATTTCTTCCGTAATTTCTTCCCAATCTCTTTTGTTCATTCCTAATAGATTAGGGTGGGGTTCAAAATTTCGCTCATTGTGTGGTGTCGAAAATTTATTCCATGGACACACCTCTTGACAAATGTCACATCCAAACATGTAATTTTTCATTTGCCCTCGAAATTCTTCTGGAAGTTGCTCATCTTTCAATTCAATCGTCAAATAACTGATACATTTTGAAGCGTCTAATAAATAGCCATTAGCGGAAATGGCATTGGTTGGACAAGCATCAATACATCGTGTGCAAGTGCCGCAATAATCTTTCATCGGATGGTCTGCCTCAAGCTCTAAATCAATAATCAATTCTGCCAGAAAAAAATAAGAGCCAGCTTTAGGATTTATCAAAAGTGTATTTTTTCCCGTCCACCCTAAACCTGACTTTGCAGCCCATTTTCTTTCCAAAACAGGGGCAGAGTCTACAAAACAACGACCGCTGACATCTCCAATGTTATCATTCAAAAATTGAAGTAATTCTTTCAGTTTATTTTTAATGATAAAATGGTAGTCTTTTCCGAAAGCATATTTCGAAATCTTAGGAGCGATCTCATCTTCTTGCTCTTTTTCAGTATAATAATTATACATCAAAGTCACTATTGATCTCGAACCAGGTACTAATTTGGTAGGATCGATTCTTTTATCAAAATGATTTTCCATATACGACATCTTGCCGTGATAATCATTTTTTAACCAAGTTTCTAAATGACGAGCTTCCTCATTTAATGCTTCCGCCTTTGCTACTCCGACGAAGGAGAATCCAAGCCTTTTGGCTTCGGTTTTTAAAAGATGCGTATGTTTTTCCTTTAAATTCACTTCGCGAAAGTAGACAGTTTTGAAACTATTTTTAGAGAATGTGTATTCTTTAAATTTTGAACCAAAAACTTAAATATAATGACACAAAAACAAATTGTAAAAACCAGCAAATTTCTCAGCTTAGTTCTTCGACATAGACCTGAAGTAATTGGGATTAACCTAGAAGCCCATGGTTGGGTAGATGTAAATGAATTAATTGACAAGTCAAATGCAAATGGTCGTGAAATGAATTTTGAATTATTGCAGGCAATTGTCAAAAACAATAATAAAAAGCGATTTGCTTTTAATGAAGATTTGACAAAAATTCGAGCAAGTCAAGGTCATTCTGTGGAAATTGAACTTGGGTATTTGCCGTGTAATCCTCCCAATATTTTATATCATGGTACCGCAACACGATTTATAGATAGTATTTTGAAAAATGGGTTGATAAAAGGCAATCGGCATCATGTTCATTTATCAAAGGATAAAGAAACGGCTTCGAATGTTGGTCGGCGGCATGGTAAATTGGTTATACTCGAAGTAGATGCTAAATCTATGCATGAAAAAGGGTGTCATTTTTATGTATCTGAAAATAGTGTTTGGCTCACGGAAAATGTTCCGAGCGAGTATTTGAAAGAAGTTTAAGGTAGTGATAATGAGTTTTTTTAAAAATATTATTTCTTGTAAAATTTTGATAATCAAGGTTTTAAAAAATTTATATAAAATATTTTTTAAAAAAACTTTCACGCTGGAACTTTATCTAACTTTCATAGGGTTTATATCCCGTATTCAACAAAAAAACATTTAAAAATTCAGATGTTACAATTTAATTATCATATCAGTTTTCAATTTTCTCCTAAGTCAAAACGACGGGAGAACGAACTCATAGGCAGTCTCGAATTACCTGCTGAGAGTTATGATGGTATTCATATTCAACTTTTCTAACAGCTTCACTCAAAGGAGTTTGCAGCTGTTAAAAAATGGCTGCGACTCGAAATTCATGTCAACATATTTTTTCTTTTCGTAGTCAGATTCATTTTTGAAATAAGGACTTAGGAACAAGCAAAGAATAACTTATAACATTAGGCGGATTCTTTTGATTTTATTTTTCGTTAAAAATACTCGCCGTAGCGATGCTATGCTTGCGTTTTTTGCCTCGGCTAAAACCAAAATAATCTCCCCAAAACATTATAACTTATTCTTTTCACGTTCCTAAGATGATACTGATGGTATAGCGTTACTTCGTAATTCACTTGGTAGAATATCGGACTTTCATCCAAACGAGCAGGTTCGAATCCTGTCGAAACTTTAAACGCTTCCAAACTTTGTTCATCTTAAATAATAATTTTTCTATTTGGGGTAACCTCCAAAACTAATAGCAGGTTAGATATAGAGAACGATATGGTACGAATATTTTGTGCCATTCAATTGCTCATATCACTACAAGGTAAAAACAAAATAATATTCAAAATACCGTGGCAGTGAGAAGGTGGGTTTTAGTAACCGAAAGCGTTGCAATTCCGAGACTATTTAAAAAGTGTTAGCTCGGCTACTCAACTTGAAGAGTAAGACTTAACCCTGTTCAAGATTCTCCACGTTTTCTCTGGCATCCGTAAATAGCTTTTCGGATGCCCAACGGAGCTGTAGTTCAACGGTAGAGCAGGGGATTGTCTATCCTCAAGTTGCGAGTTCGATTCTCGTCGGTTCCGCTATTTTTTTGATTCAAAATGGGGATACATGTTACAGAACAAGTGATGTTGCTTTGCAAGCAATGTGTGATGGGGTCGATTCCTATTGCGTCCACAATATTTGATATTAAATTCTAGGCGTAGCTTAATGAAGAGCACTGTATTTGGAATGCAGGGGATGAAGGTTCAAGTCCTTCCGCTTAGACAAAAGTCTTTGTAGCCCAACTGGAAGAGGCATCGGGTTTAAGCCCCGTTAAGTGTAGGTTCGAATCCTATCAAAGACACTATAGATTTTCGATTTTGGGTAGTTAATTTTTAATCATTCTCGTCAATTAAAGAGTAATATTTTAAAGTCGAAAATCAAAATAGCCGTGTCGTCTAACAGGAAAAGACCGAAGATTACGAATCTTCAAATCAGGGTTCGAGTCCTTGCATGGTTGCAAAGAAAAACTGGGAAAGTAGAGCGTAATTGGTAGCGTGACAGACTGTAAATCTGTTCTCTTTGGAGCTTGGAGGTTCAAGTCCTTCCTTTCCCACTGAGGAAAATGAAAACTATGCCTTCGTAGCCCAAAAGGAAGAGGCGTCTGACTTAGAATCAGAATGTTGTGAGTTCGATTCTCACCGAAGGTACTATTGGAAGTCTTGAGTTAGGGAATTGTGAGTTTAGAGTTACGCTCACTCGAAACTCATAAATTCTCTAGCTCAAGGCTAAATCGGAGAATAGGCAGACATTGGTTTGCTGCGCTTGCCTGCTAAGCAAGTTCCTGAGTATTTGGGATGAAGGTTCGATTCCTTTGTTCTCCGCATCAAAAGGAAGGGCAAGCCAATAGGTGGTGGTCGCTGTCTTGAAAACAGTTAGGAGCTAATGACTCGTGTGGGTTCGACTCCCACCCTTTCCGCAGTCTTTGGGTAATGATTATTCCCGATGTGGCGCAAATGGTTAGCGCACCTGTCTGATATACAGGAGGCTGATGGTTCGAATCCATCTGTCGGGACAGTGTATTCCGGTGTAGTTTAGTTGGTAAAATGTCTGATTGTGGATCAGGAGTTAGTGGTTCAAATCCACTCACTGGAACATTTGACCTGATGTATCTCGATGGTTAGTCCACCTGCTTTATACGCAGCAGGCTGGCAGTTCAAATCGATCCTTTAGGACATTGACATTGAAGATAAAAAAGGAGATGTAGCTCCAATTGGTAGAGCGGTGGCTTGAAGCGTCACGCGATACAGGTTCGAATCCTGTCGTCTCCACAAAATTTGCGCGGTGGTGTAATTGGTAACACGTGGGACTCATGATCCTATTCTACGGGTTCGAGTCCCGTCTGCGCGACTAGTTCTTTGAATAAAGAAAATGAAAATTGAGGCTCTACCGACAGAGAAACGTTCTGTCGGAGAGCTTAGATTTTCAGAGGCAGCTTACTGTCTTTAAATAAACCTGGCAACGGGGATAAATCTGATGTTCAATTAAGAGTATTGGAGACTTTCTCTCGAGGGAGTTTGAGTAAGCAAGCAACTATCGTGGTGGATTTTCCATGTTCTGAGGGCAACGCTGACGGAACAGGACCAGCACACCTTGTGAAGGACAACAAGGTTGAGATGGAGACATCAATAGGGAAAGTTGTAGAATTTCGGTTGCGAAAAGACTATCTATTTTCTCGTTGGCTGAGTTCAGTAAAAAGGGTATCCGCATGGCAACAAGTCGTTATCCTAAATTACCGCAAATCGGGAGCTTTGCAGGAAGGAGTTTGGTATTCTGTGGGCGAAAATCCACGGAGCCATCCCCGAGACACTTCTTCCAAATGTCCAAATGCATTTTTTGCATTAAGTAGCTCAATTGGTTAGAGCATCAGACTGAAAATCTGAGGGTTATGGGTTCAATTCCCATCTTAAAAACATAAGCTCAAGTCTCGGGCATTGTGGTGTAGTAGTTGCCTAAACCCATTGAAAAATATGGGCTGAAAGAGTTCGCAAGATTTTTTCAGATGGTGCACATTCTTTCAGACCGGCTTCGGAGCATGCTTCGGAGAACGTCTGATTAATGGCGAAGGATCAACCTTCCTAGTGCAAAGCGCGGACAAACGAGCCGCTATGCAAGCCAAGTCTAAGGTGCTGAACAACCACAATGTATTTCAATTTTTGATTGAATATTGGCATCGAGTAAGTACTCCAACCGGGCAAAAGGAAGGAGTGGACAACTGGGAACACTGAGGTTCGCAAGCCTTAGTTATAATCCGTGGAAAGCTTGCTCAAATAAAGCGATAGTCTCAAGCTTTATTTTTTAAAACAAGAACATAGTTTAATGGTAGAATTCCGGTTATAGAAATTGGAGGTATAGGTTCGAAGCCTATTGTTCTTGCTCATTTATTAAACATTTTGAAGATTGAAACTCCTTGAAGTTTCAGGTTCAAAACTAAACAACTATACCATGAAGGAAAGTGATAAAAAATTCAACTAGAACGGTTCGTAGCTTAGTTGGTAGAGCACCTGGCTTTTAACCAGGGGGTCGTGGGTTCGAACCCCACCGGGCCGTCTAATTTTTTTTAAATGACTCGGTCGTCTAATGGTAGGACCTCAGGTTTTGAGTCTGATGGTGAAGGTTCAAATCCTTCCCGAGTTTCTAAAAATGCTCCTGTTGGCGAATTGGCTAAGCCACTGCCCTTTCACGGCAGAGATTGCGGGTTCGAGTCCCGTCGGGAGTACAATACTAAATTGGATTATTCGTTTTTTACACGAATAATCCTTTGTTTTTAATACCTTTTCTATATTTGAGCGATTAAAAATTAGCGTTAAAACCTCTGAAAAACGAGTATTTGTTTCCTCTATGTTTCCCCTTTTTCAAAATAATCGCTCATGTACATTCCAATTAATTTGAAAATCGTAATTAGAAAAGATAAAGCTAAAGAAGGACTGGTTCCTATTTATCTACAATTTATTCAAAACCGAAAAATAAACAGAATATCTCTGCGAAAATGGATTAAGCCAGAAAATTGGATTAATCAAGAGGGAATCTATATCGAAGAAAAAGGAAAAGGTGCTCCAAAAAATGCAAAACTTCTCAATACCTTTCTTAGAGATCAAATGATTAAAGGTGATCAGATATTACTAAATGCCCAGCAAAAAAATGAGGGATTATCTTTTAATCAATTCAAAACCAAGTTTATTAATCTTGAAAGCCAAGATTTTGTGGCATTTTGTAAGGATGAAATTGCGCAAAGAGAAAAAATGAATTTTGCATTTGAAACTATTCGTAATTATAAAACAAGTCTAAACAAGCTTACAGCCTTCAAAAAACATATTTCATTTAGTGACTTAACAGTATCTTTTTTACAATCTTATGAGGCTTATATGATTACTGAATTAGATAATGATGTTAATACCATTTTTAGTGCAATGAAGTTTGTAAGAACGATGCTAAATGAAGCAAGAAAAAAAGGAATATCTGATGTTTACCCCTTTAACATATATAAATTGGTATATAAAAATGATACGAGAGATAGGCTTGATGCTTTCGAACTTTTAAAACTTCAAGAAATCTACAATCAAAATTCTTTGATTCCAAATCTTCAGCATGTTTTACGATATTTCTTATTTGCCTGCTATACTGGTTTAACCTGGCGAGATTTGGAATCTCTAAAGTTCGAGGAAATATTTGCAAATGAAGGTGAATATTTCATTCGTAAAAAACGAAAGAAAACCGATAATTTATTTATCGTTCCACTATTACAGTCTGCAAAAGATTTGATTGATTTAGACCAGGATGAGGGGCTCGTTTTTGAAAATATCTATACTAACCAAAAATCAAACGAATACATTAAAAAGGTCGTCAAAATCGCTGAAATCAATAAACGAGTTTCTTTTCACGTGGCGCGTCATACTTTTGGAACAGTTGCAATGAATTATGGAATTCCCCAAGAAGTAGTTCAAAAAATGATGGGACACTCTAAATCCGATATGACGAGGAACTATGCAAAAGTGTTAGAGAATTATGTGATAAAAGAAATGCAAAAATGGAATACCAAAATAGTCAACAAGCATTTTAAGGATAGACTGGATGAAAACTCTTTAAGCCAATATGAAAAAGTACTTTTCAAAATCAAATCAACCAGAATACTGAAAAATCTAACTATTGAATCTATTGCAGAAAAGGTTGGTATCTCCACAAAAAAATATCAGGAAATTGAAGAAGGAAAAACGCAGTTGGGTTTAGCCGATATGCTTCTTATTTTCAATGCCTTAAAATTACAATCTCCATTATTAAGTATCTAAAACCATCGCCATGTCAAGAAATAAAGAATACGCCGCCCAAGCCAAAGAATGGAACAAACTCCTAATCCAAGAACTCATCAAAGCCCGAAAATCCAAATCACCGCAATTCACTCGTGCAGATTTAGCTCTGGCTTTGGGAATTGACCAATCCAATGCCTTGCGTTTGGAAAGTGGGGAGCATGGAATCAGTATGGAGCGCTTTTTTGAAATATGTTTGATTTTGGAGGTTAAGCCATCAGACTTAATTTCTAAGATTAGTCTGGCTGATAATTTATCTTAACTTCACCCAATCGATTTTTTCCCTAAAACGAAGTGGTAAGTTGAATAAAACTTTTCATCAAGGAAACCTGATTTTATAAAATTGACATGGACATAGAATTATTTTTTTTAAAAGAGAGCTACTATGAAAGAAAACAGTCAAATAGATAAAAAGTCTTTAAGGACATTGACCAAAAGGAATCCAAATTGGGATGAACTGGCAAAAGACTGTGTATGCTTCGCTAATGCTTATGGAGGCAGGTTGTTGTTTGGAATTGAAGATGAATCAGATGCACCTGTTTCTGAACAGAAGATTCCAGTAGAGATTATACCTAAATTGGTGAAAAATATTCAAGGAAGAACATTGAATGTCAGTATCATTCCTAAGATTATCGAACATGAGAATGGTGGTGAATACCTTGAATTATTAGTGCAACGTACTGCTTCGACTGTTGCTTGTACGTCAAAAGGACGATACTATATTCGGGTTGAAGATGATTGTAAGCCTGTCTTACCTGATGAATTAACTCGCCTAATAACTGATAAATCGGCTTTTGTTTGGGAACTCCATAATTATCTGAAAGTTCCAAAAAATGAATACGACGAGGAAAAGGTTCGAAATTTTGTGAATGACATCAAAAAATCTTCGAGAGTCAGTGCCTTTGTAAAAGAGAAATCTGTTGAGGAATTATTAGAGTATTATTTTTTTACAGATGACAAGTACCTCACTAACTTGGGGGTGCTGTGGGTTGGTAAAAGACAACACCGAGCAAAATTGTTGTATTCTCCTTGTGTTCAATATATAAAGTATAACGAATCGGAAGAAAAGGTCAATAAATTAGTTTGGGATGATTTCTCCATGAATCCCAAAGAAATGATTCAAGATATTTGGGAAAAAGTATCTGATTGGAGAGAAGGAATCGAAATATCCGACGGCTTGTTTAGAAAAAATATTGCCAATTATGATGAGGTAGTTGTTCGGGAATTACTGGCAAACGCATTTGTATATCGACCTTATACCATAAAAGGAGATATTTTTATCAATATTTTTCCAGATCGATTAGAAGTTCGGAGCTAAATGAATTCATCTTGAACCAGAAGTTCACAATCCGGGTTTATTTCCATTAGGAGTCACTGCATCCAATATCCTACATAAAAGCGTTCAACGAAATGCCCATCTGGCAAAAGTTTTTTATGACTTGCAATTAATGGAAAAAGAAGGTAGTGGTTATGACAAGATATATGCTACCCTATTAAGTATGGGTAAGCCATTGCCTCATCCCCAAGAAATGGGTGACCGTGTTAAGGTGTCCATAGAAAAAAGAATCATTAAACAAGAAGTTATTCAGTTCATGGAAAAAGCTCATAGTGAGTTTCAATTACGAACCAAAGAAATAATAAGTCTGGGGTTAATTGCACAAAACACCTCTCTAACGGCAATTAAATTTTCAAGAATTTTAGGTCTTGACCAACCTAATGCTATTCGGGACTGGCTGGGTAGATTGATTGATTTGGATTTGTTAAAACAGCGAGGAAAAACCAAAGGAACAATTTATTTTGTAAAACCTGAATTGTTAAAACAACTGGCATTTAAAGGTCAAACGGATTTAAAAAATATTGAACCTCATCGTCTTAGAGCCCTTATTTTGGAGGATTTGAAGATTTATAAAGAAAGTGCTATTGGTGAAATTCAGGAAAGAATTGGAAAAGAAATCCCCATACGTTCTATAAGGAGTCAGTTAGTTAACTTGTTGAATGCAAGAAAAATAGTAAAATCAGGAGAGCGAAAGGGTACGAAATATTTTATTGACGAAAATCTGTGAAAAAAACAGGTTTTCGTCAATAAATCGTCAATAAAGATGGCGTCCCCTCAATTTAACCCAACCAAATTCATGACTTCCTAAAAAAATGGTAGTTATATTGTTTTTTGAATTTCCTTAATCGTCCGTTTAAAAGCCGTCAAATAAGACTCTTTCCCCTGTTTCCAATTTTCACTCGCCTTCTGATGAAGCCATTTCAAATATTCAATATCCTCAGCTTTGGCAACCAAATCACCACACTATTCATAGTATTTTTTGAATAATTTTTTTTGTTCTGCAGTACAATTACCTGTACGAGCACAACCGTAAGCTTCTTTAATCCAAGCTTTGCAGAAATTTAATTCACCCTGGACTTGAATTAAAAAAAGATTTAGGTGAAATAGATAAAACTAAACTTGAATTAAGTTTTAGGGGAGCAATTGAAATATTACATAAAGTTATTTGAATTTCTTGGGACTGAATATAGGGTTTTAACAATAAAATAACGTAACTGAAATAAACGACATTAAAATTAATAATAGATAAATACAACGCCCGTCAACTGTCTATAAGTTTAATACGATTCTTGGCCAATTCATTGGGTATTTCTTACAGGGTAAAATGACCACTTTTTTAAAGACATAGTACTTTTGTCACTTAACAGAAAGGAACATGTTCATAAAGTCATAAAAGAAATTCTGATTTCTAAAAACTTTCAAAACAAAGGCGCATGCAACAATCCCCCATCATTCACAATTGTCGAACCCGTCATATAAGAACTCGCATCGGAAGCTAAAAACACTGCCAAACCTGCCATTTCATCAGGTGTAGAATACCTGCCTAATGCACAATTTTTTTCAAAACTTTTCACCAGTTCTTCATTGGATAAAAGTGCCTCACTTAATTTGGTTTTAACATAACCTGGGCAAATGGTATTCACTCGAATATTGTGTTTGCCCCATTCAATAGCTTGGTTGTTTCCAAGCATTATTAAAGCCGTTTTACTAATGTTATAGGCTGCCATCATTTTTGAAGCA
>JANSWP010000132.1 GCA_024743405.1 Bacteroidota bacterium
ATATTTGACGAAAACTATTTTTTTGCCAGACGAGGCAAAAAGCACAGGCATATCCTTAGATATGGCGAGTATTTTTAACGAAATATGGTGAAAAAATAGTCCGTCATAATATGTGTGAGTTATTTCTGTCCAAGCACTTAATTGTAAAATTGACAGGAATAGACTTTATTATTTTGAGCTAAACGGTAAACCAATAGTTTTCAGTTTAGTCCCATTCGACGTTTCAAATTCTTCAAAATTATTTTTGCCTTGATGATAATCAGCATCTTCCAGTTCTTCGATTTCTAAAATAGGAGCGATGCATACATCCTTCCCTTTAAATAATATGGTCCATTCGTCGCGTGTCTTTGTTTTAAAATGGGCTTCGATTTCATGTTTTGGGAAAGCCTGATTCATCAATTCCATTTGATTACTTCGTTTCCACTCAGGTTTATTTAACTCATCACAGATGTTATTCCAAAATTTTAATTCTAACGCAGCAACAGAAAGCCATTTCCCATCTCCGCATTCATACGCAGCATAATTAACTGCCGTCTTTCCATTGATTACATTAAATTTTCGGTAATCCAACCCACTAATATGAAAAGCATAGGGCACCGCTAAAAATGGCATAACAGCATCACATAAATTCACATCTACAAAACTACCTTCTCCTGTTTGGCATTTTTTCAATAAGGCAGCTTGTAAAGCCATAACCGCCATGTAGGCGCCACCAATATCTGCATATTGCGTATCTGGAACAATTGGTTTACCGTTTTCATCTTTCATTAAACTCATCATGCCAGCCAATGCGAGATAATTAAAATCATGTCCTGCCTCATTCGAATATTCACCTTCCTGACCATAACCAGTCAAAGAAACATAGACAATTTTTGGGTTGATTTTTTTGAGGTCTTTATACCCAAATCCCCAAGCATCCATTGCGCCAGGTCGAAATTGTTCGATTATCGCATCCGCATTTTTTATTTCTTCGAATAACTCTGCTTTACCCTCTTCTCTGGAATAGTCGATTATTTTGGAAATTTTATTGTGATTGAGCTGATGGAAAAGAACACTTGCACCATCGACTTGTCCAATTTGTTGACGGGCATAATCCATTCTTTTGGGACTTTCAATTTTAATGATTTCTGCACCCATTTGGGCTAAAAGATGAGTTGCTACAGGTCCAGGTAGAAGGCGAGTAAAATCAATTATCTTAATCCCTTTGAGTAAATCCATTCTTTTGGGTTGATGGTAGACAATAGGATAGTTGAAAAGAGGTAAGACCCCCTACTATTCTACTGTCTACCAAGTCAATTCAAGATTAAGCTTCCTGTAATTTTTCAGCTTTATTCTTTCCAAAAGCATGGATAGACTTTCCAGCTTCTGCCAATGCTCTTAAACTGTCAGGAACTGCCCATCTTTGTCCATATTTCGTAGTAAAATCATCACAATCCGCAACGAATTGTTGGATACCAACATAATCAATATATGAAATCGCACCACCTGTATAAATTGGGAATCCCCAACCTAAAACAGACCCAATATCACCATCAATTACCGAATTCAAAACTCCTTCGTCTAGACATCGGTAACTTTCCAAAGCCTGCATATGCATGATTCTTTTGGCAACCGTTTCTTTGTCGAGGGCATCAATATTTGAATTGTATTTTGCACCCAATTCTTTCCATAATTTTTTCTTACCTCCTTCTGGGTAGTCATAAAATCCTGCGCCGTATTTTTTACCTTTTCGACCGTTAGCCACCAAATCTTTAATCATTTCGTAAGACTTAATTTGATCAGGTGTTTTTTCATCAGGATTACTTTCAAAAACGTGCATACTCAATGTCAGCGATACTTCGTCATGAACCGCCAATGGGCCTACTGGCATCCCTTTTTGTTTAGCAATATTTTCAATCATCGCCGCAGGCACACCCTCTTGTAATAAAAACATTCCCTCGTTCACAAAAGTCCCAAAACATCGAGAGGTAAAAAATCCACGACTGTCATTTACTACGATTGGGATTTTTCCAATTGCAATAGTATAATCGACTGCCGCTGCGATAGCTTTTGATTCCGTTTTTTCACCCACAATAATTTCAACCAAAGGCATTTTATCAACAGGCGAAAAGAAATGAATTCCAATAAAATTCTCAGGTCTTGCGGAAGATTTTGCCAAAAGCGTAATTGGAATGGTTGAAGTATTAGACGCATAAACTTTATCCGCCGCTAAAACGGACTCCGTTTGCTTCGTCACTTTATCTTTCAAATTCGGATCTTCAAAAACTGCCTCAATGACCAAATCGCAACCTTCCATTGCATTTGGGTCGTCGGTTGGTGTAATTTTAGACAATAATGCAGTCGCTTTTTCTGGAGTCGATCGCTTTTTCGCAATTGCCTTTTCCAATAGCATATTAGAATAAGACTTTCCCTTTTGCGCACCTTCCATAGTCACATCTTTCAAAACGACTTCCATTCCCGCTTTCGCTGAGACATAAGCGATCCCTGCTCCCATCATTCCTGCTCCCAAAATCCCTAATTTTTTCACCTCATATTTAGGTTCGTCTTTAGGTCTTGCTTTTCCTTTTTTCGCCGCTTGCATCCCCATGAATCCTGTACGAATCATATTTTTCGCCTCAGGAGCTTGAACGATTTTCGTAAAATATCTCGCCTCAATTTCTAATGCACGATCAATAGGAACTTGCATTCCATCATGCACGACTTGTAAAATATATCTCTGTGCAGGGTAATTACCATGCGTCATCTTTGAAATATTCCCAACCGCACCCATCATTGTTTGGACACCATTTGGCGACCAAATACCACCACCTGGAATTCTATGTTTTTTATTATCCCATGGCATGACAGGATTTGGGTTTTCAGCAATCCATTTTTTTGCTTTAGCAATCAATTCTTCTGGAGAATCTGCTATATCGTCAATTAAACCATCCTTTAATGCTTTCGGTGGACGTGCTTCTGTACCTTGTAAAAGATACATTAAGCCAGTTTGCATACCCATTAGGTAAGCAGCCTTGGCGGTTCCACCCCCTCCTGGTAAGAGACCAACTTTTGACTCTGGAAATCCTAATTTAACCTTTGGACTATTGATAGCAATTCTGTGATGACAAGTCAAACACAATTCCATTCCGCCACCTAACGCAGTTCCATTGATCGCCGCAACAAAAGGTTTTCCACTTGTTTCAATAGCTCTCATTCGACGATGAATAACCATCATTCCATCAAAAAATACTTTGGTGTCCGGAATTGGTGCACCCAACATTCGAAGATCTCCACCTGCCATAAACATCCGGCGAGTTGAAGTAACAATTACACCTGAGACCCCCTCATCCGCGATGAGTTTATCTGCGACATCTGCATAAGCATTTACAAAGTTGAAGTGGTACAAATTAGCAGGTTCATTGACCTGGTTTATATTAATTATTGCTATTCCGTCATCGCCGACGGTGCATTCTAAATATTCGTTTTTTACGTTTGACATGATTTTTCTTTTCGATTTTTAGGTGGCAACTTTCGGTTACTTCCTAAATTAATAATTCGATTTTCAACAAAAAAATTAAGCTTTGGCTCTACGTTAGAGCCCATTAAGAAGGCTTAAACACGCTCAATTATAGTTGCAATTCCCATTCCTCCTCCAATACAAAGTGTAATTAACCCTGTATTCAAATCTCTTCTTTCTAGTTCATCCATCAAAGTTCCTGTCAACATACAACCCGTCGCGCCAAGCGGATGACCGAGAGCTATTGCGCCACCATTTACGTTAATTTTTGAATGATCAACACCCATTTCATCTAAGAAAAGCATTGGAACAGCCGCGAATGCTTCATTAACCTCAAAAAGATCAATATCTCCGACATTCATACCTGCTTGGTTCAATGCTTTTTTAGAAGCAGGTGCAGGTCCAATCAACATAATTGTTGGGTCAGTTCCGTGAATTGCTGCCGCACGAATTCTAAATCTTGGTTTCAAGCCTAAAGACTCTCCAGCCGCTTTATTCCCGATTAAGGTAATTGCCGCACCATCTACAATTGCCGAAGAATTTCCTGCGTGATGAACATGATTAATTTCCTCAACTTCAGGATAACGATCAATCGCAACGGCATCAAAACCAGCCATTTGTCCCATTTGGGCAAAAGAAGGTTTCAAATTTCCTAATGCATCGATCGTTGTTTGAGGACGAATATTTTCATCCGTACCCAAAACTGTAATTCCGTTAATATCTTTAACCGCAATTCTTGATTTATTAAATAAACCAGCTGCTTCGGCTTTACTTGCACGCATTTGAGATTCATAGGCAAATGTGTCCACATCAGCGCGAGAATAACCATGTTTGGTCGCAATTAAATCGGCAGAAATTCCTTGAGGAACAATATGTCCAGGAATCGCAACGGATGGATCCATGAACATTCCTGCACCATCCGACCCCATTTTGACTCTTGACATGCTTTCGACACCACCCGCTACCATCAAATTTCTAAATCCTGATTTTACATAAGCTGCTGCTTGATTAATGGACTCCAGACCTGAACCACAAAAACGATTCAGTGTAACGCCACAAAGGTGATCTCCATAACCCGAATGTTGTGCTGCCGTTTTGGCAATATTCGCTGCCTGATCCATCACCTGACCGACGCATCCCAAAATAACATCTTCAACTTGGGTAGTATCCAAGTCATTTTTTTCTTTTAATTCAATCAAAACTTGAGCTGCCAATTCGGTTGGCGTAACTCCCATAAGCGCACCTTTTTTGTTGCCCTTACCTCTTACGGTTCGCACCGCGTCATAAATGTATGCTTCCATTGTTATTATTTTTAGATGAGAGAATAGAGAATAAAGACTTTCAAATGTGCTTGCCTCTATTCTCTGTTCTATCTTCTATTTTTTCAGACTCGTTAAAAATTGTTTGACATGTTCAGCCGCCATAGGATCAGTTGCATCTTTGACTACAGTTTCGACCAATTCGTCAATATTGGCATTGTTCGCAATGTCCAAAAGTCCTTTTCGGAAATAGGCTTTCGATTTTGAAAAAACGTTACCGTACACCTTTATATATTTATTTAATTTCTTTTCAGCTTGCTCTAAAACTGCTTCGACCTCACAAGATTCATTCACCAGCCCAATTTCTAAAGCTTGGTCACTATTGAATAATTTAGCATCCAAAACCGCTTCCCAAGCTCTTCTTTCCCCCAAATGCCAAGCGTAAACATCACACAACATTTTTGGAATCTGCATGGACATTTTGAATTCATGCATCCCCATAACGTGTTTTGCACCTTTGCCCATAATTCGATAATCAGCGCAAAGCGTAAAAATGGTCGCTCCGGCTGGCGCATAGCCTGTGATAGCGCAAACGAAAGGTTTTGAGAATCGAATCATGGCTTGAAGGGCAGTCAAATAATTGACCCAAAAATTTCTTGCGCTTTTTGCGCCACCTGTCGCCAATTCCATAACATCTAATCCAGCACTAAATCCATGCGGTCTTCCCGATAGGATTACCCCTTTTACATTGTCATCTTTATCAAAATTCCGAAACACCTCTCCTAATTCTTTAGTCATTTCTGAATTAATGGCATTTACTTTACCATTATTCAGTTCAATAATGACGTAATCAGGCTTATAACTTAATCTCAATGTATTCATTTAATAAAAAAAATTAAATTAATTAAGTGAATACTTAATTAAAAAATCCGTCAAAAATATCTCAATATTCTATTTTTTCAAATTATTCACCCATTTTTTCAATTAAACCTGACAATTAATACTTTTAAGATCAAATCAACAACAACAAAACCTAATTAATTAAGCATCCGACCAATTAATTAACAATTCTTATTGAAATTCGTTTTGAGTTTACTTACATTTGCGAGCTATACTGTGATTATTAATACGAAAAAATTGGACAGAAATGGAGATGACAGAAAATAAAAGGCGAGCGGGCAGACCTGTTAATTCGGAAACAATCAATAAGGAAACAATTTTAAAAATTGCCTTAGAGGCTTTCGCTGAATTTGGATTTGAAGGCGTAAGTGTAAAAACAATTGCCAAACGAGCAAAAATAAATGATTCCTTAATGCACTACCATTTTGGAAGTAAAATTGAACTTTGGAAAAAAGCTATTGAAACCAGTGTAGACAAATATGAGGAAGAACGTAAAAAAACCCTTCGTTTATATAAAGGTGAAGATTTGGTTATTATTGGAAAAGCTTTGATTCGTCATTTCATTTATTTCATGGCAGAAAATATTGAATTACATCAAATTGTTGTTCATGAAATGACACAAAAAACAGAGCGAACAGATTGGGTCATCAAAATTGTGTTAGAACCAATTGCAGAAAGAATTGAAGAATACCGAACTGCATTTTTGGCAGATCGAGAGCCTATCTTTAAAATGTCAACAGCTTCATATTTTTCATTAGCCTATGGAATGAGTACGACTTTTTTCACAATGCAACATTTAGCCGATAAACGATACGGAGTCAATGTTTTTGAGGAAAAACAAATTGAAGAACACGTAGATTTAGTGACAGAAATAGTATTTGCTACTTTATACAAACAGCAATAACAATTATCAATTGGCATAATTGAGTAAAGGAACTCAACTATTATAAAAATCTAACAATGAAATATCAATTTTTCAAAGTCGAAATAAATAATCATATCGCTCAAGTTTCTTTTAATCGCCCAGAAAAAGCGAATTCTTTACATATGCCAGCTTGGGAAGAGATGCGAACCATTTTTAATGATTTACATGATAATCCAGAGGCAAGAGTAATCGTTTTGACAGGCGAAGGGAAGCATTTTTGTGCAGGTATTGATTTGGAAACATTGATGGGGATACAGCAATATGGAACAATAAAATGTGAAGCCCGCAAAAGAGAAAAGTTGCGAAAATTCATTTTGAATTTCCAGGCAACGATAACGGCAATTGAGGATTGTCGTAAACCAGTTATTGCAGCTATTCATAAGGCTTGTGTAGGAGGAGGTATTGATATTATCACTGCTTGTGATATGCGGTATTGCACTGAAGACACTTATTTTTCAATCAAAGAAGTGGATTTAGGCTTGGTTGCTGATATTGGAACAATGCAAAGGTTACCGAATATATTGAATCCTGGAATTGTAGCCGAATTAGCTTATACAGGTAGAAAAGTCTCAGGTACAGAAGCAGAAAAAATAGGCTTAACAAATCAATCATTTCCTACTCAGGAAATGATGATGGAAAAGGTCATGGAATTGGCGGCAATGATTGCTTCAAAATCACCTCTTGTCATAAGAGGAACAAAAGAAATGTTATTATATCAACGTGACCATTCCTTATCGGACGCCTTAGATTATATGGCAACTTGGAATTCAGCGATGTTACTTTCTAATGATTTAATGGAAGCTTTTCAGGCGACTATGCAGAAACGTCAGCCTGATTTTGAAAATTGAGAAAATTAAAATATTGTACTCCCGACGGGAGTTGAATTCAACTATACAATGCACTTATTATCAACTATTTAAATTAAATAATAAATTTTCAGGGGAAACATAGGGGAAATTATTTAGCAGTATTTCTGAAAAATCCTTACTTCAACAAAAGAACGAAAAGTGAAATAAAACCCACATTATTGATTCATAAAAAAATTGCTCAACTGTATCTTTCAGTCTTATGTAAGTTTCACCTCCAACCCCGCAGTCGCCGTCTGCACACTCGGAGCTTCCTCATATTTATCCGACAAAACCTCCTGAATCAAAAGCGTTTCCAATCTTTGATAATTCGAGTCTCGAAGCTCACAGATATTCGGGTGCGCTTCGCAGAGCAGTTTGTCAGTTTCGCGCTTGATGGTCTTTTTTAAATCCTGTAGTAGTTTTTGCATGAGTAGGTCATTTAATTGAGTCATAGGTTAGAGGTTTTGGAAAACAACAATGTCTGTTTGAATATCTGTTTGGTCAAAAATGCGTTCGGGAAGACGATAGGATTCGAGTAGTTTGGCTTTTTGTTGAATGGCTTTTTTGACATTGGAATCTTTTCCGTCTAGGAAACTTGAGGGAATAATGAGAACCAATAAGCCGTCCTTTTTCAAAAGGTCAAGTCCTCTTGTGGTGAAGTATTCTTCATATCGAGTGGCTTTGGTGATTTGACGTTCCTTAGTCGAAAACTTTCCAATGAAGTCACCATAGGGAGGATTGCCAATTACCAAATCATATTTTGACTCAAAGGGTTTTGGTTTGCCATTTCTGGCGACAAATAATTCATTGAAATATTGATGGTGAATTTGGAAGGTTGGGAAATTGAATTTGGCAATTTGAAAGGAAATTTCATTGATTTCAAAAGCGTCCACTTTTGTTTTTGGAGAAAAATAATGCAAGAACCGACCGATTCCACAGATTGGTTCAAGTACACTGCCACCTGAATATCCATGCTTATATGCCAATCCTACCATTTTCTCAACTATCGGAATGGGAGTAAAGTATTCTGATAACAGCCCTTTGCCTTTTGCACCCTGAGATGCGAGTCCACCATAGCCTATGAACTGATTGATGAAAGCGATATCTTCTTTTGAAAAAGCTTCTCCAGATACTTTTTTCTCCTTCAAAAAGGCTTCGATATTTTGATTGCGTTGGAATTTAGCTTTGCTCATGGACAGGTAGGTTTTCTGGATAATAGGCGATGACACTTCCGAAGAATAATAGTCCGACGAGCATCAACATTGAGAAAAGGGAGTAGGCATAACGGTTCTTTGACAATTTTTGCAAATCGGGGATAAAAAGCTAAATTTCAATTTCATTAAAAATTGCAGTCATGTACCCAGAAAAAGAAATTTATGCTGCCTTGCTAAATATTCCTAAACTTGAAATAGAGCGAGTCGAATTGGAAACCAAAGCATTAAATATCCATTGCAAAATAATATGTTTTGACCCTCAAATTTGTCCATCATGTCAAGCAAGACTCCTAAATATCGACGCGAAATACGTGATTTAGATATAAGCGGTCGAAAAGTAATTCTACATTTATTGGTTCATCAATATCACTGTAATTGTGGTCGAACCTTTAGTGAAAAATATGACTTTGTTTCCCCTGGGAAAAGCTATACCAAACGACAAGCAAAATGGATATTTGAAATGAGTGCTAAACAAAGTTTTTTGCAAGTCGGTGCTTTAACAGATATGCATCCCAAAACGGTCGAACGACTTTGCTATGACCAGCTGGAATTTCGCCAAATTGATTGGGACAAAATTCGTCGCATCGGTATTGATGAATTTGCCTTTAAAAAAGGTCATAAAGATTTCATTGTTATCCTAATTGACTTAGATACACATGAAATCATTGACCTGTTACAATTTCGAGACAAAGCCTTTATCCGTGCCTATTTTGAGCAACTTGGAAACAAAATTTGCTCAAAAGTGAGTGATTTTTGCTCAGATATGTGGGGACCTTTTCAAGATTTAGTAGCAGAACTTTTTCCGAATGCTTTAATTCATGTTGACCGATTCCATTGGACTGTTCATTTGAACAAAGTAGTCGATAATTATCGAAAACAATTACGTCGTGAAAATAAGGACGAACCTGTTTTCAAAAACTTGAAATGGAAATTAATTAAACGACCAGAAAACCTTTGTCAATCAGAAAAAAAAGATTTGCAAGCAGCATTTGATTTTGCTCCTGATTTGGAAGAGGTTTATCAAATGAAAAATACCTTTCAGTCAATTTTCGATATCGAATTTCCCCATGAATTTACTATCAAACAAATTGACCTTTGGATAAAACATGCTCATCTTTTGGACAACAAATATCTGAATCAATTTATTGACTTATTTGAAAGACATCGAACCAACATTCTTAACTACTTTAAAATTCGTATTTCAAGTGGCGCTGTCGAAGGCACAAATAATCTGCTTCGAACTATCAAAAGATTTACTTTTAATATGTCCAATTTCATGAATTTTAAAAAAAAGGTGTTTGCCTTCAATCTGTGATTTTGCAAAAATTGTCAAAGAACCATTTATTTTGTCCACATGCCTAACCTAGCGAAGCCAGTATCATAAAGACTATTTTTTGTCAATTTCTTCTTTGTCTTGATACAAAGAAGCAAAAATCAAGGCTGTAGAAATTTTGACTAAAATTCAATTGCCCTCGCGCAAGCATCCCATCCGCGTGCGGTTCGTTCGCTTGAATGTTCCCCGAACATTCACCCTGCGGGATTACTCGCTCCCCCAAATGCAAGCACAGCTTGCGTGGGTAGTTTTACCAATTATTCGTGTTCTACTCAATTGAATTTCTTAACGTCAAAATCTCCAATGCCACATTACGCTCCGAAACAACTTTTGCACGTTAGCGCAAAATATTTTTGATTAGATACTAAAAAGTGTTTGTCGAAAAAAGACTGCCTTCGCTCATTCACTTATTAAAAATCAGAAGAAGGCAGCTTTTAATTTTTTGAAGTGCAAACTCCTTTCGTATTAATTGCAGGGCAAATCTAGCGACCTTCATGCCACCCATTTGGGGTCATCATACCCCCCATTTGGGACTTTTGGCTTGTTTTGGCTCGAAAAACGTTGATTGGTGTTGGAAATAATAGGGAATGGAAGGAGATGAGAAAAGAATAATTGCAGATATAAAAAAGGTGCTCAGGAGGATTTGCAATCCGACCAAAATATACGTGGTCGGATTACAAATCCTCCTGAGCAGTTTCTTTGTCTCTGACCTCTTAGAGTATCGTACATTGAAGCATAAACAAAAAAGTGAAATAAAAATATTAAAATAGAGTAAGCAGTATGCGCAAGGCGATTAGAGTATGGTATGAAACAATGCCGTTAAACATGTTGCCAGTATACTGCCTCTACTAAAGATCGGACAGTTCAATGAACCAAATAATCCTTGATGAGGATTTAGAGTTCGCGTCACGATGTAGATCTATTTGTAGTTTAATATTTTTTCAAAAAAAACTTTTTCAACATGCATTCTTTCACACATGTTTATGGTATTGATGTCAGTAAAGACAATTTAGATGTACTTCAATTATCTAATGATGCGTCTTCAAAAGAGAAAACGCAAGTTAAAAATCGTTTAAAAAAAATTGAATCCTGGGTAAAAACCTTATGTGCACATTCTTCTTTTTGTGTTGTTGAAGCTACTGGAACTTATAGTTCGACTTTGATATATTTGTTGGATAAATATAAAATCACAGTTGCTGTAGTTAGTCCATTCAAAAGTAAATCCTTTATGGATGCTTTAGGTATTAGTAGCAAGACAGACGATCAAGCAGCTTATTGTTTAGCATTGATGGGGCTTCGACTTCAT
The DNA here is from genome assembly GCA_024743405.1 of Bacteroidota bacterium. GTDB lineage: Bacteria > Bacteroidota > Bacteroidia > Chitinophagales > Saprospiraceae > JANSWP01. The sequence goes on from JANSWP010000132.1 coordinate 11,282, forward strand.
CTAAAACCATATCAAATGCCATCAATTGATCGACAAAAACGTAAACAAGTACAAAATGCACATCATGCAATGATGAAACAACAACGCATGTTAAAGAATCAATTACACGCTTTGGACCAACTTCCCTTTGTAGAAACAACAGCTCGTAATGCTTATGAGCAGATTCTTCAATCGGTAGAATTACAAATTCAACAATTGGAAGAACAGCTTTTAGAACTTGACGAAGATGAAGAATATCAACGTATTAAATCTTTCGTTTGCTCTGTAACTGGGATTGGACAAAGAACGGCTCATGCTATGATGTTAGCTTCTAATTGTTTCGAAAATTTTGAAACTGCTGATGAGCTATCAAAATTTTTCGGACTTACTCCAAATTCCCACTACTCTGGCTCTTCTATTCGTAAAAAAGGAAGAATCACAAAAATGGGAGCGCATTATGTAAGAGCATTACTTTACATGTGCTCTCGTAGTGCCATAAGGTATAACCACGCTTGCAAAGAACTTTATCAACGACTAAGAGCTAAAGGTAAATCACATAAAGTTGCTGCTGTAGCCGTTATGCATAAATTAGTAAAACAAGTTTTTGATTGTGTTAAAAAACAATGTGATTTTGATAACCAGTATTATTTAAAATTTAAAATAAATTAATTTTCTTTCACTTTTTTGTTTGCTTTTTAACACAGTTCATGTTTGGAATTTGCGTTTGAGTGATTTTTTGAGGAAATATTATTTTGAAGGAGACATTTTTCGCAGTCAAATGCGGGCAATTTGAGGAGAAAAATAACGCTGTGCAAAATGCTATTTGCCGAAAAATCGCCAAAATCAAAATTCAAACATACTCTTAAAGAGGAGTCTAAGTGGTCAGGGGCAAATGCATTACAGAAACAAATCAAAGAAGAGATTCAGAAGGAGACTTACCAAATTCCGCTTTAAATAAAGAGGAGAAGTAGTCCGCTTTTTGGAAGCCGACTTCATAAGCTGCTTCTTTCACTGATTTACCTTGTTCTAATAATAATTTGGCTTTTTGCAGCCGAATAGCTCTGATGTATTTGGTGGGCGTTAGTCCTGTTAGTTGTTTGATTTTTTTATAAAAGGTTTTCCGATTTAGAGCGTGCAATTCGGCGAGATAATCAATTGAAAAAAGGCTATCATTCATTTTTTCTAAAATAATTTGCTCGACCTTTTCTAACCATTTTTGGTCATCTTCGGAAATGGTGAGCTGTGAAGGTGTTTTTGTTTCATCAGTTGTTTCGGTTTGGGCATAGGCTTTTCGCTCGTCGTAATTGGCTAACAGATTCGCAATTCTAACTAACAGTTCTTCTTCCTGAAAGGGTTTTAATAAATAATCATCTACCCCAACCCGCAAGGCTTTGAGTTTGGTGGGCATTTCGGCACGGGCGGTCAGCATAATAAATGGCAGCCCTCGCCATTGTGGATGAGCTTTTACTTTTTCTAATAATTCAAAACCATCCATAATGGGCATCATTACGTCAGAAAGGATTAAGGACGGTAGCTGATTTGCTGCCGACTGCGAACTGCCGACTGCCAATTGTTCAAGGGCTTCCTTGCCATTTTCTGCCGTAATGACCTCATAATAGGGCGACAATAGGAATGACACATAATCTCGCAAATCAGGATTGTCTTCCACCAAAAGGATGGTTGGATGGTCTGAATGTTGGGCGCTTGATGCTACTTTATCATTTATTAATTCGCGAGCTTCTTCTTTCTCGCCATTATTAAATTCTTTCTCATTAATTAATCGTTGCGACTCGGTTGACAACATGCCCAATACCTCTTTTTTAGGAAATTGAAAAAAGAAAGTAGAACCTTGGTTAGATCCGTCTATGCTGCTTTCGACCCATAATTTGCCTTTCATTAATTTGACAAATTCCATGGAAAGGGCTAAACCAATTCCTAAACCGGCTTCTGCTTTTTTATTAATGCTCGATTGATAAAAACGATTAAATACATTGGGCACATCTGCTGGCGGAATGCCTCTACCATTGTCTTTGAGGGTGATTAAAATACCAGAACTGTCTAAATCATCGGAAGTTTCGATTCCCAAGTCCATCACTTTCATTTCGATTCGTCCATTTTTAGGCGTAAACTTAAAAGCATTGGTGAGGAGATTATTGAGGATTTTTTC
>JANSWP010000172.1 GCA_024743405.1 Bacteroidota bacterium
GGAGCGCAGGCGGGCATGTTGGCGGTACTTCACACTTGGGGACAGAATCTTACGCTTCATCCACATTTGCACTGTATTGTGCCAGCTGGTGGGTTGGATTTTGAAGGTAAAAAGTGGGTGAAAGCTCGAAAGACATTGGTTTTGGTGGATGTGAAGGATTTATCAAAATTGTTCCGCAGGAAGTTTCAAAAAATGTTGATTGAGAAGTGGGAATTTGAAGGAATTTGCTTTAGAGGTGGAGCTGAAAAATATGTTGAAATTGAGGAGTGGCGAGGATTGTTTGGTTGTTTTGAAAAAGATTGGGTGGTGTATGCAAAATGTCCAAATGCAGGTCCCCATCAGACCTTAAATTATCTGAGTCGCTACACGCATTCAGTGGCAATATCGGAGGGGAGAATCACGGATTTGACCGAGAAAGATATTCATTTGATTTATAAGGACTATCGCGATGAGGATGAAAATGGCGTCCCCAAAAAGAAGCCAAAGGAGCTTAGGAAAATGGATTTTCTAGAAAGGTTTTGCCGGCATATTTTGCCTTCGAGGTTTCAGAAGGTTCGATATTTTGGCATATGGGCTTGCTCGAATCGAAAGACGAAATTGGCACTTTGCCAGCGACTTTTAGGGCACAAACCATTACATTTAACGATGCAAGGAATCAAGGCGATATTGAGGCAAAAATTGGGTATTGATCCAGCCGTTTGTCCACATTGTAAGAGTCCAAATATTGTGATATTTATTATCAGCCTAAGTGGAGATTTGACACCAAAGATCAAACTTGATTTTGTGAATCGTCCACCGCCAAAGCCGAAATTGAAAAAGGTGGCATGACATTCCAAAAACAGTTTATCAAAAGGAAAATGTTTCTTTTTGACGGCTTTTTATTTGAAGGCTTTACTCATATTGACACTTTGAAACAAAAAAACAACTCCAAACTTGCTGAGTTTTAATCCAAAGCTCTAACTTCACTGGCAAGTTTTGTAACGTCTATACCCTGAAAAGCAACTTTCCAATTTTTTTGAAATAAGCTTTTCGCAGTAATATAACTTAGACCGTTCAACAGAATTGTTTACGACAATTGGACGACCTGTGATGCTGGGTAAGCGGGGGAAGTATGACGAAAACAATACTTAATGTTATGCCAAATAAACTTGAAAAGATCACATGCATCTACAATCACCTTCGTATATTTTACTGTAATGGTTCAACAAATAATTAAACATGCTTTTTAGACAAACCTCATGTACCATACTACTATTCGTTTTTCTTACTCAACAGCTGTTGGCGCAAGAAATAAATCAAAGCATAAAATCACCCTCAACCTACTTCCAACAAAGGCTAGAGGCCATCAAACTGTGCAAAAACGGTCAATGGGAAGAATCCAAAGTCGTTTTAAAAGACTTACTTGTACAATATCAGAATGACCCTGAACTCTACTACCTAATTGGGATTTCCCTGTATGAAACTGGCAACTATCAAGAATCTATTGACTATTTCAGCTATTGCTTGGATTTGGGCGGAGCGTCATTATTGGGAACCCAAATAAATTCCGATCCTTTCAATGATATCATGGTCAAAATAGCTCAGGCCTATGGCAAATTAGGGGATAAGGATAATACCATAGTATGGCTCAAAAAGGCATTCGAGGCACGTTATGATGAAAAGCCATTTCTAATAGGAAGCCCTGAATTTGAGGTTTTTAGTGGGGATAGAGAGTTTCTCGAATTGTTTGGGGTGTCCAGTCGAGAAAACATGACGAGGACCGAGGCTTGGGAGACCGACTTGTCTTACTTAGAAAGTAGGATTGGTCAAATGAACTATACGCTGAATAAAGGTGATGACCGAACTAAAATTATAGAGTCCTTCACCCAAGTCAAAGCCAGCATCTCCTCGCTTTCGGATGAAGAGATTATCGTGGAGATTATGAAAATAGTTGGCAAACTTGGCAGCGGGCACAACTTGATTATTCCCACCACACCAACAACCGGTGCGCTCAAAAAGCTTCCAATACAGTTATACTATTTCAGTGATGGCATGTTTATAGTTGATGCAAACGATGACTACAAGGAATGGATAGGTTATGAAGTAGAATCTATTGGTGATATGGCCATTGAAGAGGTCTTATTGAAAAGCAATGAGGTAAATAGCAGAGATAACGATATGCAGATTCTATGGCTTGGCCCCTATTACATAACACTACCAGATGTCTTGAAGGGCTTAGGAGTTATTGATAAAACTGATAAGGTTATTTTAAGTTTGAAAGATAGTATTGAAAACACTGTAGATCTGGAGATTGCTCCGGAGGATTGGAATTTTACGGGCTTCCCTAAACTTCCAAAGCTGAGAGAGGGTCAACAACCGTTGTTTTTATCCAGAATGGACGAAGTATACTGGTCAACCCTATTAATCGAGAATAAGGCGATGTACGTCCAGTTCAATGCCGTGGCAGAAAAAGAAGAGCAGTCTCTTGAACTCTTCTGTGAAGAATGGTACACTCTTTCTCAGGAGAACAAGGTCAAAAATTTGATTTTAGACCTCCGACACAATCAGGGTGGAAATGGCTCATTGCTACCTTCTATACATCAAGCCGTTCGCAAGTTTGTCACCATGACACCAGATGGGAGGGTGTTTGTACTGACTGGAAGAGGAACCTTCTCTGCCGCGCAGAATTTACTGACAAAACTAACTGAATACGCCAACCCAATTGTTGTAGGAGAGCCAAGTGGATCACGTCCGAACCACATCGGAGAAGCTGGCTGGGTGCGCCTTCCAAACTCTGGCCTCATGGCGATTATATCCACACAGTTTCACCAAACGTCCAGAGCGGAGGATCAGCGAAAATGGATTGCTCCACATATGCCGGTTTCATTATCATCTGGAGACTACTTCTCAGGAAATGATCCAATTCTAGAAGAAATCAAAAAGCTAATTCAGGTTTTGGATGAAAAATAAACTTGGCATAATATTAAAGGCTGAAAGTCGTGGTTACACCCGACGTTCCGCCTTTGTTGAACGAAGCGGGGCAGAATATAAGTTATGGGATTCTTTATCCCGAACAAGTCTCCGAAGGAACTACGTGAATTAATTATCTAAAAAAGGCTGATTCTACGCGAATCAGCCTTTTTCATTTGCC
>JANSWP010000008.1 GCA_024743405.1 Bacteroidota bacterium
ATATTTGACGAAAACTATTTTTTTGCCAGACGAGGCAAAAAGCACAGGCATATCCTTAGATATGGCGAGTATTTTTAACGAAATATGGTGAAAAAATAGTCCGTCATAATATGTGTGAGTTATTTCTGTCCAAGCACTTAACGCCAAAAAAATAACTTGAACAATTAGGACGACTTCTTTTGCTCCCATTCTTTCTTAAAAAATACTTCCGTAGCCCTGCTATGCAAGCATTTTTTAAGAAAAACTAGAATCAAAATAATTTTGTCCAATTGTCCAACTTATTCTTTCGGTGTTGCTAAACTCAGATTTTGATGAGACAAATAATTATTTTATTCGCTTTTGCGATTTTAATCGGAACAAGTTCTTCTGCTCAAGAAGGTATTGTGTTTTCGGATGGAACTTGGTTTCAACTTTTAGAAAAGGCAAAAAAAGAAGATAAGGTCATTTTTATGGATGCATACACGACTTGGTGTGGACCCTGTAAAAAAATGGCACGTGAGACTTTTACTCAAAAATCAGTTGGTGAATTTTATAATACCAATTTCATAAACGTAAAAATGGATATGGAAAAAGGAGAAGGTATTCAGTTAGCGCGTGAATATAAAGTTCGAGCATATCCATCGTTATTATTTATTGATAGCGATGGAAAGTTAGTGCATCGTTCTGTGGGTTTCCATAATAGGGATCAATTTTTAGAATTAGGAAGCACAGCAGCGGATCCAAGTCGTCGAATTTCCGCACTTGATGCTCGTTATGAAAATGGAGATCGCGATCCTGATTTTTTGTATAAGTATGCCATGACTAAGTATGATGCAATGGATCCAATGTATGAAGAAGTTGCAGATGCTTATATGAAGACTCAAACAGATTGGATGACGGAGAATAATATGAATTTTATTTTCAGATTTGCGAATAGTTCAGATTCAAAGTTGTTTGGATATATGATTGAAAACAGGTCTTTGTTCGAGAAGCAATTTGGTGAAAGAGCTATGGCTGGGAAAATTCAAAACTTGATTTCACAAGAATTATCAATGGCAGAGGGTGGGGATGTTTTAGGGAAAGCAAAAAATGTATTTTCAAAGGTTTATCCTGAAAAAGCAGATTTTATGTATTCACAATTCAAAGTAGCTTATTATGGTCAAATGAATGATTGGGATAATTTTGCGAAAGCCGCCGTTGATCATTATGATAATTATACAGCTAAAAGTGCGGATGAATTAAATAATGTCGCTTGGACTTTTTATGAAGAAATTGAAAATAAGAAGCAATTAAAATGTGCGGTGAATTGGTCGAAGGAAGCCGTGAAGATGGAGAATAATTATTACAATAATGATACGTTGGCGGCCTTATATTACAAATTGGGCAAAAAAGGAAAGGCAAAGTCAACGGCTTTGGCAGCAATAGAATTAGCTAAAAAAGAAGGGGAGGACTATTCGATTACGGAAGAGTTGTTGAGTAAGATTGAAGGGTAAAATAATTTATATACGAAATCAAAGCCCGAATCAAGTTAGTTGATTCGGGCTTTGGTTTTTACAAATCAATTTTCAAGAGAACAGGACAATGGTCAGAATGAACCGCATCAATCAAATGTCGAGATTCTAAAATTTTATCCTTCAAATTATCAGTTACAGATTGGTAATCAATGCGCCAGCCTTTTTTTTCTGCGCGAGCATTTTTAGCTCGATAACTCCACCAACTATATTCAATTTCTTCTGGATTCAAAAACCGGAAAGCATCGGTGAATCCACTCTCTAGCCATTTTGTCATCCATTCGCGTTCTTTAGGAAGAAAGCCTGAATTTTTCTTATTGCCTTTTGGATTATGAATATCTTTCTCTGTATGAGCAATATTATAATCACCAACTATAATCAAATTTGGTCGTTCCTTTTTTAATTCATGTGCCCATCTAAAAAAATCCTCCAAAAATTCATACTTGAAATTTTGACGCTCTTCGCCACTTGTGCCTGAGGGAAAATAACAATTGAGCAAAGTCAAATCACCAAAATCGGTTCGGAGAATACGACCTTCTCGGTCATATTTTTCAATCCCACAACCAATAATCACATTATCTGGTTGGCGTTTTGAAAAAGTCGCTACACTCGAATATCCCTTTTTTTCTGCCGAATGCCAATGATGGTGATACCCTAGATGATCTAGGACCGCCGTTTCAACTTGTTCTTTATGAGCTTTAGTTTCTTGAATGCAAAGAATGTCAAATTGATTTTTGTCCATCCAATCAAAAAAACCCTTTTTTTGAGCGGCGCGAATTCCGTTGACATTGTATGAAATGATTGAAGTTGTCATAAATTATTTTTTCCAAAATTATAGAGTTGTTTGGAAATAAGAATTGGATATATGAAAATTAGATTTTTTTCTCAGACGAGGCTCATTTTGAGTTTCGTACCCGTAGGTAAGGGAGGAAAAATAGCCGAAGTAGGAGGGAAAAAGATTTTTTCATATGCTAATTTATTATTTCCGAACAAGTCTTATATTAAGAATAAAAAGTTTTTCCATCTCTAGCCATTTTCCTCATTAATGGACTACACCGATATCTGTCCTCCAAATATTCTGAGTGAAGTCGATCCATCGTATCCACACATTTTTGAATGCCGACTTCATCCGCCCAACGTAAAAGACCTTTTGGATAATTCACGCCTTTGGTCATTGCTAAATCAATATCATCACGAGACGCAATTTTCAAATAGAGTGTATCCGCTGCTTCATTAATTATCATGACTACAATTCTCCAGACGATATCTTTACCCAAATTTTCATTTTTGGTTGGTTCCGCATTTTTTGCATTTATAGAATAATCATAAAAACCACGACCTGATTTTCTTCCAAGATAACCTGCCTCGGATAATCGCTTTTGAGTAAAAGCTGGTTTGTAACGAGGGTCATAATAAAAAGCAGAAAAAACAGTTTCGGTCACGGTGTAATTTACATCATTTCCAATGTAGTCCATTAACGAAAATGGACCCATTCGAAAACCGCCGATATCCTTCATCGCCCAATCGATAGTTGGAACATCAGCAATTCCTTCTTCTAAAATCCTCAGGGCTTCTCCATAAAAGGGTCGAGCTACTCGATTTACTATAAACCCTGGAGTGTCTTTCGCTACGACGACTAATTTTCCCCAACTTTCAATTAACAATTTTGATTTATGTAGAATAGATTCATCTGTCTGTACGGCCGGAATAATTTCAACTAATTTCATAAGTGGGGCAGGGTTGAAAAAATGAATACCCAAAACTCGCGAGGAATTTTCACAAGCCGCCGCTATTGCTGCGACTGAAAGTGAAGATGTATTTGTTGCCAAAATACAATCTTTGTCAACGATATCTTCGAGCTGGCTAAAGACCGCTTTTTTAATTTCTAAATTTTCAATAATAGCTTCAATGACTAAACCTACATTTTGGAAGGCAAACATATTTTCGACAAATTGGATTTTCCCTAAAATGTCACCTTTCTTTAGTTCATCTATCCGACCTTTTTCAACTAATCGGCTGAGAATTTTTTTCAATTTCTGATTTGCCCTTTCGAGTGCAGCCGGATTGTTATCATATAAAAAAACTTCATGTCCAGCTGTTGCCGCAACTTGTGCAATTCCAGCTCCCATCGAACCACTTCCAATAATTCCAATTTTCATATTTAGTTAGGATTTTTTGAAGGTCAAAAGTAGATTTACCTTTTTATAAAAACAAAAAATGCCATCCCGAAAAGAATGGCATTATGAATGTTATGCTAGGGTTTTAAATATCTATTCTATCTTAGAATGAATGCAAAAGTGATTTCATAAATTTCATTAGATTTTATTCCTTCAACTTGTACATTTTGATTTTCCATTTTCTTTTGAACAAAACTTTTCAGGTAATCACTCTCCGCCTTTATATTCAAAAGCTCAATCTCATTTTCGTTATTTACTTTAAACCGAACTTTTACATCTTCATCAGTAATTCCATGTTCTTTTAATTCTGGGTTTTGGATAAAGCTGGTAACTTCTGTTCGAACTTGTTGATAAACTTTAGAATCTTTCTTTGCGATATTGGGCGCGTTATTAGCAAATACAACAGTTGAAAAAACAGACATAATTAAAGTGATAGCGACTAATTTGATTGTTCTCATTATTATGAAATTTGGTTGTAGACATACTGTGGTTATTTTGAACAAATAACAGAGAGGCGCTTGCCGTCACAGCAAATCGAAATTTTTTAATCTGACTTATTTTTTTTGGAAGTAGTTACTTGAAGCGAAAATGTATTTATAATGACATTTCCTTTTCAGTTAAGTTGCCTCAAAGATGCATTGAAATTAGGTACCATGCTGAAAGGAAATATGAACCCAAGCAGAATATCTATGAACGAACTAGGTATTTGGAAGTAATGTTAAATATGAAAGATAAAGGACTATTTAGGAAATGCTTGTTTTTATGCAATTAATTGATAATGAGTTGAATATAAATAAATATAGCTGTAATTTTAATAAATTACAGCTATATTTTAAATCTAACCAATTGATAATCAGTTAGTTAGTTGGTTCCGTTTTCTCTTTCCTGAATTTTTCTTGCTTTTTGCATTGGATTTCCACCACCTCGTCCCCAACGATTGGTTCCACTTCTTTGCTTAAATAATTCAAAACGATTCATTTGTTGTTTTGGTGGAAAGTAATTATTTCCAGTTTCCACATCTGCCGTTTCTAAATATGGATCAAGCACTATTTGTGAAACTTCTTTTTCTAATACAAAAACCTTAGTGACTGTTTTATCATCGAATCGCCAAATTTCTGCAGGAATTCTTTGTATTTCTTTGGTGCCATCTGTAAATTCAAATTCTACAATGAGTGGCATAACTAGTCCTCCTACATTTTCAAATGTAATTTGATAATAATTTTTTCCTTGAGTCAAAAGTGTTTTTTCATTTTCTGAAAGATTACCTAAATATTTTTTATAGGATTCCTTATCTAGGATCGTAACATCTAATGGATCATAATCAGTATAAAAATCTCTCAAATCTTGGTCGATTTCATCTTGTGTTTTGGCTATTTCTTTTTGGTTTCTAAAAGTTGAAATAGGAGTAGGTTGAGTTTCGCGTTCTTCCTTTTTTGCTAAATTTTCAACCTCAGGGTTTTGAGTGTCCAAACGATACCATTGTACATTACTTAAAGCAATGTCTACATGGTCTGTTCCATAAAACCATCCACGCCAAAACCAATCTAAATCTACGCCCGAAGCATCTTCCATAGTTCTAAATAAATCAGCTGGTGAAGGATGCTTAAACATCCAACGGTTTGAATATTTCTTAAAAGCATAATCAAAAAGTTCTCGACCCATTATAGTCTCTCTTAAAATGTTCAACGCTGTTGCAGGTTTTCCATATGCATTATTTCCAAATTGAAAGATGCTTTCCGAGTTAGACATGATAGGTGAAATTCGACTTTTATCACCCTTCATATAATCCACGATTTTGTAAGCAGGACCCCTTCTTTGTGGGTAATCTCTTTCCCATTGTTCCTGTGCCAAAAATTGAACAAAAGAATTTAAACCTTCATCCATCCATGTCCATTGACGTTCGTCCGAATTGACAATCATTGGGAAATAATTATGACCAACCTCATGAATGATGACACCAATCATTCCATATTTAGTACGTTCAGAATAAGTTCCATCTGTTTCTGGGCGACCACCATTGAAACAAATCATTGGGTATTCCATGCCGATTCTATTTGTGTGAATTGACCAAGCAATTGGATAAGGGTAGGGAAAGGTATAATGAGAATACCATTTCAAAGTATGGGCTACTGCTTTAGTAGAATACTTCTCCCAAAGTGGATTGCCTTCTTTTGGATACATGGAGGCAGCAATTGCTGTTGTTCCGTCTTCTTGTTTGACTGCCATAGCATCCCAAATAAATTTTCGAGAAGAAGCAAAAGCAAAATCTCTCACATTTTTTGCTTTATATTTCCAAGTCTTTTTATCTTTTATTTTCGATTTTTCTGCTTCTCTTGCCTCTGCTTCAGTTACTATCATAATGGGTTTTTCATAACTAGTCTTTGCTTCTTGCCATCTTTTATATTGCGTTTTCGTCAAAACTTCTTTTTCATTTTGAATTATTCCTGTCGCAGAAACTATATGGTCGGTAGGAACTGTTAGGTTAACTTCATAGTCTCCAAAAGGTAAAGTAAACTCTCCACGACCCAGGAACTGTTTGTTTTGCCAGCCTTCATCATCAGAATAAACTGCCATTCGAGGGAAAAACTGTGCAATTGTATAGAGGTGATTTCCATCTTCTTTGAAATACTCATAACCTGAACGACCACCAATCTCCATTCGGTCGTTGATATTATACCACCATTTTATTTGGAATGAAAAGGATTCATTTGGTTTTAAAGACTGAGGTATGTCTACCCTCATCATTGTTTTTACGACAGCAATCTGCAGATCTTTGCCATCCATTCCTCTTACATAGTCCAATTTAAAGCCACCATCGAATTCAGGAACTAACTGCTCTATTTCTTTTAAGGTCATCCTACGAGAGATTTGATTTTGTTTTACTTTGTAAGTGTCACTGTCTTTGGCACGCATGTTTTGGTCTAATTGAACCCATAAATAATCTAGTACATCTGGTGAATTATTTGTGTAGGTAATAGTCTCTTGACCATATATTTTTTGATTTTCATCGTCTAGTTCAATATCCATTTTGTAGTCAGCCTTCTGTTGCCAGTACAAATGACCGGGTGCGCCAGAGGCATTTCTATAAACATTTGGTGTAGGTAACTCTTGGTAGAGTTGGCGGAATTTATTTTTGTTTGTTGATTCTTCCTGTCCAAAAAGAGGAGATATTAAAAATATAAGTGAACTAATTAGCAGTAGGTTTTGTCTCATTTTTTTATAAATTTTAGTTTTACTTTCGTTTCTGTTATTGTTAATTCATTGGTATATATAATGTTCCACGGGGAACATTATATGTATACTTTAAATATTTTCTTTAGATTGAGCTATTTTGAATTATTAAGGTCAGTATTAAACTGTACTTCTTGAGGTCAATAATTGCTTAATAGCCATTGTTTAAATGGATTGAATTCTGTTTCAATTGGTATTGATTTTTTCTTTTTAGCCTTCAAAACAGCCAATCGCTCAGGAATGTTTATGTTTTTTTGAAGAATGTTTTCAACATCTTTAATGAATTTTGATGGATGGGCTGTCTCTAAAATAACACCCTTTGTGTTTGTATTCTTCGATTGATAACTTTTTAGGGCTAAATATCCTACTGCCCCATGTGGATCTAATTCATAGCTATATTTTGAATAAACTTCCTTCATTCCTTCTTTTGTTTCACTATCTGTAAATGAATATCCTGACATATTTTTATCGAAAATGTTCCCCGTGGAACAATCTAGATCTAATATCCTTGAAAAATTGGAGGGATTTCCTACATCCATTGCATTGGAAAGTGTTTGGATAGATGGGCGAGGAGTATAGGTTCTAGTTCTCAAGTATTCAGGAACAATATCATTTACATTGGTAGCTGCTATAAAATGATGAATGGGTAATCCCATTTTTTTAGCAAAAAGACCAGCTGTTAGATTACCAAAGTTACCACTTGGTATAGAGAAAACGATTTTGTCATTTCCTGTTTGGACTTGTTTATAGGACTCAAAATAATAGAAAGATTGTGGAATAAGCCTTGCTATATTAATTGAGTTAGCTGAACTAAGTCGAATATTATGGCTTAGTTCTGGATCTAAAAAAGCTTTTTTTACCAGTTTTTGGCAGTCATCGAAAGTTCCATTAACTTCCAAAGCAGTAATATTATGACCTAATGTAGTTAATTGTTTTTCTTGTAAGTCACTAACTTTTCCAGAAGGGTAGAGGATCACCACTTTTATTCCTTCAGTTTTATAAAAACCTGAAGCCACTGCACCACCTGTGTCCCCAGAAGTTGCAACCAGAATAACCAACTCTTCCTCATTACCTTGGTTGAAATAGCTCATTAATTGAGACATGAACCTAGCTCCGAAATCTTTAAAAGCCAAACTTGGACCATGAAATAGTTCTAAAATATAGCTCTCAATATCTAATTTAACTACAGGTGCAGGAAAAGTTATGGAGTTTTTAATGATTTTTTTCAGGTCATTATCTGGGATATATCCTTGGATAAGAGCTTTAGAAACTTCAAAAGCTATTTCTTGAAAGGAGTGATTTTTTAAATTCTGGATGAAATCATTGGGAAGTTTTGGAAAGGACATTGGCATATATAACCCATTATCTTCGGGTAATCCTTTAAATACTGCCTCTTTTAAAGAAATAAATTTTGATCTATTTTTTGTACTGTATAGTTGCATTGGGTATGTTTTTTATAATTAACACAAAATGAAATCTTTTATTTTGAAGATTTTAGATGGTTTTGATTAGGGTTGAACTGTAAGCTATTTTTTAAGCAATGAAGTTTTTAGTTTAAATTTATTGAATATGGAATTGGGTTCTTTTAAGGTAGGTAAGTTGTTGTTATAGAGCAATTATATTTCAGACTTATTCCTCTTAGAATATCTATTTTGTTAGATGGAGTAGTTGGATATAGAATATATGGTATGACATTTTTAGATTTCTTTGGTTTATTTAAGAATTCAACTGACCCTTCTGTTAGACTTTTTTCTTTTTTGTGAAAATAAATTCTTTATTCAGATTCATCAATATATTCTCTGTCTTTACTATTAATACTAATGTCTTTTTTGCATTATTACAATTCTAAGAAAATGAAAGTGCTTCTTCAAAGGTTAAAAAGCTCTAAAAGATGTCTCCATATTTCTGAATTAGATAATTGGTTAAACCCAACTCTATATACTAATACTCCAATTCCAAACATATCAGCCATCTTTATGCTTTGTTTAAAACAGGATAGTTATCGAGCTTCTTTTTATCTAATGCTTTTGAATATCTAGACATGACTATTTATTTAATAAAATTTACCAATTACAATTTTATCGAGCCCTCATGATTGATAGGGGAGAGGAATAATTGAAATTCAATTTTTGCATCTGTATAGATTTTCTTCATCGCTTCTCCTACATTCTCAGCAATTAAACTATTCTGACTCAAAGCAAAAATAGAAGGACCTGACCCTGATATGCTACAACCTAATGCTCCGTTTTCTAACGCAGCTTCTTTTATTTGATAAAAATGTGGAATTAACGCAGCACGTTGTGGTTCGATTACTATATCCTTCAATGAACGTCTAACTAACTCTATATCGGAATTAAACATCCCTAATATAAAAGCACTCAAATTAGCAGATTGTTGAACCATTTTTCTTAATGGAACAGTAGGGCTTAATATTCCTCTAGCGTCTTTTGTTAAAATTTCAACATGGGGATATATCACTGATGCAAAAATTCCATTCGGAGTTGGAATACGATGAACATCCAACGTATCATTATCTCTAATTAACCTTAAGCCTCCCAATAGAGAAGGTGCGACATTATCCGCATGACGACTACCCGAAGCTAACTCTTCACCCATCAATGCAAATGGCAATAACTCTTTTTTTTCTAATGGACGTTTAAAAAGTTCGTTGATTGCCATTACTCCTGCAACTGCACTTGCTGCGCTCGAACCTAAACCACTACCCAAAGGCATTTTTTTATGAATTTCAATTTCAATTCCTCTTTCAGTTTCTCCTAAGTGTTCGAGTAGTTTATATGCTGCAAATCCAGCCGTATTTTTTTCAATTTCAAATGGAATTTTTTTACCTTTTTTTCCTGTGATTTTTGTGATTTTTAATCCTTTATTATTAGAGAATCGAGCAATAATTTCATCACCTGGCTTTTCCAAAGCAAACCCTAAGCAGTCAAAACCAACTCCAACATTTCCCACTGAAGCGGGGGCAAAAACTTTTAATCCTGCATTCATAAAACTAAGTTTCTATTTTAAGTCTGTGGCATCTCTTGTGGAATTCTACGGCAGCAAAGCTGCCGACAAGACCTCCCTCCATAAGAATATTGCGTTGCCATTGATAACGAAATATTTCACATGAGAAACTACGTATTTCAAGTAAGTATATCACCTAAATAACTGACAATCAATTACTTGTAGTGCTTATGTTCTTAAGTGATTGATAGTCAATTGTTTATGATAAAAAGCTTCCAATTGAAATAATTTCAGCGAAAACGCCTGCTGCTGTGACTTCCGCACCTGCTCCTGGTCCTCGAATTACTAATGGTCTTTCTTTATATCGTTCTGTTGTAAAAACTATCATATTATCACTTCCACTTAAAGAATAAAATGGATGATTTTTATCGACTGCTTGGAGGCTAATTTTTGCTTGTCCATTTTCGAGGCTAGCAATCATTCTAAGGGCTTTATTTTGATTAGCAGCTTTAGCCCTTAATTTTTCAAAATAATCATCTGCTTTTTCTAGCTCAGTAAAAAATTGTTCAATGGTTTCGGCTTCTCTAACATTCTTTGGTAGAATGTTTTCTATCTGAACTTCATTTGCTTCTAAAGACAGACCCGTTTCACGTGCAAGAATAATCAATTTTCTTCGAACATCAATTCCGTTCAAATCAACTCTTGGGTCTGGTTCTGTAAAACCTTTCTTTTTAGCTTCTTTTACAATATCACTAAACTTTATTCCCTCTTGATACGAATTAAAAATAAATGAAAGTGAACCAGAAAGAACTCCTTCTATTTTTAGAATTTGGTCCCCACTGTTTATTAGGTCACTCATTGTGGTAATTACAGGAAGTCCTGCTCCAACATTTGTTTCATACAAAAATTGAACACCTCGTTTATTAGCGATTGTTTTTAATCTTTGATATTGAAGATATGCAGAAGAAGTGGCGATTTTATTTGGTGTACTTATAGAAATACTATTATCAAGGATTGTCTCATAAAAATTGGCGACATTGTCACTAGCCGTGTTATCAATGAAAATTGTATTTGATAAATTTAATTTTTTCATTTTATTTACGAATTGACTAATATCAGATTTTTCATCAGCGGCGATAAGTTTTTCTTTCCAATTTAAAAAGTCAATTCCATTTTCGTCAAAGAGCATTTTCTTAGAATTTGCTAATCCGATAATCTTAATTTCTAATCCTCTTTTTGATTTTAAAAATGCGGCTTGTTTTTCTATTTGATCGATCAATGTACTGCCTATTAGTCCAACACCAATCATAAACAAATGTAACTCTTTGGTATCTGAAAGAAAGAAAGCTTCATGCAAAGCATTTAGGGTCTTCGTTTCATCAGTATGTGGAATGACGACCGAAATATTTAATTCACTAGAACCTTGGGCAATGGCTACCGCATTTACACCATTTTTGCCTAAGGCTTGAAATAGCCGACCAGCAATACCTGGACGGTATCTCATATTTTCACCAATAATTGCTACGACCGATAAATCATCTTCAATCTTCACGTTATCTACTGCTCCTTTTTCAATTTCATATTCGAATTCGCTTTCGACTCTTTTTTTCGCCTTTATTGCAAAAGTTGGTTGTACAGCAAAACTAATGGCATGCTCCGAAGAACCTTGAGTAATCAATATGATATTGATCCCTGCTTGTGCTAAACTATTAAATAACCTTGCTGCTATTCCTGGAACCCCAAAAAGTCCACTTCCCGAAAGCGTGAGTAACGCGATATTATTAATGGAAGAAATTCCTTTGACAGCATGCCCATTCAAATCTAAATGCTCGGAAATATAAGTTCCTTTAAATTCGGGCGTAAATGTATTTTTTATATAAATAGGGATTTTCTTTTTTAAAGCAGGTTGAAGTGTCGGAGGATAAATAACCTTTGCACCAAAGTGAGACATTTCCATTGCTTCAGCATAAGTCATGCTCGGAATGGTAAACGCTTTTTTGACTTTTCGCGGGTCTGCAGTAAGTACGCCGTTCACATCTGTCCAGATTTCGATATGATTAGCTTCTAAACCTGCGGCTAGTAATGAGGCGGTATAATCCGAACCTCCACGACCAAGTGTTGTAGTCAATCCTCCTTTTGCAGAAGCGATAAAGCCGGTTACTACTTGAACGGCTGGATTTTGGGCATAATACTCTTTTATCTTTGGGTAAGTAATTTCGAAATTTACTTTTGCGGATCCGAAAGACTTATCTGTTTTGATAATTTTTCGGGCATCAAGGTATGCGGCGTTAATTCCTTCTTGACGTAAAATATGCGAAATGATAAAGGATGAGCTTCTTTCTCCGAAGCTTAGAACATAGTCCATTGTTCTTGGAGAAGCTTCTCTAACTAAAAATACACCATGAAGTAAATTTTTTAATACTTTATGATTATTTTTCAATTCTTCTAAAACCTGTTTTTGCAGTTTGCCGATTAATAATTCGGTAATCACTTTTTCATGCCGGCAACTAAAAGCTTTAAAAATTTCCTGATACTCCTCATCTCCTTTGGCAGCGAGTTCGCTCATTTTGATCAACTGATCGGTCACACCACCAAAAGCGGAAAAAGCTACAGTGAATTTTTCACCTTTTGTATAATACCCTTTTAGGATTTCGACAATCCTTTTTATGCGTTCAGGTTTGGCTACTGAAGAGCCGCCGAATTTTAAAACTCTCATGTTATATGAATATTAGGTCGCATTGCGACAGTTCTACAAATTATCAATATAGCGAATAGGCCTTTTTAAAAGATTGGTCAAAGATGGTTAGCAATTATGCAAGGTGTAAGGTTAACAATCCTTACTCCGAAAAGAGTGCCAAAAGTATTTGAATTTTATTTAATAGGAAAGTTTTCGGATGAGTAATACTTTGTTCATCAGGGAATGGTTCGAAAAACGGTATACCTCAATATAATTTCTATAACCAGAAATATTAGTCCTAGCAAAGCAAATCGGTGAAACTCTTCACTATACCTTTTAATACTTGTTATATCGATTTCAGTTTTTTCTAACCTATCAATTTCAGCATAAATACGTTCGAGACTTTCAGCCGAAGTTGCGCGAAAGTATTTTCCACCTGTCATTTCAGCAATTTGTTTTAATAAACCCTCATCAATCTCTACTCTCGCCAAACCAAAAATATATCGGCCATCTCGTCTTCGACTTACAGGCGTCAAAGCATCACCTGTTGAACCGACCCCAATTGTATAAACTTTGACATCAAATTCTCTAGCGATCTCTGCTGCGGTAATAGGTTTAACATAGCCTGCATTATTGACCCCGTCGGTGAGTAGAATGACTACTTTACTTTTGGCTTCTGTATCCTTGACTCGATTGACAGCAGTAGCCAATCCCATTCCGATAGCAGTTCCATCATCTAATATCCCACATTTTAAGCCTGATAAAAAATCTTTTAAAATTCTATGATCAGTCGTTAATGGACATTGAGTAAATGCCTCGCCAGCAAAAACAGATAATCCAATTCTATCAAATTCTCTTTTATCCACAAACTCACCTGCTACTCTTTTACTGACTTCCAATCGATCAGGTTTAAAATCCTGGGCCAGCATACTACTCGATAAATCCATTACCAAAAAGATATCAATTCCTTCTGCTTTGATGTCTTCCTCTTTTAAAGTCTCTTGCGGTCGGGCGAGTGCGGTGACTAACATTAAAAATGCTATCGCCCGAAAAATTGGTAACGTGACTCGAAATTTTCCGCGCCAAGAAGAAATATTCTGAATAGATTCAAGGCTCGACATTTTCAAGGAAGCGAAATGAGAATCGCGCCGAAAAAAATACCAAGCGCCAATGATGGGCAATAAAAGCAAAAGAAAAAATGCTTCTGGATTAACGAAGGTTATATTTTGTAAAGAATCAAACATTGTCGTTTTCAGTTTCTTCGTCTTTAGTGATTTCGGTTTTTTTTGTTTTGTAAACAAAATCTTCCGCGTAACTCATCATCTTATCATGAAATTCAGCTTGTGGTTGTGCTTTTGCAAATTTCACCAAATCTGCCATCTGTAACATTTCTCTTAACTTACCTTCCCAATCTTGTGATAAATCTGTATTTTTTAAAGCCCGTAATATCTCATCAGTTGTATTTTCTAAAGCTTGAACTTTGAACCGATTTTCTAAGTATTCCCTGACGATATAAGTCAGTTTACTTTGATAAGTTTTGACTTCGCCTTGTTGCCACAATTTTTCAGATTTCAATGAAGTCAATTTATTCAAAGCAATTTCGTGTGGCGGCAAAATAATTTTCGGTTTTGGTACGGCGATCTCTTGGCTCTTTCGATTTTTGAAAAAGAAGAACAAACTAATTGCTAATGCTAATCCTAGAGCTAAAGCAATTATAGGAATGAAATCTTCAAAAGTTTGAGGTTCACGAATGATGTCTTTAATGGGGGCTAGTGTAGTATCAATTTGTGGAACGCTGACTAATAGTGGAATTTCATTTGTAGATGCGACTCCTGTTTGATTGCCCTTTGAATATGGGATCGGAATTTTTGGAATAAATACATAACCAGAATCCCAAGCTGTAAATACGATGTCTTTCTTCAACACATACTCGACCCCTTTTTGTAAAGTATCCCAACCGGTCACATTCAAAACCTCAAGTTTCGAATCTTCCAAAACTTTCATTTCAGGGTTGAGAACTGTCGTACCTTCAGGATGATTGACCATTAGGTGTAATGACATTTGGTCGCCAATGAGCATATTGGTACTGTCGAGTTCGGCAGTAGCAGCAACTTGACCGAAAACAGAAAAGGTCAAGATGAATAAGAAAAACAGCAAAAATATTTTGATATGTCTAAAAATAAAATTCATATTGTATTACGCAAACTAAATTCTTATTAACTGGAAACTTATTCTTTCGGCGTTACTTAGCACGTTTCTTAAAAAACTTCAATAACAAATTCACATAAGATTCATCGGTCCGAATGCTCACTGAATCAACACCGCTTTTCCGAAAAGTTGTTTGAAAATATTGAAAATTTTGCTTGAACCAATTTTCATACCCATCTCTAACTGATTTCAAAGAGGTGTCGATCCAACCAAGTTTACCCGTTTCGGCATCTACAGCACGAACCAATCCTACATCAGGTAAAATTTCTTCTCGTGGGTCGAATAAATGAATACCTACCAAATCATGTCGGCGCGAAGCAATTCTAAGTGGATCTTCATAATTTTTGGTCATGAAGTCAGAAAGGATGAAACAGATGCTCCGTTTTTTTATCACATTATTAAAATATTGAAGCGCCTGACCCAAATCTGTACCTTTGGCTTCGGGCTCAAAATTCAACATTTCGCGAATGATTCGAAGAATATGTTGTTTACCTTTTTTGGGAGGAATGAACTTTTCAATTTTATCAGAAAAGAATATGACGCCTACTTTATCATTATTTTGTATTGCTGAAAAAGATAAAACTGCCGCGATTTCTGTAATCGTGACTTGTTTTAATTGATTGACTGTCCCGAAATAGGAAGATTGACTTACATCAATTAACATCATGACTGTCAATTCGCGCTCCTCCTCAAAAACTTTTACATGTGGGTCACCCGTTCGCGCAGTTACATTCCAATCAATATTCCGCACATCGTCTCCGAACTGATAATCGCGCACCTCGCTAAAGGACATTCCGCGCCCTTTAAACGCACTGTGATATTCACCCGAAAAAATATGCTTACTCAAGCCTTTTGTCTTGATTTCGATTTTTCGGACTTTTTTGAGTAGTTCGGAAGTTTCCAAAATGGAATATTTATTTGTTTAACTCGCCCCTAACCTTTAATGGTTAGGCGAAGCTATTTCGTTAGTTTTTTAAGAATTTCATGTTCCTTCAAAAATGCGCCTAATTCTTCGAAAGGAATCGTCACATTTTGTCGACCATACAACACATTAAAATTTGTACTAAAATTTATTCCGTCTTTTCGAATAATAAAATGTGGAAACGCTGCATCTTCTTCTATCCAACTTCTGAAATCTTCGTCTCCCCAAAGTGGGTGGTTTGTGTAAATGGTTTTGACCAAATTTTTGATAAAATGATTTTGGTTAAAATGTGGTTTGAAAATATCGTCGTGCGTTAAAAGCTGTTCTGTTTTTGGGTCAAAATTGAAAGCAATGCCTCGGTCATTTTTTCCCCAAGTTGAATTAAAGCTTAAAAAACCTGAAATTAATTCATTCGAATAAACATCCATACTACACCATCCGAATGCGCGCACAGAAGCTCGCAATTGTGAATTTTTTGAGAAACTTACTTTTTTTGAATAATTGCGGCAACTCTGTGCCCAATCATTCACTATTTTTCCCAACCAATTATTGAATTGAGCACTTTTTGTTTTCGGATAAGTAAGGTCAAAACTAGAGACATAATCCGCATATTCGATACATCCAACGCGTAATCTTTCTTTTAGCTTAAAAGTTAGTGTGCGTGACTGACCATTTTCGGCAATTAAATTGGCACGAAAAAAATTTTGATTTTTAAAATCACCGGTCAGCTTACCGTAATTTCTTTCAATGTGTGTTTTTAAGTAAACATTGATGAAGTTTCGCTCGTCAATGTCGCCTTGAAATTGATAACTTTTACCCTCTAAATAGGCGATACCTGACAATTGATTATTAGATCTTTTTTGTACAATCAATTCGAGTTCTAAACCATTACCTTTTCCAACATATATACTCACCCACTTATTGTCACCGCAATGAACTGGAAAGTCTTCAAGTTTTGTTGTCTCCGTTAAAATGGCTTTTTTGCCAATTGAATTATTAAGGTTTTCCCACTCTGCTTCGATCGAATTCCCCTTAATTTCACCATTCAAAGAACCTGTCACATTTCCTAATTCGTCCAATTCATTCAACAAAAATTGTTGATTCATAATCGTACCCTCCAAATTGAAAATAGTTTTACTTCTCAAGTAGGTTAACTGTCCTTTACATTTTTGACCATCATGTGCCAATACCAAAGCGATATCATTAAAATGATCAATTCTACCTTTATAATATTTCAAAAAATCGACTTTTCTTGGATTGGTAAATCGACTTCGAATCTCTTGTTCTAATGTTTGCGAAAACGATAATTGAAACAAAAAAAGAAGTATGATTGATGTGAAAAATCGCATTTAGTCATGTTTTGTGAATACTATTTAATATCAAATTAAAAACTAAAAACTGACTAAGGAACCTCTACTGTATTCAAAATCCGATTAATAATATCTTCCTGCGAAATATTTTCCGCTTCCGCTTCATAAGTCAATCCAATTCGATGTCTCAAAACATCATGACAAATTGCTCGAACATCTTCCGGAATGACATAACCTCTTCGTTTCAAAAATGCATAAGCCTTTGACGCCAGAGCTAAATTGATACTTGCCCGTGGTGAACCACCATAATTTATCAAAGGTTGTAAATTACTCAAACCATATTCTTGAGGTTGGCGCGTTGCGAAAACAATGTCTAAAATGTATTGCTCAATTTTCTCGTCCATATAAACTTTTCGGACAGATTTTCGAGCCTTCAGAATATCTTCGGGTTTGACAATTGAACTAACTTTTCCGAATCCTTCGTCACTCATATTTCGGCGAACGATCTCTCTTTCTTCCTCTTTATTTGGATAAGAAATTTTGACCTTCAACATGAAACGATCCGTCTGTGCCTCAGGCAACGGATAAGTCCCTTCTTGTTCGATTGGGTTTTGAGTTGCCAAAACAAGAAATGGTTCTTCCAATTTGAAAGTCTGTCGCCCAATTGTAACCTGTCTTTCCTGCATCGCTTCCAACAAAGCGGACTGAACTTTCGCTGGCGCACGGTTGATTTCATCTGCCAAAATAAAATTTGCAAAGATTGGACCTTGCCTAACCGTGAATTCATTTTTTCCCTGATTATAAATCATCGTACCCACAATATCAGCAGGCAATAAATCTGGTGTAAATTGAATTCGCTGGAATTTAGCATCAACAGCACTTGATAATGTTTTGATTGCCAATGTTTTAGCTAGCCCAGGAAGACCTTCAAGTAAGACATGCCCTTTTGCTAAAAGTCCCAACATCAATCGTTCAATCATATGATGTTGACCAACAATAACTTTAGATGTTTCCTCATTTAGTTTTTCAACAAAAGCACTGTCAATGTAAATCTGTTGATTAATCGCTTCAATGTCTATGGATTGCATATTGCTTTTCGGTTGATTACGGACGACCGAAAGTTGACGGTTTTCCGCACTTTATTTTTTACAAGAATTAATGCCATTTTAAGCGGCGCAAATTTCTAAAATTTTTGGAGAAATTTGGTGGAAAGGGCTTGCCTTAACGGAATTTTTAGAGATATGTATTTTAGTTAACTAGAGAAATTATTTAAATTTAATATTTAAAAAGAACAAGGCTAATTTGATCGTCATATATTAACACTGAATCACCACCTTCCCCATCGTCTTTCCAGACTTGAATAATCGAATAGCATCGGGTAAATTTTCAAAAGAAAAAGTATGTCCGACAATCGGTTTTTTAATGTTCAAATCTGACAATTCAGCTAACAGCTCATGCATCAAATCGGAATTATCGTAGAGATAAATCAGGTTAAATCCCAGAATGCCTTTGTTATCTTCGGCTAAGTTTTGGGCATCAATTCGAGGTCGACGGATAAATTTCCAGAGCAGTTTGAAAATATTCGGTCGGTCTCCAGGATGGGCATATTGAGCGGCACCATAAACAATCATTCGACCTTGTGGACCCAAAGTTTTGAAACCTTCTTTCATGATTTCACCACCTATACATTCCATGACCATATTCAATTCTCGACCATCGAGGGCTGCTTTTAATTGTTTCGAGAAATCTTTTCCTCTCACAATTCCTTTATCATACCCTTCTTCTTCTAACCTCTTCAATTTTGAACTATTTCCAACTGTTCCGATTGTATACGCATTATATTTTTTCGCAATTCGATTAGCCAAAACACCAACTCCACCTGCAGCACTATGAATCAAAATGGTCATTCCTTTTTGAATACTTCCTAAATTTGTCAAACCATAATAAGCTGTTAATACTTGCACGAGATAACTTGCTCCTTCCTCAAAACTCCAATCTGTCGGTAATGGAATCACATAACGGCTGTTTATATTTAAATGTGTGGTGTATGCGCCGAAACGAGTTACACCCATGACTTTGTCGCCAGCTTTTACATTTGTCACGTTTTTTCCGACTTTGGCAATGACGCCCGAGTATTCGAGACCAGGGATGAATTGCCCCGGAGGGGTTGCAGAATATAAGCCCCAAATAGCGAATACATCAGCGAAATTTAATCCGATAGCTTTGACTTCGACAGTGACTTCATTTTCAGGTGGGTCAGGCAGGTTTTCTTCAACGATTTTTAAATTTTTGACGTTCCCGGCTTTTAAATAATAGGCTTTTCGTTGCATTAGTGATTGTTTAAGTTGATTTGTTTTTTACAAAATTTAAAGAAATAAGAGTATTAGAAATGTGATAACAGTCGCTATAAACCCAATCATGAAAATATTATAAGAAATACTCAAGTAACGATATTTTTTATCCAAAACTTTTCCTAGATAGTAAAGGTCTCTAGCCATGTTTCCATAAAGTAATTCACTATCTCTAAACATAGCATCCATAGCCTCTTCATATTTTTCCAAATCCATTTTTATAAAATTTCCAAAGAAAACGATGTTCTTTTTTGCTTCATCAAAGGGAGGGTCATTTTCATTGATTGTGGTCACCTTTGGTCGAGCTGAAAGCACAGCAAAAATAAGAGAGGAGAGTCCAGTGATCAAAAATATTACTGCTGGAAAAAGTACGCTTGGAGTTGTTTCTGTTATGTTTTTATAGGTAATAATAGAAACGATGACGGAAATAAGTAGCGCATTTACCGTGATCATAATATTCGCTTTTCCGTCTGCAATGGCGCTAAGGTTGATGTGATTTCTATAATTAGTACGGAAAAAAGTTTGAGTGCCTGAATAAGGTAATTTTCGTTCGAGTCGTTGAAATTTCCTCTGTATACCATTTTCGGCTATGACGGATGTACTTTCTATTTTTTCTGTAATTTGTTTTTGAGCCAAAATGTTTTGAACAACGATTGGAGCAAAATTAATTTTCGAAAAAGAAGTAAAAAATCTTGCGGATAAAAGTTGAGTTAATTGAGTTTTTGCCCAATCATTTTTGTCTATTACTTTATTTAAAGCTATTTCTTTTTCAAGCTTTAAAACAGGGCTTTTTTCAAAGAAATTTTCACAAAAATGACAAGCTTGGATGGCATCAAAGAGACATTGGCCTACTTTAGTTGAAGGAGCTTGATTATTGCTAATTTGTTGAATGACTTGAACCGTTTTTTTCGTATTTGAGGCAGGAAACCCTTTTGCGACAAGAAATTTTTGAAGTAATTCGGAGCTCTTTGAAAATGGACGTGAATAGTCAAAAAGGAAGCCCAGATGATAGAACCAGGCAGTGAGTTTTGCCTCGGTAACAACGGCTTCTGTAAAAGCATTTCCTCGAGCAATTGACTCTGCTTTTTCAACAACTTTAGTGGTAAATTGATAATTGTGATAGACAAGTTTGGAGTCATGTTTTTGATTGAACAGACTTAAAGCAAATCGTTGAGCATCAATTAAAATAGGATCCTCCAATTTTTTTATTTCAGTTTCAGTGTGACTATTTTCCTCCATTTATGTCAGAATATTCGGATGACTTTTAAATCTTGTGTATTAATTATAAATCCTATAGAAATACCAAAAAGACATCCAAAAATACGAGGATTTGAGGAATTATCAATTAAATCCAAGTTTATGCGAAAGCTTTTAGGTATAAAGTCAGAAACGTTCTTGCATGAAATAATTGGATTTAGTTATCTTTGAAGAAACGCATTGAATCTTTTTAAAAAAATATTTACTTAATCAACCTTACCCAATCAAATATTTTGGAGAAGGGAAAACAAAACTTTTATTATGGATTTAACGGATTTATTACAAGGTCAATTATCAGAAGGGCTACTTGAACAATTGACTGGTCAACTTGGGGGGGCTGACAAACAACAAACTCAAGCTGCTGCTGGTGGAATCTTAGAAACTTTAGTGGGGGCTTTAGCAAAAAATGCTTCAACTCCTGATGGAGCAAGCGCATTAAATAATGCACTCGAAAATGATCATGATGGTAGTATTTTTGATAATCTTACAGATTTTATAGGAGGAAATACAGAAAAGGTTAATTCTAGAACTGCGAATGGTTCTGGAATTTTGAATCATATTTTGGGTGAGAAACAAGGAGGTGCAGTTGATATGATTAGCAAAATGAGTGGCTTAGATTCAAGTAAAACAGGAAGTTTAATGGCAACCTTGGCGCCTATCGTAATGGGAGCTTTGGGTAAAACCAAAAAATCTAGCGGTTTAGATGTTGGAGGCTTAGTTTCAATGCTTTCAGGTGTTGTTGGTGCGAGAAAAAATGCGGACAATCCGATGATGGGAATGATTACAGGGTTTTTAGATAAAGATGGTGACGGAAGTATTGTTGACGATGTGGCGGGAAGTCTTTTGGGTAGATTGTTTGGTAGAAAATAAGTCCAACCTTGAATAAATTAAACAAACATACTTTGAGGGGGCGTTACCAGATAATGGTAACGCCCTTTTTATATTAGATTGTTTGACACATTTGTTTCATCCAATCAAACTCTTCTTTACTTAAATGTGGGCTTAACTTTTCAAAAACTTCTTGATGATAAGTATTCAACCAATTTCGCTCATTTTCCGAAAGTAAATCTCTGTCCACTAGATTCAAATCGATAGGGAATAAGGTTAATGTTTCAAACTTATACCATTTTGTTTCATCAATTTCTTTATCCATTACGCAAAGAATCAGATTTTCAATTCTAATTCCATATTCATCTTTTTTATAAAAACCTGGCTCATTGGAGGTGAACATGCCTGGCGAAATATAAGTCGTACCTCGACTTGTACTTGGATTGGTAGCAAAACCTTGTGGTGGCTCATGAACATTCAAAAAGAAACCAACTCCGTGTCCCGTACCATGACCGTAGTTCAAATTGTCTTTCCAAAGATGAATTCTGGCAAGTGTATCCAATTGAACTCCGGTTGTTCTTTCCGGAAATTTGGCGGTAGTTAGTCCAATGTGACCTTTTAAAACTAAGGTGAAGTTTCGTTTTTGTTCATCAGTTGGATTACCTAATGAAATAGTTCGAGTAATATCGGTTGTGCCATTTGTGTATTGTCCGCCACTGTCCAAAAGTAGGATCCCCTCTTTTTCAATATTAGCACAAGATTCTGGTTCGGCATGGTAATGAACAATGGCTCCATTGCCTTTATAACCACATATCGCGTCAAAACTTTCACCATGATAATCACCTTGGGTGCGACGGAATTCAATAAGTTTTTCGGCTACCTCTGTTTCGGGAACTGATCTTTCATTTAATGTTGAATCTAACCATCGAAATAGTTTCGTCAAAGCTACTCCATCTTTTATCATCGCTTCTCGAATATGTCCAACTTCTATCGGATTTTTAATCGCTTTTTGACATCGAACGATATTTTGACCTTTTAAGGATTGGTCACTTGGAATAGCATTGTATAATAAATTATTAATGGTGGATGCATCAATTTGAATGATTTCCCCTTGTGGTATATTTTTTAAAAAGGCTTCAATTTCTTCGTATTTTTTTATCAAAATGCCATCTTCATTCAACTTAGATTTTAACTCGCCCGATATTTTTGTGTTTTCAATAAATAGATAAGCTATCTCCTTTGAAATGACCGCATATGAATAAAAAACAGGATTGCATTCAACGTCTTTTCCTCTCAAATTAAAGATCCAGGCAATGTCATCTAAAGTCGAAATAAAATAATGATCGGCACCTTTTTCCTCCATCTTTGTACGGACATGTTTCAATTTTTCGAGTCGACTTTGACCAGCATATTTTACGTCATGATCAAAAATTAAATCTTGTGGAAGAGGTTCTCTATCTTTCCAAATTTCTGAAATTAAGTCATGATTGCCATCTAAATCAATACTTTTTCCTTCCAAATTAGTTGCCAATTGTCTTACTTGCCCCACAGAAAAAAGCCTACCGTCGAAACCTAATTTTACACCCTTTTTTAAATTGTTTTTTAGCCAGATAATATGCTCTGGAGCATGTGCAATTTTTTGTTTTTGCAATACAAAATCGGTACCTCTTAATTGTGTTTCTCCTTGAATAAAATAGCGACTATCTACCCATACATGTGCAATTTCTTGAGTCACGATAACCGTTCCTGCTGAACCTGTAAAACCAGAAATCCATGCGCGCGACTTCCAATGGTCAGCAACATATTCACTTTGATGTGGATCACTACTTGGAATAAGATAGGCATCAATATTTTGAGATTTCATGGCTCTTCGAAGGGCAATAAGTTTTTCGTTGACAGTCATTTAGATTGATTTTTTAGGATTGTTAACTTTAACATATGAAGGAAAATGTATGGGACATACTTGATGATTAAAGCCAATAACCCTATGAAAAGCGATATGCAAATATGGCAAAAATAAAAACGCCGATTAAATCAAAAATGACTTAATCGGCGTTAGGAAGGCATATTATAGAAATATTAATTACTCAACATCACCGGCATTACTAGCATCAAAATTTCTTCTCCATCTGTTTCTTCGGCAGGCAATAAAATGCCAGCGCGAGTTGGTGTTGATAATTCCATTTTAATATCATCTGACTCTAAAACACCAAGCATTTCAACTAAGAATTTTGCATTGAAACCAATTGTGACTGGTTCACCTTCATAATTACAATTTAATTGTTCAGTCGCTTCATTAGAAAAGTCAAGGTCTTGGGCTGAGATAGTCATGCTATCAGGAGTAATATTTAAGATTACCTGATTAGTCGTTTTGTTGGCGTAGATCGCGATCCGTTTGAGAGAGTTTTGAAAATCAGTTCGCGGAAGTGTTAGTAGGTTAGGATTATCAACAGGAATGACTGCGTTGTAATCAGGGTATCTAGAATCAATCAAACGACAAACTAAAGTCGTATCGTCAAACGCAAAGAATGCATTGGCTTTATTGAAGGACAATTTGATATCGCCACCAGAAGGTAAAGCTCCTTTTAATAAATTTAGGGCTTTTTTAGGAACGATAAAAGTAGTTGAAACTTCACTTGTGATATCAGTGAAAGTATATTTTACTAATTTATGTGCATCTGTTGCAACGACAATCAATTTGGTAAAATCAACCTGAAAATAAACACCTGTCATTGCTGGTCTTAACTCGTCATTGCTCGTCGCAAAAAGCGTTTTTGCAATCGCATTAGTCAAGGTTGGGGCATTTAAACTCACAGAATCTACTCCATCTGGTTCAGGAATATTTGGAAAGTCCTGACCGTTTTCACCGGCTAATTTATATTTACCATAAGCCGAAGTAATTTCGATTCCAAAGTTTTCATCATTCACATTAAAGGTGATGGGTTGTTCTGGTAAAGCCTTCAATGTGTCCAAAAGGATTCTTGCAGGTACAGCAACTATTCCGTTGGCATCAGACATTACATCAATTTGTGTTGTAATGGAAGTTTCTAAATCTGTTGCTGATATAATGAGCTTGTTATCTTCAATTTTGAAGAGAAAGTCTTCTAAAATCGGTAACACTGGGCTTGAACCAATTGCCCCTCCTGCAATTTGCAGTTGTTTTAATAATTCGTTCGATGATACACTAAATTTCATAAGTGATTCTTTTTTAATAGATTGCCACAAAAATAAAGCTTAATACCTACATTTTGAGATTTAAAAACCAACATAATGTGGATAACTTAAAAGATAAAAAGGCTTTCCTTATAATTAAATCACTCAACTTTAAAAAACATCTCTTTTAAATTAAAATCTCGTCCTATCTTTGCGCTCTTAAATTGAAAATGCAGATGCCAAATAGAGTGATTGCTCCTGAAATTCAGGAAATTAAAAATTTGAAATTACCTCAACCAACAGTCCTTCAATTGGATAATGGAATTCCTGTTTATGTTACAAATATGGGGACTCAGGACATTGTTAAATTAGAGGTTATTTTTTACGCAGGACGACCTTTTGAAGATAAACAATTAGTATCAAGAGCAACAGCTGGTATGCTTAAAGAAGGCACAAGAAATTATAAAGCCTCTCAAATTGCTGAACTGACAGATTTTTATGGAGGAACACTTTCCGTTCCTGTCAGCTTAGACACTTCAAATATTTTGTTGTTTTCTTTAAAAAAGCACTTTGATAAATTACTCCCAGTTGTTGGAGATATGCTTTCTGAACCTATTTTCCCCGAGCATGAGTTGCAGTTATTTAAAAAACGTAATCAACAACGATTACAAGTTGATTTGACTCGGAATGATGTAGTAGCTTATCGAAAAGTGACGGAATTTATTTTTGGAAAAGATAAACCCTATGGCTACAATAGTGAGCCAGAAATGTATAATAATATAGGTACAGAAGATTTGAAAAAGCACTTTTATAAAAATTTTGCTTCAGGAAATTGCAAAATTTTCTTGAGCGGCAAAATTGACCATGAGATAATTGACATGGTTAATAAAGTTTTAGGTCAAAAAATCCGAAAAGGAGCGGTTCAAAAACCACAAATAAAAACGCATGTTGACAGGGCTACAAAAATAAAGATTCAACCGCCAGCACCTCTTCAAACGGCTATTAGAATCGGAAGCCGAATGGTGAATAAACATCATCCTGATTTCAAAGGACTTTATGTCTTAAATACGATTCTAGGAGGATATTTTGGTTCTAGGTTGATGACGAATATTCGAGAAGATAAAGGGTATACTTATAATATTTACTCAACGATAGATTCGATGTTTTATGATGGTTGTTTTTATGTGGGAACAGAAGTCGGAAATGAATTTGCAAATGCTACAATAGAAGAGATATATAAAGAGTTTGATATACTTAAGAACGACCTAGTTAACGAAGGCGAATTATCTATGGTACGTAATTATTTGTTAGGAAATTTATTGACATCATTAGATGGTCCATTTAATGTTTCTGAAATCATAAAAGCACATTCAATGGAGGACATAGCTTTGACGGAGTTTGAGGCATTAGTTCAAACCATAAAAACTATTTCCCCTGATAATATTAGAGAATTGGCAAGAAAATATTTGAATAAAAATCAGATGTGGGAAGTAGTCGTTGGTCCTTAATATTTTAAGAATTCAACAGTAAAGGTCAAACTTGTTCACAATCACATGAAAATTTTTCTTTTACATAAAATTTGAGTTCTTTTGTAGCGTAATGTATTAAAGCGAAATGATAGAAATGCTATGAATTGAAATTCGTTAGCAGATCGCTTTAAAAGAATATCAATATTGAAAAACATTTCAAAAACGGTTTTTTACGCACTAAAAATATAATAATAATATCCTAACATCCGACCGTTTTTTGAAAATCTATAAATTAGAGAAAACTCATTAATGAAACTTTTTAATTTTTTCTCACAAGAATTAGCTATTGATTTAGGTACTGCCAATACACTAATTATTCAAGATGGGGTAGTTGTGATAGATGAGCCTTCTATCGTAGCTGTAGATAGAAGAACAAATGAGGTCATTGCCGTGGGAAAAAAGGCAATGCAAATGCACGAAAAAACGCACGAAAACATTAAGACCATCAGACCTCTGAAGGATGGTGTGATCGCCGACTTTCAAGCTGCTGAAAGTATGATTGAAGGTCTGATAAACTTAATAGGGAATCGTAGAAAGTTTTTTTCACACATGAAAATGGTAATTTGTATTCCTTCTGGAATTACAGAAGTAGAAAAAAGAGCTGTTTTCGATTCGGCAGATCATGTGGACTCTAAAGAAACATATTTAATTCATGAACCAATGGCGGCGGCATTAGGAATTGGACTGGAGGTCGAAGAACCTATTGGAAATATGATCATTGATATTGGAGGAGGGACAACGGAGATTGCTGTAATTGCACTTTCAGGAATCGTTTGTGACCAATCCATACGCACAGCAGGCGATGAATTTACAGCAGACATTATGAGTTACATGAAACGTCAACATAATATTTTGATTGGTGAAAGAACAGCTGAGCAAATTAAAATTAACGTTGGGTCTGCATTACATGAGCTTGAAAATCCACCACCTGATTATGCGGTTAATGGACGAGATTTAATGACGGGAATTCCAAAGCAAACCACTATCAGTTATAATGAAATTGCCCATTCGATAGACAAATCAATATCAAAAGTGGAAGATGCAATTTTAAAAGCATTGGAGTCTACACCGCCTGAGTTAGCTTCTGACATTTACAAAACTGGTTTATACTTGACAGGAGGAGGCGCATTATTAAGAGGATTGGACAAAAGAATAAGTACGAAAACGAAGCTGCCTGTTCATATAGCTGAAGATCCTTTAAGAGCGGTAGTTAGAGGGACAGGGATTGCTTTAAAAAATACAGACAGATTTTCTTTCCTTATAGACCGTAAGAGTGTTTAAAAAAGTTGGATGCTTTTCTCATAAACTTTGAACATCAAACTTTGATAAAATAGAAATTTACGAAAAGCTATGCGAAGGCTGATTCAGCTTTTTTTCAGATTTGGAGGACTCTTCCTTTTTCTTTTATTGGAAGGTATAGCATTCTTTATGGTTGTTCAATATAACAAAGAACAAAAGGCGATTTTTTTCAACTCCTTAAGCCATCTATCCCAATATTTTGAGGATAAATCACATGCAATTTCTTATCATTTTTCCTTAGAAACAGAGGCCGATAGTCTTAGGAAAGAGAACTCAAAATTTAAACAATTATTAATTAGTTTAGATATTGACTATACAGATAAAGAGGTTTCTGTTTTTGATGATGCGCCCTTCCAACAATATCTCTTACAGTCGGCAAAAGTCATTAAAAATTCTATTCATAAAAACCATAATTATTTAATTTTGGATAGAGGAACGGAAGACGGAATTGAGAAACATTCTGCAGTTATCACTGATAATGGGATTGTCGGAATTGTAATTGAGGTAAGAAAAAAGCATTGTTTAGTCATGTCTATTTTGCATCGCCAGACGCGAGTAAGTTCAGCGTTGAAAAATCAAAATGCACATGGATCTTTGATTTGGAAAGATCTCAATCCACTAAAAATGAATCTTGAAAACATTCCAAAACATATTCAACCAATTGAAAGAGGAGATACGGTATTGACCAGTGGTTACTCTGCTATGTTTCCAGAGGGTTTAGTTGTAGGGACGGTTGATTCTTCGTGGATTGAACAGGGGAAAGGTGCGCATACGATTACAATAAACTTAAATGAGGACATTAGTACTTTGAAATATGTTTATATTGTGACAAACCTAATGCGGGCTGAACAATTGGAACTCGAACAGATAATTAATGATGAATAGTACGATAACGGTCAATGCTTTTCGGTTTGTAATTCTTGTACTTTTGCAAGGATTAGTTTTGCAAAATATTGGAAACGATTGGGCTACTTTTCCCTATTTCAATATCATTCTTTATCCAATTTTTATTTTCTTATTGCCTCTTCGGACTCCAAAGCCTTTGGTTATTTTTCTTGCTTTTATTTTAGGGCTAATTGTTGATCTATTTTATGCAACTCCAGGAGTTCATACGAGTGCCTCTGTTTTTACGGCATTTGTTAGGCCAGTTGTACTAAATTATTTTGAACCAAGAGCTGGTTATAACGCAAATCATAGTCCAACGAAAAAAAGATTAGGATCAAATTGGTACATTAAATATTCTTTGACGTTAGAGTTGATTCATCTTTTCTTTTATTTTTCTGTTGAAGCATTTTCACCTGTTTTTATCGTCAATATTTTGATAAAAACAGGTGTTGCATTAATAGCTTCAATGATTTTCATTATCATACATCAAATATTATTCGATCCCGCAGAGTGATCAAAAAATAATGAATAAGCAGTGATAGATCATTTTCAAAATAGACAATTTATTCTTCAGGCGGTTTTTTCTTTAGTCGCTGGGCTGCTCATATTTAAAGCATTTGATTTACAGATTTTGAATGATAAATATGCCGTAGAGGCAGAAGCCACGGCTATGAGTAAATCTACCCTTTATCCTTCGAGGGGGTTAATGTATGATAGGAAAGGAAAATTATTGATTAATAATAACCCTGTTTATGATGTAATGGTGACTTACAATCAGATTGATCCAGCAATGGATACGATCAAATTTTGTGATATTCTAGGAATTACGAAGGAGTCCTTTAAAGAGCGTTTGAATAAAAATTTTAGAACAGATAGGCGATTTAGTAAATTTAAGCCTTTTGTTTTTTTGAATAAAGTATCTTCTGAAACTTATGCACTATTTCAAGAAAGCCTTTATGAATTTCCAGGCTTTGATGTTCAAATTAGGAATGTGAGGGTTTATCCTCACCGAAACGCTGCACATGTTTTAGGTTATATTCAGGAAGTAAATAATGAAGACTTAGAAAAAGGGAAGAAAATTTATGTGGCAGGTGATTATATAGGAGCCAGTGGTCTTGAGAGACAATATGAATCTGACTTGAGAGGTAAAAAAGGTGGACAGTTCGTTTTGAAAGATAATAGAGGAAGAGATGTTGGAAAATTTATGGATGGAAAGAAAGATACATTAGCCATCTCAGGAAGTGATTTAGTCGCATCAATTGATATTGAATTACAGGGGTATGCAGAGGAGTTGATGAAGAATAAGATTGGGGCGATAGTTGCTATAGAGCCTAATACAGGAGAAATTTTAGTTTTGAGTAGTACCCCTTCTTATGACCCGAATTTATTGACAATTAATAGAGGAAGAGGGGAAGCTTATTCAAAATTGGCTCAAGATTCATTAAAGCCTATTTTTAATAGGGCTACTATGGCAAAATATCCTCCTGGTTCTATTTTTAAGCCAGTGGTTGCCTTGATTGCCCTGCAAGAAAAAGTAACGACTCCTAGTAGATATATTTATTGCCCTGGATTTTATACATACAATAATGATGTTAGAAAATGTCGTAACCATCCAATAGCGACAACAGTAGGGCGGGCAATTCAATATTCTTGTAATTCTTATTTCTTTCAAACGTTTCGGGAAATTGTCGAATTAGAGGGTTTTTATAAACCAGAACCTGGTCTTGAAACATTTACTAAATATCTTTATCAATTTGGATTAGGGTATAGTTTGGGTATTGATTTTCCACAAGAAAAAGAAGGAAATGTTCCTACCGTTAACTACTACAATAAATTATATCCAAAAAATAAAGGAGGCTGGAAGTCTCCGACGATTATGTCATTGGGTATTGGACAAGGGGAGATGCAATTGACGACTGTACAGATGGCAAATCTTGCTGCCATTCTTGCGAATAAGGGCTATTTTTTCACCCCACATTTAGCTAAAGGGTTTAAGGATGGTTCGCAGATAGATGCGAAGTATTTAGAACGGAATTCTGTTGAAATAGATGCCTCACATTTTCCACCAGTAATTAATGGGATGATAGATGTTGTAGAGAGTGGGACTGCTCGTGGATCGAAAATTCCAGGGATAATTATGGCTGGTAAAACAGGGACCGTTCAGAACCCCCAAGGGGAAGATCATTCAACTTTTATTGCTTTTGCACCTGTAGAAAACCCAAAAATTGCGATTGCTGTTTATGTTGAAAACGCCGGAGGTGGCGGTCGATTTGCAGCGCCTATTGCAAGTTTATTAATTGAACAATATTTGAATAAAGAAATTGCTTCTAGTCGTGTTTGGAGAGAAACACAAATGCTTGAAGCCAATTTGATAAGTAAGTTACCATGATTGTATCAACAATAGTCGCAGTGGCGAACAATTATGTCATTGGAAAAGACAATCAAATTCCTTGGTATTTGCCAGCCGATTTGAAATATTTCAAGAAAACTACTTTAGGTCATCATATAATAATGGGGCGAAATTGTTATGAATCAATTGGACGACCACTTCCTAAAAGAACAAATGTTATCATAACTCGAAATCCTTTTTATGTTGCTTCAGGTTGTTTGGTTACTCATTCTATCCAAGAAGCGTTGGATTTGGCAGATAATAGAGGTGAAACAGAAGCATTTATTATTGGCGGAGGTGAAATTTATAAACAAAGTGAGCACCTTTGGGATAAAGTTTATTTAACAGAGGTAGATTTGGAAGTGGAAGGAGATGTTTTTTTCCCAAAAATTGATTTTAAAAATTGGGACGAAACTTATTGCGAGTCCCATGATAAAGATACAAAAAACGAATTTAATTACATATTCAAAATATTTGAAAAGAAATAACATGAAGAATTTACTCATCCTTTTTGTGATTGGTTTAACCATTTTCGCTTGTGGAAATGGTGATGATAAAAAGCCACAACAAACGGCGCAAAGCGCATCTAAAGCAAAAAAAATTGATGGAGGAAAAATTTATAAAACTTACTGTGTGACTTGTCATGGTTTGTATGGAGATATGGGCGCTAGTGGAGCTCATGATTTGACTGGTTCTATATTGAGTCTTGACGAAAGAATTGCAGTAATTACAAAAGGAAGAAATACGATGACTCCTTTTGAAGGCTTATTGAATGAAGAAAAAATAAAAGCAGTCGCAGAATTCACGATTACTTTAAAAAAATAAATGGCCCGTATGAAATCCAAAACTTATCGAGTTATTGGTTTGATGTCAGGGAGTTCATTGGATGGTCTTGATATTGCGTTTTGTGAATTTCAACTTGAGCGAAAAAATAAGAAAGAAGTTTCAGTTTCTAATTGGGAATTATTGGAAGCGGAAACGATTCCTTTTTCTGATAAATGGGCAGAGCGTCTTCTAGGCTTACCTTTCCAAAATGCTCGAATTTATGCTCAGACAGATACCTATTTTGGGTATTATTTGGGAGAATTGATTCAGGGTTTTTTGAAAAAACATCAAATCAAACCAGAGGCAATTGCATCTCATGGACATACCATTTTTCATGATTCAGAAAAAAGATTTACTGCCCAAATCGGAAATGGTGCTGCAATAGCAGCTAATGTTGGTATTCCAGTCATTCACGATTTTCGAACGCAAGACATTGCCATGTTTGGCGAAGGTGCACCTGTTGCGCCAATTGCGGATAAAATGCTTTTTTCTGAGTTTGATTTTTTTATAAATATTGGAGGTATTGCGAATGTTTCTTGTAATGCGGATGGAAAATTCTTAGCATTTGATATTGGCGGAGCGAATCAAATATTAAATGCCTTAGCCAATTTAATGGATTTAGATTTTGATGAGGATGGAGTCATTGCGAGGGAGGGGCAATTCAATGAATTGCTTTTTAATCAATTAAATGAGTTAGAATATTTCGATAAACCTTACCCTAAATCACTTTCCAATCAATGGGTTCAAGAAGAAATGGTGAAAACAGTTTTTGAATTTGAAGATTCTGTTCAAAATAAATTAAGGACGGTTTGTGATCAAATTGCCTTTCAAACTCGAAAGTCAATTGCACTTTTAATAGAGAGGGAAAAATTGAATAAAAATGAATATCAAATTTTGGTTACGGGTGGAGGTGCTTTGAATAATTTTTTAATAGAAAGAATGAAGTTGTTACTTCAAGAAACTGGAAACTTTAAATGGTTGATTCCTGATGAAAAAATCATTTTGTTTAAGGAAGCCATTTTGATGGGATTAATGGGCGTATTAAGGTTGGAAAGAGTTCCTAACTGTTTAAATTCTGTTACGGGTGCATTAAGAAATACCATTGGAGGTTCTGTTTCTTTTCCATAATTTTTCTAAGAAACGTGCATTTATGGTAATTGGATGAACTTTTATAGCTTTTTTTACTTTATCATCCAAACCTTTATCGCTTTAGCAAATTAGTTTCATTAATTTTGCGTTAAATTAATTTTGTATTCAATGCAGCTATTTGCTGATGAGAATCGTTCTTAACCAAATCAAATTATTAAACCGACCAATTGGAAACTATAAATAGAAATGGATTGGAGTAATGATAATATAAATAAATATCTGTCGAGAATAGAGGGTTCTATAATAAAAGGAAGATATAATCTAGCACTTAAGCTAGCTAACCGGCTCTTGAAACGTTATTATAGGTCTTTCATTACAACTAAAATTCCTACCGAAATAGAGAAAGAGAATCTAAGAAAAATGTCTGTTTGTATTAGTAAATACCTCGTTCAGCATAATAGAAACTGTAGTATTCCTTATTCCGAACGTCGGCTTTTAATGATGGCGATCACAACAGATGTAGTTGATATTCACAACTTATATACACACGAATCTGAAGAAGATTCAATTGTTGATCATGCCACTGCCACATATGTTTTTGAAAATGTGAAAAGTGTTGTCAGATATTTAAGACGATATTTTTAAAAACTTTCCCACTTTATAAAAATCGACTTAAAATTAATTACTTGTTTCTGTATCTTCATCTAAGTCTCGGATGACTGGTTCAGATTCAGTCCTCTCTGTATCCAACTTGTCTTTCCACCTATCCATCTCTTCAGCAGAATGATCCCAAAATTGTTTGAAAGTTGGGCTTACAACATCCCAAAAATGCCGCATCTTTGCTGGAAATTGTTCTAGATAAACATAAGTTTTGGACTCCTCAATAGACTTATCAGATATTAGATGGGATTGAGTTCCAAACCATATTAATGCACTGTATATTAAAACATTTAGAGAAGCAAATAATATTCCTCCAGCGACTTGATTGATGACGTTAATATTTGCGGTTTTTAATAAGCCTTCCAAACTTTGGGCAATCAACCTAATAATAATCATGGTTAGAAAAAAGGCAAGTAAATAACCGGCAATGAACATATAAGCTTCATCTGTATTAAAAGCTTGTTTTAAAAAATTAGTGGCAGGTTTTCCGAACTTTATTACTGCCATTACTCCGAAAGCATAAGAAATAACAGTAAAAACAGTTTTAATAATACCTCTTGAGAAACCGATATAAAAGCCCCAAAGAACTAGGATTCCGAGTATTGCGTCAATGACCATATTAATTTTGTTTTCTCATTTAATCGGGAAATGTTTTTTTAAACAATACCGATATAATTCACTCAGCATAACATCTTGCAAAATAAGGACTTATGCACTATAAAAGTTGTATGTTTTATTGTCGTTCATCTAAAATCAGGCATTGGTTATCTAAAATTTGTATTTTCGCTTTGTCTAGTCAGGCAAAAAATCACATTATTTGACCATTCA
Organism: Bacteroidota bacterium; assembly: GCA_024743405.1. Lineage (GTDB taxonomy): Bacteria > Bacteroidota > Bacteroidia > Chitinophagales > Saprospiraceae > JANSWP01. The sequence continues at coordinate 34,073 of JANSWP010000008.1, forward strand.
ACACTAAATAAGCATTAAATTTTGAAAAAAGGAGTATGACATTTTTGGTGAAAAATATTTGTTTCAGTATTTTGTTGATTATGTTACCCGCCTTTGTTAATGGTCAATATGCCTTGCGAGGAGGCGACCAGAAGGAAGCACTACCAAAGGTTTTTGTTCTAGGTAGTCACGAAGATGTATATGAAAAAACCATATCTGAATATAATCAATTATTAGCTGTCTGTGATAATGATCTTAAGGTAGCTTTTGAGAAATGGATAAGTATGATGTTGGAGATGGAAGCCTATGCTAAACAAATTACATATGATTTAAGAGGAGTGAAAGTTTGGATTCATGTTTTCTGGGATTCAAAAGGTTCAATTGATCATATTGGTTATCACTTAAAGCCAAATTCTAGAAATGTTGATACAAAAGAATTGAATGCGTTTTTTACGAGTTTTGTAGGTGAATATCAATTTCCGCTTTTGACTGACTCAAGATATAGCCATTATACAACAGTTAGTTTTCCAGTTTTTGCCAAAAGGATTAATAAAAGTACAAGTGGAAAAGAACCTGATGATTGAGCCGAATCTTCAAAAACAAAAGCCGCTACCTTTCATGAAAAGTAGCGGCTTTTGTTTTTGAAGGACATATTTTTTATGGTTTTACTTGCCCTACTGGAGAGTTATCATTCTTCAAGTTTTCTTCCAAAAAGCTTGTCATTTTATTAAACAAATGAAGTCTAGTGACGCCACCATAGATACCGTGGTTTCGATTAGGATAGAAATAGGTATCAAACTGTTTGTTTGCATTAATTAGCGCATTTGACATTTCAGCAGTATGTTGAAAATGAACATTGTCATCCCCCATTCCATGTACTAAAAGATAATTGCCTTTTAATTTATCTGCGAAATAAATAGGTGAATTATCAGTATAGCCATTTTCGTTTTCTTTTAAGGTTCGCATATATCTTTCTGTGTAAATAGAGTCGTACCATTTCCAACTTGTCACTGGAGCGACAGCAATGGCTGCTTTAAAAACATCATTTCCTTTTAAAATACAAAGGGAAGACATATATCCGCCATAACTCCATCCAAAAATACCTACTCTATTTGGGTCAGCATATGAAAGTCCACCCAAATATTTTGCGGCTTCTATTTGGTCAATCGTCTCTAATTTGCCTAATTCCAAATAGGTCATTTTTTTGAACTCTTCCCCTCTTGCACCTGTTCCGCGACCATCTACACAAGCTACGACATACCCTTCTTGTGCTAACATTTGGAGCCACCAATAATACCTTCTACCTTGCCATCTGTCTACAACCTGTTGGCTGCCAGGGCCACTATATTGGTACATGAATACAGGATGTTTTTTGTTTTCATCAAAGTTGGCCGGTTTAATCATATAGCCATTTAGTGAAACGTTGTCTTCTGTTTTAAAACTGAAAAATTCGACGGGTAAGGCTTCAACACTTTTTTGAACTTTTTGAACTTGCGCATTATTTTCAATCACTCGTACTTCATTACCTTTTCGTTCGAAAACAGTATAAACAGGAGGTATATTATGTGTTGAATAATCCAAGACGAAATAATCAAAAGTACTACTGAATTGAGCTTGGTTCCAACCGGATTGGGTACTCATTTTATTAGTACGTCCTTTCAAACCTGTCATATAAATCTCTCTTTGAAGAGGCGATTCTTTAGCTGCTTGATAATAAGCCAAGCCTTTTTCTTCATCCATGCCATAAAAACTAGTGACTTCCCATTCTCCTTTTGTCAATTGGCGGTCTAGCGCTCCATTCATTTTATACAAATAGATATGATTCCAACCATCTCTTTCGCTTGTCCAAAGGAATTGTTTTCCATTTTTCAAAAAAGTCAAATTATCATGAATATCAATATACCATTTACTCTCTTCGGTTAACAAAACGCTAGTATTGCCTGATTTGGCATCAGCCAATATTAGTTCTAATTTGTTTTGATGGCGATTCATATTAAAAACACATAAAACCTCAGGGTCTTGTGTCCATTTGATTCTAGGCACATATTCCATGGGGTTCGCCATTATTACCATTCGTGTATTTTCTGACTCTAAATCATAAAAATGTATGGTAACTTTTGCGTTATCCTCCCCTACTTTTGGATATTTAAAAGTGACATATTCAGGATACATTTCATCTCGATAATTGGTCATCGTGAATTCCTTAACAGCACTTTCGTCAAAACGATAAAAGGCTATTCTTTTTCCATCAGGCGACCATTCAAAGCCTTGATCAAAACCGAACTCTTCTTCATAAACCCAATCTGTGGCACCATTAATTATTTCATTCCATTTGCCATCTTCAGTTATGATCTTTGTTTCTCCTGTGCGGAAATTTTTATAGTATATATTATTAGCGACTACAAAGGCAACTTTATCTGCTGCCGGATTAAAGGTTGCTAATCGAACTTTTGCTTCTGTAAAGACAGGTAATAAATTCTTTGATCTTAAATCCCAAACAAAAGTTTTTGCTCGAGTGGAATGGCGATAAATTTTTTCAGTTTCGGACGTAATCAAAATTTTTGACTCATCTGAGCTAAATGTATAAGAATCGATTTGTCCATTAAAATTGGTGTTTTCCGGGATGTTGTCTGGGTTAAATATTGTTCCAATAGGCTCTCCTGTTGTCAAATCGAACTTGACAATTTTGTTGTTTTCTAATCGGGAATAATGTTTTCCATCCTTCATGAAATTAAAAGTAGAAACAGATTTTTCACTGAATTTTCCACTCGCATAAATATCCTCTACGGTAATTTTGGATTGGGCATTTATTGTAATTGAAAACACAAAAAGGCTTAAGACCGCCAACAAAGAAATATACTTCATATTGATATTGAATTATTAAATGATTCGCAAATTTAGCAAAAAGGGTATGAGTAAGAAGGTGATAATTTTGCGTAAGGGAGTAGGAAATAAATAAGGTACCCAAATTTTGTACAGCTATTTTTTATTCAGTCGAGGCAAAAAACGCAGACATACCAATAGGTATGGTGAGTATTTTTAACGAAAAATGAAGGAAAAAGAGCAGGTGAAATGGGTAGGTTATTTGTTTTCTACTCCCTAAAATGATTTTTGGCTGATTGTGTTAAAGGTCTTTCAATAATTCAGTAACGATTAATCGCATTTTAGGCTCCGCTTGATTGGCTAAAGCAATAACCTCTTCAACAGTCGTTTCATTAATTTCATCCAAAGGGAAACATTTATTTGAAACAACCGAAATTGCAAAAATTTTCAAATTTGAATGTCGGGCAACTATGACTTCGGGCACAGTAGACATACCAACCAAATCACCTCCAATAATATTCAAAAAATTGTATTCTGCGGGAGTTTCCAAGTTTGGACCTTGCAATCCGATGTAGACACCTTCGTGAATTTGAATATTATTTTTTTTGGCAATTTGTCGAGCTTTTTTTCTCATTTCTGAATCGTAAAGATTCATCATGTCTGGAAATCGAAGGCCTAATCTTTTATCATTTAAACCGCGCAATGGATTCTCTGGTTGAAGATTGATATGGTCTCTAATAATACAAATATCTCCTGCTTCGATAGCTGCATTGGTACTTCCTGAAACATTAGAAACTATTAATTTTTTTATACCTAAAAATTTCATTACTCGAACAGGGAAGGTCACTTGTGTCATCGAATAACCTTCATAATAATGAAAGCGCCCAGCCATGGCGATGACTGATTTTCCACCTAATTTTCCGAAGACAAATTTGCTTTTATGGCTTTGAACTGTTGAGATAGGAAAATGTGGAATTTCCCAATAATTAATTTCTGAAACGACCTCAATATCGTCCGTTAAATTTCCTAAACCCGTTCCCAAAATAATCCCTATTTCGGGTTTAAAGTCGGTTTTACTTTGGATGAATTGTACCGCATCTTGAATTTGTTCGTAAAGCATAGAAAAAAGTTCATAAGTAACCTCCATTAGATTTAGTCGTATAAGAAAATCTAATGGAGAACATTAAATATCTAATTTAAATCGCATAACGACTTCACCTGTTTCTTTGTCAATTTCCACTTTTTGTTGTCCTGAGGTCATTTCTTTTCCTGTTGACATTTTATAGAAACCTGCCAAAAATTGCATTCCCTGATTCATGACTGTTTCCATAATTGCGAAATCATAAGTCAGTTGTGCTTGGGTTAACAATTGACAATCTCCATTTAGATAATAAGTTTGTGCTTTTCTAAATTCTTCTATTGGAACGATTTCGCCAATTTTTAGATCTTGAAGTTTTCTTTTTATGATGTCTATCATGATGCATCCCGGGTTGGTAAAAAGTTAATTTCTAAAGAATAGTAATATTAAGTAAAGTTGGAAAAAATTAAGGGATTGAGAAAAATAATTTCCTAATTTGTGTGCATACTTCTTAATGTGTCCCGCATCTTAGAAGATTGGTAGATAGGATATAATTCAATTCAAAATGGAAAAAACAAAACATAGCAATGGTTGGCTTTGGGTCTTCGGATTTATGTTGATATTCTTATTGACACAAGATTATTTGTGGAATCAAAGTAAACCCGAAATTGGATTTTTAGGTATGCCTGAGTGGCTTTTTTGGTTTGTTGATGTGCATATCGTTTTCCTGCTAATTTTCATTTTTTTTTCAAAAAAATATTGGAAAGAATAGTTCTTTCTAACTATTGCAATTCATTCATCCAACTTTAATTAGAGAATGGTTTATATAATACTACTCGCCTATATTGCCTTAGTTTTTATAGGTAGCCTAATGGGCTCTAAACAAGTGAACACGACTCCAGAAGGTTATTTCCTAGCCAATCGAAACCTTACAACGCTTACGCTATTTTTTACCATTTTAGCGACCAATTTTAGCGCTTTTTATTTTCTTGGATTCGCTGGAGAGGGTTATCGGACAGGCTATGCGTATTATACAGTGATGGCATTTGGGACGGCATTTGCGTGTCTCTCTTTTTTCTTGATTGGAACCAAAATTTGGAAACTAGGTAAAGAAAACGGTTACATAACGCCCTCTGAATTGATATATGGAAAGACAAAAAGTAATACGTTAAGATTGTTGTTTTCTGGGATCATGTTGCTTTTTACATTTCCATATTTAGCACTTCAAATTGTGGGAGCAGGGTATATTTTAGAAAGTATTACCGGTGGAGATATCTCTTACTTTTGGGGAGCGTTTATTCTCACACTCTTCACTATTATTTATGTTTTTCTTGGGGGTATGCAAAGTGTAGCTAAGACAGATTTAAAGCAAGGGTTGCTCGCCATTGTCTTAATGTTTTCAGCGGTAGTTGTAGTAAGTAAAGATTTAGGAGGTTTAACAGCAGCCAATTTGCAAGTTTTTGAACAAAGTCCGGAGCTATTTAATCGAGAAGGTATGGGTGGAATTTATACCCCTCAAAAATGGTTTAGTTGGTTGATTTTTTGGGTGTTTTGTATTCCGATGTTTCCACAAATTTTTATGCGTTTTTACATTGCCAAAGATTTAAGTCATTTGAAAAAATCGGCTTTCCTCTATGCACTTGCCCCATTAATAATTTCAATTTTTCCTGTTATTATTGGTGTCTTAGGTCATATTAGTTATCCAGATCTGGTAGGTAAAGAAGCTGACCAGATCTTGCCAATGATGCTGATTAATCATAGTTCAGAATGGTTTGCAGCCTTGATAATGACAGGTGCCTTGGCTGCTTTTATGTCCACATTAGATTCGCAATTATTGGCATTGAGTACAATCACAACACGTGATTTTTATATGTCATTTGTTAAAGAAGAGCCTGAGTTGAAAGAGCAAGTAAAAATTGGAAGAATTTGGGTGGTTGTCTTCGCATTAATTGGGTTAGCCATTGCAGCCAATCCTTTTGACACTATTTTTGATATGGGGAAATTAGCATTTAGTGGGTTGTCTGTTTTATTTCCTGTGACACTTGCTACGGTAAGATGGGGAGGAACCGATAATCGTTTTGCCATTGCGTCCATCGTTATTGGTGAACTACTTTTAATTGGGTTTTTCTATGGTTGGCTACCTTCTGAATTGGCACTCGGGTTTGAGCCTTTTATTTTAGTTTTGGCGGTTTGTTTCGCGATTGTAGGACTTGGGAAGCTGGTTCAAAAGGAGTAGTTCCAAATAATAAAATTTAGAACTACTCCTTTTGAATACCGCTAGTTCAGGATTTGCAATTTTGCAAATTTCAACATGATCCTTTTTTGTTGATCATCAGGTAAACTTTTGAAAAAGATAGTTGCGACACGTTTATCATTTATTCCATCAATTGCCATCACTTTACCTTCGCCAAAGCGCATATGCAGGACACGCATCCCATTTTGGATATTTTGACTGGGACTAGGTTTAAAAGTTTTTGGATCAACCTTTAAGGATGGTGTAACGGCGGTGCCAGTTCTTTTAAAGTTGCCAGAAACGCCAGCGCGTGAAGGAGCGGCAGGTTTTGATTCACGCCCATAATTTCCCATTTGAGCCCTTGAACTTCGTCCATATGCGCTATTATTATCTAAATGAGAGATATCAATTTCGTCTAAAAATCGACTCGGTTCGTTGTATTGTTGCTTTCCAAACTTGTACCGACTTGCGGCATAACTTAAAGTCAAAAAAGCTTCGGCACGCGTAATCGCGACATAAAAGAGCCTTCGTTCTTCATCTAATCCATCAGGGCTATCGCTTTTTAAAGCCATAAAACTGGGGAACAATTGTTCCTCCATTCCCACTACAAAAACTGATTTAAATTCCAGTCCTTTTGCTGCGTGAACAGACATCAGCGTAACATAATCTTCACTGTTTGACTTCTCATCTTGGTCCGTTAAAAGAGCAATGTTTTGAAGATAGGCGGTAAGAGACTTGTCATTCGAATTCTCATCTACTTGAATGGTATTGTCTTCAGTAAATTCTTTGATACCGTCCAAAAGAGCGTTTACATTTTCGAGTCGATTAATTCCTTCAATTGTGGTGTCTTGTTTCAGTAAATCAACCAATTTTGATTGTTTGGCAGCCATAATTGCGACCTCATAAGCATTTCCTGTTTCTGCTTTTTTTTGAAAAAGCTCAATCATAGCTTTAAATCCCGCGATCGAATTTCTAGCTTTTGTACTCGCTTGCACATGAATCATGACTTCCCACATCGTCATACTTTTAGCATCCGCCAAAGCACTTATCTTTTCAATTGTTGTTTTCCCAATTCCTCTTCTTGGAAAATTAATAACTCGACGCAAGGCTTCCTCGTCTTTTGGGTTTATGACTAATCTCAAATAAGCAATCAAATCTTTCACCTCTTTTCTTTGGTAAAAAGAAAGCCCTCCAAATACTTTATAGTGAATGTTATAGCGTCTTAAATATTCTTCAAAAACCCGTGATTGAGCATTTGTTCGGTATAGAATGGCAATTTCTTTGTTGCTTAAATGATGACGTGTTTTTTGTTCGACAATGGTATCGGCGACTCGCTTCCCTTCTTCCGTGTCAGACATTGTCTTGATGACTTTAATCTGACTCCCACTGCCTTTATCACTCCAAATTGTCTTTTGAATTTGGTTTCGATTATGTGTGATAACCTCATTTGCGGCTTTTACAATGTGCTCTGTTGAACGATAATTTTGCTCTAATTTAAAAACCTGAATGCCATGAGGTTTGTAGTCTTTTTCAAAGTCTAAAATGTTCTGGATGGTGGCACCACGGAAGGCGTAAATACTTTGAGCATCATCTCCTACCACGCAGATGTTTCGTGGTTTATTTTCACCATTAACTAACTTTTTGACAATCGAATATTGCAAATGATTTGTATCCTGAAACTCATCGACTAAAATATATTTGAAGCGCTCTTGGTATTTTTTTCGGACGTCTTCATGTTTTTGTAATAATTCAAATAGCCGAAATAACAAATCGTCAAAATCCATAGCTCCTGCGCGCTTGCATCTAGCCACATATTTTGTATAAATCTTTTGGACATATGGACGCTTTGCCATCTGATCTTCTGCCATTAACTGGGGATCATTTTCATATAATTTTGGTGTTATTAAATTGCTTTTAGCGGAAGAAATTCTTGAACGGATAGCATTCGTATTATAATGTTCTTTATTCAAGTTCATTTCTTTTATAATCGCAGAAATGACACTCTTTGTATCGTCAGAATCATAAATAGTGAAATTGGAGGGGTAGCCGATTTTTTCTGCCTCAACTCTTAATATTCGTGCAAAAATAGAGTGAAACGTTCCAGCCCAAACTCGATTGGCACGAGGACCCACGACTTTTTCTATCCTCTCTTTCATCTCTCTTGCCGCCTTATTCGTAAAGGTCAAGGCTAAAATATCCCAAGGTGCGACACCTTTTTGAATTAAATGAGCAATCCGAAAGGTCAAAACCCTCGTCTTTCCAGACCCTGGTCCTGCAACTACCAAAACGGGACCTTCTGTTTCGGTCACTGCCTTTCGTTGAATATCATTGAGCTGATTTAAATATGTAGGTATTGTATTTTGATTTTCACTCATTTCAATAATTTTACGCGCTATCCTTTTTAAAGGCTTTTTAGGAGATGTAGAAATTGGGCTCAATATTACTAAATCCCGCCTGATAAGTGAGTCAAAAAAAATGAATCTTTTTCAACGATCGAGAAGATATTTTGACTTTACAGTTATATTCACGCAATTTCATTATCAATCAATCCTATTGAATTAATATGGCACAAAAAGTACGAAAAGGCGAAGAACTCAAAGAAGAATCCCTAAAAGTTTTTCTTCAAAAAAATCAACTCATAGAGGATATAAAAAGTGAATTGGAGGTTTCCCAATTTTCAACAGGATTTTCCAATTTGACCTATCTTTTAAAAATTGAAGGTAAAGAACTAGTGCTGCGTCGCCCACCAGTTGGAGCAATAAAAAGAGGGCATGATATGGGACGAGAATTCAAGGTTTTATCAGGCTTGAATGAAGGGTTTCCTAAAGCTCCTAAAGTCTATGTTTATACAGAAGACATGGATATTATTGGGGCTTCTTTTTATGTAATGGAAAAAATTGATGGAATTATCTTGTCCGCTAGAGAAGCAAAAAAACGTCAAATTCCACCAGAAGATTTTAAAACAATTGCAGACAGTTGGTTAAACACTTTTGTCGAGTTACATGCTTTGGATTATGAGTCGGTTGGTTTGGGTGATCTTGGTCGCCCGAATGGGTATGTAGAACGCCAAGTACTAAATTGGGGAAAACAATATTTAAAAGCGGCGACGGAAGAAATTCCAGTAGCACATGGAGTCATGCAATGGTTAGATAAAAATCAGCCTAAGGAATATAGTCACAGTTTAATTCACAATGACTATAAGTATGATAATGTTGTTTTTAAAGATGATACCTGGAAAGAAGTTCGAGCAGTTTTGGATTGGGAAATGTGTACATTGGGAGATCCTTTGATGGATTTGGGAATGTCAATTGCATATTGGTCAATGGCTTCTGACGGAGGTATGATTGTGAAAGGATTGCCTTCGCCGACTGTTATGGAAGGTAACCCAGGTCGACGAGAAATCGTTGAGATGTACGCACAAAAAAGTGGGCGTTCAATTGATAATCTAGTTTTTTATTATGCATTTGGATTGTTCAAATTGGCGGTCATTGTTCAACAAATATACTACCGCTATCATCACGGGAAAACTTCTGATGAGCGTTTTAAGGATTTGAACAAAGCAACAAAATTATTTTGTACAATGGCTTGGCAGTCTATCCAAAAGAACCGAATTGAAAAGCTATTTTAAAATATTTCATGAATGAGTAAATTATATTTTTTTCGGCATGCACAGGCATCTTATTTGGCTGAAAATTATGACGAACTTTCTGAAAAAGGAAAAAGACAGTCGGCGGCATTGGGGAAATATTTAGTGGATAAAAATTTTCACTTCGATAAAATTTTCGTTGGTCCGTTGAAACGACAAAAACATACTTTTGAAATCGTTGCGGATATATTTTCAAATAATAAAATCGAAATGCCTAAACCTGTTTTTTTAAATGAATTGAAAGAGCATTCGGGAACAGAGGGGGTACATGAAGCAATGCCGAAATTGATTGAAACGGTACCTCCTATAAAAAGATGGTATGCAGAAATGAAAGCGAATCCAGCATTAAGAAAACGAAATACGCTTTTGAGTTTTCAATATTTTATGGATGAATGGGTAGAAGGAAATATTGAAATTGAGGGGATAGAATCATGGAAGGATTTTCGAGGCATTGTCAAAAAAGGACTCCATACAATTTTAGAAAATACAGGAAAAGGAGAGACGGTTGGTACATTTACTTCTGGAGGCACAATATCTTCTATCACTGCGGAGGCGTTGAATATTAGAGATGAGAAACGGGTGGCGGCGATGAATTTTTCAGTTCGAAATACTTCTTTTTCCTCCTTTCTTTTCTCAAAAAGCCAATTCAATTTATTAAGCTTTAATGAGTTGCCACATCTTGAAAAAGAGATGATAACCTTTGTCTAATCTAACTGAAAGATCTGATCCATGGGCATCCATTTTTCACCAGATTTTGCCCATGGTAATTCTTGTTGAAACTTCCACATCAATTTTTCCCATTCTTGAACTTTCGGATTTTGAGCGTCCGTTTTCGCCTTGTGTTCAGGATCAAATATTTCGTTGACTTCCATAATCATGAATAGGCGATTTCCAACTAAATAAATTTGCATATCAACTATACCTGCATCTTTGATACTTTTTGTTATTTCTGGCCAGACATTACCAGGTGCATGAAATGTTTTATATTCTTCAATTAGCGCAGGGTTATCTTTCAAGTCACATGAAAAACAAAGTCGTTTTATAGCCATCAGAAAGGTTGATTATTTGAAAATCAGGTTTGTTTTGAATTTGAATATCCGTAATAACTAACTATAGCTAGACAAATTAAAGGAAGAATAAATGAAAATTTCACCTCGGGAATAAAACCAAGAATATTCAAGTCTGCAAATCCACTCCCGCCCCAATCCAAAATGTATCCTTGAAGAACCGGCATTAATGCCCCACCCACAATTGCCATGACCAATCCTGCAGAGCCAATTTTTGCTTCGTCTCCCATATCTTTTAATGCAATACCATAAATAGTTGGGAACATAATGGACATAAAAACGGATATTCCAATCAATGAAAAAAGACCAGCCATTCCAGGTAGTAAAATTGCGCCCGCTGAACAAATAACTCCTCCTAATCCAAAATACATGAGCATCTTCGAAGGCGAATTGTTTTTCATCAAAAATGTTCCTATCCAACGACCAATCAAAAATGAAACCATTGCGACGATATTATAGTAAGTTGCCGTTAGTTGGGCATCTTCTGGGCGATGAACATTCATATTGTCGACATATTGAAAAATATAGGTCCAACACATAATTTGAGCACCAACATAAAATGCTTGAGCGATAACTCCTTGGACATATCTTTTATTAGCGAGCAAAATTTTGAAAGAACCAGATAATGAAATTTTCTCGACCTTTTCAGTGTCTGGTATTTTTGTGAAAAGGATAATGACCATTATTACAACTACGAGCACCCCTAACCCAATATACGGTATGCTAATGATGTCCAAATCATTGGTTCTAACAGCCGCTTGTTCAGCGGTTGATAATGCATTATAAGCATCTGCTGAATAATCATCTGAGCGTAAGGCGCTTAAAACGACAAATTGAGCAATTGCCATACCCATCAATGAACCAACTGGATTGAAGGCTTGTGCAAGGTTTAATCTTCTGGTTGCGGTTTCTTTATCGCCTAATGCTAAAATCAAAGGATTAGAAGTCGTTTCTAAAAATGCCAAACCGCAGGTAATGACATATAGAGAAATTAGAAAATAAGAATATTCTTCAAAGGCAGCGGCTGGATAAAACATAAAAGCACCTGTCGCATAAAGGACTAAACCTAATACGATCCCTGATTTATAACTGTATTTTCGAATGAATAGAGCAGCAGGTAACGCCATTACAAAATAACCAAAATAAAAAGCGAATTGCACTAAAGATGCTTGCACATTAGTCAACTCAGGCATGACTTTCTTGAAAGCAGAAACCATTGGATTTGTTAAGTCATTTGCGATTCCCCAAAGTGCAAATAAAGAGGTAATTAGAATAAAAGGAATCAATAATTGCTTTGATACAAGAGGTGCCTTATTCATATTGATTGGTTTATTTTAAGCTAGTTTCTTTACGTTTATTCCCCTTTCCAAACAGGTTTTCTTTTCTCGCGAAATGCTTTCAGTCCTTCCACACCATCTTTGCTTTCAATTGTTTTTTTCAACATTTCAACCAAATATTCATGCTCACTTTGACTTGGTCGAATATGAGCATAAGCTTCCAATCCAAGTCGAATGGCAGTAGGTGAATTTTGCCTTAATTCATTCAAAATATTTTGAATAGCAGTATCCACCATATTAGGTTTGCATACTTCTGTAACTAAGCCATATTCAAATGCTTTTTGAACAGGTAATTGATACCCGCGCACGCACCAATCAATGACTTTTCGAGCAGGCATTACATTCAGTAAAGCTGCCATAACTTGCATAGGAAAGATGCCTCTTTTTACTTCGGGTAAGGCTAGTTTTATGTTATCAGAAGCAATAACAAAAGTTGCACCAGCTAAAAACATAAAACCACCAGCATAAACGTCGCCAGTGACTTTTGCAATTAGAGGTTTGTGTAAAGTACTAAATAGATCATGGAAAAGTAATGGCTTTTTGGGCTCTGGTATCGTGGAATCATGAGGTTCAATTATACCTGCCATAGCTTTTAAATCACCTCCTGCACAAAAAATATTGCCTTTGGCTTCTAGCACAACTGCCCAAATTGATTTTGTAAAATAGGCATATTGCATTGCAAAAGCGATCTCATTTAACATTTGAGGATGCAACGCATTTTTCCGATTTTCTCGGGCCAATCGAATAGTCAAGACATTTTCGTTTTCTTCAACTTCAAGAAAAGCAAAATGCTCTTTATGTAGATTGGAAATATGTTCTTGAGTGTAAATATTCATTTGCTTTTGTAAACTATTTTAGTTTCAATAATAGGAAACCAGCCTCAACACTTTGTCCTTCTGTTGCATAAATTTCCTCAATAGTTCCATCCATATCTGCTTCGATTGTATTTTCCATTTTCATGGAAGAAATAATCATTAAGCCTTCACCGGATTTAACAGACTGTCCTTCTGAAACTAACACTTTGATGATTTGAGATGGCATAGGAGCTTCAAAACCACCTTTTAGTTTTTCTATTTCTTTTTTGGGAAATCGGTTCTTTTCTACCAAAACCATATTGCCTGTTTCGGGACTATGAATAAAAAAGATATTTTCTTTTTGAGCAATTATAAATTGATATTGAATGCCCTTTAACCTAAAAACCAAGCGTTGGTTTTTCTGCTCGAAAAATTCGACATTGACTTTTGAGCCGTTAATTTCAAAGTCAAAATGCTTCTTGGTTTTTGAGGAATATTTAGCATTGATTTCTTCTTCTCCACATTGATAAACCTTTTGCTGAGGAGCGTAAAAATTATTTCGCCAACCAGATGGTAAAGCAGTTAATATGGTTCGGTCTTGTTCTTTTGTATGCCAATTAAATAAAGTGACTCCAATTGTGGATAGCTGTTTTTGTTGTTCCGACTTATGTGCGATTTTAGAAAGGTCAAGCTGGCTTTGTATAAAATGTGTGTCATAATCACCTGCATTAATACTACGTTGTTGGAATAAATGTAAAAGGAAATCTTGATTGGTCGTTAAGCCAAGGCACTTTAAATGTTGAAGTATATAGACCATTTTTCTATGTGCCGAACTTCTGTCTTTATCCCAAATGATTAATTTGGCAATCATAGGATCATAATGAATCGAAACTTCCGAGCCACTTTCTACGGCAGTTTCAATTCTCAAACCATCTACTTTTGGGACTTCCCAGTGAAGAATGTTCCCTGTTGCGGGCATAAAATTATTCGAGGCATCTTCGGCATATAACCGAGCTTCAATGGCATACCCATTACATGAAATGTCAGATTGGTTTAGTGTTAAAGGTTTGCCTTCTGCGATTTCAATTTGTAATTCAACTAGGTCTAAACCTGTAACTTCTTCGGTAACAGGATGCTCCACTTGGAGTCGTGTATTTACTTCTAAAAAATAAAATTCATCGGTTGAATCATCAAAAATAAATTCGACTGTTCCAGCATTGTCATAGTTTAATGCCTTTGCAGCTTTAACGGCAGCTTCGCCCATTTTTTCTCGTAATAATTCTGTCAAGATAGGTGAAGGACTTTCTTCTAAAACCTTTTGATAACGACGTTGAATAGTACATTCCCGTTCTAAAATATGAATGGCATTTCCGTGTTTATCGCCAAAAATTTGGAATTCAATATGGCGCCCTTTGGAAATATATTTTTCGATAATTAATTCATCATCTCCAAATGCAGATAATGATTCTCGCTTTGAGGCAGAAATGTTTTTTTCAAGATTGGAAGCCTCATAAACAATTCTCATTCCTTTTCCTCCGCCGCCAGCGGTTGCTTTTAATAAAAGAGGGAAACCAATTTTTTGGGATGCTTTTGTTAAGGTTTCCAAACTTTGGTCTTCGCCTTGATAGCCTGGAATAACAGGGACATTATGGGCTTTCATAATGGATTTTGCCTGTGATTTAGAGCCCATTGCTTCAATTGCCTTTGTATTGGGTCCAATGAAAAGAATGCCAGCTTGTTCACATTTTTTTGCAAATCCAGCGTTTTCGGACAAAAAACCGTACCCTGGGTGAATGGCATCCGCATGTTGTTGTTGAGCAACGGTAATGATTCTTTCTTGATTTAAGTAAGATTCAGTTGGGCTGCTTTCTCCAATGTGTATGGCTATGTCAGCTTCTTTTACAAATAAAGCTTTACTATCGGCATCTGAAAACACGGCGATACTTTTGATACCTAATTTTCGACAAGTCCGGATAATTCTAGAAGCGATTTCTCCTCTATTAGCAATCAGTAAAGTATTGATTTGTTTAATATCCATTTTGAATTAATCAGAATACGTCCAATAAATAAATTAACAATCGGGCAAAGCAACTGGTAAATTATAAGCTAGCCCTCCTTCCGAAGTTTCTTTGTATTTACTATTCATCTCAATAGCAGTATCCCACATGGTTTTTACAACGGTGTCAAAATCAACCAAAGCATTGTCTGGGTTGCTCGAAAGAGCTAAATTGCTAGCAGTGATTGCCTTCATGGCACCCATTGCATTTCTTTCAATACATGGGATTTGAACCAATCCGCCGATAGGATCACAGGTTAAACCCAAATGATGCTCCATTGCAATTTCAGCAGCCATTAAAACTTGTTTTGGCGTACCTCCTAAAACTTCTGTCAGACCTCCTGCTGCCATAGCAGATGAAACACCAATTTCTGCTTGGCAGCCGCCAACGGCTGCAGAAATTGTTGCGCCTTTTTTGAATAAGCATCCTATTTCTCCTGACACGAGAAAAAACCTTTTAACATCCTGCATTCCGCTATGGTCACAAAAACAATAATAATAAAACAATACGGCAGGGATAACACCAGCAGCACCATTAGTTGGAGAAGTAACAACTCTTCCAAGTGCTGCATTTTCTTCGTTTACAGCTAATGCGAAACAACTAATCCATTTATTGATATAATTAAATTCTCTAGGTGTATTTTTTATACAGGTAAGCCAATCCTTTTTATTTTCAAAAGTGGCTCCATTCAATAATTCATCGTTAAGTATTTTAGCTCGTCTTTTTACATTTAATCCTCCAGGTAGAATCCCTCCAGTTGAACAACCTTTAAAAGCACATTCAACCATCGTATTAAAAATGTCCTTAAGCTTTTCATCAACTTCAGCAGCATCTCTGAAGTGTAATTCATTTTTATAAATGATTTCCGAAGCGGACAAACCTGTATGGATGGTATGATTAATTAAGTCAGCACCTTTATCCATTGGATAAGGTAAATTAACTCGGCTTATTGATGATTCTTGTTCTCCTTCTTTTTGAATAAAACCACCACCGACTGAATAATAGGTATCTTCAATGATAAGATTATCATTATGAAAAGCTTTAAACGTCAAGGTGTTTGGATG
This sequence comes from Bacteroidota bacterium, assembly GCA_024743405.1. Taxonomy (GTDB): domain Bacteria; phylum Bacteroidota; class Bacteroidia; order Chitinophagales; family Saprospiraceae; genus JANSWP01. The sequence continues at coordinate 50,151 of JANSWP010000008.1, forward strand.
AGCAGAAACGGTATGGTAATGATAAATAATCTGTTTTGTTGGAGAAAAAAAAATAGCTTTTTCGTTAATACGAATTTTACCTTCTGAATTTATTCTTTGAATGTATTCATCAATTTTTTCGGTAGGTATGGTTGTTGGGTCAAAGCCTTCTAGACCTAATTGAACAGCAATATTAGTAGCATGTCCTTTTCCCGTTTTAGCCAAAGAGCCATAAAGGTGGACTTCTACCTTATCAAAAGTTTTATTTTTAAGATCTTGAGCAAATTGATTGGCCGCTTTCCATGGCCCTAATGTGTGAGAACTTGAAGGACCGACACCTATTTTAAAAATATCAAAAATGCTAAGGCGTTCCATTTTAAATTAATTAATTTGTGATGCCACAAAAATGGATAAAAACATATGCTTTAAAGCATCTTTTCGAACATAAATTCAGTGAAATATCAAGTTTTTGAAATTTTGGGTTTTTTAAACAATTTTGAACGAATTACACCCTTTAAGCATTAAAGCAATATCTTTGTAAAAAATAAATAAAACATGGAAACGAAGCGACAGAAGCAAGTTGCGGAAGTAATTAAAAGAAAATTCGGGACGCTATTAACTCAAGAAGGAACTTACTTTTATGGTACAGATGCTTTCGTGACTGTAACTGCGGTCAAGATGTCCCCAGATTTAGGGATCGCCAAAGTTTATTTGAGCGTTTTTAATGTAATGGATAAGCAGACGGTGATTTTAGAAATGGAAGAAAATCTTTTCCAAATTAAACAATCATTTTATAGTAAAATTCGAAAGAATCTTCGAAGGATGCCAGAGTTGCAGTTTTATCTAGATGATACCCTTGATGAAATGTACCGATTGAATCATGTCTTTCATAAACTGCGTAATGAAAATCAGATGGGTTCAGAGGAAGTAGAGGAAGAAAATTAAAAATCTGCTCAAAAAATATTCTTACCAAAAACAAAAGGCATCTCTTGAGATGCCTTTTGTTTTTACCTTCAAAAAATTCCTATTTTCGGCAATTAATTCTGTAAAAAGTAAATCGAAAATGGGTCGAAAATTTCGCTGGGGCATTATTGGATTGGGTAAAATTGCCAATAAATTTGCTCAAGATATTCAATTGATACCTAATGCTGAAGTCTATGCAGTAGCTTCTAGTTCTAAAGAAAGAGCAAAAGCATTTGCTGAAAAATACCAGGCAACACTTGCCTTTGGTTCTTATGAGGCTATTTCAAAATGCGAAGAACTAGATGCTATTTATATCGCCACTCCGCATATAGGACATTGTGAAAACACTTTAATGTGTTTGGAAAACAAAATCCCTGTTTTGTGCGAGAAACCTTTTGCAATGAATACGCGAGAGGTTAAAATGATGATTGAATCGGCAAAACAAAATGATACATTTTTGATGGAAGCTCTTTGGACTCAATTCATCCCAGCTTACCAAAAAATGCAAAGAGTCATTCGAAAAGGGATGATCGGAGAGGTAATCAATCTTCGAGCTGATTTTAGTTTTCCTGCACCATTTTTACCCGAGCAAAGAGCTTATAATAGAGATTTGGGAGGAGGGGCCCTTTTAGATATTGGAATCTATCCTGTCTTTTTTGCACTTTCCATCTTAGGTAAACCTGAAAAAATAAAAGCAATAGCAACTTTTGGAAAAACAAATGTTGATGAAAGTTGCTTTATGATTTTTAAATATCCAGATGACCAAATGGCAATTCTTGATTGTTCTTTTAAAGTAAAAACGAATGTAGAAGCCTATATTTATGGTGAAGAAGGATCAATCTATTTACCTACCCGATTTCACCACCCTACCCGAATGTCCGTTCAATTGTATAGTGGCGAATCTCACGATATTTCAATTCCTTATCAAGGAAATGGGTATTATCATGAAGCGATCGAAGTTATGAATTGTATTAAAGAGGGAAAAAAAGAAAGTGATTTAATGCCCTTGAACCAAAGTATGAATTTGATTGAAACATTGGATTGGGTAAGAAAAGAGGCCGGGATTGTATATCCGAAATTTGATTAAAAAAGAAATGCCTATTGATATGAGTCGAGTATTTATTTTTTTACTTTTTGTCATTCCTGTTTATTTAAAAAGTCAGGTCAACTTAACTAGTTCGAATTTGCCAATTTTAGTCATTACGACAGAAGGGAATAATGAAATAGTTGATGAACCAAAAATTGATGCTCACCTCGGTATTGTTTGGAATCAAAATGGGCAGATCAATATAATTGATGATGGATATAACCATTATGATGGAAAAATTGGAATAGAAATTCGAGGAGCTAGCTCTCAGTGGTTTGATAAAAAAAGTTATTCTTTCGAAGCTAGAAATGCAGATGATTCTAATAATAATGTGCCTCTTATAGGAATGCCAGAAGAAAACGATTGGGTTTTGCATGGTCCTTACAGTGATAAAAGCTTGATGCGAAATGCAATAACTTATATTATGGCGGGGTGGATAATGGATTACGCACCAAGAGTTAGATTTTGTGAAGTAATGATTAATGAAGCTTATAAAGGGGTGTATCTTTTAACAGAGAAAATAAAGCGTGATAAAAATCGGGTAGATATTTCGAAAATGACTCTAGATGATAATGATGGAGATGAATTAACGGGTGGGTATATAATAAAAATGGATAAGGCGGCAGGCGATGAAAATGATAGTTGGACATCAGGATATTTGCCTCAAGAAGGAGCTTGGCAGCAAACAAATTTCCTCTATCATTATCCAAAACCCAATGATATTACACAGGCTCAATCTTCTTATATTCAAGGTTTTATTCGTGATTTTGAGATGAATTTAAAGAGTGCGGATTATGATCATCCGACCAAAGGCTATCGAAAATATATTGATGTTCAATCATTTATTGACTTCATGATGATCAATGAAATTGGTAGAAATGTAGATGGTTATCGTTTAAGCACCTTTATGTATAAGGATCGAGAAAGCATAGGTGGTAAATTAAAAAAAGGACCAGTTTGGGACTTTAATTTAGCCTATGGAAACGTGGATTATTGTATTGGTCCAGGTACTTCAGGTTGGGCTTTAGATTTTAATCAAGTTTGTCCAGATGACTTTTGGATTATCCATTTTTGGTGGGATAGGCTTCGTCAAGATGAGTCCTTTTATTTTGAGGCACAAGAACGATGGAAAACATTGCGACAAGATAAATTATCTGATGAGCGTATCTTTAATATGGTCGATTCACTTGCTGATTTGTTAAATGTAGCTGCGGGGCGAAACTTTCAAAAATGGAATATATTGAATGACTATGTTTGGCCAAATAGTTTTGTGGGAAGTAGTTATCAATCTGAAGTAAATTTTTTAAAAAACTGGCTACAGGCTCGATTAGCTTGGTTGGACGGAAATTTTCAAAAATTTGGAGCTCCAATATATGATCCCAGAAGTTATTTTAATCCTAAAGCTTATCCAAATCCTTTTCAAGAGGAAGTTACGTTTCAATATTATGTTGAGGAAGAAGAAGATGTTGAAGTTTGGATTTATAATTCTATTGGACAATTAGTTTCTGTTCTTCAAGATTTTGACCATTTAAATGGAGAAAGTTCTGTGACGCTTAATTCAAGAAGCCTAACAAACGGTATTTATTTCTATACTGTTTGGATAGAAAATAGGAAAGTGGAGGAAGGAAAATTAATAAAGAACTAGGCCTCAGAATGTAGCGCTAGATAATTTCCTTCACAATCTTCAAATAAAGCCATAAAGCCAAACTCTGAGGATATCGGCTTTTTTCCTTGAATGACTTTACCTCCTTCGTTTTCGATCCGATTAAGTACGGTTTTTAGATCTGGGTTAGCATTCAAATAAACTTTCGTTCCATTTTTTGATGGTTGGTATTCTTCACCTTGACAAATAGCGCAACCAATAGTCTCTGTATGTGGGAAAATACCCATTTTTAGTACTCCGAGGTCTATTGTATGAATTTCAATTTCAAAAATATTTTCATAAAATTTTTTTGCTCGATCAAAGTCTGATACGGGTATTTCAAACCAGCCTGTCCAGTTTTTTTTCGTCATGAATAGTTATAGTTTAGTTGTTGCAAATGATTAGAAATATTGGTTAAGGTAACTTTATTTTTCCATAACATACTATTATACTTTTGAACCTCGTTCCTATCGGACATTCCTTATACCGAAGTTACTTTTTTTATATTTTGGAAAATAAATTTTAGACTCAGCTTTTATTTTTTGTTGAATAGAGTTACTTATTCTACGATTTTTAAAAGTATTCAATGAAGTCTTTGCCATCATTTTTTTGATTGGTGAGTCTATGGTTTACATTTGCAAAGCCTGTAATAAAAACAAAGGTGTTTGGAGTTTCCAATCACCATACACTACACAAAAATCACCTAAATCAATATGGATAAAATTAAAATTCTTTGGGCGGATGATGAGATAGATCATTTGAAACCACAATTGATGTTTTTAGAGAAAAAAGGATATGATGTTATTACCGTAACTAATGGGTACGATGCTATCGAAGAATGTGAAGAGTCTAATGATATCGATGTCGTCTTTTTGGATGAAAGCATGCCAGGAATTACAGGTTTAGAGACTTTATCAAAAATAAAAGAGGGAAATCCGCATCTTCCGATAGTAATGATCACTAAAAATGAATCGGAAAATGTGATGGAAGAGGCTTTAGGAGCGCAGATTACTGATTATTTGTTGAAGCCAGTTAATCCAAATCAGATTTTATTGACACTCAAAAAAATCATTGATAATAAACGCCTCATTCGAGAAAAAACGAATTCTGATTATCAACAAGAATTCAGGCAACTAATGATGGAAATCAATAGTGGTTTGGATTATGAAGGTTGGGTAGATGTATATAAGAAGATAATATCTTGGGAGATAAAAATTGATGAATCGAAGTCGACTGAGATGTGGGATATCCTATCCATGCAAAAAAGTGATGCGAATGCTGGATTTTCTAAGTTTGTAGAGAAGAATTATTTGGATTGGGTGAATGAAACGAAAGAAGCCCCAACTATGTCCAATAGTTTGATGCGTCGAAAAGTGTTCACTCAATTACTTCCAGAGACTCCAACGATTATGTTGTTATTGGATAATCTTCGATTTGATCAATGGAAAGTTATTGAACCGATAGTTACAGAATATTTTAGAGTGGAGGAAGAGGATTTTTTCTATAGTATTTTACCAACCACTACTCAATACAGTAGAAATGCAATTTTTGCAGGCATGATGCCTGGTGATATTGCTAAGAATTATCGAGATTGGTGGAGAAATGATAATGAGGAAGGGGGTAAAAACATGCATGAGCATGATTTTTTAGATGAGCAAATTAAACGAACATTTCGTAAGCCAATAAAATATGATTATGTAAAAGTAACTAATGTAGGTCACGCCAAAGATGTACATGATAATATTTTGAATTATTTGAATAATGATCTTTCTGTAATCGTATATAACTTTATTGATATGCTTTCTCATGCGCGTACAGAAATGGAAGTTTTAAAAGAGTTGGCAGGTGATGAAAAAGCATATCGATCCTTGACGAAATCTTGGTTTGCAAACTCCCATCTATGGACTGCCTTACAGAAAGCTTCTGAAAAAGGTGCTCAATTAATTATTACAACAGACCATGGTACAATTCGGGTAAATACACCTTCAAAAGTGATTGGTGATCGGGAGACGACTACAAATTTGAGATATAAAGTGGGAAGAAATTTGAATTATGACAGAAGAGATGTATTAGATATACGTGATCCTGGAAAGGCACTATTGCCGAGACCAAATGTGAGCTCGACATTCATTTTTGCAAAAGAAGATAAATATTTTCTCTATCCAAATAATTATAATCATTATCACAATTATTATAAAAATACCTTCCAACACGGAGGAATTTCTTTAGAGGAAATTATTTGCCCCGTTATTAAGTTGAGTGCTAAATAATGGTTAACTGACTCGAGTTTTAATAAAAAGAGCCGAATTGGATAAGTTCCATTTCGGCTCTTTTTTCAATGAAAGCAAAAGGATTAATTTTTCAATAATGATTGATATTAAGCCTTTTTGTCTTCAATTTCTTTCTTTTCAGAATCTTTCATACCTTCTTTAATTTCGCTTTCAATAGTCGCCCGAGCGCTATTAAATTCACGAATACCTTTACCAACGCCACGCATTAATTCAGGAATTTTTTTACCACCAAAAAGTAATAAGACAACGAAAAGAATAACGAATAATTCCATGCCTCCAGGAATTCCAATTAAGAAAATATTTGTCATTATGATATTTTTTTATTTTAAGAAAGTACAAAATTAAGCCTTTTCATTCAGTAAGTCCAAACATCTTGTAATGAGATGGTCATTTTAGACAAAGGTTTAATTTAAAACAACCAAAAACAGGTATACCCTACTTTTTTAAGCCAATTTCTCTCAATCTTTCATCTAAATACTCTCCAGCAGTGATTGGTTCGTATTGTAATGGGTTTTTATTTGTGACACATCTATCTAAGCAAGTTAAATCCATATTTGCTATCGGATGTAAAAAAAATGGAATAGACAAACGCGGTAAATGCCACTCTTCTCGTGGAGGGTTAACTACTCTGTGTGTAGTTGATATAAGGTAATTATTAGTCAACCGTTGAAGCATATCCCCTACGTTAATAACAATTTCGTCCTCTTCCGGTATTACTGGAAGCCACTCATTATCTAAATTCAATACTTGTAAACCTCCTGCAGATGCTCCAACCAAAAGGGTGATTAAGTTGATGTCTTCATGTTGTTCTGCACGAATCGCTGAGTCTGGTTCCTCACGAATGGGAGGATAGTGAATAGCGCGAAGGATACTATTTCCAGCTTCTATTTTATCATCAAAATAATCTTCACCTAATTCTAAATGGATTGCTATTGCCTTCAATAGTTGTCCACCAGATTTTTCAAATGCTTGATATAACTCTTGGCCCAGTTTAGTGAAATTAGGCATTTCTCCAACTTGAACATTGTCCGGATATTGAGATTTGAAAGGATGATTATTAGGTACTTCCTGACCAATTTGGAAAAATTCTTTTAGGTCTGGAACATCGGATTGTTTAGCATGCTCTTTCCCAAAAGAAGTATATCCACGTTGACCAGCTAAACCTTTGATCTCATAATTTCTTTTGGTCGAAACAGGTAGAGAAAAGAAATCTTTTGAAGCGGCATAAAAATCATCTATTAGTTGTTGAGAAATACCATGATTTATTACTCCAACAAAACCGATTTTATGAAATGCTGTGCCCAATTTTTCTACAAAAGCTTGTCTTTCTTTTGTATTTCCGTGAACAAACTTTGAAAGATCAACAAGTGGGATAGCTCTGTCTGGCATAGTTGATTAATTATTTGGTTAGGTAAAACCGAAAAGAAAAATTCATTTTCAAAAAGTAATACCAAATTAACAATTTTTGGATAAAATGAGTTTTTAGGATCCTTTTTATTCAAAATCAATTAGTTCACATTGCCAATTTTTATTCCAGTGAAATTTTGATTTATATCATCCTAAACATTTTCATAAAAACAAGAATCAGGAATTGGCTCTAACCAGGGATTTTCTGGATCTGGAAACGTGTAATCTTCTTTTACGAAGCGCCAGTGTCTTGACAATATCAAAGAAGCAATTATATGCTTCACCACATTCATCTGAAATTTTAACCTTCGCCAAGTAATCGCCAACACTAATATTGTAATTTTCAAATTCAGAAAAATCACCCCAAATAGAAAAATCAACCCCTTGACCACAATTGTCTATTACTTCGGATTTAGATATGTCAATCGGCATTTCACAAAGTGTATCAGATACGAAGAAATTTAAACTGTCAGGACAGAGCACTTGAAGTTGAGCATTGGCAAAATTTGATATACGCAAAAAAAGGAAAAAGAGATAAATGTTGAGAGCATATTTCATGAGAAAGAATACTAGGTCATGGCAAAATACCTTTACCAAAAGTAATATAAAACATAAAGAATTACAACTTAGCGAAACAAGTTGGAGGCTTTATCTTCTTTCTTTGAAAGATTAGTGCAATAAAATAACAATCCCTTGGCTTTCAACTATTTGGCCGTTGGGTTGGACGACTTTGATATAAAAAGTATAGGGGCCTTGAGGTAAATCTTTACCAACACCATTTTTCTTTCCATTCCACCCTTCTGAAAGATTTCGAGATTCGAATAATTTTTCGCCAAAACGATTATAAATCAACATTTGGTAAGCGATAATTTCACTTAGAATAACGATTGGGCGAAACTCTTGATTTTGTCCATTAGGAGTAAAGGCATTCGGAGCAATGATTTCTGCAAATTGTTCTAAACAAACAGTATTAGATTTTGTACGAATGATTTCTAAAGTACCAGTTACTGGATGAATTAATTCAGAAGTTGCAATTACATAGTAGCAAGATTTGGATTCTTCAATATTGTTTGGATTTATTTTATCAAGATGTGGAGCTGGACTTCCAAAGTATTCAGCAATTAGTTCGGTTTGGTTGCCAGATTTTTTGAAGAGTTCGTACTGGATATTGATAAGGTTATCAAGATTTAATGGCGTCCAAAATAATTGGTTGATTTGATTGGTCTGTGCGGTGCCAGATAAAAACATAGTTGGGGCAGAATCTGAGGTTTCTGTATCTCCACAGATATCTATAGTCTCAATTTTATAGAAATACCGACTATCACTGGGATTGACTGTATTGTCAAAATAAAATTCTTGAGGATCAAGAGGAGGTTGAATGGTTTCAGTGGCAATAATTTCAAAGTTTTCATTATCAATAGATCGTAAAATATTATATCCCGAAATTTCAGCGTCTGTGTTCCATTCCCAAACAAGTTCAATGCTATTGAAATCATTGATAGAAACATTCTTAATAAATAAATATTCTACTGGTTCCACAATGTCTAGGCTTAGACAAACCTCATTTGAATTGGAAATTATTCCTGTATTATCTTCTATTGCACGAACTATGAAACAATAATCTGAGCCATCATTTCCATCTATGAATGAATAGGTATCTGAATTCCCCAAAACAGTTGCTGCTAAAAAAAAGAGGTTTCCATTTTCACTCACCCAGATTTCATGTTGACCAATTCCATTTGACCAATTTTGATAAAAACTCCATGATAAATTTACGGATTGTGTACAAGGGTCAATAGAAGTCTCTAACAAAATTGTTTGGTGAGGTAAGTCAAAAATACTGGTATTCCCACAGGCATCGAGTGCATTTACAAAGTAAGTTTCTGATTGATTAGTTGGGTCTGCATCTATATCAATATATAACAAGTCGTTAAAAACGGTATCAATAGGTACTAGCCCAATATTCGTTTCTCTATAAATAATATATCCAACAACTTCCGGTGACGGACTAGCTTCCCAACTTAATTGGACGAGTCCTCCTTCAACAGAAGCACTTTCAATAGGAGAGATTTCTGGTGGACGATTGTTTAAAGTATCGGAAGCGATGGGTATTTCTCCGGGACAATCATAATTACTTAATAAATAATAATACTTAATAAGACCACCTTGATTTCCCGGAAAAAAGGATATTTCCAATTCATCAGTTACTTCATCTAAAAGAGAGAAAGGACCTGTGGGTAGGTCGCTCACGAAAATTTGATAACTAATAAATGGGCCACAACTATTACTTGGTAGATTCCAAAAGAGGGTGTCATTTTCTACACACAGGAATTCTGGTGGGTTGATTTGTGCATTGGCAAAAGTAAAGAGGAATAGTATTAAAATAGTATAAAAACTTTGCTTCATTATCAATTTTTGGATGTCTATTAAAGCTTATTTTTCTAGGCTGATTTGGAATTTTTTCTCAAATTCTTTCATGTCGTAAATGTCCTTGAGTTCATATTCCATTTTGAAGTCCTTAGCGATATCTTTTCGGAAATAAATCAATCCGATACCTTTGGCGTATATTTCTGTTGCCTCATATTCTTGTTCTAAATGGCCTTCGTTTTCGTTGTCAATCAATTCACGAACGTAAAATTTTACGCAATCGTATGTTTGATTTTGATAAGAATAGGTCGTGTCTTTATCATATTGTCGATTTCTTATAAAAGTCATTTTCGTCAACGTATCCGAAGGCATACGCCAATTTATAGAAGAAACTAGAACGGTCGGTGGATCATATAATTCAAAGCCAAAAACGCTACCTGACTCAATGTTTGCAGGAACTTGAATTTGTTTATTGTTTAAAGTATCTGGTTCAAACCAATAAAAATTATCCAATAACATTCCATTACTGACCATTTCTTCTTGAATGAGTTGATATTGGGTGAAATCTGGGCCATAGTAAGTGCCAATTAAAAAGGTACTTTTTTGTTGTTCCAAAGTTTGGTAATACCAATAAAAGGGAGGGTTTCGTTCATCACTTATTGATTGATATTCATAAACTTTTCCATCTTTCAATTCTTCAATAGGGAAGTAATACTCTTTGATATTTCTATGATCATTGTTGCAAAAAGTAAAGAGAACTAAAACAAAAAGTGCGAATGCTGTATTTTTTATATGGGTCATATTTTTTCAACAATATTAATTTGACAATTCTTTCAAAAACGAAAAAGAAAGGAGCAATGTTTTCATATTCTCATGAAAACATATGACAAAATGTCACTCTATCAGCTCTAAAATCCTATTGGTATAAAATCTGATAACCAAAGTTCATTCTATCCATTGGCGCTGCAAATATATTTTATCTTTGCCAATCTAAATTTCAAAATCGAATAAAGAGAATATATAATAGTCAGCTTGAAATTCAAGAATCAAAAAAATCTCTTCTTGAACTTGATTCTTGAATTTCAACTTGGCGCTTGAATTTGAATACATAATATTATATGCTTGGATTTATTAAAAAAGTTTTCGGAACGAAATATGATCGTGACCGAGCTAAGTACCAACCAATTGTTGATGAAATAAATGAATTTTTTGAAGAATATCATTCACTGAGTAATGATGGACTTCGTGGCAAAACTTTAGAGTTTCGGGCTCGAATCAAAGAACACCTAAAAGGTGTTGATGAGGATATTGAGCAAGTGAAAAAAGAAGCTTTAAATGAGCCGGATTTAAATAAAAAAGAGGATCTGTTTAAAGAGGTGGATGAATTGACGAAAGAAAGAGATAAACACTTAGAAGTCATTTTGAAGGAAATTCTTCCCGAGGCATTTGCGGTGGTGAAAGAAACGGCTCGCCGATTTATGAATAATGAGACATTGACTGTTTCGGCAACGGATCATGATAGAAGTCTTGCTGGGAATTTGAATAAAAATTATGTGAGTATTTCTGGTAATGAGGCTATTTGGAAAAATAGCTGGGTAGCTGCTGGTGGAGAGGTTACTTGGAATATGCTTCATTATGATGTCCAGTTAATTGGTGGAATGGTACTCCATGATGGTAAAATTGCAGAGATGCAAACAGGGGAAGGAAAAACCCTCGTTGCGACTTTACCTGCTTATTTAAATGGACTTTCAGGTCAAGGTGTTCATGTAATTACAGTGAATGATTATCTCGCTCGACGTGACTGTGAATGGATTGGACCCATTTTCGAGTTTTTGTTTTTAACGATTGATTGTATTGATAAGTATAAGCCACATTCAGAAGATAGGAAAAAAGCCTATCGTTGTGATATTACTTATGGAACGAATAATGAATTCGGATTTGATTATTTAAGAGATAATATGGTTCGTTCTCTGGATGAAATGGTTCAACGGAAACATCATTACTCAATGGTGGATGAGGTGGATTCCGTTTTGGTAGATGATGCACGGACACCGTTAATTATTTCTGGACCAGTGCCTAAAGGAAGTGAAGAACAAGAATATATGTCTTTGAAGCCTCAGGTTGAAAGGTTGATTGCAGCTCAAAGAAAACTGGCGACTCAATATCTCGCAGAGGCAAAATCATTATTTAATGAGGGTGCTTTAGGTGTTGAAGAAGGTGAAGCAGGGATGGCACTTTTAAGAGTTTATCGGTCATTACCAAAGTACCGACCGCTTATTAAATTTATGAGTGAAGATGGTGTAAGAGTAACCTTGCAAAAGGCAGAAAATTTTTATATGGCAGAGCAAAATAAGCATATGCATCTTGCTGATGAGCCACTTTTATTTACGATTGATGAGAAAAACAGACAAGTTGAATTAACCGAGAGAGGGGCAGAATTTATGGCAAAAGGAAATGATGATGCGAATTTTTATGTGATGCCAGATATCGCCGAAAAAATGTATGAGATTGATGAGGAAGAAGATTTGACGGAAAAAGAAAGAGATGAATTAAGGACAAAGGTCGCTCAAGATTTTGCAGTAAAATCTAAGCGTTTACATGCAATTAGTCAGTTATTAAAAGCATATACACTTTTTGAGCGTGACCAAGAATATGTAGTGATTGATAAGGAGGTGAAAATTGTTGATGAAAGTACAGGTCGTATGATGGAAGGTCGGCGTTATTCCGATGGACTCCATCAAGCATTGGAGGCGAAAGAAAATGTAAAAGTAGGTGACATTACTCAAACTTATGCCACAGTAACGCTTCAGAATTATTTCCGGATGTATCACAAACTTGCGGGCATGACAGGTACAGCGGAAACAGAGGCAGGTGAATTCTGGGAAATTTACAAATTAGATGTGGTCGTTATTCCAACGAATCGACCAATTGTACGGGATGATAAAGATGACAAGGTTTTTAAAACAGAACGTGAAAAATTCAACTCAGTTATTGATGATATTCAGCTTCTAACTGAGGCGGGTCGCCCAGTTTTGGTGGGTACTACTGCGGTTGATGTTTCTGAAAAACTAAGTCGAATGCTTAACCTTAGAGGTGTTCCGCATAACGTTTTGAATGCAAAACAACATCAGCGAGAAGCTGAAATCGTTGCAGAAGCGGGTCGTCCAGGAAAAGTGACGATCGCAACAAATATGGCAGGTCGGGGTACGGATATTAAACTTTCAGATGAAGTTAAAGCTTCTGGAGGTTTAGCGATTATAGCTACAGAGCGCCATGATAGTAGAAGGGTGGATAGACAGTTAAGAGGACGTGCAGGTCGTCAAGGAGATCCTGGATCTTCTCAGTTTTATGTTTCTTTAGAAGATAAATTAATGCGTCTTTTCCAGAGTGATCGTATCGCGAAAATGATGGATAATATGGGGCATGAAGATGGAGAAGTTATTCAACATCCATGGGTTTCCAAATCAATTGAAAGAGCGCAGAAAAAAGTTGAAGAGAACAATTTTGGTATTCGAAAAAGATTGTTGGAATATGATGATGTTATGAATATCCAACGGGAGGCTATTTATAAGAAAAGATACAATGCACTTTCAGGTGAACGATTGAGTGTCGATTTGAACAATATGTTCCAAGGGATTACAGAAAGCCTCGTAGTATCTCATCGAAATGGTGGAAGTTTCGAGACTTTCAAAACAGACTCCATAGGTATATTGGGCGTAAGCCCTAAAATGGATGCGATTGATTTTCAGGAGGCACCTCTTGATGAAATTATCGAGAAATATCATGATCAAGTTCAAGAGTTTTATATAAGGAAAGGCGAAAATATTGCTGACTTTTTGATGCCTCAAATTATTGATGTACATAAAAATGAGGGACATCGTTTTAAAAGAATTGGAATTCCTTTTACTGATGGAGCTCGAAAATTAGGTATCGCTGCTGATTTAGAGGAAGCAGTGAATTCTAATGGAAAGTCCATTATGAAAGATATTGAAAAGGCAGTATCGCTCGCGATTATTGATGAACGATGGAAGGAACATTTGCGTTCTATGGACGAATTGAAAGATTCTGTACAAGCTGCTTCATTTGAGCAAAAAGATCCTTTGGTAGTTTATAAAATGGAAGCTTTTAACCTTTTTGAGGACTTAGTTTATCGAGTGAATGAAGAAGTGACTTCCTACTTAAATAAGGGTAATTTGATTTTTCCTGATGGAAGAACATTGGAAGAGGCACGTGTTCAACGAACAGATATGAGCCGGACAAGTACCAATCGTTCTGCGGAAGAACTAGCCGCGCGGGCTGCTGCACAAAGGGCAGGAAGACAAAAAGCCAAGCCTCAAACTTTTAAAAGGTCTGAAAAGAAAGTAGGTAGAAATGAGGCTTGCCCTTGTGGTAGTGGTAAAAAATACAAGCAATGCCACGGTCGAAAAGGGGCTAGCCAATAAAATTTTCTATTTTTATTATATATTATGAGCCATCTGAAACTATTTTAGATGGCTCATTTTTTTTTATTCGATTTATTCCTTTCATGTCAAGACTTTCAAAATCATTTTATATTCGAAATGATGTTGTTCAAATTAGTAAAGATCTTTTAGGTAAATATTTAGTGACTAATTTCGATAATCAAAAAACGGTTGGAAAAATTGTGGAAACAGAAGCGTATCGAGCTCCCGATGATAAGGCTTGTCACGCTTATGGTAATCGAAAAACAGGACGGACTAAAATCATGTTTGAGGAAGGTGGTGTTGCTTATGTCTATCTTTGTTATGGGATTCATCATTTATTCAATGTAGTAACTGGAGAAAGAGATATGGGCCACGCTATATTAATTCGAGCCATTGAACCTATGGAGAATATTGAGATTATGCTCCAGAGAAGGAAAATGAAAATCCTGAAGCCACAATTAACTGCTGGTCCAGGCGTTTTAAGCAAATCATTGGGTATTCGAAAAGAACATACAAACCTGAGTTTAATCCAAACCAATTCATCAATTTGGATTGAAGATAGAGGGGAAGTTGTTTCAGAGGAGGAGATAATCTCAAGTCCAAGGGTTGGAGTCGGATATGCGGAGGAATGCGAACATTGGAATTGGCGTTTTCGAATAAAATGTTCGAAATGGACAAGCCCTGCTAAGTAAGGGCTATATAATAAAATTGCCTGATTGTTAAATCGTAATTATGCTAAATCAATTTACTCTTTTAAATTTAATCACCTTCTTTTTTTTGATTTCCCCATCCATTCTTATTGCTCAAGATGAAAATTTGCTATACGAAAATCATATTTATAAAGACAATATTAAGTCTGTAAAATTGAATAGTAATGGCAACTATAATTTTGGCACTCAAAATGGGGTTTTAGGAGTTAAAGCAGCTCAACCTATTGTGAGGTTAGGAAGGGACCAACTCTTTTTTTCTTTTGACGAAATGGGTGAAGATGCAAAAAACTATGTTTATACAATAACTCATTGCAATGCTGATTGGACTCCTTCAAACTTAACCGAAATGGATTATATTGATGGTTTTCAAGAGGAAGATATCGATGAGTTTGAGTACTCTTTTAATACCTATTCAATTTACACGCACTATAATTTAATATTGCCAAATGAGGATATGCGTTTTACTAAATCTGGTAATTATTTGTTGAAGGTTTATGAAGATGAGGATGAAAAGGAATTAGCGATTACACGTCGTTTTATGGTTGTGGAGCCGATTATGAAAATCTTTGCCGATATGGTTCGTCCAGCAATGGTTAATAAAATAAAGACCCATCACGAAATTGATTTTGTCGTTTCACATGAAGACTTTGAAGTTCGAAACCCAAGAACAGAGCTTTCAGCCACAGTCCTTCAAAATGGAAGATGGGACAATGCGATTACGGAAATTAGACCTCAGTTTACACGCAGAGAGGAACAGCTTTTTACTTACCAGGATAAAATTGTTTTTCCAGCAGGCAAAGAATTTCGACCACTTGACCTTAGAAGCTTTAAATATGGGTCTTTAGATATACAACAGGTTAATTTGTTTAATGAAAATTATGAGGTTACCCTGCATCCAGATAAAAAAAGATTTAGTCAAGTCCATTTGGATGTTTTTGATTTGAATGGCGATTTTGTTATTGAGAATCGGGATAATTTAAACTTTAGAATTAGACAGCAAAACACTCAAAATATTAGAGATTTAGAACGAACAAACGCTGAATTGCGAGGACAAGGATTAGATACAATTGCCGTAAGTTTTGGAAATCCGGGTATTTCTTATGATGTAATAAATACTTTTGAAGCGAGTGAACATGATATACGGAGTGAGTATGGAAGCGTACTTTTTACACTTTACAGCCCAACAGAATATTATGATTCAGAGGTGTATATTTTTGGGGGATTAAGCGATTGGCAGTTGAAACCAGAATTCAAAATGGTTTATAACCCCCAAATTAGTTCATATGTCTGTAAGCCTGAATTGAAGCAGGGGTATTATGACTATTATTATGTGACGGTTTCCAAAAAAGATAGAAAGATGGAAATAGAGGATACGGAAGGAAGTTGGTTTGAAACAGAAAATACTTACACAATTTTGTTGTATTATCGTCCTTTCGGAGTTCGCTACGATAAATTAGTTGGCGTCGGAACTTTTAGTTCAAGATTTTAAACTTGGAATAATAAAATGGAAAACGACTTTATCATTCAAAATACTAAAATCGAGCCTGGGCAGAAAGAAGTGATTCGACTAAATGTAGGAAGACTCCCCTCAGATACAAGGATTCATTTGAATATTAACGTTTATCGTAGTAAAAAGGAGGGACCGACTATGCTAGTGTTAGCTGGAATTCACGGGGATGAAATTAATGGGGTAGAAGTTGTGCGTAGAGCTATTGCTGATGGAATTTTTGAAAATTTAAAGAAAGGAAACGTAATAGCGATTCCTGTTTTGAACATATATGGGTTTAATAATTTTTCAAGAGAGATACCGGACGGGAAGGATGTCAATCGTAGTTTTCCCGGCAGTTTAAATGGGTCTTTGGCTTCAAGGGTGGCGGCTATTTTGACTAAGAAGGTATTGCCTCTTGTAGATTTTGGCGTTGATTTCCATACAGGAGGAAATAGTAACTTTAATCACCCTCAGATTAGATATGCGAAAGATCACTTAGTTAGTAAAGAGTTGGCTTTAGCATTTAATGCGCCTTATACGATTGCCCGTAGACCAATTGCGAAATCATTGAGAAAAACGGCACTCGATATAAACAAACCAATATTAGTTTATGAAGGTGGCGAAAACCTTCGATTTGATGGGTTTTCGATTGAGAAGGGAATCTCTGGGTTGAAAAAATTAATGAAAATGAAGGGAATGATTGATAATGCGCCAATGCCTGAAAAGACGATTCATATCACTAAGTCAAGGTGGCTTCGAGCAAGGCGAGCTGGTTTGTTTCGTTGGTCAAAATGTTCTGGACATGCTGTTATTAAAGGAGAATCTTTAGGACTAATAAATGATCCTTATGGGCAAGATGAGATTCCAGTAGTTTCAAAAGTGGATGGACATATTTTTGGTCATAATAACACTCCTGTAGTAAAATTAGGTGACGCACTTTTTCATATAGGGCTTGTTGATCAAGATACCTAGTTAATCTTGAATTTTGGCTCCATATGCCAAATCACCTGCATCCCCAAGTCCAGGCACGATATAAGATTTAGCTGTTAGTTCTTCATCCAAAGCTCCCATCCATACAGTTGCCTTTGGATGTAATCTTTTAACATAGTTGAGTCCATCTCTAGAGGCAATAGCTGTTACAATATGAATCTTGGCAGGTACGCCATAGTTTTTCAACGCTTTAATAGCAATATCAATAGAAGCTCCTGTTGCGATCATGGGGTCTGCTAGAATCAAAACAGAATCAGTCAAATTTGGACAAGAAACATACTCTAAATTGATTTCAAAAGTGCCATTCTTATGGTGTTGCCGATAGGCAGAAACAAATGCATTTTCTGCATCATCGAAAACATTCAATAAACCTTGATGAAGAGGTAAACCTGCTCGGAGAATGGTACCTAAAATAACTCTTTGAGCAGGCATATTAGCTTTTGCGATTCCAAGAGGTGTTTCTACTTCAATGGTTTTATATTCTAGAGTTTTACTGATTTCGTAACCGATGATTTCGCCAACACGCTCTAGGTTTCTTCGGAAGCGCATTTGATCTTTTTGAATATTTACATTTCGCAACTCAGCTACAAATCGGTTGGCTATAGATGGTTTATCATTTAAATTGAAAATCATGAATCAGCTTTAGGTTTTGAATGATGCTTAAAGGTAAATGAATTTTCAGGATTTAATCAAAGAGCCGTTTTAATTATTTGTTCATAAACAACTCTCCATCCACTCCAATTCTTTTCTTCTGTCAAGGAACTATTGTGCCATAAAGTAGTGAAAGTCCCTCCGACTAATTTACAATTTTCAATTATAGGCGAAACTGCCTCAAAAACATCCTCGGGATTTAATTTTAAATACTGGTTGAGCGTTACATCCATGACTTGAAAAGGATGAATCAAAAGATTAGTTGGTGATTCATTTTCAAGGTCATACCAATAAAAAGAATTAGCTATACTGGCTCGAAAGCCAATTTCCGAAGCATAACCCATTGTATAATCTTCTCGGATACCTGACTTGATTAATTGACGGTAAGTTTCTGGAAATTTTAGAATCAAGAAATGTTGTCGGCTTTTTGAAATAGGTTGACCTGTTATTTTTTCAAGCCTTTCTTTTTCGATTTGTATTAAGTGAGTATCAATGTTTGATCGATAAGAAGGGTGGATTCCTACCGAATAATTATTAGAAATTTCGCGTATTAAATTTTTAAGAGACTTACTTTTAAGAGAATTATTCATGTCATACTTTCCCCAATTAGCAAGTAGAAAGAAATAAATAGGTTTTAGATTATATTTTCTTCTCAAGTCCCCTAGATAGTTAAAAGTGAAGTAAGGATCTTTTTTAGAATTAGCTAAAATTAGGGCCCGATTTTTTAGGTTTCTTAGATCGATTCGAATAATGTCTTTTATTGAACTTCCTACAGTTCTTAAAAGACCTTTATGTAAATAAGCCCAAGCATGATCAATATCATAGGTGGGGAAAAAAGAATATTTTTTCGGCGAAATGGTAAGGGTAGGATATTTAAGTAAAAGGAGCTTTCCTAGTTTTTGCGCCCACAAATTGACCAATGGAAGATGAAGAAATTCGTTTTTATAGGCTAAACTTCCTTTGGCAGAAAACCGTCCAAAACTATCTTTTTCAAAATTTAAATATTCTTCATAGCGACTAATAGAGTAAAAGGTCATTGCAAATAGGTCAAAAGGGAAGTCAGATTCTTCTAGATTAAAACAAAAAAAAACTGGGAGATCTAAATATTTTCCAATTGTTATTTCTTGCTCTTTGATATCGCTTTCATAAAGTAGAGAATGGGCGGGAATAGAAACTTCGGAAGGGGAAGTTCTTTTTAGTCCATAATTTATTTTTGGGCTTGAATCTTGCTTGAAAAGATCAAAATCACTAATCACTTGAAAATCAAGTCCCAAGAGTTGTTTGAGCACAACATCCAATGTATATTGCAGGCGGGGAGTTATTGATTTTGAATAAACTTTTATTCTCATGCCTTCCAAATATTTTCTTTTTGCAAAGTAGAATAAATATTTAGTATTCAATGTTTTTCATAAAAATTAGTCAAGTACCATGGTAGAAAAAAAAGACCAAAGCACCGGTATGAATTTAGGTGAATTAACGACCATTCGAAATATTTTGATGGGTCAACAAATGAATGAATATGACCAGCGATTTGGAGAGATAGAGGATCTAATCACGTCAGCAGAGGAGCGATTGAATAAAAGAATAAGTGATCTTGAGGAAAGGTCGAATTATCAGATAGAGACATTACAAGCAAAAATGTCAGAAAGGATCGAAAAATTAGAAAACCTCTTAACAGAGAATGTCTCCAATATTAATCAAAAAATAGAAACGATTAGCGTAAAAGATAAACACGAATTAGGATCATTGCTAGCAGAAATCAGTAAAAAATTAATGGATGCCTAATGTCTGATCAAATTTCAAATATGGAGACGAGTGGGCAAAATACTAGTGAACAACAATTGATGAGCCGCCTTCGTCAGGTTATCTTGAAAGAAGATCGACCTGAGTTAGATTATTTGAAAGAAACGATCGAAAATCCAAAATTGCTTTCAGAAAAAGTGACTCCTATTATTGAAGAAAGATTGGATTTTTTAAAAAATAATTTTCCAAAAGAATTTCAATTAGCGGTCAATGACATTGTAGAAAGAAAGTTGAAAGCTTCGCAAGATGAAATTTTAGAGATTATTTATCCCACTTTGGGTAAGATGATAAAAAAATATGTTCAACATCAATTCCAGTTATTGAAAGAAAGTATTGACGAACAAATCCGAAATACTTTTAATAAAGGAATTATTGGGCGAATTAGGTTTGCCTTGTTTGGTGTTAAGTCGAAGGAGATAAGTGCTGAAATTTTGAGTAGACTTGATAAAATGACTATTGAAGAAATCTTTGTTATCGAGCATCATTCTGGTATTTTATTGGGGAGTGCGTCTAGAAAAGGGAGAGTAGACTTAGATATGGTGGCGGGAATGTTGACTGCAATTAAGGCTTTCGTAGAAGATGCATTTAGTAGGGGGGAGGAACAATTGGAAATGGTTCAGTATGGAACATTTACGATTTATCTACAGGATTTTCATTCCTATTATATTGCTACTGCTATTACAGGATCTCTTTCGGCAGCCGAAAAAGACCAACTGCTAGAAGATTTGATAGAATTTGCGAAAAATGAATTATCTATACAATTAAAAAAAGAAGATGGTTCTTCTAATCAAATTATTAAACAAAAGCTAGAGATCTATTTTATAAAACCTCAGTTGGCTGTTTTGCCAGAGGGAAACCTTACTAAATAGTAATATGATTAACAAAAAAGTTATTTTGACAGGTAGCTTCGGTGTAGGAAAAACGTCCCTTTTCAATCAATTTTTATATCAACGTTTCAGTGATAAGTATATGACTACGATTGGTGTAAAAGTCGACAAAAAAGCAATGGAAATTGAAGGTGAGTCATTGACTATGCTCATTTGGGATATTGCTGGTGAAGTGTCACAAGATAAAGTGCCAAGTAGTTATTTTTTGGGTGCAAGTGGAATTATTTATGTGTGTGATTTGAGCCGTCCAATTACCTTTAATAACATAGAAAAAGATCTTGAATATTTACGGAAAATGCTTCCCGGAGTCGCAATTAAATTGGTAGGAAATAAGAGAGATTTGGTGACACAGGAGCAAGTACAATCTCTTCAGGAAAATTTAGCTAACGCGTTTGATATCTTGACAAGTGCAAAAACGGGGGAGAATGTGGAGCACTTATTTTATGAGATCGGAAAAGAATTAATTTCGAATGCAACCACTTGATAAGGATCAATTCTTGGAAAATTTACAAAAAATTTATGTTGATGATGTTGGGGTAATTGTAGATAGCTGTCATAGTATTTTTAAAATTGAAGACTTTCATCATAAAAACATCAGAGACATTTTTCCGCTTGTTGATAGTATTTTTGAAATGCTTTCAACAATGGCACGTGTTGATTTTCCAATCCAAATTCAGAAAATAAAAACTACTTTTCCTCCATTGAAAGGTTTTTATGATTTCGTTTTTGAAAAAGTAATAATTCAAGACAAAGAGATGATTATTTTGACAATAAAAGATTATACAAAACTTTATACAAATTTGAAAGAAGAAATGCAAAAGCAAAACGAAGTAGAATTGAAAATTAAATAATAATTAAGCACTTTTCCTGTCAAATTTTTAACAAAACCTCTATACTTTTTCAACCTTCACCTCTTTTTTCTCGTTTAAGACCTGTTCAAACAGCAATTCTCATTTATTATCTATATTTTTATGTGAGGTAGCGATTAATGTAATGATAAAAAATCAAGTATTAATCTCAATGAATATAAATTGCTAAAACGTGGATCGCATTTGAATAAACTATAAGCGAAATGAGTTATGACAAAACTTACATACTTAGTATTATTTCTGTTTTTCACTTTCGCTATATCAGCGCAGAGTACTTTTCAACCCAAACAGGTTGACGGGGGAAATAAAGGAATTATTTACAATCAAGAGTTAGCGGTAGGGGTAAGGGTTCATACGAACGGCTTTGCTCTGGGAGTGGATATTGGAAAGTTGAAAACTTATTATTTAACTCAATTCATACATTTTGAAATTGGAGAATTAAAGCACAATAGAGAAGTTCGACAGAGTTTTGACTTCCCGAGTAGTTTAAATGGTAAGGTATCTCGCGCTTTCAAATTTGGAAAGCAGAATAATTTGTATGTTCTCCGAGCTGGGTTTGGTCACAAAAGATATTTTTCAGAAAAAGCAAAGAAGAAAGGCGTCGCAGTTGGACTAACTTATCAAATAGGTCCAACTTTGGGCTTGCTTAAGCCTTATTATTTAGAGTTATTCCCCTCTGATAATTCTCCAGACCGATTGCCAGTTAGTACAAAATATAGTGATGCTGCCGCAGATCGATTTCTAAATATTTGGAATATTTATGGTGCTTCTACTTGGACTAAAGGGCTTGACGAATTAGCTATTCTTCCAGGAGTTCATGCTAAGATTGCCATGCATTTTGACTGGGGGGCATTCGATGAGTACATAAAGGCATTCGAAGCAGGTATTATGTTAGATGTTTTCACCAAAAAAGCTCCAATCATGGTTGAAATTGACGGAATCGAAAATCGTCCCTTCTTCCTCAACCTTTTCCTTAATATTCAGTTTGGAAAGAGATGGTAATTTAAAATGATGAATGATAAAGGATATTGGACTCAAAAAATCATCCTTTATCTGTTCACATTCATCATTTTAATAGTCATCTTTGCATTTGAGAATTGAATATTTCGACAACGAAATTTAATCGAATGATTGATTTACCTATAGTGGAGAAAAAAGAACCACGACGAAGAAAACCTGAGTGGTTAAGAGTCAAACTACCAATTGGAGAAAACTTCAAAAAAGTTCGCCGATTAGTTGACCAATATAATTTGCATACTATTTGCCAAAGTGGAAGTTGCCCCAATATGGGAGAATGTTGGGGGGCAGGTACAGCTACATTTATGATTTTAGGAAATACGTGTACTAGATCCTGTTCTTTCTGTGCCGTAAAAACTGGTCGTCCTCCTGAATACGATGAAGATGAACCCCGTAGAGTTGCGGAAGCAATTAAGTTGATGGAAGTTAAACATGCGGTGATTACCTCTGTAAATCGAGACGAGCGGAAAGATCGGGGAGCAGAAATTTGGTATCACACGGTTAGGTTGACTAAAGAATTATCTCCGGAGACGACAATTGAGACACTGATTCCAGATGTAAAAGCGACGTGGGAGGCGTTAGAAAGGATGATTAGTGCAGGTCAGGAAGTAGTTTCTCACAATATGGAAACGGTTGAACGCCTTTATCGTAAAGTTCGACCACAAGCCAAATACTATCGGAGTTTAGAGCAGATTCAGAAAACGAAAGATTACGGTAAAAGAACAAAATCTGGTTTTATGGTAGGGCTAGGGGAGACGGATGAGGAAGTTTTTAAAACAATGAAAGATCTTAAAGATCATGGATGCGATGTGGTAACAATTGGTCAATATTTACAACCAACGAAAATGCACTTGGAAGTTGCTGAATTTGTTCATCCAGATAAATTTGCAATGTATAAAGAAGAAGGGCTTAAAATGGGGCTTGATTTTGTTGAAAGTGGTCCATTGGTTCGTTCCTCCTACCATGCTGAACGACATTTGTAATACAACTTACTCGAATTTACATGGTCAATATTTTTCAGGAAATGGTAAACCTGATCCATGTAAATTTGAGCAATTCATCTCGGATCATTGCGTTCTTTTTAAGATGATTCGAGTATTCAGAAATATCCTTTTTCTTTTTTGTCTTTGTTGTCAAAACCTTTTTGCACAATCCCCTATTTCTCTTCAATTAATTCCCTTAGATAAAGATACTTCCTTCCTTCAAGACAATTTTGAATATTCAGATAGCTTTTCCGACTCCATCAGTTTGTATAACGAACTAAAGCGAGTACTGATTCAATTAAATAATCAATCATTTTTGGAGGCATCCTTTGATCGGATAGAAAAAGAAGATAGTATTATTTATGCTTATTTGTACATAGGAGCTCCTTATGAATGGGCAAAATTGACCAATGGCAATGTTGACAAAGCTTTTATAAGTCAGGTAGGGTTTTTAGAAAAATTATATCAAAATAAGCCATTTTATTATTCTGAACTGTCAAGTTTCCAAGAAAAATTATTGGAATATGCTGAAAACAATGGTTATCCGTTTGCTGCTGTTTGGTTAGATAGTATCCATGTTTTTGAACAAAAAATCGAGGCAAAGATATTTATGAAAAAAGGTAATCTAGTCACATTAGATAGTCTGAACATAAAGGGCGATGCCAAAATTTCAAAGACTTACTTAAGTAATTACTTAGGCTTAAAAGAGGGGGGACTTTATAATAAAAAGAAGGTTTTACAAATTCGAGATCGTATTCGCGAACTACCTTTTTTGAAAGATAAATCACCTCCTACTGTTACTTTTATTGAAAACAAGGCGACTATAAATCTCTACTTAGAAAAGAAAAAAGCGAGTCGATTTGATTTTCTAATTGGTTTTTTGCCAAATAATAATAATGAAGATAATCGCCTTCTGTTGACTGGGGATTTTGAAGCGGAGATGGAAAATCAATTTGGTTTAGGCGAGAAAATTCATGCTTCTTTCGAAAGACTGCGACCTGCCACACAAGAGTTAGAAGTTGCCTTTGCCTATCCATATATTTTAGATTTACCATTTGGCGTCGACCTAAAATTCAATCAATATAAACGTGATTCGACTTATTCCGATGTGATTTTTGATTTTGGTGTTCAGTATTTATTAGAGGGTGGAAATTATTTGAAGGTTTTTTGGAATAGATTCTCTTCGAATTTACTTTCAGTTGATACTAATCGTATCAAACAAGGACAATTTCCAAGAAATTTAGATGTAGTTAATTCGACCTTTGGATTGGAGTATGTTTGGCAAAAATTGGATTATCGTTTTAATCCTCGTGAAGGATGGCGATTTTTAGTAAGGGCAGGTGCAGGGGTAAAGGAAATCAGAGAGAATCAAGCCATTTTAAATGTGGCTGAAAATTTTTATGATACACTTAATGTTCAGACTTTCCAATATAAAATTGATGGTAAGGTTGAACGTTTTTTCCCTTTAGGTAATCGAAGTACTGTCTTGGGAAGAGGAGAAAGTGGTTTAATTATTTCCGAAAACCCAATCTATCAAAATGAACAATATCGAATCGGAGGAAATAAATTGCTAAGGGGCTTTGACGAAGAGGCCATTTTTGCCACTTTTTTCGCTGTTTTCACTTTGGAATATCGACTTTTAATTGGTCAAAATTCTTACTTCAATGTTTTTGGGGATTATGCATACCTTGAGGATCGGGCGGTTGGTAAAAGACGATTTGACCAACCTTTTGGATTTGGATTGGGGATGAATTTTGAAACAAAAGCAGGTGTTTTTGGAATAAACTTGGCGGTAGGGAGTCAACAAGGCGATTCGCCAGATTTTCAGAACCCTAAGATCCATTTTGGATATGTAAGTTATTTTTAGGGCGTTGCATCATTTTCGTTTACCTGCTCCAAGTGGTGTTAAAGGGTCTTTTTTAGGAACTCTATTTTGTAAGTGAGGTAGAGAAATAGTTTTAATTTCTGGTAAAATATATTTTGCAAACAACTTACATTCATCATAATGAGGATAGCCGGAAAAAATAAATGCCCTAATCCCCATCTCCATATATCGTTGAATTTTTTTTAAAACTTGATCAGGGTTTCCAACAAGCGCTGCCCCACAACCTGAACGTGCTCTACCAATTCCTGTCCAAAGGTTTGGTTCCACAAAGCCTTCCATATCAGCTAGTTCACGCATTTCTGTTTGCCGACTTACACCATAACTTTTTGCATCCAATGCCCGTTCTCGAATTTCTTTTCCTTTTTCAATTTCTAGTTTTGACATTAATCGCTTTGCCCATGCTCGAGCTTCTGATTCTGTCTCACGAACAATTACGTGAATTCGTAAGCCAAAATCAACTTTTCTATTATAGGCAGCAGCTTTTTGGCTCATGTCCGTCATTAATTCAAAAAGACGTTCCTCTGTTTCAGGCCACATTAAATAAGTATCACAATGCTGGGCACATAGATCAACACCAGAAGGAGAGTAACCTCCAAAATAAAGTAAGGGGCCTCCATTTTGTTGATAAGGTTTAATTGGTTCGGTATTTAAATGTAGATTGTAAAATTCACCTTGGAAGTTAATTTCATCACTTGTCCAAGCTTGCTTTAAAATCTGAATAACTTCTCTGGAACGTTGATATCTAGCATCAGAAGGCAAGTTTTCCCCAGGTAGATTTGAAGAAATAATATTCAAGGTTAAGCGACCTTTTAAAATATGATCAAGGGTCGCAATAGCACGGGCTAGCATTGGAGGGTGGACTTCACCACTGCGAATAGCAGGCAATAAATTGATGTTTTTAGTCAATGCCCCGACCGCTGATGCGAATGTCCAGGTATCTTGACCTACCTGATAAGATGAGGGGCAAAGAATATTTCGATACCCTAGTTCATCTGCTTTAAGCAATATCTTAGAGGCATTTGCCCAGCTTGATTTATATTGATTAGGCATTTGCCCTAAAAAATCAGTATCACCGTTGCAGATTGGAGCAAACCAAGAGACTTCTGCCCCATCTGTTTCTTCTGATCGAATTGTAATTTTAGAGGCCATTATCGTTTCCATTTGATATTACAACCTGCACTTGGATATTGAGTCTTGGGTATTTTATCGCCATTCAATACAGCATCTAAAGCGGCTCTTAAATCTTTCCCATCTAATGCATTAGAGTTTCCTGGGCGTGAACTATCCAAACGTCCTCGATAAGCTAATTTTTGTTCGGCATCAAAAATATAAAAATCAGGTGTGCAAGCAGCATCATAGGCCTTGGCTACTTCTTGACTTTCGTCATATAGATAAGGAAAAGAATATCCTGTTTCTTCTGCGTGTGTTTTCATTTTGTCTGGCGAATCAGCAGGGTAATTAACGACATCATTAGAACTGATTCCAACAAAGCCTACTCCTTTATGTCTATAATCATTAGTGATTTTTACGATTTCAGGGTTTACATGGATTACGTATGGGCAGTGATTGCACAAAAACATGATAACCGTCGCGTTTTTACCTACGACATCATTTAATTTGACGTCTGTGTCTGAAACAGTATCAGGTAAAATAAAATTAGGAGCAGTTGTGCCCAAAGGCAACATATTTGATTCTGTTAATGCCATTTTATGTTTTTTTTTTTTTGAGAAAAAAATCGGGGCGCAAAGATCAAGAAAGAGAACGAGATCATTGCAATTTTTGAATAACTAAAAATTCCACTCGTCGGTTTTCTCGCCTTCCTTCTTTGGTGTCATTTGGTGCGATTGGTTGATTACTGCCAAATCCTCGGTAGCGAGTTCTATGCTCGCCAATTCCATTTTCCTTTAGGTATTGAACGACGGAGGATGCCCGTTTTTCAGAAAGGTCAAAATTATAGTCATTACTTCCTTTATCGTCTGTATGTCCACGTAATTCAATAACTAAACTGGGATTGTCTCGCATAATTTTTAATAGTTTTTTTAACTCAATAAATGAACGTGGATGCAATTCCCAATGGTCAAATTCAAAATGAATATTTTGTAAGGTTACAATCATACCTTCTTCCAAATTTAATTTAGTCAAATCGTCTTCTTTGACTGGGATTGGTAAGATAGGCGGCACTTTTTTTACTAGGACATCTTCTATATAATAATAAGCGAATTTCAAAGAGTCTTTCCTATTTACCTGAGTTTTCGTTAAGGTGTCAGGGAAGAAATTCCCTATTAAAAGGAACTCGGCTTCCGCTTCGGCGATGAATCGACCGGCAACTCTTTGCCAATTTGTTTCAGTACAATCAATAATTTTCTCTGAGTAAAATTGAGGTTCGAAGTCCAAAACTTGGTCGGTAAGTTCACTCACTTTTTTTTCTGAAAAGTAAAACCCTAGGTTATTACTACGAAGAGAACGAGGTAAATGATTAACCCACATTTCGACATAATATCTTTGCCCAGTAACAAGAGGTTCTGAAAGTTGTATTTGAATATATTCTCGACAATGCGGTTTCCCTTCAACACATCCGTAAACCGTGATACCGGACATGGAATGACCGGTACGTGGTGATTGTTCTCCAAAACCTTTTTTTGCCCAATGGGAGGGTACCCTAACTCGAGGTCCAAACACATCTGGTGAGGCAATTGTCGCTGCTGACCAATATTTCATCACTTGTGAATAATGGTCACCTCTATAAAACCAACCTATAGGAGGCCCTGAATAAGCTTCGAAACTTGAGTTGGGTACAATATTTTGCAGTGCCGCATCAGAGGAGGATTGTGCGACTAAAAAAAAAGGACATAAAAGAAAAATTAACCTAACTAGACGCTTCATTGTCTCAAAAATTCATTTAAAAAAGACAACGTATAGAAGCTAAAGTAAGGTATATTTTTTGAAAGTTTAATCTTGAAATTTATATCCTGCAACAAGCTTTAAGAATTTTTCCTGATTTCACTAACTGAATTGCCTTCTCCATATCCGTTCTTAGATAGTGATCTTTCCAGTATTTCTCGCCTGAATTTAGATTGTTTTTTTGACTCAAAAAATTGAATGCTTTTTGAGTGCCTTTTCCTAATTGTTGGAGGTGCTTTGGCAGATTTTCATAGGTCATCTGAATAGCACGAGTAGCACACAAAATTTCAATACCTAAAATTATTTGTAGGTTGTGAATGATTTTTCGAAAGTGTAAGACACCTAAACTACCCATAGAGACAAAATCCTCTTGATTGGCTGCTGTAGAAATCGACATCACGGATGCCGGAGTAGACAAAATCCTATTTTCGGCAGCACGACCAGCACCAGCATATTGTGTTATCATCAAGCCTCCATCACCCATAGAAGTATCGAAAGCTAAGTCCGTGGGAAGTCCATAACTCAATCGATGGTCAAGCATAGAAAAAGATCTTTTGTCTGACATTAAACCGACTGAAGTCATTGCTATTTTGGCATAATCAATAACGACAGCGAGTGCTTGTCCATGAAAATTTGCCCCACTAGCGAAAAGAATTCCACCAGTCTTTTCGTCCTTGTTTTGGAAGTCAAAAAGGGGATTATCTGTTACGGAATTGATTTCTTTTTCAAGTGTGTTTCGCAGTTTTTGAAGCGCTTCGTAAGCTGCACCATTTACATGGGGTGTTGCTCTAAAACTATATCTATCTTGAACGCGTTCTGTCCATTCTTTTTTCCTTGTAAAAGGATGTTTTTGAGCTTCAACAGTTGTTCTTTTTGAATTTTTCAGTAGTTTTCTTATTTGTTTGGCAATTACAATTTGACCGAGGTGACGATCGCCTTTTTCATTGATGATGTCCGAAAAGGCTTTTTTCTCCCCTCGAATGGCTTCTACAGAAAGAGCGGTTGAGATAGATGCTGTTTTTAATATGACTTCTGAATCACGTAAGGCAAAAACACCAAAAGCTGCTATGAAGTTTGACCCATTAGTGATCCCCATCGCCTCCTTAGCCCTCAGTTTATAATTGGCATATTTTTCTTTTAAACCTGACTGTTTAAACGCCTTTTTTGAAGACATTAATTTGCCTTTATAATAAGCTTTCGATTCAGGTAGTTGGATCATTGTTCCTAATAACATTCCCAATGGAACTAAGTCTCCACTTGCTCCTACTGAGCCTTCTTCTAAAATCCATGGAGTGACCCCTTCATTCAACATATCTAACATCAGTTCACAAGTTTCCAAGCGAATTCCAGACATACATTTAGCAAAGGAATTGAGTCTGATAATCAGGATAGCTCGAGCAATCTCTATAGGGATTGGTTTACCCGTACCGCAATTATGAACATTAGCATATTTTTCCTGGTAAGAATCAATGATATCTAAAGAAATTTCTAAATCTTTTAGATTTCCATGTAAGCGATTGGTACCATAAATAGCAATGTCGGGGCGTTCGACGATTTGTTTTTCAAGTTTATTTCGGTAAGTCGTAATACGTTTTTTTATTGATGGGTTTATATCAACTTTCCAGCCTTTTTCTGCTATATTTATTACTTTTTCAATCGTAAGGTCTTTTCCGGTCAGCCATACAACACGGTGGTCGGTTTCTTTCATCTGTCTTTAATAATTTGGTTTAAAATTGGTTTCCTTTATCCGGTAAAATTACGAATTAGTTCACATTTTAGATTTGTTGATTTATTAGAAGTTTTAGAATTAATTTCATCATTCAAAGAGACAGTTAATTTTTGTAAGTTTGTTCAAACTCGCCTTTACATGAATCTCAATCTTTATCTAATTTGTCAATTAATTGCTATTCTTTTAGTTTTTGGCTTGCTAAGTATGATTGCTTTTGGGTTAAAGCATGCTTTCCGAAAATTGCGAATTCGGTCTGAGAATCAAAAAACGCTCATTACATATATCCGAATTGGATTTATACTTTGGTTAGCTATTTTGGCTGTTTTATCTTACATCGATTTTTTTCAAGATTTTCAAACCCTGCCACCCAAGATTCTTTTAGCAATCATTCCGAATATTGTATTGATTTTTTTTCTATGGAAATCCCGATTCTTTAGTCTGATATTAAAAACAATTCCCAAACCTTGGTTAGTTTATGTACAATCATTTCGAATTATTATGGAAGGAATGTTATGGCTAGGTATGATTGGCCATTTTGTGCCTTTACAAATGACCTTTCTATGGCTAAATCAAGATATTATTGTGGGATTAACAGCAGTCGTTGCGGGTGGACTTTTTTTTAGAAGAAGGCAAATGAAGCTGCCAGCTATTCTGTGGAATATCTTTGGAATTCTTTTGCTAATAAATGTCTTTTTTATTGGAATGCTTTCTTCCCCTTCTCCTTTGCGTATTTTTTTAAATGAGCCAAGTACCGCATTTATTGCAAATGTTCCCTTTATTTGGATTCCAGGGTTTATCGTTCCTTTTGCACTCGCAATGCACGTTTTTTCGTTAAAACAATTAATGGAAAAATAATGGAGGGCTAATCTCGTTTGAAAGCCAAAATGCTTATTTTTGCAGTTGTAAAATCATAACTATGACCGCCACTTTAACCTATACTTTAGTTCTTGCCGCTATTTTTTTCGGAAAAAAGGCGATGGATTTCCTTGATAAGGAAGATTAAGGTTTTTCATACATTTTGAATTTAACCAATCCAATTCGTGCCAAAAAATGATTAAAGGAGACCCTTAAAACTCCGAACCCATATTTCATACTTCTTTTAAAATTAATACTGGATGCTTCTTCAAAATATTTAGTTGGACAAGTCACTTCGGCAATTCCATAATCTGCATAAATAATTTGTGAAAGCATTTCATTATCAAAGACAAAATCGTCTGAATTTTGATTGAAATTAATACCCATCAATACTTCCCGACTGAATGCACGATACCCTGTATGATATTCAGATAATTTATGATTGACTAATATGTTTTGAGTTAAAGTCAGAAAGCGATTGGCGATATATTTATACATTGGCATACCTCCATTCAAAGCACCTTTTCCTAAAATACGGGAACCTAAAACAACTGGATAGAGGTCATCGCCAATAATATTTACCATTGCTGGAATCAACTTTGGTGTGTATTGATAATCAGGGTGAAGCATAATAATAATGTCTCCACCTAGTTCTAATGCTTTGTTATACAACGATTTCTGATTGCCGCCGTAGCCTTTATTTTTTTCATGCTTTATGACATGGTTAATACCAATTTGATGCGCTAAATCGGCCGTGTTGTCGCTACTTGCGTCGTCACATAAGATTACTTCATCAACTAAATCCGTAGGAATTTCATTGTAGGTTTTCTCCAAGGTTAAAGATGCATTATAAGCAGGAAGAACAGCAATGACTTTTTTGCCTTTGTACATTTTTTTATTTGAATTCTTACCTGAAGGCTCAAAATCTATTTTTAGGAAGCGACTATTACTTTGAGTCTTTAGGCTAACTTTGAAGGCAAAGATAAAAATGAGAGAATAATCATTAGAATCAATTTCAAATTTACCGGTATACAGTCTTTTGCGGTATAGTTGTTCGTCAGCATATCTCAAAACACACGACCTTCATAACTTAATTTCCAGTTAATTTAAAAAACTAGGTGATAACCCTCCTTATGGATAGGCAATAAATGAAGAACTAAGTGCATGAAGTTTATTAATATTCAGGTTGTTGTGCGAAAAAAATGAAAATAAGTGCTATTAATTTATGGATTTTCAAATATGTTTTAGTCCATCTTAGACTTACTTTTTAATAAGTATTGAAAAACTATGTTCGCAGGCATGCCTAAAATGATCAATTTAGAAAGATAGAAAACAAGCCCCTCCATATAATTTTACCGCCGGTTTTGCCGCCATTTTGGCATTTGAGTCAAAATGAGTTTTAAAGTACCAACGTAGGATTAGATGAGTTTTCAGATTGGAGTTCATTGTTTTCTAGTTCAACCAACTTTGAATATGAGATTGTAACTAAGAACTGCTCGTATATGAAATTTTTTACTTTAAAAAGCTTTTATCGGAGAGAAATCTTTGT
Organism: Bacteroidota bacterium; assembly: GCA_024743405.1. Classification (GTDB taxonomy): domain Bacteria; phylum Bacteroidota; class Bacteroidia; order Chitinophagales; family Saprospiraceae; genus JANSWP01. The sequence continues at coordinate 82,647 of JANSWP010000008.1, forward strand.
TAACTTTCGGCTTAAATATGTTCACCCAATTACTTAAAAACCGAAAAATTATAGCTATAAACCGTATTTACTAATCCAAAATGAACATATTTTGATAAAAAAATACAAAATCCATCCATTATTTCTCGTACTATTCTTTTTACCCTTATTAGTTAGTGCTCAAGATATTCACTTCTCACAATATTATAATTCACCACTTACAATTAACCCTGCACTTTCTGGTATTACAAGAGGGGATATTAGAATAATCGGTACTTACAGAAGTCAGTGGTCATCTGCACTTTCTCCATATTCGACTTTTCATGGCGCTGCTGATTGGAAATATTTTAATCCAAAACGAACCAAAGGTTTTTTCAGCGCAGGTGTAACCTTTAATTATGATGATGCAGGTGATTCAAATTTACGAACTACTAATTTTGGTATTAGTGGAGCATATACTTTAGCGATAGGGGAAGAAAATTTCCTAACGTTCGGTGTTATGACCGGTTTTGGTCAAAGGGCTTTTGATTTGAATAACTTAACCTGGGATAATCAATTTAATGGTGATGTTTTCGACCCTAATCGAGATTCTAGAGAACAATTTGATAGAACCAGTTTTTTCTATCCAGACTTTAATCTAGGTATCAATTGGCACGGACAACAGAAAGATACTCGTTCAAGATTGAATGTGGGTGTGGCAGCATTCCATGTTAATCGTCCTGATCAAAGTTTTATTAAATCAGATGATGTAAACTTACCCGTTCGTTGGAGCCTTTACTTCTTGCCTGTTATACAAATTACTGAAAAAATTGATCTTTTGGGTTATGGAACTGCTCAAATTCAAGGCCCTGATTTTGAAGCTATTGGTGGGGGTGCAGGAAGGTTTCATTTGAATACAAACCGAGCTCGAGAAATGGCTATCCAATTAGGCTTGAGTTATCGCTTCAATTCAATTGGTGATGCGATTATTCCGGGGATTGAGCTACATTACCAAGTATGGCGAGTTGGGTTTACTTATGATGTCAATATTTCTGGCTTTTCAGAAGCAACAAATCGAAATGGGGGACCCGAGATTAATGTCCGTTATTTAATTCAAAAAGTACGCCCACTAAAAGTATTCAAAAACTGTCCATTAATATAAATCAACCTTTTGTTCTCTAATCTGAAATTTTAGTAATTCTGAGTAGGGTATACAGATCAGAGAACAAAAGATTTTGAATTTTTTTCCATGAGGAATTTTATTCTTTTTTTTGGTTTACTCACATTTAGTTTAACCGTTAATAGTCAATCCTTAAAACAATATTTAAAAGCTGCCGATCAAGCTTTTATCTTAAAGGATTATTATTCTGCAATGAAATATTATGAAGTCGCTCATGAAATTGATGCTGACGACATGAATGTTTTATACAAATATGCAGAATCCGCACGCCAATTTGGCGCATATACTTTCGCAGATACCGCCTATGCTGAAGTTTTGTTAAGACCTGAAGGTGCCAGTTATCCTATGGGAGCATATTGGTGGGCAATGGTAAAAAAACAGCTAGGAGAGTATGATGAAGCTTCTATCCTTTTTGAGAAATTTTTGAATGCCAATTTGAGCACTAATGATGAATTTATGGAATCGGCAAAAAAAGAATTAGAAGCTTGTAACTGGGCAATTGAAGCGATTGTGGAAAAAGATGAAAGTGTATTATTCAACCAAATGAGTGAGATCGTAAATACCCCTTACTCAGAATTCGGCGCTATAAAAATTGGTAGCACAACTTATTACTCCTCCTATAGCTTTTTAAAAGAAGATGCGAAAGAATACCCTCCTCGGCAGTTTGTCAAAGTATTGAAATCTATGGATGATGGGGAAACGACTGAATTGGTTAGTTTTAATGATTTAGAAAGGCATACCGCTCATTTTGCATTCAATAAAGACCAGACTAGAGTGTATTATACGTTGTGTGATTATGCTAGTATTACAGAAATCCAATGTGAACTATTCTATCGGGATGTTGATCAAGAAGGGAATTTTAGCGAAGCATTTAAATTGCCAAGCCATATTAACTTAAGTGGTTGCACGAATACTGAACCTAATATTGGATATGATGCATCAACTGAAATGGAATGGCTATTTTTTGTTTCAGATCGAGTAAAAGGGAAAGGTAAATTGGATATATGGGCAAGTTATATACAAAAAGATGGTACGTTTTCCCAGCCTTTTAGTTTGCCAATGAATACCGAGGGAAATGACATTACACCCTATTTTCATTCCGGTTCACAAACGCTTTATTTTAGTTCGGATGGGCGGAAAGGATTAGGAGGATATGATATTTTTGAAGTGACCAAAGAGGGAAAAGAGTGGAATGAGGTAAATCATTTGCCCCCACCATTTAATAGTAGTTATAATGACACTCATTACACATTAAATGAAGGTGGTGCAGGTGGGTTTGTTTCTTCAAATAGACTTGGTTCAATGCTGTTAGAACCCGAATATGAAGCTTGTTGTAACGACATTTATACCTTTAGCTTTGATGTAATTGATTTGGACGTATTTACGTATAATTATAAAGATCAGGAAGCTTTGGCAGGTGTGAATATTGAATTGTTTGAATTGACTTCTAAAGGAGAGATTAAGATTACAAGTCGAACAAATCCTGATGGAAACGATTTCGATTTCGAATTAAAGAAGGATCGAAGGTATGCCCTTTTAGCCTCAAAGGATGGTTTTGTTACTTTTCGAGAAGAAATCGATTTAACCAGCCCTGAATTGAAAAATAACCGTGAGATTGAAAGAGAACTTTTCCTTTTACCAACGACTATTGATCTTGATGTTTTAACTTTTAATAAAAAATCAATGAGACCACTGCCAGGTGTTGGAGTGCGATTAGTGGAGGATGGTCAAGAAATCGCTTTTCAGAAAAACCCTGATGGACATGAAGTAGATTTTGTTTTAGAAAGAGGAAAAACTTACCAAGTAATTGGGACTCGTGTAGCGTTTATCTCTGATACCCTTTTAATTGATCTGACAGACACTGGGAATATTTTGGAAATGGAAGAAAAACTATTACTTCGCCCAAAAGAGATGTCAGAATTTCCGCCTCTTTTACTTTATTTTGACAATGATATGCCTAATCCCAAAAGTCTAAAATCTGTTACGGATAAGTCATATGAAGAAACTTATATTTCCTACTTAAGTAGACAAGATATTTTTGTTAAAGAATATACGAAGGTTTTAAGTGATCAAGACAGTACTTTCGCAGCTGATAGGATTAAAGCCTTTTTCGAAAGAGAATTGACGAATGGTTATGAAGCTCTAATGGTGTTTTCGGAGAATGTTCAATCTACATTAAATGAGGGGTATAAAATTGAATTAGAAATTCAAGGTTATACAAGTCCACGTGCCGAAGAAACTTATAATGAACAATTATCGAAAAGACGTGCTAATTCATTGTATAACCATTTTGAACAATTTAATGGCGGTGTGTTGAAACGCTTTTTGGACTCAAGTCAATTGAGTATAGTTGTAGTGGGTTATGGAGAAAAATTTGCGCCACAATTCATTAGTGATCGCTTAGATGATGAGCGAGAATCCGTTTATAGTATGGCAGCATCAAATCAAAGAAAAGTCGCCATCATTGGAGTGAGAGTTGATCAGGCAAATTAATTCCATGATTCAAGAAAAATTATTAGTATGAACAAGTTGACTTTAAAAAAATGGATAACTGGGTGTTTGATATTATTAAGCTGTTCTTTGTTTCAGAATACCCTAAGAGCTTCGCATATTATTGGAGGAGAAATTAGTTATAAGTGTATTGGAGGAGATAATTTTGAACTCACTTTAGATGTTTACCGGGATTGCTTTTATGGGATCGCAGGATTTGATAATCCTGCCCATATTGCTATATTTAAAGATGGGCAATTATTCCCATATAAAACGTTGAATATTGGACCATTATCAATCCAGCCTATCCCTGCTGATGTTGGCGATCCATGTCTTTTTGTTCCAGATGATGTATGTGTGGAATGGGGAAGGTATAGAACGACTGTCGAACTACCAGATTATGGTGGGGGATATCATTTAGTTTATCAAAGGTGTTGTCGAAATCAAACAATTTCAAATATTGAGTCACCGGATTCAACTGGGGCAACTTATACAATTTACATAACAGATAAAGCTAGAGATGAATGTAATTCAAGCCCTGAGTTTGATGATTTCCCTCCTGTTTTTATTTGTATAGATAGACCAATTGAGTTTTTACACGCTGCTACAGACGCTCAAGGTGATTCATTAGTATATAGACTTTGTAATCCATTAATCGGAGCCACATTTGACACTCCTAATCCATCCGTTCCTGCTCCGCCACCCTATGATAGTGTTAGTTGGATTGATCCACCCTATAATATTAGTAACCTGTTAGGTGGAGACCCTGCTTTAGCAATTGATCCACAAACTGGCTTTATAACAGGTTTGCCTCAGGTGCAAGGACAATTTGTCGTTGGAATTTGTGTAGAGGAATATAGAGATGGACAACTTCTTTCGGTTACACGTCGTGACTTTCAATACAATGTAGGATTGTGTGGCGAAATTGTGTCCGATATCGTAGCCCCTGCGGCTGATTGCTTTGAAGATGGTGAAGACTTAACTATTCAGTTTTATAACGAAAGTACGTTATCTGATGATTTTATTTGGTTTTTTGATTGGACAAACGATATGAATGCGGCATCTTTTGAAACCGAACCTCAGTATACTTATGATCAGCCAGGGACTTATACGGTTGCATTAATTGCTGAACCTAATAGTCAATGTGTCGACACAAGCTACCATGAGATAATAGTTCAATATAATTCCCTTCTTGTCGATTTCAATATCAATACTTATGATTGTACAGATACCTCAGTAATTGTCTTAACTGACTTGTCGGCGGATAATGTGTCTTCGATTATTGATTGGAGGTGGGAAATTAATGTGAATGGAAACATCATTAATTTAGATACTCAGAATCCAATAATTAACCTACCAAATCCTTCAAGTGGAACGATTAAGCTGACTGTAGAAACAGAGAATACCTGTGTCAATACAGTTGAAAAAAACTTTCAAACAGGAGGAAATAATCCAGATGATCTGATTGAAGAGCAAGTTGATATTTGTTTTGGAGAATCTATTGAATTGAACCCAAATAGCGACCCGGCTCAAGGATTTACCTATATCTGGGCGCCGCCTATTAATGCTAATACTATCAATCCAACCGTTTCTCCTGCCCAGACAACAACCTATGCGGTAAGTATTACTGCCTTTAATGGTGGTTGCCAAACTCAAACTGATATCACTGTTGATGTGACCTCTTTACCTGAATTAAACTTTGATTTTTCAACAGGTTGTGATGGAGTGACAGTAAACTTTGAAAATGAAAGTTTGAACTCACCGGGTTACGTTTGGCAATTTGGAGATGGTAATAACAGCTCGTCAACGGATATCAATCCTACATTTGAATACCCTTCTGTAGGGAATTATTCAGTGACCTTGTCAACTCCAAATTCGGCGCTTTGTCAAGAGAGTATCACGGAGCAAATAACTCTAGTTGAGAAAGTGTTAGAAGCAGATATCAATTTTCAATATTTAGATTGTAGTGAAAATAATGTTGTTATTGCTTTTTCAGATGCGTCAACTAATAGTTTGAATAATACGAATGAGTGGGCTTGGACGTTAGGAAGTGGTGCTTCTTCAAATGCACCTGGATTTACCACAAGTGTAAATCAAGAACAAATATTAGATGTAGAGTTGATTATTACGACAGATGAAGGTTGTGTTTCTACAATAACTAAGGCTTTAGATATTGACTTTATTGAGTTTGAAGCTGCCGATTCAGTTTTAATGTGTTCCGATGGATCTGTTGAATTAAATCCGGATGGAGATACAAATTATACGTATCAATGGTCTCCTTCGGGTAGTTTGAGTAATTCAAATAGCTCAAATCCGATTGCAACGCCAGATAATACGACCACTTATAGTGTTCAAATAACAAATACGGTAACAGATGTATGTACGATTACGAAAGAGGTTATGGTTTATGTGCCGCCTAGAATTAATTTAGTTGGAGATGATAATGTAACAACTTGTGAAGCGGAAGTAGAGATTTGTGCCAACACTGATGTAGTGGTCGATTTTAGTTGGTTTGATGAGCAGAATACTTTTTTAAGTAACTCAAGTTGTATTCCAGTTGACGTCACTGGGGTCAAAAATTATGTAGTGACAGCTCGTGATCAGTATAACTGTGAAGAGCAAGATGTCATAGTTGTTGTCGGTGGACCTGTAGAATCTGAATTAACAGAAGATCAAGTATTATGTACAGACGAGGTCTTGAATATTGAATTAACCAATCTTGATGCAAATGACGTCCTATCCTTAAATTGGAGTCCAGCGACTGCTTTTATTGGCGATCCAACTAATAACCCAACCCCTCAAGTAAATAATATTCCTGGGGAACAAACGATTGTAGTTGAGGCAATAAATCAATTTGGTTGCACCAAAGTCGATTCGATTGATCTAGCTATTGTTGATAGTGACATTAATCTAGATTTTGATTTTGAAGTTCAGTGTAGTGGTTCGACAGTTCAGTTTATGAATGGAAGTACAAATGCCTATAATTATATTTGGGATTTTGGAGATTCAGCTAATCCAAGTGCGGTATCAAGCGAGGAAAATCCTGTATACGTATATGGAGAAATTGGGATTTATGACGTAACCTTAAATGTTATGTTTGATGTAGACTGTGTAGTCCCTGTAACCAAACAAGTCGAAATTGTTGCACCAGATTTTATTCCAAATTTTGGGTATGAATTTGATACAGATTGTTCTACCGATAGCGTAACAATTATTTTTTATGATGAATCAACAAATTTCTTAAATAATACGTCAAGTTGGGAATGGAACTTTAGCAATGGGATCAATTTTACAGGAGGAGTTGAGTTCGATATTGTAGAAATTACTGTTTTTGGAAATGATAATTTGACAGCAACATTAACAATTGGTACACCCAATGGTTGTTCAGGTTCTACCAGTCAAAATTTAGAAATTGTACTTCCTGAAACACCTGATCCATTGGGTGGAGGAATTACCTTGTGTTATGGAGATACGACAAAATTAAATCCTATTGGTAATGATATTTTCACATACAATTGGTCTCCAAATAATGGAACAATCGATGATCCAACCTCAACTAACCCAACGGCTTTTCCTTTAGAAACGACGAATTATCAGGTAACAGTTACTAGTGTTAGTGCGGATACTTGTAGTGTTGAAAGTGATGTCTTAATAACAATTCCCGAACAGATTTTCATTACTGCTTCTGATGATGTAACAACGACTTGTGGGAGCGCTATTCAGATAAGTGCTTCTTCCAATGTAAATCCAACGAGCTTTGAATGGAATGAAATCGACGGAACACCATTAGGTACTGGATCTAGCCTCTCTGTTAATCCAAGTGAAGCAATGACTTTTATTGTCACAGGAACGGATGAATTTGGCTGTTTTAATAAGGATACAGTTTTAGTTACCAATGAAATAATTGATTTTGGGGTTGATGCACCCACCGAGGCATGTCCAAATGATACGATTCAAATTTCTGCAGGAAGTTTTATTACTGACCATGATTTGGATTATACTTGGACAACACTTAACGGAGAAATTTTAAGTAATCCAACAGACCCGAATATAGTTGTCGTTACTGCCCCTTCTGGTCAATCAGTAAGTTATTCGGTAACAGTTCAAAATCAATTTGACTGTACTGCTCAACAATCCGTGACTATTAATAGTTACGATTTTGTTCCAACAGTCACAACTGATATTCTAGCTTGTCCAGATATCGAAACGGAAATAAACCCTGGCGCTGATTTGAGTTGTACTTATTCTTGGTCTCCTTCGATTATGGTGAATCAACCTAACTCACCTAACCCAACTGTTCAGATATCTCAAGATGGTCTTTTTACGGTTACAGTAACAAAGTCATTTGGTAGTGATGTCTGCGTAGATGTTCAGTCTACATTTGTGGAAGTTCCAGAAATAATTGATATAGAAGAAACAGTAGACACATTAACCTGTGGAGAACCAATTACCGTATGTGCTACAGCAAATATTGTAGACCTTGATTATATATGGTATGATGAGAGTGGCACTCAATTAGGACTAGGAAGTTGTTTTGAGGATGCAAATCCACTTGTTGAGGCTATTTATATTGTTGAGGCGACAGATGAATTTGAATGTGCGGCGTTAGATACCGTCTATGTAAGTAATGAAGAGACCGATGTTCAAATTGATGGGAATGGATTTATTTCGACCTGCCCTCGTGATTCTTTTCAAATTTGTATTACCAATCTCGACGTTGATGATATTTTGACGTATCAATGGTCATCTGATCCGAATGGAGTAATTTTGAGTGGTGATCAGACGGCATGTCCTTGGGTTACTACAACACCAAATCAAACTGCCTTTTTTACTGTGACTGCAGTCAATCAATTTGGATGTGAAGAGACCCAAACGTTAGAAGTTTTGACTTACGAATTTGATGCAGTTGTATTAGATGAAGTAAGAGTATGTTCAGGTATTCCTACTGAGTTAAATCCTTCATTTACACCAGGGTTGTTTTATTCATGGTCTCCTGCTGATTGTGTAGATGACGCGAATGCTCCGAATCCAACAATTACAACTACTGAAAATAAAACGTTAATGGCGACTGTTTTGGGCTTTAATGGAGCGGATACCTGTTCGGCAACTTTAACGGTAGAGGTAATTGTTAATCCGTTAATAAATCTTGATGCAACACCTGCTCAAGAAGTTCTTTGTGAAGGAGAGGATATTACTTTTTCTGCAAACAGTGATACGGTAGTAGATATGATTTGGTCTCCGAATCCAGATTTTTCCAATCCAATTTTGGAGGACGTTTTAGTAACTAATTCTGAATTGACCTTAAATCCGACACATACTGAAACTTATTACGTTTTAGCGACCGATGACTTAGGTTGTAGAGATTCAGGTACGGTTGTGGTTCAGAGTTATCCAATTGATGTTTCTTTGGATGATGCGTTTGTTTTTTGTAAGGAGGATGGAACAATCGAAATGTTAGTAACCAATAATGACCCTGCCCAAAATTTGAGTTACACCTGGCATCCTGATAATGTGATAGTGGGAGATAATTCGGTGAATCCTATTGAAGTAACTTTTGAGGAAAATACTCAAGTTTTTGTGGATGTAGAGAATCAATTTGGCTGTGCAATCACAGATTCAGCTATGGTTAATTATTTTGATTTAGAAATTGAGTTGGTTGCTACAGCTGAGCCAGATACCATTATTTTAGGTTCTGGGCAGTTTTCTCAGTTGGAATCAACCATTGACGATACGTATTCTTATAGTTGGTTTCCTTGTGAAACATTGGATGATTGTAATATTTCGGATCCGCAAGCCATGCCTGATGAAACGACAGATTATGTTGTAACTGTTTCAATTGCTGAAGGGTGTGTTGCAGAACGAGAAGTTCGAGTTACAGTCATCAACCCAGATTGCCAAGAACCATTTGTTTTTGTTCCAACAGCATTTTCTCCAAATGGTGATGGAGAAAATGATCAATTACTAGTAAGAGGAAATAATTTGGAAGAAATGACATTTGTTGTATATAATCGTTGGGGGCAAAGGGTATTTGAAACGACAGACAAAGATTTTGGCTGGAATGGGACTTTTAAGAATGAATTTCTATCACCAGGTGTATATGGCTACTATTTAAAAGCAAGATGTTTTAATGGAGAAGATTATTTCAAAAAAGGAAATATTACCTTAGTAAGGTAGTCGATTTGAAAATAGTAAGCTTTATTATCGAGATTATTGGCAAATAGCTAATAATCTCGATTTTTTTAAGGATTGGCAATTCATCTATTTGCTCCAAAATAGATCCCCAAAAGAATTCTTTTCTATTTTGAAATGCGCTTTTATTCAAGTGATTTTTTGAGTCTTTTTGTTTTGACTGCCGTTTTACTCCATTTAGTTTATTGCGTGATGCCTCTGTAACAACTTTCGCATGATAGTTGCGTTTGTGATTACTAAGCTCTAATTTCGTCGTTACTTAATAGAAAAGACGAATTAATAATTCATAAAAGTTACCCATGCGATTTTTCATAATAATAGTTGCCTTCATATTTCCGTTTTTTATCAATGCTCAATCTTCAAAATTAGCTCAACAATACTATCAAGACGGTGAGTATGAAAAAGCGGCTGCGATGTATCAAAAACTTTCTGATCAACATAAAAACAATGATTTTTATTTTGATAGGTTTATTGAAAGTCTATTGATGCTGGAAGACTACACGAAGGTTGAAGATATTATTAAAAAGCGGTTAAAGGAGAATCCCAAAAATGTCAAATTATATGTGACTTATGGTAATCTTTATGAACGTCAATTTATGGATGCAGAGGCAACAGAGCAATATCAAAAGGCGATTAAAAAATTGCCAGCCGACCGTTTTGCAATTACGAAACTGGCGAGCGCTTTTACAACGTTGACAAAGTATGAAATGGCAATAGAGACTTATGAAAGAGGTAGTGACTTAATAAATGATAAAGAGATATTTGCGTACAACCTCGCAGAGCTTTATCGACGAAAGGGAGATGTTCCCAAAATGATCACCAATTACCTGAATAGTTTAGAGAGTAATCCTAATCGGCTTAATTCAATAAAAAGTCAATTTACAAGATATATACGCGAGCAAGAAGATTTTGATGAATTGCAAGCCCAGCTATATGAACGAATTCAAACGAATCGAGATAATGTTCAATTTCCAGAATTATTGACATGGTTATTTATTCAACAAAAAGATTATCGTGGAGCTTTTCGTCAGGTGAAAGCATTAGATAGAAGATTAGGTGAAAATGGTGGACGCATCAATCGACTAGCCCAAATTGCTGCCAATGATGGAGATTATGATTCAGCAATAATGGCTTACGATTATATTGTAGAAGAAAAAGGACCAATCTCTACGTATTATGTGGAGGCTAAAGAAGAAAGCCTGCGTGCTCGCCGAAACAAACTCATCTTGGGCTTTGAATATACAGAGGTAGATTTGAGAGCGTTAGAGGCTGCCTATGAATCATTTCTTGCCGAGTTTGGTCGAGATCGGCGTACTGCATCTATGGTTTCCGAATTAGCAGATTTGGAAGCACTTTACCTGAATGATATAGAAAAAGCCATTTCGCTTTTGGAGGAAATGATTAATTACCCTGCTGTTGACCCCAAAGTACAGGCGTTTGGCAAATTGAGTTTGGGAGACTATTACTTGATCTCAGGAGAGCGATGGGAGGCGACCCTACTTTATTCTCAAGTTGATAAGGCTTTTGGAGAGGATTTATTAGGGCATGAGGCAAGATATAAAAATGCAAAGCTATCTTACTTCTTTGGGGATTTTCAATGGGCTCAAGCACAGTTTGATGTATTGAAAGCCTCAACTTCTAAGTTGATAGCGAATGATGCCTTAGACCTTTCTGTTTTTATTATGGACAATATGGGGTTGGATACAACTGAAGCGTCTTTGAAACTATATTCAGATGCAGAGCTACTGATTTTCCGAAATAAATATGAGGAAGCTTTTACCAAGTTAGACACTTTGGTTCAAAGGTTTCCAGAGCATACACTGGAGGATGATGTTTATTATGCAAAAGCACAAATATTCAAAAGACAAAGAGAATATCAAAAGGCAGAAGAAATGTATAATAAGATCATAGAGAATTTCCCTGAAGAGATTCGAGCGGATAATTCTTTATATGAATTAGCAGAACTATATGAATTACACCTTGGAGATTTAGAAAAAGCAAAAGAGCTATATCAGACGCTTTTTATTGATTATTCAGGTAGTACTTTTGCAGTCGAAGCGAGAAAAAAGTTTAGAAAACTAAGAGGGGACGATATTTAAATTTTGTTCATGATATGTTATTAAGGTCTTAATTAAAAGGCTTGAACTTTCCAAAAGTAACGTTACTTTTGGAAAGTTTTTTTATGCTCAAAAGTAAAATATGATATACGAATTTAAAGGTTTCAAACCGGTTATACATGAAAGCTCATTTATCCATCCCCAAGCAGTCGTGACGGGAAATGTAATTATTGGAAGAGATGTTTATGTTGGTCCAGGTGCTGCAATTCGTGCCGATTGGGGAGAGATAATTTTAGAAGACGGTTGCAACGTTCAAGAAAACTGTACAGTTCATATGTTTCCTGGGGTAACTGTTCGATTAAAAAAAGGTGCTCATATTGGACATGGTGCAATTATCCATGGTGCAACGATAGGCCAAAATGTATTGATCGGCATGAATTCCGTTATTATGGATAATGTTGAAATTGGAGATGAATGCATCGTTGGGGCATTATGTTTTATAAAGGCAAATTCGAAAATTCCCAATAGAAGCTTAGTCGTTGGGAACCCAGGTAAAATTATAAAAGAGGTTAGTGATGAAATGATCAGTTGGAAAACGAAAGGGACTCAATTGTATCAAAGCCTACCTGAAAGCTGCTTTGAAAGCTTAAAAGAATGTAAACCCTTAAGAGAAGTCCCAATTGACAGACCCAAGCAAGAGACACTTTATAAAACTTGGAATGAAATTCGGATGGGCAAATCATGAAATTATAGAACTATTTCTTTGGAATGAATGCTAATTTACCTCACTACCAAAACGGGGCTGTTATGGTATGTTTCAATGAACGTTTCTGTAACGCTACCATAAAGAAAAGTCTCGAATGGTGAATGTCCTTTTGCTCCCATAATAACTAAATCGGTATGATTTTCATTCAAATATTTTACTAGTCCTTTTGAAATCCCATTAGTTGTATCATTAATAAAGACAGGTTGGATCTTTGAATCTGGCAAGTCATATTTGTCCGTGAATTTTTGAAATTTCAATTTTGCTTCTTCTTCTAGAGCTACCCATAAGGCTTCGCTTGATAACGAACCTGCGTAGTAATCTAAAGGAGGGTGTGATACGATATGTAAAGCTTTAACATTGACTTCAGGGAAAGATTTCTTGATCTCTAGGGCATTATAGAGTGCTCGGTAGGAATTAACGGAAAAATCGATTGGGACGACAATGTTAGTTAATATCTCAAAAGTTTTATCTGGTACAAAAAGGACATTGATTTTTGATTTTCTGGTAACTTTGCGAGTGGTAATGCCGCTTCCTTCCGTTCTCTTTTTGTGACCCACAACCAGAAGATCGACCACTTTGACGTCTAGCCAATGTATTAATTTCCCATAAGGCGTTCCTTCTAAGACTTCAACCGTCCATTCAAATTTATTTTGCTCACCAATAATTTCTTGAATATCTAATTCTAATTTATTCCGAATCTTTTCATCTATTGGATATTCTGGTGAAAATAGCTTATGGAATTCTGCTGAAATATTTTTTGGTTTTGTCATATCAGGAATGATATGGACAAAATAGATAACTTTCGTTTTGAAAATTTGAGAAAAAAGATTCGAATAATTAATTAAATAGTGATCTGCCTCTGACATATCTAGGGCGACCATTATACGGTTGAATTTTGTCATGATTTACTTAAATTTGATTGTAATAATCGAATCTCTAAACTCGGATACTCAAAATTGGAAACTCTGAATATTTGACTAGATTTTCAGGGATGCTTTCGATAAATAAACTAGATAAACCACTTCGACCATGTGTTGCTAAAGCAATCATATCTGCTCTTACATTTTGGGCAAATTCAATAATGCCAGATTCTACATTGTAATGATTGTAGTTATGTAATTGTAGCATTTTATAGTCATGTGCGTTAACAAATGCCTCCATTTTATCTCTAACAATTTTGCTTGGTTTGAAATTATGAGGAGTCGTGATTTCAACAAAATGTAGGTTCTCTGCTCCTATGTCTTTTGCAAAATTTAGTAAACGTCCAAAAGCTTCATGTGTATCATCTTCTAATCCAGAAGCGAAAACAATGGTTTTAAATCGAAGGTTTTCAGGGCGTTTTTTTATTATTAGAACTGGCGTTTTTGCTACTCGCATGATTTTCGCAGCAACCGAACCAAGAAAAAAACTATCTACACCTTTCCGACCATGGGAGCCAATAATAATTAAGTCATGATTCTTGTCTTTTAATGTCTGAGCGACATCTTTATAGCTATCTGAAAATGCTAACGATTGAGTAGCTTCTACACCGTTGCGTTTAGCTATTTTCAACATTTCAATTAGTTGGTTTTTCGACTGTCCAATTTGTTTTTGGACATCAGGGTAATGATCTTCCAAATCTTTAGGCATCATTACCCAACCAGTGGGCACCTCAAGGCTATGGAGGAAAAGGATTTTTGCATCTGTCTTTTTTGCAATTTCAAAAGCTACTTCGGTTGCTTCATTGGCGCAATCTGAAAAATCTGTAGGAATAAGAATTTGATTCATATTAATTAGAAATTTTGGTCAAGATACCTGAGGAGAGAATGATAAAAGGTGAGGTTAGTCAGTAGATTTATTGATTTTAATCAATTCAATTTCCTTTTTTTGACAAGGTGAATTTTCCAATTATTATCCCAATAATAATCGCTGTATACATTTGTCCGCAGATACTTATAAAGATAGAAAGTGATTGCCCCGGTGGTGTTACAGGTGTAATATCACCATACCCCAAAGATGATAGGGTGATAAAACTAAAGTAGGTCAGATCGTCAATTTTTGCCTCTAATCCATTAGTAAACATAAAGGAAGAAGGATAAAAGTGATTAATTAGTCTGAAACCCATTCCTCCAATTAAACCAATTAATATATAACCATTAACGGCAGCATAAATCACATTAGTAGTGACTTTCTCGAATTTGCCCATTCGGATAAGTACATGAATTGTCAGTAAACCAAAAAATGCAATAAGACTTCCCATTCTTAATAAGAAAACGAGTGGGTCATTTTGGGAAAAACTTAGGCTATTAAAGAGAAGCGTCAAAATAGATAATAAGATTCCTATTCTACATAAAATTTTGGATTCCGATATTTCGTAAATACCAATTAATAGAACCAAAACCAATAGACCATAGATCACTCCGCTTTTTACTCCAGAATGAACAATGAAAGAAGGAATTAGTAAAAACGACAGGAGTGCGATTAATAAAAGTAGGAACTCATTTTCATCAAAAAAATGTTTCAGGTTTTGATGGAATCGAGAATTTGATATAGTTTCGAATAAGTTCACTTTTACATTGTGTTACTTAAAAATTAGCAATGGTATTTTACTGTATAATGCCATTTTATTGCTGATACTTCCATGGAAAATCCGTTCAAAGAGTCCTCTCTGTGGTTTGTGCATAATTAATAGATCGATATCCCATGTTTCTGAAAAATCTTCTAATTCTGGCACTATTGCTTTACTCGCGATATCGTGAAAGGTGATTTGTAAGGAAGGAGCATTTCCTTTGAAGAAGGTTTCCATGTCCTTCAACTTTAATGGTTTATTCTCTTTAGGGTTTTGTTCAATATGGACGACTCTTAAAATTGGGCAGAATGGTTCTAATAGTTTACCGGCTTCCCAAATATGATAGGGATCCGCCTCTGTCAAATCTGTTGCATATGCTACAGTATTAATTTGCTCAAATTCTACATACTCAGGAATAACTAAAACTGGACAAGAAGCCTTAGCTAATGTTGCTGTGGTTACACTCCCAAAAGCTCGCTCGAATGCACTATGCTTATCTTTGGTTCCCATGATGATGAGATCAATATCATTTTGATTCGAAACATCAGAAATAACCATAGATGGAATTCCGACCTGAATTTCTGAATTAATCAAAGGAACATTTTTTAATTCATGGGCTGCTTGGGTTTGAGCAAGCGTTGTATTCACAAATACTTTCATTATTTCTTTTGTCGCTTCAATTTTGTTTTGAGTTGTGGAAGCGACCATGATTGGGATATCAGTAGGCTCTGTTTCTGGATAAATAGCATGTAACAATTCAATGCTTGCCCCATATTTATCCGCAAACCAGATGGCATACCGAAATGCGTTATTAGAAGTATTTGAAAAGTCTGTTGGAAATAAAATTTTGCTTATTTTTTTCATAATTTATTCATTTTGAATAAAGAGATTCTATTTAGATTCTGATTAATTTATTGATTCAGGTTCTTTTCCTACTCCCTAACCTATTGTTTTCGCTTTCGACCACTTCCTAATAATAGGTGTTCATGAAAAGATGGGTATTGGTATAGTAAACGAATTATTTTACCTCATAACTCCAAGTTTTAAAGAAAAAATAATTCCTGTAATTGGTTTGTCTTTGTTCAAATTACCATTGGTCGCAATACCTAATCCGAAATAGTTACCAATGACAAAATCTAATCCTGCTTTATATGAAAACCCGAAACTGGTAAAATTGGAAAGCTTTTCTCTAGTGTTGGATGAATTCCAAATATCCTCCTCTACTATTTTCTCTCCAGTAACCATACCGACACCTCCTTGTCCGTACAAATTGATGAATTTGTATCGTTTGACTAACCCGTATAAACAACTAAATTCATTTACTTTCTCTTGAACTACTTTACCATCAAGTATATCTAATAGCCAGAAAACGTCAGGAGTTTTAGAATGTGAGAAATTGAATGAATAAAGATGCAGATTATAGTTTGTGGTGATTCCTGCATGTACTCCAGGACCTACATTGTTTATATTTAATCCTAGGTCTAACCAAGCTAGGTTATCATACTCATCTGATTGAGCATAGGTCATTGATATAGAGAAAAAACAAATTAAGGTTATGATATATTTCCATGTGTTTTTCATTTGCTTTTCTATTTATTTCGTTGATAATACCTCCTAGGTGAGGTACTAAAACAAAGTATGGAATGAGATAAATAACAACTTCGATAAGTTCTTATAAGTGTAAAAAGAAAGCAGCGTGATTTTTTAAATATCTATTCAGTACTTTTTGAATCTAAGGTGTTTCAGAGTTGTCATAAACAGATTTATTTTTTGGATTGGCCTCTTTATTCACTCCCCTTTTTCCAAAGATTTGCTCTAGATCTGCTTTCACAACTACCTCTTTTTCTAGAAGCAAGTGTGCTAATTCTTTCATCTCCCGGCGATGTTTTGCTAAGATAGTTTTCGTTCGCGAATAGGCGTTCTTAACTAACTTTCTTACTTCTTCATCAATCAATTGAGCGGTTGCTTCACTGTATGGTTTTTGAAGGGATTGTTCATATTGTCCTGTACTGTCATAGAAACTAATATTGCCTATTTTATCATCCAAACCATAGTATGCAACCATTGTATAAGCTTGTTTGGTCACCTTTTCTAAATCATCTAAAGCACCTGAGGTGATTTCTCCAAATACTAAGTCTTCGGCTGCCCGCCCACCTAGTGCGGCACATAATTTATCAATAAACTGAGCTTTCGTATATATTTGATGTTCTTCAGGAAGGTACCAAGCGGCTCCCAATGATTTTCCACGTGGAACGATAGAGACTTTCATTAATTGGTCAGCATATTTTAAAAACCAACTGACAGTGGCATGACCAGCTTCGTGGAACGCAATAATTTTTTTTTCTTCAGGAGAGATAATTTTGCTTTTCTTTTCAAGTCCGCCAATGATACGATCAGTTGCTTCACTGAAATCCTGAGCCTCAACGGAATCCTTTCCATGTCGGGCAGCAATCAAGGCTGCTTCATTACAGATGTTAGCAATGTCAGCTCCCGAGAAACCAGGAGTTTGAGCAGCTAAGGTTTCTACATCAATTTCTTTGGATAATTTTAAGGGTTTTAGGTGTACTTCAAAAATTGCTTTTCGCTCAACCATGCCAGGTAATTCGAGCGAAATATGCCGATCAAAACGACCAGGACGGAGTAATGCTTTATCCAAAATGTCGGCTCGGTTCGTAGCGGCTAAAACGATGACTCCCGTATTGGTTCCAAAGCCATCCATTTCAGTTAATAATTGATTTAACGTGCTTTCTCGTTCATCATTTGATCGAATAGAAAATGCACTACCTCTAGCTCTTCCTATAGCATCGATTTCGTCAATAAAAATAATACTTGGTGATTTTGCTTTTGCTTTTTTGAATAAATCCCGAACCCGTGAAGCACCAACACCGACGAACATTTCCACGAATTCAGAGCCAGAAATATGGAAAAATGGAACTTTAGCTTCCCCCGCAACGGCTTTGGCTAAAAGAGTCTTCCCTGTTCCAGGTGGACCAACTAAAATAACGCCTTTAGGAATTTTTGCACCTAGTCGGGTGTAGTACTCTGGTTTTTTTAAGAATTCAACAATTTCTCTGATTTCGACTTTCGCTTCTTCTAATCCTGCTACATCTTCAAAGGTTACTTTGGATTGGGTAGTAGAATCCAATAGAGTTGCTTTGGATTTTCCAAAATCAAATGGATTTGCCCCACCTAAGCCTCCTCCTGCACCTCCCCTTCCTACTCTATTTAAGATGAATATCCAAACGCCAATGATAATGAGTAAAGGCAAAATCCACGATAATAACGTGGACGTCCAGTTTGTGCGAGTGATGTATTTAATTTCAGGAATGCGATCCAAGTTGTTTTTTTCACGAACTTCCGATAATCGGTTTTCAAATGTTTCAACAGAGCCGATCGTAAAGAAATAATGAGGGCCTGGACTACCTTCCTTCCATTCAGGATACTTTTCTGTAGTAATATTCTCTTTTTTTAATATAATCTCAACCTTTTCTTTATTGACGACCACAATTTTTTCAACATCATTTTTCACTAACATGCGTTCTACGAATTCATTCCAAGTTGTTTCTTTGGCTTGAAAATTATTCACAAAAAAAACTTGACCCATCAAGAAAACAGCAATCACTAAATAAATCCAAGTGTAAGAAAACTTAGGAATTTCATCTTTAGGTGGTTGAGATTTTTGTGGTATTGATTGCTTGTTTTTCATTATCTAAAATTATTAAAATGTGATAGGACAACCTTTATCCACTCAAATTTGGTTACTTCTAGTGCGTTACCAAATGATAAAAGTCACTCAATTAGATGAGGTTTGTCATAAATCTAACGCGCTGAAACATGGAATTTTGAACGTATATTCTTTAAAAAATGATTGGAACATTAACAAACATAGAGATAGAACAAGTTATTAAAAACCAGATGGTTGGACGATTAGGTTGTGCCGCCAATGGAAAAGTTTATATTGTTCCAATTACTTATGCGTATGATGGGGAATATATCTATGGGCACAGTCTAGAAGGTATGAAAATCCAAATGATGCGACAAAATCCAAATGTTTGTTTTGAAGTGGATACGATGGCTGATATGTCCAATTGGCAATGCATTGTTATTCAAGGGGAGTTTCAAGAATTAATGGGAGAAAAAGCGCGAACTGCTATGGATTATTTCATTAAATCGATCGAACCTTATTCCGTCAGTGAGACAGGAGTTCTTTCGACTGGGATGAATCATTTTCATCAAAAGAATCAATCAATTACAAAGACCGTCATTTTTCGAATAAAGATTAATGAAAAATCGGGGCGGTATGAAAAGCAAAGTTCTACCCGCTTCAGAAAATAAAATACATGAACAAATACCATTCTTTTTATGCCATTTTGGTGGGAATGGGATTACTGTTTTTTGCTTGTCGAAAGGACAAGCTCTCTGATATTCCTCTGTCCCATTTTGATATAGAAGTAGACAGTCTACTATTCCAAACCACTGAAAATCATATCCTTTACTCCATCCCCATTTTAGAAGATATTAACATCGGTTGTTATTTCGATTTTATGGATACGTTGGTCGCTAAATATGACTCGCTTACTCCTTATCCTATGAGTGAGCATTTAATCGTTCGAAATAATCCATGGATCATCGATACCTTTGAAAACACTGATTATTACCGTTTAATCAAACAAGGTCTTTTTAATTATAATAACCGCGAGTTGGTCATTCTGAAAATGGGAGATACACTTCATCTACCGGATTGGATTTGTGCGGAAGAAATCTTTGAAAAATTTAATCAAACAACTATTGATTTAAATATTCCAGAGTTTAAATTACGTGTTTTGGAAGATAATGACACGATTTACACTTTCCCTGTTCGAGTAGGGAGAAAAGAGCGAAAATATTTGAAAATGGCAGGACATGAGGTAGAATTGGAAACGAAACCTGGTGTCGGAAAAATTTATCGAATCAAACGCGACCCAAGTTTTATTAATCCAAGCGATGGCGAATATTTTAGCCATACAAAAAGAGATGACGGAAAAACAACTATGATGCCATTGACGCCTTGGATAGAACCGGAATTAAATGGTCATCGGTACGGACATTTAATACATCCCACAACAAATCCTAAAACACTTGGGAAAGCCTATTCCAATGGTTGTGTCGGTGTACGGGAATCCGACATTTGGCGTATTTACTATTATGCGCCCGTTGGAACGAAGGTCACTTTTCGGTATGATTTAGAGGTTTTGAATGATGAGGGAGATACGATTCAGTTGAAGGATATTTATGGAGAATAGTACTTTTTACAATGCTGATAGTGGGATAGTTTTAAAACTAAAAAATCCCTCACTTCTTAAAAAAGCGAGGGTAAAATCCTATAAATCTAATCGCTGAATACTTGATGCTTTCGCTGTCTTTTCAGCCCGAAACAAGCATCTTTCTTCAATAAGTTTTTCTTTATTACTTTTAGTAGCGTCTGAGAAGACAACTATCTCTAGTCTTTTGAACGATTTAGTCCGTGTTTTTCTTGAACAGTGAAAATTGAGCATTGCTTACCAACAAATGCCTTGATAATGGTCATTTATATTTGCTCCACTGCCCAATTTAACCAATGTATTCACCTGTAACCCGATTACACGAATTTCGTTCTGATTTAGGTCTAAAACACTTCCAATTGCTGCCACGGTATCAATATTGGCGAGTTACTTGTTCGCCCGTCCATATAATCGCTTAAGCACAAATTCAATTATTCAACCTCAATTCTGAAGAATACATCTTTTTGTATCTATACCTTCCTCCGTTTCCAATTCAAAAAGATAAACCCCATTCTTTAATCCATCAGCATTCCATTCGATTTCATGTTCTTCTGCCTGTTGAAAACCTTGAAATATTGTTGCCACTTCTTTTCCCGCGATATCAAATATTTTGATACTGATATTAGTGGGATTTCTCAATTCATATTTAATTAAGGTAGTGGAGGAAAATGGGTTTGGATAATTTTGAAACAAAACAAACGAAGCCGATGAACTTTCTTCATTTTTTGTAGAAGATATGATAGGGCAATATTTAAGACTGACATTAGAGACATAGGGACCACCGCCACCAGGAAGCCAGAAATTGTAGGTTGTGCCTCCAATTACATAGAGGCATTTGTTTCCATCTTGATCCAATGCAGTAGCATAGGCAAAAACTACAATAGTATCTTGCATATCTGCTTCGATATCGATCAAATCGCCCATAGGTTCATATTTCCAAGTAGTAGGCAGAAAAGCTGTTTGAGCACCGAAACCAGTCGCCCCTCCAAAAACATAGATATTGTTATTAATTACTCCTGAACCATGCCATACTCTATTTACTGGCATATGTTTTAACTCCGTCCAAATATTAGTTTGAGGGTCATAAATTTTAACGGAAGCAAACATAGTATCGTAATGTGCCCCTCCCATTACATATATCTATTCATCCAGAATTACTGAAGAAAATCCACCTCGCACTTGATGCATGCTTGCTACGAATGTCCAAGTATCCGTATCTGGATCGTACATCTCTACTGTTTGATCAACGGGTCCTGGAATATCAAGACTTCTACCGCCCATCACATACATTTTGTCATCAATGACCTCCGTTTCATGATAAAAACGAGGTTTCAAAAGGTTAGCTTTGAGCGTCCAGCCACCACTTGCATTGGGGTCATATTCATAGACTGTATTGAGTGCTCCTCCTCCGGTGTTTTCGTGATGTCCTCCTGTGGCGTAAATTTTTCTATTTATAACTCCTGAAGATGCACGTAAAAGCGGAACAGGAAGATTAGGTACATTGGTGTCCCATGTGTCTGTTGCAGGATCATAAACTTCTACTGTAGAGAGTCCCATCCCAAAAGGAGTATTGGTTCCACCCATGACATAAATTTTATTGTCAAGTATAGTACTGGTGACTAAACCTCTTGGAGTAGGCATTGGTGTATTATATTCCCATTGTGCATTTTTTTTAATGACAAAAGCCATAAAAAATATAAGTACTAACATTTTGGTTGTTAGTGATTGTTTCATAATTAAATACTTTTAAAGTAAGAGTCCTGAGAGATGTTCGAATAATGAGAAGTGGATGTTATAGGAATCTTTCCAGTTATTAGAAAGAAATAATTTTATTTTTAGTAAAATGCTGATTGTCAGTTTTTTATAGGGGTTTTCTCTGTTGGGAGGTTAGCTATCTTTAAATCAGCCAAGTACTTTTTCATTAATAAAAAATAGTCCTCTACCAATCCCATTCGTTTTTGTAACTCCTTTTCATCCATTGTTTGCATAGCTTTCAAAGCATTGACTTTGACGCGGACATTAGCACGGTAGAGTTTATAATATTGGAAAATTTGACGGTCGGCTTCATTGAAAATACATGGGTATTTGACCAGATAATTTTGCAAAAAAATGATTTCTAAATCCTCTTTTCCATAAAAATCTAAATCCATGCAAAAGAAGGCAAGTTCGCTCAAGACATCGACTTGACGGAAGTGGTCATTAAATTCAATACAATCAAAAATGATAGATTTATATCCCATCGATTTATCTAGTAAAAAGATGTTTTTGGAATGTAAATCTCCATGTCCATCAATGGTGAATCCGTGTGCGTGACGTTCTTTAATTCTGTGGGTGTATTTCTTCAAAAAGTCATTTGAAAAAACTACAGATTGCTCAATCTTATCTGCTACATGTTGTCCTAAATTTTTGCCGATAAATCGCTTTACTTTTAAAATGTCAGCAAAATCTTCACGCATTGTCGAGATTTTGATAGGGTTTTCGATATTATCGGTAAAAGCATGAAAGGAGGAAAGCTTTTCAGCAATATTCCGAATATGTTCAGTAGCCACTGTATCATTTTCTAAAAGGACATTCATCTGTCGATTTTCGTCCATTCGTTTCATTTTAACCGCATAGTCTATGACCTCACCATCGGTGCCTTCGATTACAATTCCCTTTTTGCCTCTGCGAATAGGTACGATGGTGAGGTACATGTTCTCAGCCAAACGCTGATTAAGTTCTAATTCTCTTTCACAATAAAATTTGCGTTTCGCTAGGGTTGAGAAATCTAAAAAAGAATACCGCATAGGCTTCTTTATTTTATAAGCAAAATTCTGTGTCAGAATGACCCATGAGATATGAGTCTCTATCAATTTAGCTTCACTTCCAAGGTCAGGAAAAGCTTTATTTTTTAAGATGTTTTGGATGTGAATAGTATCCATAATTATAATTTTGAAGCTGTTTTATTACTAAACAATTAACATGAAGCACTAATTTCTTTCAAGATCCTGACTCTATTGGTCAATACCATGATATGTAGGGATTGTCCAATTCTTTTCTTCCCGTTTTTCCACAGAACGAGCTGCTTCATAAACTTCATTCAATGGATTAGCGGAATAAACAATCTGCCAGAGCTGGTTCTTACCTTCGTAAAAACTAGCAGCCGAACTCAATAAATAGTATTTCCACATTCTATAAAATCGATTAGTGTAAAATGCAGGGCGAACACTCTGAAGTAAAAGCCAATTATTCTTAAACCTCTTGAACCATTCTTGTGCTGTTCGACCATAATAAAATCCGAAATCGTGAAAATCTTGCTCAAAGAAAAGTCCTGAAGTAGCTTTATGAATTTGTGATTTGGACGGGATAGTAGCATTCGGAAAAATATATTTACTCATCCATGGATCCACAGGTCCAGGCTCTTCGCAGCCAATGGTGTGTAAAAGGAAAAGTCCATTTGGTTTGAGGTGCCTAGCCACAATTTTCATGAATTCGCGATAGTTACTCTGTCCAACATGCTCGAACATTCCGAGTGAAAAGATGGCATCAAATTTTTTATCTTCAGGAAGGTCACGATAATCTTGAAGGCGGATTTCGACTGGGAGTCTTAGTGCTTTCTTCTTGCCAAATTCTACTTGTTCTTCGGAAAGTGTTAAGCCTACACCCTCTTTTCCGTAATACTTTGCACCATGGATTAAACTATAACCCCATCCGCATCCAATATCTAATATTTTGAGCCTTTTTCTGGTCTTCTTTCGTTTAGGTATTTTGAGCTTTTGATAGACTAGGTCAATTTTAGCTAATTGGGCTTCTTCCAAATTCCATGACGGATTATGAAAATAAGCACAAGTGTACACCATATTTTTATCCAGCATTAGCTCGAATAATTCATTTCCAATATCATAATGAGATTGGACATTTTTTAGCGCTTGGTTTCGATTTTGCCTATTGAATAAATAGGAGAGAAGTTGATAAGCGATTATTTGAAAATTCATCTGAAAATGAACTTTCATTTCAGGTAATCCACGCAAAATTTTCTTAAATAATTTCGTAATATCTTCCGAATCCCACCAACCGTCCATATAGGCTTCGCCCATTCCAATGGAATGATCCCGAATTACTCTCGAATAGAATCGTTCATCATTCACAACTAAATCTCTACCCTCTTCGATTCCAAGTTTATGGAATACTTGTTGTAGAATTTTTTTTGCTCTCATGACGATTTTTTTATTCATTCAGTAACCTATGTTCATAGTTTATAACTGGTTTGAGCCTTCAAATAATTGTTTGCCTTATAAATCATTTCCTCAGTGCTTAATTGATCTGACCATAGCACTAAATGGTTATAATTTAAAGGTTCATAATGCTCCTTAATTTTCAAATAAACCTCAAAATCTGCCTCACTATATTTTCTTTTTTTGCTTACTCGTGTTCGAATCTCGTCCTCATTTGCCCTTAATTCAATCCATTCCACTGGTACTTCATATTTTTCTCCTAACCTCACATAAGGAACCCTCAAAACCTCTTTATAAAAAGTTGCATCTACAATAATAGACTGTCTATTTTTCAAGTATTCCTCTGTTCGAGTAAGCATTTCATTGTAAACCGCTGCTTTCGAGCTCACATCATAATGCCCTCGCTTTCCGAATGAATCACGTACAATATCACTGTTCAAATGCTTTGTGCCGAGGGTATTTGCCAAGGTACTCGCGAAAGTAGTCTTTCCTGTACCTGGCAAACCAACGACGATTATTAGCTTCATTTGGTTCATTAGTTATTCTTTCTAGTGGTTTTAATTTTCGTTCTAGTTTTTGGGATTGTCATTTTTGAGCTTGAAGATTTTCTGATTTTAGTTCTAGGAATTACTCTTTTCTGAGTTGAAGGTTTAATGCCCCGGGCTTTTAAGGTTTTCGATTTTTCCCAGGTATTCTTGTGATATTCTGTTCCCTTTTTAACCCTAGGCACAGTGGTTCTTTTGGTTTTAGGAGATACTTTATTGGTTTTGGGAACTGTAGGAATTCGGACATCGGGCTCCCTTACAGGCGCTTTTGTTCGAGGCTTATAAACAGGTTCTTCATAATTGGTTTTTCCAGATTTTATGCGTTCTGCAGATTTTGCCAAATCCGGATACCGTTTTTTATATCTTTCAATATATTCAGTTTGAGAAAGTGCCTTAGTCGGTCGGTCTCGATTATATCTTAACCTATCAGTTTCAAACTTTCCAAACTCTTGAAACCGAGTTGTCAGATTTCCATCATCTTCCATCCAGCGATCTGTGATGACTGCTTGATTCGAACTTCGCCAATTAGAAACAGTGGTTGTGACACTATTAATACTAGTACGGTGACCGTAATAATAATTAGTATAATTCGCGCTAAGGTTTGGATAATAATAAAAGTGATGAGGGTGGTAGAAGAACCAGTGGTTGAAATAATAAGAAGGAAATCCAATCACGACTACAGACCTATGAGATCCAAAATAAAAGCCCCAATCATACCAATAAGGATATACTCGCCATCGAGGATAATAATACCAATGTGGGTAACCAAACCAGTAAGGGTAGTGATAATCGTAATAATGATGATGAACGACCTCTCGCACTTCTCTTTCATAATATTGCTCTTCCTGAGGTTCATAGTAGTCTTCCTCTGCATCATAATACAGGTCATCGCCGTCAAATTCGTAATATTCATCATCATAGCCATTATCCTTTGCGAAAGATTCTGCTGAAGATTTAAGCTCTTCCATTGCTTGAGGATTATTTTCAAGACTTTCTTTCCAATCTTCCAATTCTTCTGCATTTTGTCTAGCGACCTCCAAATGCAAACTGTCCGCATGATGAAGAACAAATTCAGGTTCATTTTTATATAAATCGCCAACTAGAATCGTCAATCGAATATTCTCTGTCAATAATGTCAAGACTTCTGGCAATTTTATTAATTCATTGAGTGCTTTTTGTGTTTTTGTAGGATACTGCATTAATAAAGATGTAAAAGCTGATTCGGCGGCGTGGTTCAATTTGTCAACCTTATCCAATATGCGAAAATGATTCAACGCCGCATCTTTAGCACGGGGATGAATAACTTCTGGATAATCTTTCAAAACCGCATTAATGCCTGTTCTTGAGCCTTCCCCAGCCAAGACTAATTGGTGGATTAGGTTAGGATAGCGTGTTAAATCCCAAATGATTTCTTGAGTAGATTTAGGATAACCTTCTAATAATTCTCTGAAGGAAGTACCCGTTTGGGATTGAATATTTTCCAGTTTTATAAGTGCTTCAGGATAAAGTGTTGCCTCTAAAATAGAATAGCGAGTATCTTCAGGGTACAGAACTAACGCATTAATTGCAGCCTGATCCTCTTCAATGATTTGAGCGAGTAGCTCTTTTTCTGTTTGAGATTGAATAGGGAGAAAAAATCCTATTAAAAAAATCACTCCCATCCAACGTAAAAATGCATTCAATTTTTTCATAGCTTCTCTTTTTGGTAACTATTCAAAGTTGATTGCTGAAATCGAGATTCTTAATGATATCGATCAATTTGGGAAATGATTTTCATCAAAAAAAATAAGTGATTTCTTGGGTTTTACCCTCTAATTCTTTCCTAAATAATTCTCTTGATCATCTGTAATTCACATCACAAAACTTGGTATTCACTCCTTTGTACTTTTACACCCTTTTCAAATTCAAATGAAAAGACTTTCCTAAAAATATCCGAATATGAAAAAGCTGTTTGTTTTGTTCATTCTCTCTCTGTTCTTAACCCATTGCGAGAATGAAAAGAAGGGAACTAATACGAATGCCAAACACTCCACTCGATCAGAAGAGATTCTGAAAGAGATACCTGTTTATGAAACCTTCTCTGATTTGGCGCCTCTTTTTCAAAATGAAAGTGACACCACTTATATTGTCAATTTTTGGGCAACGACTTGCCCACCATGTCTAAGGGAAATGCCATATTTTGCGGAATTAGAAAGGGTTTATGAAACAGATAAAATGCGAGTTATTTTAGTAAGTCTTGATTTAAAAGAGCACCTAAATTTAAGGGTGCTTCCTTATATAAAAAAACATAATATAAAACCCAAAGTAGTATTATTGGCAGATCAAAACTATTCCGCATGGACGGATGAAATTGACACATCATGGTATGGAGCCTTACCGGCTACACTAATTTTGAGCAATGAAAGAAAGAAATTTTCTTTTGGTGCCTACGAATCATTTGACGATCTGGAGCAAGAAGTGAACCCTTTCCTTTATTCTTATTAAATTTGGCAAAAATGATTTACAATGAGGATTAACCCTGTCGTATTTTTTCTTTTAATAGGTTCTTTTATGGCTAGTGTAGGGCACGGCTCTACTATCATTCTTTCATTTAATATCCGGTATGACAACCCCAATGATGGAGAAAATGCTTGGGTCAATAGAAAGGAAAAAGTTGCCAATACCATCCTTTTTCATAATGCCGACATCATCGGCATGCAAGAAGTCTTAAACCATCAAATCAAAGACTTAGAAAAGCTATTGCCTAAAAAGTATGCATGGGAGGGAGTGGGACGAACGGACGGAAAAAGGGCGGGTGAATACTCACCCATTTTTTACAACAAAGAGAAATTTAAAGTTTTGAAATGCGAAACCTATTGGTTGTCAGAAAACAGTAATACTTCAGGTAGTCGAGGTTGGGATGCTGCTTTACCAAGAATTGTTACTTGGGTAAAGTTCAAGGAAAAGGTTTCAGGAAAAGAGTTTTTTGTTTTTAATACTCATTTTGATCACATAGGAGCGATCGCACAGGCAGAAAGTGCAAAACTAATCATTGCAAAATTAGAGAAAATAGCAGGAAACAATCTATCAATTGTAACGGGTGATTTCAATGTTGAACCGACCTCCGAACCGTATCGAATTTTGACTCACCAATTGACGGATGTACGAACTGTTTCAGCCTTACCTTGGATGGGTTCGCATGCTACGTTCAATGGTTTCGATAATCCTCCAGAAGATTGGAAAGCAATTGATTTTATCTTTATTAAGGGATCCATCGAAATTAAAAAAGCAGGAACTCTTTCTACTTCCTGGGATGGAAAGTATGCTTCAGATCATTTTCCGGTATTTATGGAGACTAATCTTTAAATATGTTCTAATGCGACTTTTTTATTGCTCCAGTTCATACCTTTTATCCTTATAAGGAATAGAATTCAAAATATGCTCTGTGACTTCAATTCGAGCAGAAGTTTTTTTATTTGCATCAATGATGACCCAAGGGCACAGTTTAGTATTGGTTTCGTCAAACATTCTTTTTTTATATTCCGTATAGGAGTCCCATAATTCTTGAGCCCTTTCATCTACAGAGGTCATTTTCCATTTTTTTAATGGGGAACTTTTTATCTCTTTAAACCTGCGGGCTTGTTCTTTTTTGCTGATTGAAAAATAGAATTTAATTAAGTATGTATTTGATTCGACTACCATTTTTTCAAAGCTATTGACTTGTCCCATGAAAATATTATAATCTTCTTCTGAACAAAATTCATTTACGGGTTCGACAACAGCCCGATTATACCAGCTGCGATCGAAAAAAACAATCTCCCCTGGTTTTGGTAATCTATTGACATAACGTTGAAAATACCATTGACCTTTTTCTTCTATGGTTGGTCTGGGGAGTGCAACAACCCGGAAATGTCTAGGGTTAATATGGGCTGCAATTCGTCGAATAGCTCCTCCTTTTCCAGCAGCGTCTCTACCTTCAAAAATGATGACTATTTTCTTACCGTTCTCGATAACCCAATTTTGTAATTTGATGAGTTCAACTTGTAATTCTCGTAGTTTCAACTCATACCTAGTAATTCGAAGAGCTTTTTCATAATTCAGTTTTTTCTCCGAAAAAAGGTTTTTCAAACCAATCTTTGTATTTAAGATTTCAACATCTTCTTTGGTTAATTTCAAGTCTTTCATATTAGATATCAATTTGTTCAATATTTCGATAGTATCGAATAATAACATTAGGATCAGGCAATAGAACTGCTTTAGATTTTCCCTTTCGAGTGTACTCAAATTGGGATAGAACATAACGCATGCTCTCTAACCGAGCTGTTCGCTTATCATTGGTTTTTACAAGGATCCAAGGGCTAAACGCTGTATGGGTTTTGGAAAACATTTGCTCTTTATAATGGGTATACTTTGGCCATAATTCTTGTCCTTTCATATCGACTGGACTAAATTTCCAACGTTTCAAAGGATTTCTCATCCTTGAATCAAACCTCCTACTTTGTTCCTCTTTTGAAATCGAAAACCAAAACTTAATAATCTTAATTCCATCTTCATATAGCATATGCTCAAATTCGGAAACTTGTACCATAAATTGATGGTATTGTTTGTTGTTACAAAAACCCATAACTGGTTCAACTACTGCCCGATTATACCAACTACGGTCAAATAAAACTAATTCTCCTGGGTTTGGTAATTCTTTGATATACCGCCTAAAATACCATTGACCTTTTTCTTCCTCCGTTGGTTTAGCTAGAGCAACGACCCTTGAAGAACGAGGGTTTAAATGTTCCATGAATCGTTTGATTGAGCCTCCTTTGCCGGCTGCATCCCGACCTTCAAAAATAACGGCAACCCTCATGTTTTTTCTAGAAATCCATTGTTGCAAGTTCACTAATTCGACTTGCAGAATTCGGAGTTCTTCTTCATACCTTAAGTTGCGCAGGGCTTTATTAATATTAATATTTTTTGAATTGGCGCGACTAAATAAGTCTTCCCGTAGACGGGATTTTTGAAAATCCTCTAGAGTAAAATTTTTCATATTTGATGTGAAATGATTGTAACATCATGGTGAATGGAAACGCCAAATGTACAACGTATGGAGAAGTGTCAATATGATAAATGTCAGTTAGTTTTAATGAGATTAATCATTAAAATTCCGATGATTTTTAGGGAGATAAATATCAGTATTGAACTCGGAAATTGTCATTTTTTATTGTTTAGTCAAAGGTTAAATTTTGTGCAAAATAAGATAAATTAAAAGAACTCCTTCTCATCCTTTCTGACTAAAGACTTTTAGCAATGAACTTCAAGACCAATTTTTTAAAATCATTATGGGCAACCATGTTCTTGTTTGGTTTGCTTCAACTTAATGCTCAATCATTTTTTAACACATTCGATAGAGCTCGTCCGCTTGATCAAGGTGCATTTGTGACTACAGTAAGTTTTGCAAAACAGTATTTTTCTTATGATGGAGAAACCGAAGATATTTCAAATACTTATGGTCTGGTATCAGGATTTGGGGTAACTGATGAATTTAGTATAAATCTTGGGTGGGCTTCTTATGATCTACTTAATAGTTATTTTAAAAGTTTCAAGGTGAAATATTATATCGTGAAGCCAAAGTATTCAATGCTCGAAGGGAAAATTGCATTAGGTATGCCATTTGGAGTAGTTATATCAAAATTTAAGGAATCTGATGAATCAGAAACTGAAACGTATATAGCCCCAGAATTCATGTTTAATTATCCAGTCAACGATATTTTTGAATTTGGTGCAAATGCACGAATTATCATTCCATTCGTGGAGGACGCAAATACTTTAATTGGGATTGATGTTGCTTTTGGATTGAGCCATGATTTGAGTTTATGGGCAATCAGACCTGAATTTGGAATTCTATTTGATCCAGGTGAAGAGGGGATGTATTTCACCCCAGGTGTGGCGGTGAGCTATTATTTTAACACCCGATATTATTGAGTTTGAAATTTTAGAAACATTGAATATTTTAACCAAAATAAACCATTAAAAATGAAAATTTTAGTCACTGGAGCCAATGGGATGCTTGGCACAAATCTTATCAAAGAATTAATCACAAGGAGAAAAGAGATTGTCGCATTTGATATTACAGCCAATCGATCTTCTATAATTGACCAATGTTCTATTGAATTTATTCAAGGATCTATTTTAAAAGAAAAGGATATAAAAAGAGCGATCAAAGGTTGTGAAGTGGTCATCCATATTGCGGCTTTAGTAAAAACATGGCCAAGTCGTTCGTCTGATTTTAAAGACATTAATGTCCGAGGAACTCAAAAATTATTGAAAGCCGCCTTAAAAGAAGGAGTCAAAAAAATCATTTATGTGGGCTCTTCATCCTCCTTTGATTTTGGAGACCGAAAACATCCGGGTACAGAGAAAAAACCTTTTGGTGGATATCATTATGGCTTGGATTATATAGATTCAAAATACCATGCTCAAACAATAGTTTTGGATATGGTAAAAAATACTGAAATAGAAGGTTTAGTTATCAACCCTACATTTATGATTGGTCCCTATGATTCAGGACCAGGCTCAGGACAATTGATTTTAAGTTTTAACGAAGGTGATTTAAAATTTATGCCTCCTGGCGGTAAAAACTTTGTGGATGTTCGAGATGTCGCTAACGCAATCGCAAATGCCATTGAATTAGGTACAACGGGTGAGTGCTATATCGCTGGACATGAAAATTTGACCTATTCTGAATTTTTTGGTAAAGCATCAAAAGCACTGGGCAGAAAGCCATATGGGATTACCCTATCTGGTTTTTTAATCAAATCCGTTGGAGCGCTTAGTAGTTTGATTGCCCCATTATTTGGGAAAAAGCCTCTACTAAGTTATCCTGTCGCCAAGATTTCTTGTGACAAACAATATTTTTCTCCTGAAAAAGCAGTCAAAGAATTGAATATGCCTCAAACCCCAATCGAAATCGCCATCAAAGATGCTATGGATTGGTTTAATGAGCACGGATATTGTAAAAAATGTGAGCAACCTAAAGCAGTCAAAGTGAAAAAGGAAAGAATCCTAGAATCAATTTAGAACCGTTGGGTTGAAATGGCTTGAAAGGTTCAAATTATTACCATTATTTTACCTGAATAGCAAAATGATAATTTTTTTCATGAAAAAGGATTATTTCAAAAACAAGGTCGTATTAATTACTGGCTCCAGTCAAGGCATTGGAAAATGTTTAGCTTTTGAATTGGCAAGTAGAGGTGCGAAAGTGGTACTTAATGGAAGAAATGCGGCAAAATTAAAGAAGGTTTGGTTGGAAGGAAAGGAAAAAAAATTAGAAGTAATTCAGTTTCAGGGAGATGTTTCTATTTATGAAAATTGCCAAAAAATAGTTGCTCAGGTAATCAATCACTTTGGACATCTGGATATTTTGGTGAACAATGCAGGGATGGCAACTTCCCTATCGAAGGTGGAGCATTTTCATTCTGAAACACCTCGAAAATCCATGGAAATTAATTATTTATCAGCCTTTTACATGACGCAGCATGCTTTGCCTCACCTAAAAAAAACAAAAGGATCTATCCTGTTTGTTTCAAGTTTGGTTGGACTACAGGGTATGCCCGATGCAGCTCCCTACTCTGCTTCAAAAATGGCCTTAACTGCACTAGCCGAATCGCTCCGAATGGAGTTAGTTCAAACAGGAGTCTCTGTGGGCATCGCATATGTTGGATTCGTAGAAAATGAACCTGGTAAGGTCGTTTTGAGTAGTGAAGGAGGATTGGAACCAAAAACAAATCCTGGGGGATTTAAATTGGCTCCAATTGATCAAGTAGCTAAGAAAATGATATGGATGCTAGAGCAAAGACGTTTTCGTGCCGTATTTTCATTTGTAGGGCAGCTGATGGTAATATTAAAGTCGCTATTTCCAGGGCTCTTTTTTCAAATTGCTAAACGTGTCTATCTACGCCGACAAAAATTAAAAACTACAAAAGAAGTTACTCATGATTAACCACTTAGAATCAATTCTTGCTATTTCCCTGACGACAGTAGGATTTATCTGTTTTTACTTTATTATCCACTCTGAAAAACTTCGCCAGAAATTTGTCAGTCGATATGGAGAGGATTCCTCTTTGAGTTATTGGTTTTATTTTCGGCGTAGTATTGGAATGTTTCTTTTTGGTATTGTGCTATTATTGGTCAACGTTGTGTGGCTTCCATACCAACTTTCTGACTATGGTGTGGCATCTCAAAACTGGGTTACTACTCTAATATGGACCTTTGGATTGAGTGCTATCATTATTCCTATGAATGCTTTTGCTTCTCGAAATCCAAAGAACCTTATTCAATACCCTGAAATCCGAACCCAAATTTGGACAAAAAATATTCTATTTTGGAGTGCTATTACATGGATAGGCTATCTGCTGGCTTATGAATTTATGTTCCGAGGAGTATTACTATTTGCTTGCGAAAGAGCGATGGGGGTTGAATTAGCCATCACGATTAATGTAGCTATTTATGCTTTTTTTCATATTCATAAAGGTTTGCGTGAAGCAATAGGAGCCATTCCTTTAGGTGTCGTTTTATGTTTATTGACATTGAAAACTGGAACAATTTGGATTGCCTTTTTTGTCCATGTTGTATTATCGTTATCGAATGAATGGTTTTCATTAAAATATCATCCGAAAATTAGGGTTCTACGGTGACATAAGCGTCGTGCACTGTAAATTAAGTTAAAAAACCCTCAGAGGAATAAAATAATTAGTAACAAAATGTAACAGTTTTCATTGTGTTTAAAAAAGAGAAGAGCCTCTGATTTTTTTTGAAAGTATGGCTGCTTAATAACTTCTTATTCCTCTTTCATTATCAAAACACACAGATAAACACCGCTTTTGCAACCGATATACCCTTTGCTTTTTGATACGCCTATATTTTTTAAAGGTTTTAGAGGCAGTGTAAATGATGACAATAATTATTTAAAGATGGGAAAAGTCTTTATTATAACAGGTTCTAGTCAGGGAATTGGTCGAGAAATTGCTTGGCAGTTAGCTCAAAAAGGGGCATATGTAGTTTTGAATGGGAGGAATACTAAAAAATTAGAAGAGACACTTCATTCTTTTCAAAATGCTCAATTTAATGCATGTGCTATCAGTGGAGATGTTCCAAATCCAAATGATTGTGAAAAGATCATTTCTTACGGTTTAAATGAATACGGAAGAATTGATTATTTGATTAATAATGCCGGTATTTCTGCTGAATTGAGCCCCCTCGAATTATTATCGCCAGATGTCTTTAAAAAAGTTATCGATATTAATGTCTTAGGTTCGGTGAATATGACAATTACAGCGCTACCTCATATCCAAAAACAAAAAGGCGGAAATTTATTTATTTCTAGTTTGGCAGGTATTTATGGTTTACCTAAAGCTGCAGCTTATTCGACCTCAAAAATGGCTTTGACAGCCTTAGCTGAATCTTTAAAATTAGAGCTAGGTAGTTCTGGACTTTACATAGGAATAGCCTATCTAGCTTTTGTTGAGAATGATAAACGAAAAGTGGTTTTAAATAAAGATGGAAAACTTATTTCACAGCCAAAATTCTCCTTTTCCAAGGCGAAGCCAGTAGATGAAGTTGCGAGTGAAATTATAAATATGATTGAAAACCGGATCTTCAAGAATCATTTTTCCTTGGTAGGAAAAATATTCTATTTCATGAAAAGATTATCTCCTTGGTTACTAGAAAAAATCATGCTAATGATTAATAAAAACCGTTAATTGTAGATCTTCTGAAAGTTTGGGCTTAATCTGAAAACAGTGCTGTAAATTCAAAGTTATCTCCATCAAAAAGTCCTTTATCTCCTAACTTCAAACTAGGAATTACAAGTAATGCCATAAAGGAGAGCGTCATGAATGGTGCGGTCAGTTTCGTATCTAATTCATCTTTTACAAAAGCATCAATTGCTGCGTATTTTTTGGCGATGGAATAACCATCTTCATTAGTCATAATACCCGCAATTGGGAGAGGTAAAACCTTAGATTGATTATTTGACACAGCCGAAATTCCTCCTTTATTTTGGATGATCAAGTTTACAGCTTTACAGATAAAGTCGTCATCAGTGCCAACGGCAATAATGTTATGAGAATCATGTCCTACACAAGAAGCAATCGCTCCATTTTTAATATTGAAACCATTGATGAATGCTAATGCAGGTGGCTCGTTTTCGTATCTATTTATGACGGCTATTTTTAGAATATCTTTTTCAGAATTAGCAATCGCTAATCCATTTTTGATGTTTGTTTTATGAGTAAAGCTTTGTGTGATAATCTCACCATTAATGGCTTTTATTACTTGAATTTCATCCCCTTTAGCTTCAATCGAAAATTCTTCACTCTTTTTTGAGGAAATATTGAAATTATTAATAATGTCAGCTTGGATAGATTGAATTTTTGAAAGACCCATTTCGGCAACTAATTCGCCATTTATATAGGTTTGAAGGATATTAAAGTTTTCTAAATCATCAGTGACAATAAAATCTGCAAAATCTCCGACTTGTAATAATCCCACCTCTAGACTATAGTGTTTGACAGGATTAATACAGGCTACTTTTAGAACATCAAATAAATCATATCCTTTTTTCAAAGCTCTGGCGACTAGTTGATTAATATGTCCTGCTATCAACTCATCAGGATGTTTGTCGTCAGAACAAAACATTATTCGATCAGCGAAATTTGGTAAAAGCTCAATTAGCGCCTCAAAATTTTTTGCAGCACTGCCCTCTCTGATTAGAATCTTCATGCCTAATTCTAATTTCTCTAATGCTTCTTCATAAGTGAAACATTCATGATCCGTTGAAATACCAGCAGAAATATATTTTTTGATATGCTCACCTCTAACCCCAGGAGCATGACCATCGATTGGTTTACCTAATTTTTTGGCGGTACTTATTTTGGAAAGTACGGATTCATCTTCAAAAATAACTCCTGGATAGTTCATCATTTCTGCCAAATACTTAATATCCGATTTTTCCAAAAGCTGCTGAATACCCGCAACATCGATTTCTGCGCCTGCAGTTTCAAAGCGGGTTGCAGGCACACAAGATGGAGCACCAAAGTTGAATTTTAAGGGTACCTTTTTGCCGTTTTCAATCATATAGTTGACTCCCTCAATTCCTAATACATTTGCAATTTCGTGAGGATCAGAAACTGTAGCGATTGTTCCATGTACGACTGCTATTCGTGCAAATTCTGACGGGATGAGCATAGAACTTTCAATATGAACATGTGCGTCTGTAAAGCCAGGTAGAATATAGTTGGAGCTATTCCCTTTAAGTTTCGAAATGTGTTTTATCTTTTGATGCTCGACTTCAATTTCTCCGTAGAATATTTCACGATTATGGATATCAATAATGTTTCCTTTGATTTTCATTTTACTTGCTTTATGAATCTCTAAAATACTT
This sequence comes from Bacteroidota bacterium, assembly GCA_024743405.1. Lineage (GTDB taxonomy): Bacteria > Bacteroidota > Bacteroidia > Chitinophagales > Saprospiraceae > JANSWP01. The sequence continues at coordinate 119,304 of JANSWP010000008.1, forward strand.
AAACTATACGATTGAACAAAATGAAAAAGGCGTCGAAAAACTCAATTTTCAACGCCTTTTATTATTACACTATAATAAGTTGATTATTCTTTATCAAATCTCAATTCTTGAATGAGGTAATCTCCTCCATTCGTTTTCATGTAAACATATACACGGAAGGTGCCTCCTCCTGTACTCATATTTCCTATACAATATTGGGAATCGCTACCTTTAGAAGTTCCCTTGTGTACTTGGCTGAAAGACTTAGGTTGATTTTCATTAAAAAAACGTTGAACAACCTTTATCGCTTCTGCTTTACTGTAAATGTCTTCTTCATCCAAAACTGCTATTTCGACATTTCTGTCGAAATATGATCCTAACGCATTTGCATTTCCCGAACTAATCGCTTGAGTAATCTGCTCTAAATTTGAGCTTTCAGGAGGGCTCATAGCTAAAAAGGAGGCAATTGTTAGAATGAATATTAAGTTTTTCATGATAGAAAAATTTTGTCAAATAAAACTCCAAATTTTTGCTTGTTAACAGGGATTTGGAATGTGAGGATATTCTTAATTAATAGCCTTCTTATACAAATTTCGTGGTCAAAGGAAAATTAAAGTAAAAGAGACAGAAGGGATTCTTGCTTTAATTCTTCAATTGACTTTTAACCACGGGATTTGTCTAAGAATCATTAAGAGAAGGTGTTAAAACCAAATTTGGTTCTTGTGACGTATTGAAGTATGTTTCGTAACAAAAACTAAAGATAATTTTTTTCGAAAGCATTAATTTTAAATATTCGAAAAACTGTCAATGTTTTGCTAAAACTGGCTACTTTAACGAACTTTTGGCACAACAAATTCTCTTCAAATTAAAATTTCAAATTGAAGGGGCAATATTTTTATATCAATTTACCCCTTCAAAAATCTATTTCTAAACCAAAAGAATAATGTCAAGTATCGATAAAAGATACAAGTGAAGGAGTTTTGACGCTCAAATAATCCACAAAACTTAAGGATTTGGATGAAAATTATGGTGTTGAAAGAATCAATAATTGAATTGTTTTCATAGGCACAAATTCTTCTTAAATGCTATTTTTGCGCTCTATGGATAAAAAGCACGTCATATTAATTATTTTAGATGGTTGGGGAATTGGCAAAGTGCCAGAGTCGGATGCTATTCGGGCTGCAAACACCCCTTTTGTAGATAGTCTTTATAATGATTATCCAAACAGTCATTTAATAACTTTTGGGAAGCAAGTTGGCTTGCCGGAAGGACAAATGGGAAACTCAGAGGTAGGACATTTAAATATTGGTGCGGGTAGAGTTGTTTATCAAGAGTTGGCTAGAATTAATAAAGCTTGTAATGATGGAGAATTGGCAAAAAATGAAGTGCTTCAAAATGCTCTATCATATGCCAAAGAAAAAGATAAGGCGGTTCATTTGATGGGTTTAGTTTCAGATGGAGGTGTGCATTCCCATATAGATCACTTGAAAGTTTTGTGTGATATTACAGAAGACTTTGGTTTAGAAAAAGTCTTTATTCATGCGTTTATGGATGGACGAGATACAGATCCCAAAGGAGGTGAAAATTACTTAAAGAATGTCCTGTCCCATATTGAAGACCAAAATGTCGAGTTAGCCAGTGTCATAGGACGATATTATGCAATGGATAGAGACAAACGCTGGGAACGAGTGAAACTAGCCTATGATCTATTGGTTAATGGAAAGGGTGAAAAAACAGACGATGTGCTTTTTACCCTCAAAGCTCGTTATGAAGATAAGGAGACCGACGAATTTTTAATGCCTATAGTTTGTGTTGATGAAAATAATAATCCGAAAGCTACCATTAAGGCGGATGATGTTGTCTTGTTTTTTAATTTCCGTACAGATCGTCCTCGTCAATTAACTACGGTATTGACTCAAGAAAATATGCCTGATTTTGGGATGAATACGTTGTCATTAAAATATTTGACTATGACAAAGTATAATGAAGCATTCAAAAATATTGAGGTACTTTTTGAAAAAGAAGACATTGAAAATACACTCGGTGAGGTACTATCTAAAAATGGGTTGACTCAAACTCGAATAGCGGAAACGGAAAAATATCCTCATGTGACGTTTTTCTTTAATGGGGGAAGAGAACAAAAATTTGAAGGCGAAAAAAGAATTCTGATTGCTTCGCCTAAAGTCGCAACCTATGACTTGAAACCAGAAATGAGTGCTTATGAAGTGACAGATGCGATAGTGGAAGACATTAAAACGAACCAACCTAATTTTATTTGTCTAAATTATGCAAATGCCGATATGGTTGGTCATACAGGTGATTTTAAGGCAGCAATGAAGGCAGTCGAAACAGTAGATATTTGTTTGAAAAGGTTAATAGAAACTGGTCTAGAGTTAAATTACGAAGCTATCATAATTGCTGATCATGGGAATTCAGATTTTATGGTAAATGAAGATGGTACTCCGAATACTGCTCATACTACCAACTTAGTTCCTTGTTTTTATGTTAGCAATCGAGCAGGGGGAGCAACCCTAAAAAATGGGAAATTAGGAGATCTTTCACCGACTATTTTGGGTTTACTAAATATTGAACCTCCCAAAGACATGACAGGAATTAATTTAATTGAAAGATAAATCATTGAAATTGAATAAAATAAGTATTTTTTTTGTCGTTTTTTTTATTGGGTGTTTGGGTAATGATCAGACTGAATCAACTCCCACCTCCTTGACTTTTTTTGATTTGAAAGGATTCTTCCAAACTGAAATTAAGCAATTAAAAAATGTTAGAAACATCTCGAAAATAACTGAAGTCAATGGTCAAAAAGAAACCTTAAAATTAGATTCCATTGATTTTGAAATCGACTTGAAAATATTTTCTGATGCTGACATTAATAAACCTTCATGGCAGGATAAATACTCGGTAGACAGTTTGATAAATGAGGATGGACAAATATCCAAATTGACTTATGGAGCTCAATCGCAAAAATTGAAAATTAGAAATCTTGAAATTGATTACGTCGATGGGAAGGTTTCGCAGATCTCCATTATTAAATCTTCTTCAAGTGCTATTTCCGAGGTTTCAGAAAAGTTGATTTATAAACCGAATAGTGGATATAATATCGAAAGAGAACAAGATATTACCTTGTCAGGGAAGAACCAATTTAGAGTCGAAGTTAAGTTTGAAAGATATTAATTCGGATGAATAGAAGCATTTGGAATGGAGAAAAAGAAGGTAGCACCCTTTCCTGGAGTTGATTCCAACCAAATATCTCCACCCAAATTATGGATGATTTTTTTGCAAATTGCTAACCCGATTCCTGTACCTGGGTATTCTTCTTTTGTATGAAGTCGTTTAAACATTTGGAAGATTTGGTTGTGATATTCTTCAGAAATACCAATTCCGTTATCAATTACAGAGAAAACATGACTGGTAGAGTCCATCCTATGGCTTAAAATTACTTTTGGGTTTCCATTGTGGTTGTACTTGATTCCGTTGCCTATTAAATTTTGGAATAACTGTAAAATATGAACCGAATTAGCTTCGATTCGTGGGAGCGGTTTGGCGAAAACTACTGCATTTTTGGATTGCATTTCATCCTTCAAATTTTGAAGAACGAACATTAATGACTCATTCAAGTCCACCTCTTCAGTTAGGGTTTGTTTTTCGTCAACTCTCGAAAATTCAAGTACATCCTGAATCAAGCTATACATCTGTCGAGCATTGTCTGTAGCGAATCGGAGGTATTCTTTTAAATCTTTATCCTCTGTATTTTTCAATTTTCTTTCAATTAGGTTTAAGAAACTTATGACATTACGGAGGGGAGATTTTAAATCATGAGATGCGATATAAGCGAAGCGTTCTAATTCATTATTAGATTGTTCTAATTTGGTATTAAAGGTTTTTAATTCCGCATTTGAATCAGCTAGTTCGCCTGTACGTTTTTTAACTTCTAACTCTAATAGTTTATTGTAGGCCTTTTTTCGTTTGAAGGCATTAAAGAGAAGAAAGGAAGCTGCCAACGCTAAAATGATGATAATGATTAATACGTAGTTTTGTAGTCGTTGAGTCTGAATAGTAATTTTATTTTTCAATTCGTTTTCTCGCAATAGTTTAACTTCTTCCTCCTTTTTTTCAGTTTCATATCGTATTTGGTTGTGAATCAGTTGAGTAGAACGTTCTTCATTGTATAATTCATCCTTAATAGCGACTAAATCCTTTAAGTAAATAAAAGAGGCAGAATCTCTTCCGTAGTCTTCATGGAAATTATAAAGTGATTGGAATATGGTTTTTTTTAAGCTTTTTGAATCAGCCTTACCTGCGGCACTTAATGCTTGTTTAAAATAGTCAGAAGCCTCAATTTCATTACAGAATTTATGATAGATGTTCCCTAATTCGTTTGCGGCATTTGCAATGATTCGATTGTTTTGAAGGTCATCACCAATACTTAATGCGGCATTATAATAATTTAATGCATCGACCAATTTTTCTAAATGAAGGTAGGCAAAACCGATATTGATATTAATATTTGCAAGCTGGAGTTTATCATTCAAAGCTCTTGCTAAAATTAAAGCGTCAGAACTATGAGATAAATTTTTGTGGTAATCCTCCAGCTTGCCATAGGTCTGTCCGATAGCGTTCAGCGTTTCTATTTTGCCCTTAATATCGTTTAGAGAAATATACTTTTGAAGTGCTTTCTCATAATACAACAATGCTTGTTCAAAATCTTTCTGATCAAAAAATAGCATTGCCAAATCAAAGTTGACTTTGGCTATGCCTGTTTCGTAGTTTTGGTTTTCGTAAATGGTTAATTGCTTAAAAAAAGAACGTTGTGATTTTTCAAAATCATTGGCTGCTCTAAAGAGTATTCCTTCATGACCAAATAATAAAGCCTTATCGGCAATAGTTATTTTTGTGGTGTCAATTTCCTTGGCTCTGTTTAGATATTCTAAGGCCTTATTAAGGTCAAACTTGACCTCATAATAGACCCGTATTATTTTATCTAAGGCTAAAAATTCTCTTCTCTTCGTGTTATAGTTTTCGGATAAAATAAGTGCAAGATTTGCATGGTCAAGTGCTTTTTCAGAGTTTACTTCATTAGAAAGATAGAAATCTGACAGTTGTATATGCAAGTCTATACGGGCTGTATCATGTTCAGCTAACCGTAGTTTAGTTAACAAGTCAACTAAAGTCGTATTACTTTGTGAAAACAATTTACCTCCGATACAAAAACACAAAGTGAAGGCCAGTATGTTTATTATCTTCATGGACAAATGCCGTTATGCTTTTTTTATTTTAAAAAAAGCCTATAACCCTTCAGTTATGTGAGTTAAGTAACGATTAAAAATAAAGTGGTCATCTAGTGTTATTCAGACTTGAGGTTAGACAAGGAAGAAAACGTAGGGGATGCAGTGCATCCTGCGTTAACTTATGCCCAGAGGCATAAAGGCTTTCTAACGTGTATAACTTTAAATCTGGCGACATGGATGTTCAAGTCATTTCATCTTCGTTACTAACGTTGAAATTTTGGTAAGTTTTCTTTAATAGTATGAGTACAATTCTTTGGAAAAATAAAAGGGAGAAACTAGGTGCTTTAACAAAATAATTGCTCACAATAGATGCAAGATTTGATATTTAAAGCATTAATTTTAAATAGTAAAATCTAAAAATGTGACAGGGTTTTTTTATTGTGTTGATTACTGCCTAGGCATTGTTTGATATTAGATGCTACCTTAAAATGGTAAGACTACCTGATGCTACTTGTTCTTCGTCTTTACATAAAAACCTTACTTTATAAAGGAAAACACCCGAATTTACAGCTTTTCCTTTGTAGTTCCCATCCCATTTTTGGAAGGGATCAATAGTTGAAAACATTAGATTTCCCCAACGGTCGAAAATGTCGAAAGAAATTAAGTCTTTTATAACAAATGGATTGTTAATTCCATATTGGTCATTCAATCCATCATCATTCGGAGTGAAAGCCTTTGGCAAGAAAATCTTTGTACAATCTAGACTGTCTGGGTCAATAACTGTTACTCTAAGGGAGTCTGTAGCTGTACAAAATTGGTCAGAAAAAGATAAGGTATAGGTGGTCGTTTGAGTTGGAGTAATCAATGGATTCGGTAATGTCTCGTCCCCAGCAGCTATGCCATTATTGGGGGTCCAAAGTAAATCGTCAGCACAAGTGTTTGTAATAAATGTTTGTAAAGAATTACCTAAAAAGATAGTGGTATCGTTGACGCCAGTTAGTGAAACGCCATTTCCTATTTGGTCAGGTGCGGAAAAAAGAGTCTTGATTTCAGAATCATTTAGAGCTCTCTTGTAGATTCTTAATTCATCCATTTGCCCCTTAAATGGCGTATCAAACCCTTGGGTACATTGGCTTGCACCGACAGTTAAAATTGAGTTGTTGTTTGAAATATCAACTCTTTGAGCATTAGTTGATTTTCCTTGAGCAATAAATTTACTATTTAAATAAAGAGTCGTAATCGTTCCCTTTCTGACGACTGTGACATGATACCAACATAGGTTTTCGGGTAAAATTGTTGAAACGGAACCTGTTACAGTTGTACTTTCATTTAAATCGACATTCATAACCCTAGTCGATGGGTTAAATCGAATAGAAAATGCATGATCTGTTCCATCACAATCCACTTTTTTAGATAATAGAATGAAATTTTCAGAGGCAGTAAAAGTAGGCTTGAAATAAAAACTGATGGTAAAGTCAATTGTGGTAAATACATCATCAATATCGCCTAAAATCCAAAACCAACTGTCCTCTGTTCCTGATTTTATAAACTCTAAAGCTTCGCCTTCTACACCACAATCACAATCAAAAATTCCATTTGGATTAGGCTCAGGTAGAATATTGGGTGTGCCAAAATCTTCTCTAACATCGCAACTGTCAAACGAAATATATGCAACAAGACCGTTAGTTGGTTGAGCAGTTAGGGAGATAAAACTAAAGAGCAATATGATAAAAGAGATGTATTTCATTATTTGATTAAGTTTGCAAAAAAGTAATAGTCCAGTTCTAAAAGCAATTCCTTAGAATGGTTTAAAACGAAATCAGGTAAGCATTATTTTGTCGTGAATCAGCCGAATAGGTTACCTAAATTGCCTAATCCTGGAGGCATAACATCTTTTACAAGATTTTGAGCTTCTTCTTGTTCTTTTTCAGCAGCTAATAATAATGCTCGATTAACCGCTTCCATCACCAAGTCTTCCACCTCTTCAGTGTCATCCCAGTCTAAAGATGTCTTATCAATTTTAATATTAATAATTTCTCGAGCACAATTTGCAGTTACCTTGATGGCTCCGTCACCAGCATTCGCTTCAACGGTTATTTCTGCTAGTTTTTCTTTTAGTGCTTCTTGTTTTTCTTGAAAATTACTTAATAAATCACCGAACATAGTTAATAATTTAGGTCAAAAAGAGGCGCAAAGGTAATCCGTTTCAGAATCTTTAAGGAAGTCATTTGGAGATTTTTTAGGAGTGTAGGTAAAACAATCTAATTCGGCAGATTCTACAGGTGCTCGACTGTAAAGAGAATGAATTTCTTCAGGAGACAATGCACGGTCATAAATCCGGAGTTCGTCAACCGCACCTGAAAACCTCACAGATCGCCCACTTTTAATGCAAGGACTGTTTCCGAAAGACAAAATGGCATTATTTGTCAAATCAACTCCGCTGCATCGAAGACCTCGTCTACGAGGCTGACCATTGATAAATGTATTGGCGCGGAAGCCTTCTCTAACTAAGGTGAAATGTTGCCAAACGGTACTATCCAATTGAGGGGAAATATCGCGATAATCTTTGTATTCCGTTTCGTGGACATCTGTGTCTACGATTTTATGGTTAATGTCTAATTGAATATCAAACATATGACTTTCATTACAGGTATCTCTTTTAGAAAGCATACTTTGCTTGAAGACACTGTATTTCGAGGGCTTGAAATAAAAACTTATGGTAAAATCGGAAGTAGTAAAATAATTATTCACGCTGCCTTCAAACACAATATAATCTCTAACCCCATCTAGCCATAGTGCATCTTCGTCCACGCCACAACGGCAACCCGGACTTCCAAATATTCTTCCATCTGACTCATTTCCCGAGTCATCTTTTGCGTTACAATTATTGAAGGAATAATGTGCTATTAAACCTTTATCTAAAGGGTCAGGACTAGCATTTGGTGAAAGGTTTAAAAAACAAAATGCTAAAATGGAAAGTAGTGTAAATGTTCTCATCAGGATTAATTTTCCTGAAAAATAAGGCTTTTCTTTTTTAATCGTAAAACCATTGCCCAAAAAGAATCGAAATATTTAGTCCAGCAAATGAATACCAATCGTTTTTACCTGAACCTTCTCCATTGTTGCTTACATCGTCGAGGTAGTCTGAAAAGATGGATCGCCAACCAATTTCGCCCCCAAGCGAAGTGTATTTTGAAAAGTCATAACGAACACCTATACCAATAGGAATGGCAAAAAATGAATCCTTGTCACCAGGTTCCGGAAAAAGGTCAGCATCTATATCGGGTACTGTTAATGTCGTATTGGACTTGGTAGTCGCAATGCCTGCAAAAAGAATAGGTGTAAAACTCGGTTTAAATTTTCGCCATTTTCCGATCCGATTTATGCCTAAAATATTCCATTCACCTATTAATGCAAATTCATTTATTTTAGAGCTGAATCGCCAGCCACGGTTTTTTTGAAAGTCATTAGTTCCATTTTTATCATCTCCAGAGATGGATCCATTATAATAAGCAGCTTTTAAGGTGAGATAATCATTTAGATGTACACGGAAAAATATTCCACTTGAAATTAAAGTTTCCGCTAATTCAATATGATCTTCTGCTAAATCTCCTTGATATTGAGCAAAACCGATAAAACCTCCTAGTTCGGTAGTGCCAGACTGTGCGAATAATAAATTCGGCAATAATAGAGCGAGAAAAAAAGATAATTTTAAAATGTTTATTGATTTATTCATGGATAAATTAATTGGATTATTTTCTCTGCTAGAGAAGTGCATATGTTTTAGTTTTTTGGGTGTATTAATTTTGGCGCAAAAATAATTTTTTTATTCCCTAATAGAGTTGTCCTCTTGTTTTATATTGGATGTTTTTTCTTTAAATATCTTGATAATTCTACTTTTTGCCGATATTCTTAGGGCACTCTATTACATAAAGTTTACTTTTCGCCCATGATTGAGAAAGATTATATTAGTAGGATGATCGAAGCGCTTTCAAAAGTACTTGGTCAGCTTATTGGATTAGATCCTCCGGCAGGATTAGTGCATCTTGATCAAGTATTACAAGATTATTTAAATATAGATGAAAGTTGGCTTGATGCTTTGTCGGAAGAAAATCTTTTGGAGATTTTGAAAACAGAGAAACGCCTGAACGTAGGACAATTAGAGTTTTTAGCAGAATTACTTGCTAGGCAAGGTGTTTTTTGTTACGAACTAGAGCAATACTCTAATGCAAAATCAAAATTAAATAAGGCGCTGATTATTTTTAACTTTGTTGAAAAAGAGCAAGCTTTGTATTCCTTTGAACGGCAGGCTATTTTGTTGAAAATCAATGATTTGTTATTCGATATAAATACAAATAAATCTATCTAAAATAAATCTAAATGACTTACGATAATTTTACGATTAAAGCCCAAGAAGCTATTATGAAAGCTCAAAAAATTGCGGCGGGCTTATCTCAACAAACTGTCGATACGACCCATCTGATTAAAGGGATTTTGGAGACAGATGAGCATGTTCCTGCTTTTTTACTTCAAAAAGTTGGGGTGAATTTACCCGTATTAAAAAAACAACTAGATGATATAGTTAAAGGCTATCCAAAAGTGAAAGGTACGGACAAACAATATCTTTCCAACGATGCAAATCGGGCATTGAGTCGGGCAAAAAAAATGCTCAAAGAATTTGGAGACGAATATATTTCTATAGAGTTAATAATTTTGGGAATTGTTCAAGGTAAAGATAAAGGAGGACAGTTATTGAAGGAAATGGGAGCGACTAACGATGGGGTTCAAGGTGCGATCAAAGAATTGCGAAAAGGGGAGAAAGTTTCTGATCAAAGTGCTGAAGCTCAATATAATGCCCTTTCTAAATATGCCATTGATTTGAATGCGCAGGCTGAGAATGGAAAGTTAGATCCAATTGTTGGGCGTGATGAAGAAATTCGGAGGGTTCTTCATATTCTTTCGCGAAGGAAAAAGAATAATCCAATTTTAATTGGTGAAGCGGGTGTGGGGAAAACAGCCATTGTTGAAGGAATCGCATGGCGAATAGTGAAGCAAGACGTTCCGGAAACTTTACGGACTAAAAAAATATATACGCTAGATATTGCAGCTTTGATTGCGGGTGCAAAATATAAAGGGGAATTTGAGGAAAGGTTAAAAGCTGTTATTAAACAAGTGACCAAATCAAATGGTGATATTATTTTATTTGTAGATGAAATCCATACTTTAATTGGTGCAGGCGGCGGCGGCGGCGCAATGGATGCAGCAAATATTTTGAAACCTGCATTGGCTAGAGGTGAACTCCGAACAATAGGAGCAACCACTCTTGATGAGTACCAAAAATATTTTGAAAAAGATAAGGCATTAGTAAGGCGTTTCCAAACTGTTTTAATTGAAGAACCTAGTGTTGAGGACACAATTTCCATATTAAGGGGGATTCAGGAGAAATATGAGGTATACCATAAAATTGAAATTTTAGATGAAGCTTTAGTAGCTGCTGCCGAGCTTTCAAATCGCTATATTTCAGATAGGCATTTACCGGACAAAGCAATTGATCTGATTGATGAATCAGCCGCAAAATTGCGGATGGAATTAGACTCTGTTCCGGAAGAAGTGGATGAATGGGATCGAAAAGTTCGACAATTAGAAATTGAGCGGGAGGCTATTTTAAGGGAGAAAAACCAGTCAAAATTAGGTACAGTTAATGTTCAAATTGCAAATGCAAAAGAGAAACGTGACTCTATTCGCGCAATGTGGAAGAATGAAAAGGAAATTGTGGAATCTGTCTCAAGTATTAAAATGCAAATTGAGTTATTGGAGATGGCTGCTGATAAAGCAGAACGTCAAAGTGATTTTGAAACAGTGGCAAAAATTCGATATGGTGAATTACAAAAGTTGGAGGAAGATTTGAAGGCGGCAGAGGCAAAGTTGCATGAACTTCCTGATGAAAAACGATTTACGAATGATGAAGTAACGGCTAATGATATAGCAGACGTAATAAGCCGGTGGACAGGGATTCCTGTGAGTAAAATGTTGCAAAGTGAAAAGGATAAATTACTCCATTTAGAGGAGCAATTGCACAAAAGATTAATTGGTCAGAATGAAGCTGTTCGGGCAGTTGCAGATGCTGTGCGTCGAAACCGTGCAGGACTTCAAGATGAAGATAGACCTATTGGGTCGTTTATTTTTGTCGGACCAACAGGAGTAGGGAAAACCGAATTAGCCAAAGCTTTGGCTGAGGTTTTATTTGATGATGAAAAGGCGATTGTTCGGTTGGATATGAGTGAATTCATGGAAGCACATACCGTTAATAGACTAATTGGTTCGCCTCCTGGTTATGTAGATTCTGATCAAGGAGGTCAATTAACAGAACCGGTGAGACGAAGACCTTATACGGTAGTACTATTAGATGAAATCGAAAAGGGACACCCTGATATTTTCAATGTTTTTCTCCAAGTTTTGGATGAAGGAAGGTTAACTGATAATCTTGGAAGAACTGCCAATTTTAAGAATACCATTATCATTATGACTTCCAATATGGGAGCTGAAAAGATTTTGGAAAACTTTGAAGATTTGGATGAATTGGGTGATAAACATCGCCAAGATATCTTGGATACTACAAAAGAGGAGGTTTTTGATGAGTTAAAAGAAAATCTTCGGCCTGAGTTTTTAAACAGAATTGACGAGCAAATTATGTTTTTGCCGTTAACCAGAGATGAGATTAAACAAATTTTAAAATTGCTTTTGAGAAAGGTCGAAAAATTATTGGCACGACAGAGTATGGCTTTAAAATTTGATGACAACGCAATGGATTTACTTGCCGAAATGGGTTATGATCCTCAGTTTGGTGCTCGGCCTTTGAAACGAGTCTTGCAAAGAGAGGTAACGAATGAATTGTCGAAAAGAGTGATAAGTGGTGAATTTAGTGCAGGTGATACCATATATGTAGAGGCTCAAAAAGATAAATTGCTTTTTTCAAAAAAGCTTTCAGAAAAAGTAGAAAAAAATGAGGAGGATAAGAAGGAAATAGAGGACAAAAAGCCTCGAAGAAGAGCTAGAAAGCCCAAAGCGTCAAATCGTAAAAAACAATTGGAAGATTTAAAAGAAGCGACAAAAGATGTAGTAGATTCATTGAAAGAGATAAATGAGGAAGACTAATTAGATGTTGAATACCTTTTGAAAAAATAAAAAAAAACGGGGCGGATTTCAGAAAACTAGCCCCGTTTTTTTTATCCCGTTGTGAAGGGGGCGAAATGCCTGACAGACCCAAAATAGCCACTCAAACAAGGATATGGTGAGTGGCTATTCATTTAAATATGGTTGATTTTACTTCTTAAGTAAATCTCTAATTTCTGTCAAAAGTTGTACATCTGCAGGTGGGGCAGCAGGTGCGGCTGCAGCTTCTTCTTCTTTTTCTTTTTCCTTCATTTTATTCATTCCTTTTACAACAAAGAACAATGCTAAAGCAACTAATATAAAAGCAATTAAGGCATTGATGAAAAGTCCATAGCCTAGCGCAACTCCTCCAGCTTCGCGAACGGCTGCGATAGATTCCATATTAACACCCTCCATGACTTCAGGGTTTTTTAGAATCATGAATAAATTACTAAAGTCTGGTGAACCAGTTACTGCCGAAACAACAGGCATCACAACATCGGCGACGAGTGATTTGATAACTGTACCGAAGGCAGCTCCTATAACAATTCCTACTGCCATATCGAGCATATTTCCTTTTGCAGCGAAGTCTTTGAATTCTTTTAACATAGTTTTTTTTGTTTAGTTAATGAATTAAGTTACAAGGAGTTTGACGAAATTAGTCGGAATTGTCACAAAAAACAATTCATGGAGATAGTGTTCTATCTTTTTAATTTGAAAAGGAGGGTCTTTTTAGGCTTTCGAGAGAGTCCTAGGTGATTCAAACCCTCTTGGTCATAGATATTAAAAAGGGCAATCGTGCTTAAATACAAAAACCCCATCAATTTTTATTTTGACGGGGTTTTGTATCCTTTGATATCTTATTTCAATGATTAATAAGCTTTAGCAAAAAGGACTCTTTCCTTAGAAGGTTTTCCTGTTAAAATACATTTACCATCTTCAGGTACGCCATCATTTGGAATACATCGAATAGTCGCTTTTGTCAACTCTTTGATCTTCAATTCTGTTTCGGTTGTTCCATCCCAATGTGCCGAAACAAAGCCACCTTTACTATCCAAAACACTTTTGAAATCATCAAAATTGTCAACCGAAGTGGTATGTTCCGTTCGATAATCAACTGCTCTTTGAAAGAGGTTTTTTTGAATATCATCCAATAATTGTAAAATATAATCTGCAATTCCTTCAAGCGACTGGGAGGATTTTTCCTTTGTATCTCGGCGAGCAACCTCAACTACCCCATTTGCTAAATCACGTTTTCCAATTCCTAATCTTACGGGTACGCCAATCAATTCATATTCAGCGAACTTGAAACCTGGACGTTTCTTTTTGTCTGTGTCATATTTTACAGAGACACCCTTTGCTTTCAACTCACGCATGATTTTTTCTACAGCTTCATCAATTTCCGCATTTGGTTTTGGAATTGGGACAATTACAACCTGAAGTGGGGCTAATTTAGGAGGGATGACCAATCCTTGATCGTCTGAATGAGTCATTATGAGTCCTCCAACCAAACGAGTTGAAACGCCCCATGAAGTTGCCCAAACTAACTCTTCTTTATTGTTTTGATTCAAGAATTTTACATCGAATGCTTTGGCAAAGTTTTGTCCCAAAAAATGAGAAGTTCCTGCCTGTAAAGCTTTTCCATCTTGCATTAATGCTTCAATTGTATAAGTGTCTTCTGCCCCAGCAAATCGTTCATTCGCAGTTTTTCGACCTTGAATAACTGGCATCGCCATATATTCTTCAGCAAATTGTGCATAGATCTTTTGCATTAATCTTGCTTCTTCAACTGCTTCGTTTTTTGTAGCATGGGCAGTATGACCTTCTTGCCATAGAAACTCAGCTGTTCTCAAAAAAAGACGCGTTCTCATTTCCCAACGAACTACATTTGCCCATTGGTTGATCAATAAAGGTAGATCCCGATAAGAGTTGATCCAATCTTTGTAAGTATGCCATATGATGGTTTCAGATGTAGGACGAACGATTAATTCTTCTTCAAGTTTTGCTGATGGATCAACGACTACTCCATTTCCATTAGGGTCATTCATGAGCCTGTGATGTGTAATTACAGCACATTCTTTCGCAAATCCCTCGACATGCTCTGCTTCCTTGCTCAAAAAACTTTTTGGGATAAATAGAGGAAAGTAAGCATTTACGTGCCCCGTTTCTTTGAACATTTTGTCCAGTTGAGCTTTCATATTTTCCCAAATTGCAAATCCGTGAGGCTTAATTACCATGCAACCACGAACTGCTGAGTTATCCGCAAGACCAGCTTTTTTGACAATATCAATATACCACTGCGAATAATCTTCCGACCTTGAAGTAATTTCCTTTGACATATTTTATAGGTATGGTATTGAAAAACAGGAAATAAATTTGAAAAATCGATTACAAAATATCATTCGAACTTCCTGTAAAATCTCCTGTTAATTTTAAATTTTAACAAAAATGGACTCTCAAATCCCATAAGAATAACCTAAAAAGCACATTTTAAGATTTTCTTAAGTGACTGTCTTTAGGGCGTCTTGTCTTAAAATTGGTATTCTTAATAACTTTAACAGCCATAAATTGGTTCTTTAAACGGGCGTTAACAGAAAAAGTGGCGCAAAAGTAATAAATTCGTGCTTGTCCTTTTGAGAGAGTCAAAGTAATTACATTAAAAATATAATATTATGAAAACAGTAAAATTCTCTGCATTATTAATTGCAGCTTTTGTTATCGGATTTGGAGGAGTGGCTGTCGCGCAAGATGATTTGTACTACAATCCAGATACAGATTATGATTATTACTATTCTTCTTCTGAAGAAGATTATTATAATGATGATTCTAATAGCGATGATACTGGCTATTATGATGAGGACGAATATGATGATGGTAATTATGATTACTATTATTCTTCACGAATTCGTCGATTCTCCCGTCCTTATTATGGATTTGATTATTATGATCCAGTTTATTCTGATCTAGGTTATTATGATTCATATAGTAACAATCCATATTATGGAGGAAACACTATTCTAATTTATGATAGCTATTATGGTAGTAACCGTTATAACAGGTTTAACCGTAATAACCGATGGAATAGGTTCGGTAATAGTTGGAACCCATATGGAGGCATTTCCTATAATTTCTATGGAAACAGTTGGGGTAATCCTTATAATTCCTACTACGGTGGATTTGGTAATAGTTGGAATAATTATGGAGGATTCGGTGGTTTTGGTGGAAGTTCTTATTCAAATTATTATTGTCCTCCAACATGGGGGTCAGGAAATGGTTACAATGTAAACAGTACCAACAATAACAATAATAATAATGGAAGCTACTATGGTGCAAGAACGACAGGTTCTACACCTAGAAATGGCTCTGGAAGAGGTGCAGATATCGCAACCGGAAATAATGGCAACAATCGAGGATCTTCTGTAGCAAATTCAAAGACGGCATCCCCAAGAAGTATTTCTATTTTTGAAGATGGTGAATATGATAGAGCGAAAGCTAGCACTCGTTCAAATAGAGTGAATTCTAGAACGCCTAACGCAACAAGAAGTACAACTCGAAGCAACGGAACCATTTTAGGTAATTCCAATCGAAGAGCTGACTCTCCTTCTGCAACTCCAAGAAATTCAAGGACGAATACAAGAAAATGGAATAACACCAATTCTCGTTCTTCTAGAAGTGGAAGTAATTACAATAGTAGAAGTAGCAGAACTCGTTCAAACTCAGGAAGCAGCCGAAGTTGGAATAACAATAGTTCCCGTTCTTCATCTGGAGGTAGTTTTAATAGTGGAATACGAAGATCTTCAAGTAGTTCTTCACGGAGTATCAGTCCAAGTAGGAGCAGTCGCTCAAGCTCAGGAAGTAGCCGAAGTAGTTCTACAAAATCAAGCTCTTCTCGTTCAAGAGGTAATTGATTATGTATGTTTTCTTAAGTAGAAACAACTTTTAAAAATATTAAAGTGGGTGGATTTGACATTGAAGTCCATCCACTTTTTTTATATGCATTAACTTAATAATACTTTTATTTAGTGATTTAAAATTGTAGGAAAATGGTTAGAATCACCTTTTTTATTTTTGCCTTTATCTTTTCATACTCAGTTCATTCTCAGACAATTGGTGATGCAGTTAGGTATTCACTTTACGATGTTGGCGGAACGGCAAGAACCGTTGGGGTTGGAGGCGCATTAGGCGCATTAGGCGCAGATTTTTCAGTGTTGAGTACCAATCCTGCTGGACTGGCAACGTACCGGAAATCAGAATTTATGTTTACACCAACCATCAATTTATCGAATGTAAAAGCTGAACTAGCAGGTTCTCAAAATGATCCAGTCGAGTTGAATAAAACTAAATTCAATCTTAATAATCTTGGTTTAGTGATTGCTAAAAGGCCTTATGATTCAAAATGGACAACCTCTAATTTTGGGGTAGGATTGAATAGAGTTGCTAATTTTCATCAAGAAATTCGCTTTGAGGGAACTTCTCCAGGGTCTATAACTGACCGGTTTTTGGAACTTGCTGATGGGAAAAATATAAATGAGCTCGGTGGGTTTGAAGAGGGGTTAGCTTATGATGCTTTTGCGATTTATGATGATGCTAGTGGAAATTATTTTAGCGATTTTTTTCCTGAAGAAGAAGTCGAAAAAGAGCAATTCATCAGACGAACTGGATCAATAAATGAGCTCGTTTTTTCTTTCGCAGGAAATTATAATGAGAAATTGATGTTAGGGGCGACAGTTGGAATTCCTATCGTCAATTTTGAAGAGACTAAGACTTATCGAGAAATTGATTTTGATGATAGCAATCCTGTTTTTGATGAATTGGCCTATATTGAAAGCTTGACTACTACTGGTGCTGGAATTAATTTGAAATTAGGAGCAATTTATCGAATTAACCAGATGTTTAGAGTTGGTGCAGCCATTCATACACCCACATCTTTTGCTTTTGAGGATTCTTGGAATGCTCGAATGTTATATGAATTTACTGATCCAGATTTTAGTTCTCCTGGTGAACAACAATCTCCTGATGGCTTTTTTGAATATAAATTTAAAACACCTTGGCGCTATATCGGGAGTTTAGGAGTGATTATCAAGAAATATGGCTTTTTGAGTGCAGATATTGAATATGTCAACTATGGAGGCTCAGAGTTTAAGTTTAATAATACAGAAAATGCCGAAGATTTGGATTTTGTTCGAGGCTTGAATAACCAATTATCGGATGAATTGAAAGGTGGAGTAAATCTTCGATTAGGTGGTGAATTTGCCTATGAGATACTTCGATTTAGAGCTGGGTTTTCGATAACGGATAATCCTTACGATAATGTTTCAGAAAAAAATAATGCCTTGAGCTTAGGAATTGGTGTTAGAGGTAAGACTGTTTTTGCTGATTTTGCATTTAAGAGAATTATGAATGAGTCAGAGTATACACCTTATGTAACTAACTCTGCGCCACAATCTATAGTCAATATTGACGATCAAAGAAATAAGCTAATGCTAACTGTAGGGTTCAAATTTTAGCAGAAATCTAGGACGCCATTGGGTATAGTATTTTGTGAAAATATAAAGTGATAACAAGTTTAGGTCTTGTTATCACTTTTTTTCATTAATAAATGTTAAAAAAGTAATATTTGAATTCAATTTTGTCAATAGTGGAGATTTTGGCTAGAACTTTGAATCATTAAGATATTTAATATAAATTAGATTTCATTTTCTAGAGAGAACTACAAAAACGAACCTATGCCGAATTTTTTTAAGGCATTAAACATTTTTATCCTTTCTTTTTTATTGAATGGGATAAATGCTCAGGAGGCAAATATTAGCTACGGTCCTGTCGACGAACGTCTATTGATTGAAACGAAATGGCAGTACACTTATACACTTCACGTCGAATCAAATACCATTATACATAAGGCTGATGAACTTTACGATTTCTTTTTACACTTTCGATATGACTATTCTTATCAAGAATATTTAAATGGGTCACTTTCCACTGGGAATTGGAATTTGAAAAATCGAACGCTTAATTATTCATTTAAGCATATTAAAAACTTTAAAATTGCTCAAGCGAATAAAAAGATTCTGGTACTTGAATTTACCCAACGAAATAGTAAAGGAACTTATCAGTATCATTTCATGAGGGTTGATAGTAAAGATGCTCCTTTTACAAAACCAGCAAATGAATTACCAGAAGTGTTAGTAGAGGTTCTAGATAAAAAAGAAAGGCGTAATTGGTTGTCTTTTGGCAAGCGTAAAAAGCGACGAAAAAAATGGGAGGCCGAACCTGAAGAGAAACTTACTTATATCAATATAGAGTTGACTGGTGGCGGATATTATGGAGGTATAGATCCAGTTCTGAAGGATATGATCCATATAAAGAATAATGGTAGATTAATCAAAGAATTTCATAGTGTGCAAAACGGTTTAATAGTTAATAAAAAAGATATTCTACGAGCAGAACTGGAATCTTTTGCAGAATATATTCTCACTCAAAAATTCTTTGATTTAGAAAGAATTTATGATTGTGAAGACGCCTTATGTCAGAAGCGAAAACAATTAAAACCTACTCCGATGCCATTACGTCTTTCGGTGGCTTATGGAAATAGAAAAAAGGTTATAACGATTGCGATTTGGGGAAAAGATGATAGGGGGTTTCAATATGTTAATTACCCTGAATCGTTGGATAATATAATAGATGCTATTCAGCGAATGGCAAGCAGGTTAGATGAGCCTTTTGTGAGAAAATAGGTAGAGTATATTGTATTTGTTATTTTTTGTTTTGTAAAGCATTGATAGAAAAAGATTAGTGCATTAATTTCAATTGTAATGATTTAATTTTGACCTGTCACAAAAACAACGTTTAGGTTGTTTTATTTTTCAGAAAAAATCCTTTCTTACGGAGATAAACAGATATTATAAAATGTCTTTGAGAAAAAATTATTTCTTCATTTGTTGGATTCTTTTTGGAGTAATCGTAATGATTCCTAATGATGAAGTATTGGCTCAAAGCAAAGTTATTCTTGCCTCAAATAAGATCATATCAACTACCGATATTCCAAAAAGTTTGGAACGAAAATTTAGAAGAGACGCAGCACGTTTAGCACTTCGAGTCAATTCAGAACAAGAAGATTTACGTTATCAAAATATAATCATTCCACGTCCTGTCATGGACGATTTTTATAGAATCCTTTCCAATATTTATCTCAAGGATGAAACGGCAAAATCGATAGCGAAATGTAATGTTCATACATTCCCTAACCCTTCTATTGATCATTTTGTGGTTATTTTTGATAAGAATGTTGCGTGGGCGGAACCACTTAGGCAAGGAATTAGTGAAACCTCTAGCGAAGATATTAACGATCTATTAGACGACTTTGATTTAATCATAGAAAAGCATGTCAATTGGAATGATGCACAAGATGCTATAACTATTCGTTCTAAAGAACCTTTAAATATGGCAGCACTTGCCAATGAATTTTATAATATTGATGGAGTTGCCGAAATTGATTTAGGAATTCCAAAAGTTGGTGGAAATGACATAGTTGTGCAAAGAGTTGGTGGAGGTTGGGAGATCAATTATGTACTGAAATTTGGATCCTATATTAGTGGGAATGGGAAAAAACATATTTGGAAGTACAAAGCTACAGATGATGGTCTTGTGCAATTCATGACCGAGGAAGGAGATGAAATTCCTTCATGGATGAGATGTAATTTCCAAGATGATCTTTTCTTGGTTAAACGATTATAACCATTTAGTTTAGCATTTTAATGTGCTCTCATGTGGGTGAGGAAAATTATCTGATTCATCTTCTCCTTCGCGGGTAGTCAGGCATTTAAAATCTTTTTCGATTAATATTTTTAATGTTTGATTTTTACCCAAAAGTACTTCATTCTCTATTCCCACTCTATCGGTTTTAGACCAGTTATCCCCAATTTCTTCAGAAACTCTTATTCTAATTTCATTTCCCTCAAATAAGGCTGAAATACCCACGAATTCACCTTTCTCCAATGAATAAGTCAATGAAGAATCAATAGTAGTTCCAAATTGAATTTGATCTTTAATAATACCTTCTTCAGCGAATACATCAATTTCTGATTGGGTGAGTCTTAATCGAATTGAGTTACCTTTTATTCTTATTTTCATAACCAGGCTAAATTGATAAAACGAAGATAAAAAAAGCGTGAATGGAAAACTAGTTTACATTCACGCTCAGGATGAAATCCAAATTATTTTATGAATTTTTTTCTTTGTTGTTATCTGGCTTAGCAGCTTTGTTAGTTTTTTTATTACGAGCTTTTCCGTAAGAACTACTGAAAATTTTGCCACGACGAGATTTCTTGTCTCCTTTACCCATTTTAATATTTTTTTAATGAAAAATTATTTTTAAGAATACAAAGATAAGCATTGTTCAAGATTCTTCAAGTATTCAAATTAATTCTTTCAGAATGTGTATAGATGTTAAATTTTTCATTCTTTAAAAAACCAATTAAAGTCATGCCTGATTCGTCTGCCAATTTTGTTGAAAGACTTGAAGGTGCACCAACTGCAGCCAAAATTGGAATACCTGCCACAATTGATTTTTGAACTAATTCAAAACCGGCCCTACCACTAACTAAAATCAAATAATCAGAAAGAGGAACTTTATTTTTTAGTAAAGCAGATCCGATTAATTTGTCTACTGCATTATGCCTTCCAATATCTTCCTTTATAAGAGTTAACTCCCCTTTCGAATTAAAAAGTGCAGCTGCGTGTAGACCTCCAGTGTGTTCAAATAAATTTTGTCTTTGTATTAAGCTATCTGGAAATTTTAAAATTTCGGATACCTCAAAAATGGGATACCCAGTATTTAAATCAGGAATTTCATTGGAATGAACAGCTTCAATTGAAGCCTTTCCGCACACACCACAGCTTGAAGTTGTATAAAAATTCCGTTCTAAATTCGCCATTTCAAATTCTACGGAAGGGGCTAATTCAATTTTTACAATATTTTCTTTTGAATCTTGATGGAACGTTGGAACATATTCAGTCTTTAAAATGTCCTTTTTGTGCTTGATAATGCCTTCTGTAAACAAAAACCCAGTCGCTAATTCAAAGTCATTTCCAGGTGTTCGCATCGTTACAGAAATACTTTTTTGTAGTCTCTTTTGGAGACTCCCGTAGCCAATTCTAATCTCTAGAGGTTCTTCAATAACTAAAGAATCTTGAATTTCTAAATAGCTTTTTTTTGAGATTTTTTGAATTTCCACCTTTAAAATGCTTCGCATTTTGCTAATTTTTTGTTAAAGGTCTGTCATTTTTACTAAGAATTTACCTTTTTGTCTGCTTGACCGAACATTTTTATTCTTTTTTTAGTTAAATTGATACATCGTTTATTTTCATGAGATTATAATTTGTTAAGTAGCCGCGCGGCGTTGCGCGGCTTTTTTTATTTCTACTCTTTCCCATTACTTTTGCTCACCCATTGTAAATTATTTTAGTAAAATAAAAAAATGCCTTTAATTATTGAGATCAAAGCAAAGTGCAAAAGTAGTGAGACAATTCACCAAATTTTGAATAAAAGACAAGCAGATTTTAAAGGAGTGGATCACCAAATTGATACTTATTTTAATGTAAATAATGGGAGATTGAAATTGCGAGAAGGCAACATTGAAAATCACCTCATTCATTATTTAAGACCGAATGAGGCTGGACCTAAAAAATCTGAAGTCGTTTTATTTAAGTCTGATCCAGCGTCTACACTCAAAGATATTTTAAAAATAGCATGTGGGGTTTTAGTAACAGTTGATAAAAAGAGAGCGATATATTTTATTGGAAATGTGAAATTTCATTTAGATGAAGTAAAAGAATTGGGTTCCTTTTTAGAAATAGAAGCTATTGATATGTATGGAAATATAGGTGAAGAAGAGTTATTAAAGCAATGCAAATTTTATATGGATTTATTTCGGGTTGAGCATGAAGATTTAGTTGATTTATCATATTCTGACCTTTTATTAAAAAAATGAAACATCATCCTAATTCCTCAAAGGAGTACTATTCAAAATTGCTATTATTTGGCGAACACACCATCTTAAAGGGGTCGCAAGCTTTAGCTATGCCGTTTCCTCGTTTTTTTGGAAAATGGGAATATTTGAGTGCTTCTTCAACCGTAGAGGAAATTAAATCTTCACAACAAACACTTCCACAGTTTTTAGCTTATTTGACTGAATTGGAAGCGAGTGGAAAATTGATTGCCCCATTCAAGTTAAATCAATTAGAAGTAGATTTAACCAATAAGCTTTTTTTTAATTCTAGTATTCCAACAGGGTATGGGCTTGGGAGCTCAGGAGCTCTTTGCGCAGCTCTTTTTGATAAATATAAGAAAGAGGATGAGCATGGTTTGACAAAGTTGAAGTTGATTTTTAGTCAATTAGAAAGTTTTTTTCATGGATCTAGTTCGGGGGTGGATCCTTTAATTTGTTTTTTGAATCAATCCCTCTTTTTTCATTCTAAAGAAAAAATGTCTGTGACATCTATCCCAAGCCAAAATACGGTAGGAAAGGGAGCGATTTTTTTATTAGACACAGAAATAAGCCGTCAAACAGGTCCGTTAGTTCAAATTTTTTTAGCCAAATGTAAGGATGTAGAATATAACCAAATGTGTAAAAGAGAATTGGTGCCTGAAGTAAATAGGGCAATTGGATATTTCCTGAATGCTACGTGGAGTTCTCTTTTCGAATCATTCCATCATATAGGCTTTTTTCAATATCATTTTTTCGAAGAAATGATTCCTTCAAGTTATAAAGAGCTTTGGTTGCGAAGTATTCAAAGCTCTTTATATAAACTTAAGCTTTGTGGTGCGGGAGGCGGAGGTTTTATTTTAGGAATGACACTGAATTGGGAGGATACCCAAAAGGAATTAAATAAAAACACATTGATTCCTGTTTTTAGATTTTAGATTTTTCTTCGTCCGAATTAGTTGGTGAAATGTTTTTAAACGGAGAGTTTTCTTGATGTAACTTTAACAATTTAAGGGTGTAAACAATAGCTATTACCAAAGTTAAAATTGCAAAACCAGTTAACCAATCAAACATTTCTTGCATTAAAAAAAAGTCATAAACACCATGAATCAAAACGGCTAAAGTTAACCCTGACGTCAAGAGGATTTTTGATTTAAGTGGGGTGAATTTTGCTAGTCCAACATAATAACCCATAATGATTCCAAAGGTTGCATGAGCTGGAACTGCTGTAAATGCTCGAATTAAAGTCGTTTCCAATCCAAACCGGTTGGCATAAATGATGTTTTCAAAAGTGGCAAATCCCATGGCAATCATTACAGAGAATACAATTCCATCCATTGGCTCATTGAAAAATTTCATCTGATAGGGATAAGCTCTCAAAACTAGGTACTTAACCCCTTCTTCAATCAATGCCACTCCAATTATGGCATATAAAAAAACGTCAAATAAAGTTTCATAATCATCCAATCCAGAATTTAGAACAAATTCTTCCAATTTTATGGCAGGGAATACTATTACTATTCCAAGAAAGAAGCAGATTGTTAAGGGTAATTTAGGCTCTGCCTCATATTTATCCATTTTGAAAATGAAATAACAAATTAATAAGCCAGGAAGAATAGCTAGAAAAATTAAAAAAGGGTACATGAATAATTTTTAAAAAAGATGCATCGATTTGATGAGCAAAAGATAGGAACAATTTTGGAAAGATATTTTTAGAATAATACTGTGTAACAAAAATGAAATAGGGCAATAACGCTAATGCGTTATTGCCCTATAAAAAAGTGAGTTTAAGACCAGCTCTACCCCCCAAATGAACTGGTCTCACTCACTGTCCAAGAGCACTTCTGCCCTTTAGACCTCTTTAGCCGAGTATTACAAATTTTAATAAATGTTGGATACTCGTTGAATCTGTTTAAGGATTCACAATATCTTTATAAGCTGAATAAATACAGCTAGGTGAAACTTTTATACATTTCTCTGATTGATGGGAATAACGGGGGAGATAAAATTGACTCTGTTTTCTTAGTAGGGGAACTAATACCCTTCAAAATTTAATTTGAAAGACGGTTAACATTTTGCCAAAATCATGCCACTTTTATTTCTGTGGTCTCCAACTTTATATTTTTATTTGGAATAATTAAACTGTTGTTTTTTGAACGAATTTGCTGTAACTCATTAAATGCTAGTTTATATTCCGAGTAATCATTATATTCTTTATATATGATTGTTTCATTCCCTTCAAGATGTAATAAAATTTGGAAACACAAGTGATTGTTACGAAAAAAAAATTTCGTAATTAAGTCTTTTACTTGCCCACCTTGTATGTTTCTAACAACACCCATAGTGTTTCATTTGTGTTATTTAAATACATCGTCATGCAATGATAAAACTGGATAGTTTGTTTACGTTCTTCTTTTCGTAAAATATGTGACATAGAAAATATCTTGGTATAAAAAAATGATTTAATAAGTAATGAAAGAGCAGATATGATTTGTGGCGTTAATTCCATACTTTGAAAAAATGAAATTGCCAAAATTGCAGCTTTTGTTTTCAGGTTTCAGTCATTATGACAGAAAAACGCGTATGGCATGTCATTTGAAAAAGCGCGGGGTATAATTATTAAAAATTCAACCAACCAAAATAGATATGCAAAAAGGTAGTATTTCAGTCCAAACGGAAAACATTTTTCCGATTATTAAAAAGTTTCTTTATTCTGATCAAGAAATTTTCCTTCGTGAATTAATTTCTAATGCAGTCGATGCAACTTCTAAACTTAAAACGCTTTCCTCAAAAGGAGAATTTAAAGGAGAAGTAGGAGATACCACTATTGAAATCATTCTGGATAAAGAGGCGAAAACGTTGACTATTCGAGACAAAGGTATTGGGATGACTCAAGATGAGGTAGAGAAATATCTTAACCAAGTTGCTTTCTCAAGTGCACAAGAATTTTTGGAGAAGTATCAAAATGAAAGTAGTATTATAGGTCATTTTGGACTTGGGTTTTATTCTGCCTTTATGGTTGCTTCAAAGGTAGAAGCTGTTACTAGGTCTTATAAGGACGATGCTCAAGGGGTTACTTGGTCTTGTGAAGGAGATCCTGAGTATATGATTGTAGAGAACGATAAGACAGCTAGAGGAACGGATATGGTTTTACATATTAGTGATGAAAGCTCAGAGTTTTTGGAAGAAGGAAGAATACAAGGATTACTGAATAAATATTGTAGGTTCCTGCCTGTTCAAATTCAATTTGGAACTAAAAAAGAGACTATTTGGGAGGGTGAAGGAGATGATAAAGAATCAAAGGAAATTGAAGTTGATAATATCATAAATGATACAAAACCAGCTTGGAAAAAAACACCTTCAGAATTGACAGATGATGATTATAAGAACTTTTATAATCAACTTTATCCGTTCAGTCAACCACCAATGTTTTGGATTCATTTGAATATTGACTATCCATTCAATTTGACGGGTATTCTTTATTTCCCAAAACTGAATAATTCACTTGAACTTCAAAAAAATAAAATTCAATTATACTCTAACCAAGTATATGTCACGGATGATGTTAAAGAGATTGTACCTGAATTTTTGACGCTTTTACATGGCGTAATTGATTCTCCTGATATTCCATTGAATGTTTCTAGAAGTTATTTGCAAAGTGATAGCAACGTTCGGAAAATCACTGGCTACATTACTAAGAAGGTTGCAGAAAAACTAAATGAGTTATTTAAAAATGACCGTTCTGATTTTGAGGCGAAGTGGAAAGACTTAGGTGTTTTTGTGAAGTATGGAATGATTTCAGATGAGAAATTTAATGATCGAGCACAAAAATATACCTTATTAAAGAATGTTGAGGGAGCGCATTTTACAATCGAAGAGTATAAAGAAAAAGTAAAAGCTAGTCAAACGGACAAGCACGATAAAATCATCTTGTTGTATACCAATAATGAGCAAGAACACCACAGTTACATCGTTGCGGCTAAAAATAAAGGGTATGATGTTTTGGAGTTTGATAATCCAATGATTGATAATCATTTCATGCAGCATTTGGAGCACAAAGTGGGAGAGGTAACCTTTGTTCGAGTTGATTCTGATACTGTCGATAACTTGGTTCAAAAAGATGAAAAGAACGAGTCGGTGCTGAGTGAAAAAGAAGAAGAAAAAATCAAGGGCTTGTTCGAAGGTGTTGTCAAAGAAAAAGAAGCTATTGGAGTAACGGTAATGTTAACACCGTTAACACCTGAAGACCATCCAGTTTTCATAACGAAGCCAGAGTTTATGCGTAGAATGAAAGAAATGCAAGCAATGAGTGGTGGTATGGGAATGGGAGACTTTCCGGACACTTATAATTTAGTGGTCAATACAAATAACCCACTTATTGCAGATAAACTCTTGAAAATGCGTAAAGAAGACAAGAAAACTGAATTCGTAAATTATTTATTCAATTTAGCATTATTGAATCAAAATATGCTGAAAGGCAAGGATTTATCTAGCTTTATTAATAAGAGCTTGGAATTTTTGCATAATTAAAAGGAATTATTGTTGGTTTTGAGAGGTTATTTTATCTTTGCCGACATATTGAAATAAGGGTTTAAAATTTTCTTTTTTAAACCCTATCGGTCCCATAGCTCAGTTGGTTAGAGCATCTGACTCATAATCAGAGGGTCCAAGGTTCGAGCCCTTGTGGGACCACTTTTCACATAAATAATTAACTATCAGTTTCTTACATGGAAAAACCCCTTAAATCCTATCCTTTTTCTTCTTAGCCTTTTTAATCAATCTATTGAAAATCAACTAATTATATTTTTCGAAGGTTCGAGTCCTTTTTTAGGGCTCTATATACTTCAAACGATAATTATTTGGAAAGAAAAAATTCAATACCTAATCGACAGACCTTTATTTCCAGGAAGAAAGTAGAACTGTCTTTGTTTCTTCTAATCAAACAACACATCCATTGTCAAACTATTATCAATCATAGAACTGTATTCATTTTCCTTCAACCCGAAGGTGGTAATCATAGTCAAAAAGACTAATTTTTTTGTTTTGCTTATGTCTTGAAATGTGCCTCTTTTATTTCGCAATTGTTTGGCGTAAGACTTGGTAATGGTAAATTCTTTATTGTGAAATTTAATCTCACATAAATTGATAATTTTATCATTTCTGTCCAACAATAAATCAATTTGAACACCATCGTAAGTATCGTCGCCTTTGAAAGTAAAACTCGATGGTTCAGTATAAACACCGCCAATACGCAAGGCTTCTTGGATTTGAGAAATATGTTTTAAACAAATACTCTCAAAAGCGTAACCCGTCCAACTTTTAAATTTTTGAGTTTGGCTTAGTGCTTGCCAAAGTCCTTTTATATTGAGTTTTTGCTTTTCAATAAAATTGATATAAAACAACGAATATTCATCAGTCAAACGATAAAGCATATCTTTTTTACGCTTTCCAAAAGGAATGTAAGCAGAAATAAACCCCGAATAGTCGAGTTCGTTGAGTACCTTCGTTAGACCGCCACCATTTGATAATTTGGTTGCTTTGATAATTTCCGACCTTGTCAGACCTTTCCACTTTGTGGCTAATGCCCGAATAACTTTAATGTGATTATCCGAATTTTCAAACAAAGCAGGATATAAATTAACGAACTCATCTGTCAATAATCCATCACTTGCAAAACAAATATCTTCAATATTTTGTATCGCTCCTTTTCCTTTTTTGACCTCTTTCATATAATGAGGAATGCCTCCCATTGCCATATAAATTAAAATGGTTTCATAACGATTTAGACGTATATTTTGGCTTTTAAAATATGTCTCCATTTCAGCAAGATTGAATGGTTTCAAAGTAATTCTTCGGGTTATTCGATTGTGTAACCCACCTTTATCTCTAATGACTTTTTCAATTATCCAAGAAGCAGCAGAGCCGGAAATAACGATTAAAATGTTATTTTTAGTAGCCCAATTATTCCAAAAAAAGCCGAAAGCTCGTAAAAAACCCGAACGACGAGTAGCTAACCACGGTAACTCGTCAAAAAACAAAATGAGCTTTCTCTCCTCATGTTTTTTATTTTCTAAAATAGTAATCAATAAATGAAAAGCTTGCAACCAATTTTTTGGTGCTTCTAATTTATCATCTGAAAATTGTTGCAATAAAAAGTAAAAATTATCCAATTGTTCTTCGAGCGGCGCATTCTGAACTCCCGTAAACTCCAAATCAATTTGACCATTATATACAGACCGAATTAAAAAGGTTTTTCCAACCCTTCGTCTTCCTATAATAGCCACCATTTCAGAGCGATTTGACATTAAGGCTTCTTGTAAAATGACTTGTTCTTTCTCTCGGGCAATGAGTTTTTCCATTAAATATATTTTTATATTTCGCTTAATCTAATAAAATTACACAGATTAAGCGACATATAAAAACAAATTTTGCTTATATCTCGCTTAATCTACTGAAAAAGTACAGATTGCGTGAGGGATATATATAGTTAAAAATTTAATTCCATCAAGAATAGTAATTAAAGAATAACTAATCATGGACGGGTAGTTACCCACCCCAAATCTTCCATAACCAATCTCCATGTTCAACTAAAAATGCCTCAAGTTTATTTATATCTCCAATCTCTTTTTCTGGAAGAAAATAAAACTATTTCAATGAAACGGTCTATCAATGAAACAGGAAATACTTTATATGGACGAAATGAAGACGATGATGATTATAGTATTGCCGGATTATATGTTCAAGGAAAATTCGCTTTAGCTAAAAAATTGGATTTGGTTTTAGCAGGTAGAGGAGATAG
>JANSWP010000154.1 GCA_024743405.1 Bacteroidota bacterium
ACGGTCTATCAATGAAACAGGAAATACTTTATATGGACGAAATGAAGACGATGATGATTATAGTATTGCCGGATTATATGTTCAAGGAAAATTCGCTTTAGCTAAAAAATTGGATTTGGTTTTAGCAGGTAGAGGAGATAGATTTAATTCTTTGGATGAAATTGGATTTTCTCCTCGTGCAGCATTGGTTTTTAAAGCCTCTCCAAAGCATACTTTCCGAGCGAGTTATAATCGAGCGATTCGTACTCCTTCACAATTGAATCTTAATATAGATTTTCCGCTCGCTACTTTGGTTCCCAGTGCTTATGATATTTGGCTGGTTGGAAATAAGAATGCCGTTACATTTGGAGAAAATCCAATGCTTGATTTTAATGGAGCATTGCCATTTCCAAGCCTTCCTTTTGGAACACCCGGGATGCCTTTGAATTTAGTTCAGGGAGCAGTAACTCAATCGGCAGGTCAACAAATTTTAGAAGGTGTTGGAACCCAGTTAACTATGGCGAATCCTGCTTTGGCTCCACTGATTCCGCTTATTAATACATTTCTAACGGATCCTGCAAATTTTGCAACAGGTACTACTGGTACTTTTGCAGGTGTTGATTTATTTACACAACAACCACTTAATTCTTTTACACCTGGACCTAAAGCTTCTTTGATAAAAGAGGATACTTGGGAGTTTGGATACGTAGGATTGATTGCTGATAAATTGAAAGTTTCATTAGATGTTTATAACCGAACAATAGATGGCGACCTCGCCGTAAGTGCATTAGCTCCTTCTTATGGTTTGGTAGGAATTGATGCTATGGGAACGGACTTAGGAGCAGGAGTAGCTGCCCAATTGACTCCTTTTTTAGTGGGTCTTTTGACTCAGGCTGGAAACCCCAATCCAGAGGCAGCCGCCGCTCAAATTGCAGGAGCTTATGCTGCGGGATACACTCAAGCTGGAGATGGTTTTGCTCAAGGTATTGTACCTTTAGCTAACAACTTTATTTTGGCAACGGTACAAGCAGAAAATACTCCTGATAATGGGGTCGTGCATGTTCCAGCAGGCTATAAAACTTTTGAAGCTTACAGTTACACAGGGTTGGATGTTAGCTTGGAATATTATGTAAATTCCGATTTATCTTTCTTTGGAAATTACTCTTACATTTCTGAAAATGTTTTTGAAACAGAAATAAAGGATTCAGAAGGTGTTATGGGAACGAATGCCTTATCTATCCCAAAAAATAAGTATCGATTTGGAGCAAACTACGGACCTGAATTAGGTTGGAGAGCCAATCTGTCATTTCAGCATGATGATTCTTTTGAGTCCTTTAGTGGATTATTTTCGGGCAAGACAGATAAGAGAAATGCAGTGGACTTAGGAGTAGGGTATAAGTTTGATTTTGGATTGACGATTAATGTTTCTGGTCAAAATATATTTAATAATGAATACCGCGCATTCCCAGGAATGCCTAAAATTGGTAAAAGAACTTTAGCAACTGTAACTTATGATTTTGGCAGTGAGAAGAAATAATTAAAGAAATATTTTAGCTAGATTTTAGGAGCACAATTCGCTATAATGGCGGATTGTGCTTTAGTTTAGTAATTTCTATTCAAAATACTTTCCAGATGACAAAGCTAAAAAAAAGACTACTCACCGT
Source organism: Bacteroidota bacterium (assembly GCA_024743405.1). Classification (GTDB taxonomy): domain Bacteria; phylum Bacteroidota; class Bacteroidia; order Chitinophagales; family Saprospiraceae; genus JANSWP01. Next base: position 1,644 of record JANSWP010000154.1, read on the forward strand.
TTTTGGAACCCTTCTTTTAATTGCCATTTCAGGAGGCATTTGGTTTAAATACAATTGGTACAAAATGCCAGGTATTATCGCCAGTTTTAACAATCCAACTGGTAAAAACCAGCCGATTGAATGGCAAGATGGCCCAGCTACCCGAACATCTGATAAACCAAATGTCATAGTAATTTTGGTAGATGATTTAGGATTTAATGAAGTGAGTACCTATGGTGGCGGTATGGGCAATGGCAAAGTTAAAACACCTAATATTGACCAACTAGCAGCAGACGGTGTCCTTTGCACCAATGGTTATTCTGCTACGGCAGTGTGTTCGCCATCGAGAGCTGCCTTGCTGACAGGACGATTTCCAACACGAGCTGGTTATGAATTTACACCAACGGCAAAGGGATTTGGAAAGCTTATATCAATGATGTCGGAAGGTGACGAAGTTCCACCAATTTATAATGCTGAGATAGATAATCAATTACCTCATGCCGATGAGATGGGATTGCCTGCTTCTGAAATCACCATTCCCGAAATGCTCAAGCCACAAGGTTATCATTCTGCGCTGATTGGGAAATGGCATTTAGGAGCTGCTGACGCTTTTCAACCGAATAAACATGGCTTTGATGAAAGTCTTTGGATAGAAACAGGAAGTCTGTTTTTACCCGAGAATGACCCAAATGTGGTGAATGCCAAATTGCCTTTTGACCCAATAGACAAATTTCTTTGGGGCAATCTAACGCATAATGTTCGATTTAACGATAGTGGTCGTTTTAATCCTGATGGTTTCTTGACAGATTATTTGACGAATGAAGCGCTCAAGGTCATTGAAAAAAATAAAAATCAACCCTTCTTTTTGTACTTGGCATATTGGGCTGTTCATACTCCTTTGCAAGCCTTAAAATCGGATTATGACAAACTTGATTTCATTGAAGACCATGCTGAACGAGTACAAGCAGCTATGGTTTTAGCTGTAGATAGAGGAGTTGGAAAAGTTCGTCAAGCACTCAAAGAAAAAGGTATCGACGATAACACGATTATCATTTTTACAAGTGATAATGGTGCACCACATTATGTTGGTATGCCTGATTTGAATAAGCCTTATCGTGGCTGGAAACTCTCCTTTTTTGAAGGAGGTGTTCATTTGCCTTACATCGTCAGTTATCCGGACAGTATTGCAGGCGGGCAAACTTATGACGGACGAGTTTCAAGTTTAGATATTTTTTCGACCGTTGGGACTTTGGCAGGTGCGGACTTGCCAACTGATAGAAAAATTGATGGCACTAACATTTTACCCTACCTAACAGGCGAACAAGAAGGCGAACCCGACCGACCTTTATTCTGTAAAAGTGGTACTTATTCTTTTGTGATTAAAAATGGCTGGAAACTACAAGTTGACGAGCAGCAAGGTAAAAAATGGCTTTTCGATTTAAATACTGACCCAACCGAACAAAATAATTTAGCTGCTACCGAAACAGAAAAGTTAGCAGAATTATTAAAACTCAGACAAGAACTGCTTGCCGAACAATCTGACCCGATTTGGAAAGGGGCATTAAAAACACCTATTCCAATGGATAAGCATTTGAAGCAAGGTTTTACAAAGGAAGATGAGTATGCTTATTGGACGAATTAACGGTAGACGGCAGACGGTCGTTGCACTTGACGGTGGACGGCAATACGTGTTTCGTCAAGCGAAGCGACCGTCCACCGTCAAGTGAGGAACGAACGACCGTCCACCGTTCACCTTAAAAATAAAACAATGGAAAAATTCAACTTTCACTTCTATAAATGGGAAAAAACAACTCCCAACCAACCTTTCCTTAAGCAACCTTTCGGCGATAAATGGGAAACTTATACTTACGCAGAAGTTGGGCAGATGGCTCGTAAATTGGCAACAGGTTTACAATCATTAGGCTTACCACCCAAAAGTCATATTGGTCTGGCTTCTAAAAATTGTCGAGAGTGGGTAATTGCGGATATTGCTATTATGATGGCGGGATATGTGAGTGTGCCTTTTTATCCGACTTTAAAAGCGGATATGGTACAGCAATTGATTGAATTAGGAGATGTCAAGGCATTATTTGCAGGAAAAATTGAAGACTGGGAAGGAATGAAAGGAGGTGTGCCAGTAGATATACCAATAATCCATTTTCCACATTATAAAGGTTGTTCGGATATTAAAGAAGGATATGACTGGTTTGAGTTTATTGATAAGTTTGACCCCATTCAAGGAGAGCCGAGTGCCGATTTGGATGATATTTGGACAATTATTTTCACATCAGGGACGACAGGAACGCCAAAAGGAGTCGTTTTGGATTATCGGGCATTGGATAGTACAAAAAATGTTCTAACTCATAATAATCATCTGAAAATTTCTGAGACAGGTGATAATCGCTTTTTCTCCTTTTTGCCACTTAATCATATTGCAGAAAGAGTGGTTGTTGAGGAAACCTGTATTTTTTACGGTGGTATGATTTCCTTTGTGGAATCTTTAGAAACGTTTCCCAAAAACCTTCAAGACACCCAGCCTACCTTATTCTTTGCGGTTCCTCGGATTTGGACAAAATTTAAATTGGGTATTCAAGCTAAAATCCCAGAAAAGCGTCTGAATTTCCTGTTGAAACTCCCTATCATTTCAAGTTTTCTTAAAAAGAAGCTTCGACAAGGTTTGGGAATGTCGAACATCCGAGGTTGTATAACAGGCGCTTCCTCTATTCCTGAAAACACCAAGGATTTCTTCCGAAAACTGGATATCCCTATTGCAGAAGCTTACGGTATGACTGAAAATTGTGCGATTTGTACTTCTTTAGAAGCAACACAAATCAAGCCTTTTTCAGTGGGCAAACCTATGTGGGGTGGTGAAATAAAAATAGATGAAGATACAGGTGAAATCTTGATGCGCGCCCCATACATAATGCGGGAATATTATAAATCTCCCGAATTAACTGCCCAAACGATTCGAGATGGTTGGTTGCATACAGGTGATCAAGGACGCATTGATGAAGATGGTTTTCTATTCATCACGGGCAGGGTAAAAGACACTTTCAAAACCACCAAAGGAAAATTCATTACACCTTCCCCTATAGAATGGCATTTTGACCAAGATTTAAATATTGAATTGGTATGCTTGATGGGTTTAGGTTGTCCTCAACCAGTCGCTTTAGTGGCTTTGTCAGAAATAGGTTTAGCAAAATCTAAAGCCGAGGTCAAAGAAAGTTTGAAAGTCACTTTGAAAAACATCAACGCTCAATTAAAAGCACACGAAAAAATTTCCACCGTCATTGTCACCAAAGAAACTTGGAGTTTGGAAAATGGCTTGCTGACTCCTACACTAAAAGTTAAACGGAATAAGATGAATGAGCGATATCGAGATTTGTTATTTGGCTGGCATGAAGACAAAGAGGTAATTATTTTTGAATGAAAAGAGGTCTGAAGTCAGACCGCTTTTCTGTCAGAGGTGAGACACCTTGGAGCATTTGTCAGAGCGTCTGACAACTGACAGATAGTTTCAATTTTCGATCTGACAGCGAAGCAGTCTGACTCCAAAAAAAATAAAAAATGAACTTAACAAACCAAGTATTAGCACCGAAAGAGAATTTCGTGGATTTCATTAAAAACTATCCTTCTCAGACGCCTTTGTGTATGTTGAATATTTTAAAATTCAAAGACAAAACGGAGGATGGAAGAACAGGTGAAGAAGCCTATAATACTTATATGAAAGAAGTAACGCCGCTATTAGAAAAAGCAGGCGCAAAAACAATTTGGGCAGGTAATGTAGTGAAAACCATCATTGGCGATTATACGACTCAACCAGATCGAGTTTTTGTAGTGTATTATCCGTCCAAAGAAGCGTTTATTGAAATGTCCACTTCTGAAGCGTATGCTGCCATTGGTCATCATCGGCATTTGTCTTTAGAATATGGGGGATTGATAGCTACCGAAACCATTCAAGGAATTAAGAAATGATAAAGCAACGATTTATAAAAATCAATGGTGTTCGCTACTTTATCAAAGAAGCGGGGAATCCAACTGCTCCACTTATTTTGTTTTTACATGGATTTCCAGATAGTTGGTATTCGTGGAGGCATCAATTAGAAGCGATGGCAGCAGCAGGATATTATGCAGTCGCACCCGATATGTTGGGTTGTGGAGAGACAGATGCGCCAATGGAAATCGAGCGATATAGCCAAGACGAAATGGCGAAAGACATTGCTGGTTTGATAGAAGCATTAGGGCATAAACAAGCCATTATTGTTGGGCACGATTTAGGTGCTTCTCTGACTTGGCAAATTTGCCTGCTTTATCCAGAAAAGGTCAAAGCAGTGATAGCTTTATCTATTCCTTATGGTGGTCGAGCATTGGCGCAGCCCATCCCGCACATGAAAATAGTGTTTAGCGATAAATTCTTTTACATCCTCTATTTCCAACAACCGGGCGTTGCGGAAAGGGAATTAGATGCAGATGTTTATGACTCCTTATTGCGTATTTATTTCTCCTTAGGTGCAGAAGGAAGTGAAATTGCTGCTCAATATGTCGCGAACGATAATCCAATATCTGCTGAAAACTATTTAGATACCACGATTCGTCCTAAAAAATTGCCTAAATGGTTAAAGGCGGAAGATTTAGCTTATTATGTCGGTCGATACGAAAAAAAGGGTTTCCGAGGCATACTCAATTGGTATCGCTGTTTGGATATTTACTGGAAACGTACCGAACATTTAGCAGGCAAAAAGATAACACAACCCACCTATTTTATTGCTGGTAAAAATGACCCTATTAACTATATGGTTAGAAAAGCGATTAAACGATTGCCTAATGTAGTAGAAGACCTCCGAGGTGTTGAATTCTTTGATGATTGTGGTCACTGGATTCCTTGCGAACAAACGGAGTTGTTGAATGAGAAATTATTGAAATATATTGGAGAGGTGGTAGGTATGAAATAGTAAGTATTAACTAAGAATGGTTGCTTTGCCGTCAAGCAAAGTGACCGTCAACCGTCTAAAAAATGATTAAAGAAAAATTCGATTTAGCTGGAAAAGTCGCCATCATCACAGGCGCATCTAAAGGAATTGGAGAAGCCATGGCAAGAGGTATGGCGGAATTTGGAGCAACGGTAATTGTCAGCAGTCGCAAACAGGAAGCAGTAGATGCTGTGGCGGCTCAATTTCAATCAGAAGGCTTATCTGCTATCGGTATCGAATGTCATGTTGCTAAAGCAGAACATAGAGAAAAATTGATTAAAAAAGTAATGGAAAAATATGGACGCATTGATATTTTGATAAACAATGCTGGTACCAATCCATACTTTGGACCTATTCACAAAATACCTGAAAATCTCTATCAAAAAACAATGGATATTAACATAAATGCTGCGATGGCTTTGAGCAATTTGGTTTATCCAATTATGAAGGAACAAGGAGGTGGGAGTATCATTCATATTAGTTCCATTGAAGGTTTTCATGCTTCAAAAATGATGGCAGCCTATAACATTAGTAAAACGGCTTTAATAATGCTTGGAAACAACCAAGCTATTGAATGGGGCAAACACAATATTCGAGTGAATACCATTTGCCCAGGTTATGTTAAAACCAAATTAAGTGA
>JANSWP010000104.1 GCA_024743405.1 Bacteroidota bacterium
CAGGGGCATGTGAAGTGGAATGCCCCGAAGGAATTTCTATCATCAATATTGCTGAAATGAATGCCCGATATATGAAAGCGAGATTTTTTGGTTAAATTGTTAAAGTGATAGCTTTCTCATTATGGAACACATTCAAAAAGAATTAAAACGAAAGGCTAATCGAGAGCCAAAATGACCCTAATCTCCTCGCAAGGTGAACCAATTCCCATTAATGTCTAAAGTCAAATTTAGCAGACAGGAGTGCTATGCCTTTAGTAGACTGATTTTGGAAACCGGCATCGAAAAACATAAACATAACAAAAAAAATTCCCACTTTCTTTTCTCAAACTCTATTCATAAATTTACTTCTAACAATGTATTTTCAAGGGTTGAGTCCCAAAAAAACCTTTGCTTTTTGCATATGTTCGTGCTATAATTCCGTGGCTTTGTTCAACTTTATTGTGATGACCTATTGAGCCGCCCACTTAGTGCTAAACTGTATACTCCGTAAAAGACTCAACAGGACATACAATCCTTAGTGTTATAGACACGGAACTCTAAGTCAAAACAGTTTTCCAAACAATGATGCGTGTTAATTACATGAACGATACTGACAAAGCAATAGATAAAATTTAAACAAAACAATGATATCCAAAAAATACAAATCAATTCTTTTTGGAATATTCTTTCTCCTTAATTGGCAAATAGCAATTGGTCAATTTTATTCTATTGAAGTACCTCCTACCGATGAAGTAAGAAATTGGTCATTCTATGGGTCAGGTATAGAATTTATGGATGATTTGCTCATTATTGGAGCTCCGTTTGGTGGTGATTGGTCACCAAATGAAGAACACGTATTTGCTATGAAAAGTAACGGCTGTGAATGGGTAGTCCTGCATCATTGGAAATCAGCTACTTTTTCATCCGAATTTATGGGAGCAAAGATTGGAGTAAACACGAATTGGGTAGCCCTTTCCGAAAACAAAGGTGGCTGTAAGATTAATCTATTCAAATTTGAAAATGACCTATTCACAAAGAAGGCAGAAATTAGCGGTGGCTACTGTGCTTTAACTCATTTTTCTAATTTGGCTATGGACGATGAATTCTTCAGGGGGTGTAAACATAATTTATGAGTTTTGGTCAACTCAAATTTACACTTTCTGAGAATTCTCTTTTCAATTAAAAATCGACAAAGTCGAGCTAAGCCCCCCTGTATTTTATGAATTCAGTTGAAAAGATAAAACTTATCGTTTATCAACAAGTCTATCTTTTTTTTTGTTTTAACGCTAAGTCCCTAAGTTTTTATAAATGAAAAATACTGTCTTCCGCTGTTTGTATTTTCTATCATCAGGTAATAGCTTCCTGTCTTTAGACTGTGAACATCTATGCTTGTATTACTAGATAGTTCACCTTGTTTGAGGATTTCCCCTAAGACATTAATGATTGAATATCGACCTTCTATGGGAGTAGAGAATTGAATCTGATCTGCAGTTGGGTTTGGAAATAATTTTGGTTTATAGAGGCGATTATTTTCAAAATTTATAGATATAACAGAAGAATATTCGAATATGTCATCATAGTCTATTTGTTTAAGTCGATAATAATTTATTCCCTCATTTGGGAAATCGTGATTGTAACTATATTGTTGAGTTAATCCTTCCATTATGGGATGATAGACTTTTCCGATATTAGAAAAATTAACAGCATCTATACTATGTTGAATTTCAAAATGAGAATGGTTGATTTCCTCGCCTGTTTCCCATGATAAATAAATTCGATCTTCTTGTGATCTTCCTTCAAATTTTAGTAACTTCAAGGGAAGTGCATTTGCCCCCCCCGTCAAAAAGAAAGAGGAGAAATCAGCAAAAGATACTTCTAAGTAATAATTGCTCATACCTAAATCTCCCCAGCCAGTTACAGGGTGCAATACTCCTCCATTCAATGGCGTATTGGCACAGGTTACACCACTATATCGCATTATGACAAAATCACTTAGATTGTTGATGTCATTATCATCTCCATCGTTGGCGGCAACCAAATCATTAAACTCCTCCACGGTGATATAAAACCTAACGGGTACAGGATTGACAGGATCATTGGTTGGTGAAATTTCAAAGTTACGATCTAATACTTCTACACCATTCGCGGTTGAACGAATGCCATTATGATTGGTATAAAATTCTGCTGTAATCGTTCCCATGGGTTCGGAATCCTGAATGGAGAAAATAAGTTGCCCTAAGAAATCATAATGTAACCAATTTCCTGATCCGGTAGAATTGTGAGAAACACTCGATGGTTCACAATTATTCCCAAAAGTTTGTCCTAATTGGATGGTTGGGAGCTCGTGTAAACAAATATTAAAAGCTGCCTCTGATCCGTAGAGTACTTGAATGTTTCCATGAAAAATTCTGAAATAATAAGTTGCCCCAATATTCAAATTATTCATATTCATCTCTACTATTCCCGGCGCATTCATATAACTGCAAGTCACATAGTTATTAGGATTGCCTTCAAATAGTTCTATAACGGGTTCGAAGATCATTCCTACTGGCTCAACGCTAAATGTAGCAGAAGAAGTACTTGCCGTAAACGTGTACCAAACATCGTTTGCAGTTGGTGCAAAGTTTCCGTTACACATTTGAATATTAGGGGCGGATTCTGTAGCATCTTCAACTGTACCTGCTAAAGTATTGTTACAGATTAGTGCTTGCGTGAGATTAATAGCATTTGCTGAGTCATCATTTGCAGGTGGATTTGTAGCTTGAAGGCAAATACTGAAATTTGCAGGGCCATATAGGAGATCAGTATAAACCCTTAATTGGTAATCTGTATTGGCAGACAATCCTGTGAAGTAATAGGTTTCTCCGTCAAAAAATCTTTGACATTGACTTACTGAGCTTAGGCTATTGCATCCTCCCGAAAAAATTTCAACTAAAACAGAACCAAAGTTTCCTGTTTGAGGAATCAGATTTGATATTTTAACTTTATGGACATTTTGGGTGGCTGTAAAAGAATACCAAACATCTTTAATGGGGTCTGTCTCAAAATTACATCCACTCAAACTTTCTGTTGCTGCTATGGTGGTTCCTGAAACTTGAGAAGTGCAGTCATTACTTGGATTTACAACTAGGTTAATTGCGTTTTCACAGTCATCATTTGCTGGAGGCGGAGTGCAGTCCTCTTCCAAATTGGTTTGATTATCACAGGGTGCTGGATTTCCAGAAATGGTAATGGACCCACCTATGTTATTCAGTAATTGGCACAATCCTGAACAGTCGGTTAATACTGGATTATTTGTTACTGTTAATCCAAAACTCAGTTGGCTTACATTTTTTAACCCACTTAGATTAGTTAGCAATTGATTGTCAGTTATAGTTATAGTAGTGGTGATTTTATTGAGCAATGGGAAATAGTTTAAACCAGTAAGAGCATTGTTGGTTTCAATAGTTAAATCGGTAAGTTCTCTCAATTTTACAAAACCAGATAGATCATTTAGAAGAGGATTGTTATATATAAAAAAACCATCAGCATTATCCAATTTTTGAAACCCTAGAACACTTGTTAATTGATTATTGTTACTAATGGAAAGGGCACCTAGAATAAAATTCACATTGTCCATGAAATTATTGATTGTACTTAAAACTGGATTATTCGATATTAATATAGATCGAGATTTATCTAGGTTATTCCAACCTGTAAGACTTGCTAACTGATTATTATTTTTTATTGTAATGTCCCAATTGACATACCCAAGGTTGTTCCATTGTGGGATACTGGTAAGTAATGGATTATCTCTAATCACTATCCCACCCGTTGCATTCATGCCTATACTATCCAGATTAGCTAAATCATTGAATTGAACTAAAGCATCATTATTTATTACGTTCAGGTAACCATCAATATGAGTGACTCCGCTCAGTCCATTTAATTGAGTTAAGGCTATGTTATTTTCAATATGAAGGTTCCCATTGATAAGTTGGATATTAGATAATGCTGTAATATCATTTAATAATAAATTATTTTCAATAAATAATCCACCACCTAATTCAGTTATTCCGCTTGGAAATCCATTGAGTGTAGTCATGGCATCATTATTACTGAAGTCGACTTTTCCTCCAAAGGTGGAAATATTCGCTAAAGCAGTTATGTCATTTAAGATAGGATGATTGGCTATAATAAAATCACCATTCACAGTTGTTAGATTATGCAACCCATTTAGATTAGTTAAAGAGGTATTATCTCTAAAATCCAACTCCCCTACAGAGGTCAGGTTAGAAAGTCCAGTCAGATCTGTTAAGTTATCTTGGATCCACATTCGTAATTTTCCTCCTATGGAAGTCAAACCAGAAAACCCATTCAAATTCGTAAGATTTGGATTTCCAGTAAAGGAAATAAAATCATTGACCGTTGTAAGATTAGAAAGTCCTACTATGGAAGTAAGATTATTACAAATTCTGATAGTGAGTGACCCAACTGAAGTGATATTTTCTAATCCGCTAAGGCTTGTAATATTCAATTGATCTAAATATAAGTTTCCTCCTATTGAAGTAAGGGTAGATGGAAAACTAGACAGCGTAGATAAATTAGGAAGGTCATCTATTCGAAAAGCTCCAGTTACATTTTGGATACTAGATAATCCTGAAAGAGAGCTTAGCGTCCCTTCTTCTATTTTTATTTCCCCTCCTACCATTATTAATCCTGATAACCCACTTAAGCTCAAGATACCTGTTAATCGGTAAAGGACTAAATCATCAGTAATGTCGGTTACATTTTCTAGACCTGTTAAGGATGTAATATTGCTTTGGTTATAAAATTCAGAGCCAATTTGTAGTTTTCCGTTTATCGTAGTTAAAGAAGATAATGGACTGAGATCAGAAACTTGAGTTCCTGTAATACTCATGTCACCATTGATGGTATGATAATTCCCAGCCCCAAATGATGCAACATCTGCATTAGTGGTGAAAGTTATATTTCCATTAAAAACTTGAGCGAAAAAAACTATAGGATATAGGACAATTATAAATGTAGTCAGATATTTCATATCAGAAATCTTAAAAGGTTTTGTGAAAAATTCCTTACAAAACTAAGTCTGATATGGACTGTTAGCTAGCTAGAATGATTAGTTGGCCCTTATGGTAAATGGATGGACTTTATGGGGTATTATTTGATTGGTTGTATTGTTTCTCTGATTAAATAGAAATGACTTGGAGTCATTAAATTTATGTTTTATAGGAAAGAAGAAATGAGCTTTTATTAGACTCTGAAAAGGTTTAAAACCTCGTACTTTCAGTAAGTGATTGTTGGTTTTCTTAAAAACTTTCAAACCCTCAACCCCTCTTACTCCAAATGATCTAAAAAACCTTCTTTTCTTCCTCGCGAGACAGGAATGTAATGACCATTTTTTAAAACGATGTAACCGCCTTTTCCTTTGATATATTTCCTGATGTGATTCATGTTGACTAGGTAGGAGTTATGTACTCGGAAAAAGTAATGACCTTCAAAATAGCCTTCTACTTCTTTAAGCGTTTTTGAAACTAAAATGGTCTCTCCATCAGTCAAGTGTAAACGGGTATAATTGCCATCGCTTTGACAATACATTACTTGGTGGACTTCTATAAAATCCAAACCTTTTAGGGTAGGCAGGGCTACACTCTTTAATCCAGTACTTTGCTTTTTCATTAAATTAAAAAGCTGCTCTAGTTTTTGTTGCGTGATAGGTTCTGTTCTTTTATCAATCACTTTTTGAACTGCGCTTGCCAACTCCTCAGGGTCGATAGGTTTAAGGAGATAATCTATAGCATTGACTTTGAAAGCATTGAGCGCAAAAGAATCATAAGCAGTTGTAAAAATTACATCGCAAGTAAATATCTCATTGGCTTTTTTTAGAAATTCAAAACCATTCATGCCAGGCATTTCTATATCCAAAAAAATCAAGTCTGGTTTTAGGTTAGTAAGTTGTTCAATTGCAGCCTTGGGATCTTGGAACTCTTGAATGACATCTATTTGATTATTCAGAACTTCTAACTCCCATTTAAGTGCATCTATACTTGCGATCTCGTCATCGACAATAATCGATTTTAATTTATCCATTATTATTTTTTGTCTTTTTTGGGAAAAGGAATAGTAATTTCAACCTGTGTTCCTGCTGCTTCTCCCGCTGAGTTTTTTAAATCAATAATACTCACTTTTGGCTTTTGTCCATTTTTGTAATCTAACATTTCCAAACGATCAGCTGTAATTTGCATCCCCATACTTTTCCTTTGCATCGGTAAGGTAGATTGAAATGCTTGAGATTGTTCACGTCCAATACCATTGTCTTTTATTTTAAAAATCAAAGTACCGTTATGACGAGCGATATTGATGTCTAGTTTTCCTTTTCCTTCTTTATGCATCAGACCATGCTTAATGGCATTTTCTACATAAGGTTGAAGGATTAATGGTGGAAGTAAAAAGGAACTACTCGGTACATCATCATCTACATCAATGGTATAATCAAATGCTTCTGGAAAACGCATCGCTTCCAACTCGATGTATAAGGAAAGTGCTTTTAATTCATTTTCGAGTGTAACACTTGAGTCTTTGGAATTACTTAAGATTAATCTCATTAGCCGAGCGAATTTCGTTAGATACAACGATGCTACTCGTGGTTCTTTTTTTATGATAAAATTCTTGATGGAATTTAGTGAGTTAAAAAGAAAATGAGGATTCATTTGCGCTCTGAGTGCTTTCACCTCTACATTAGCTAGTCTACGGTTAAAAGCAGTTTTTAATGCCTCTGCTTTTTTGATTTGTCCTACTCTTGCTTGATAAGCTAAGAAAAGTATTAACATTCCTAACAAGACCATTACAAATTGAAACCATCGCTCCTGCCAAATTGGAGGAATTACTTTTAACTCTATATTCAATCCACCATTTGCCCATCCATCTTTTTGATAAGGAACTTGTACGATGAAATTGTAATTGCCTCCACCTACATCAGTATAGTCCGCTTTTCCGTCGGTACAATATCTCCATTCTCTATCAAAGCCCTCTAATCGATAACGAAAGGTTTGTTGTTTGTTTCTAATAGCTAAATTGGCAAATTCAAAAGTGAAAAAATTTTCTTCGTGTGATAATTCAATCTCTGATTTTTGATTTAAGTTCTTATCGAAAAATTTCCACTTATCAAATACTCTCAATCCATTAAAAACTAGTTGTGGTTCATTTCCTTGTTTATAAAAAACAGATGGATCAACAATAGTGAAAAAAGACTGCCCGCCAATATAAATTTTACCGCTACTACCCTTTTCAAAAGCAGTTCGCCAAAACTTATGTAAATTATTTTCTTTCAATCCATCTTGACTATTAAATGTATTAATGGTAAAATTTTGGGTATTCATTCTTGCAATTCCATTACCTGTAGCCATCCACAAATTTTGTTGATCATCTAGTATTAATCGAAATACTTTATTACTCGGAAGTCCATCTTTTACGGTGAAATATTTAAATCGGTTTTCTTCCTGAGTTGTTGGGTCAAAACGATCTAATCCACCATATTTATAACCTAACCAGATTACTCTATCTTCTTGAATCACCATGCTTGTAATCCAAGGATTAGAAAGTCCATTTTTATCATTAGGTTGGTGAGTTATGGAAGCAATGCATTTTTGTTGTTCAGGATCAAAACAATTTAATCGAGGTTCTCCACCATACCAAATTCTTCCATCGGGATCATTTGTTATCTCCGCAGTCCCAATTAATGAAGGACAGTCATTATCCTTAAAACTATACTGTGTTACAAGTGCTTTTTCTGAATCTATACACAGCAAGCTTTGAGGATAAGTATTCGACCAAATTTTTCCAGATTGATCTTCTAATAATCTTTGAGTATTAAATTTTAATAGCTTTTCTTTTCCTTCAAATTCGGGAATAATTACTTTTTTGTTTTTATAATCCACTTGAAAAAGACCTTCTCTTGTCGCTATCCAGCAATAGCCTTTTTTATCCAAAAGCATAGAGTAGATGTAATGAATAGGTACAGGGTAATTATCTTTACTATATTCTGACCAATGAGCTGTTGGTAAATAATAGTTTAATAGTTGGCCAGTAAAAGTTGCTACCAAAATATTATCTTCATCAATCTCTACGAATGCTTTACAATATTGATCTTTATAGGACAAAGGAAGATAATGATGTTGGAAATATTGCATGGTTGGAACCCTCCACACTAAACCATACTCTGTACCTACCCAGAATGTATTTTTATTATCTAGGAACAAAGCTTCCACCCCTCCTTTAATTATCTTATCCTGATTATTGTTGGCATCGGAGTAGGGGATGATTGTTCCAGTTGTAGTATTTAAAATAAAGAGGCCTTCTCGAATATCTCCTACCAAATATTCATTCTTTGATTTTTGAAAAATACAGCGTAGACTAATGGAAATAGGGTTTTCTTTTTGAAACTGTTGCCAATGACCTTTCTTTGGATGATAGATAAATACAGTTTGATGGCTGGCAGTAAATACAATACCGCCCTCATCATTATAAATCATTTCAAAAACACCTTCTGCTGATTTTGGGTTTTTGATATTAACTTTAACTTTATCAAAGGATTCTTTCTCATAATCAAATTTCAATAAACCCTTTCTACTTCCTATCCAAATAGTATTGGAGGAATCAATACCTGGAAGCAAGCTGTAAACCACATCATAATTTTTGTTATTGAGTTCGGATTTAGTAAGACTAGGGCGCCAGGTTCTAAAAGTTTCTGTTTCGGGATAAAAGCAGGCGATTCCACGTTCAAGTGCCAACCAGACTTCTCCTTTATTTCCTACTTCCACATCCCATATAGTAGTAACTGGTGCATTCTTTCCAGTCGGTACCTTAAAGACTTTGAAGGAGTTTGCACTAGGATCATAACATTGTAAATAGCCTTCCACCGTTCCCATCCAAATACGTCCTGATTGATCTTTTGCTAAAGATTGAATATCATTTCCAGATATTTGGTTTTGATAATCTTGGGTGAATTTCCATATCTTTTGTCCATCAAATCGATTTAATCCTTCACTGGTAGCAATCCAAATATAGCCTAGATTATCTTGTATAATATCATTGATAGATTCCGCCGTCAATGTATTGTTGTACGGGAATGGAGTAAAAAGTTGTGCTTGAGTTTGAGTTTGAGTAGCAGCATGGAATGGAGTTAGACCTATGAAAAGAATAAACAGCAGGGGATAACTTAGAAGCAGATTACCCTTATTTCCCCGCTCTCTTCTTGGAGAATTTAAAAACAGATAAATGATTTTTAATTTGATATCAATGAAAGATAAATTCATGCATGGAGTCAGATTCATTTAAAATTTTTATTGGTTCCGAAAGATAGGAATTTTAGCTAGAACTCAATGATGTGAATGATTGACTGGGTCTATATAAAGGATAAATGGAGGAGGAGGGTTATTGGGTCGAAATTATGTTTTTTTCCTTGGGTTTTGTTTTTAGTGCGGATTCACTAAATAAATTTATTTTCTGATAGGGTTAACCTTTTCCTCACTGTACATCTATGAAATGGTCGAACGATATAGCAAAGAACAGTTTGTTTCTCTAGAAATTACCAAAGAAATCCGCCATACAGCAGCCAAAAACGAGATCAATTTTTTACCCTTTTTCATTGGACTAATTGCTTGTATGAGTGTCCTAAGATATTGGGGAAGAATCACAGGAACAGACAATGGACCTTGGTACTTTTTGGTAGCTATCGGAGTCATATTCCTATTCTTCGGTAGAGAAATGATCCAGAGAACCAAACGGAAATATGTATAATTTGATAATGAAAATGCAAGACATTGGATATGACTTGTTTGGCACATGTCAGAAAAGGAACAAGTCTTATTTGGCGGTAGGCAAGACAAAAAACTGTTTGACGGAGGAGTTTTTTTTGTCTAGATCTTTTGGTTCTTTTCGAGCAATGCGAAAAGAACAATAGACCTAATAAAAGATATTTATGACAGCCATCAATCACTTAGCCGGAGGCACCGTCTTCACTGGTTTCTTCGCTTCCATCTTCATGGGCATCAATATCCTTTCAAACCCTATTACATTGGGAGTCACGATCATATCTTCCATGCTCCCAGACATCGATCACATCAAATCTCCAATAGGTAAATCAGTTTATCCACTAGCTCGCTGGATCAATCGAAAATATGGACACCGAACCATCACCCACGGAATCCCATTCATGATCGTTTTGACCATCATTGCATCCGCTATTGAAACTGTTTTCTTGAATTCCAGTCACTATTCAACCATTATCGCCATAGCCTATTTCTCACATCTAGTTTTCGATATGATGACCCTACAAGGAGTTCCATTGTTATATCCATTCAGCAAGAACCCATTTGTATTAATCGGGAGTCCAGAAAATCGAATCAGAAGTGGAGACTGGAAAAAGGAGGGAGTCGTATTCTGTATCTTTATAGCCTCTGGAATGTTTATGCAGCCCTTATTTGAAAAAGGATTTTGGACAACCTACAATCAATCTTTTGCTACATTGACCCATCTTCGAAGCGAATTTCAAAAAACAGAAGACGCCCTCAAAGTCACCTACCAAATCCAGCAAGGATTAGAAACCAAACACGGCACGGGAATCTGTATCGAGTCAACCGAAAACGATGCCTGGCTAATTGATTCCATCGGACAATGGATACACCTAAACATCGAGACCTGTCGTCGAAGTTTCCCTGAACATACTGGTAAAAAATTCATCATCGAAACTCATACACTCATCAATATTTCACCTGATTCTTTAAACCAAATCCTACAAAACAAAACCATCCAATCCATCGAAATTCAAGGAAACCAGAACTTCCAAATCACAGAGTTAAACTCCTTTCCTAAATCCAGTTCTAGTTACAAAGCTGAGTACCTTAATTCCATTCCTTACTTTGAAGTCATTCCACCCAATATCCAAAGAGATACTTTCATTGCTGACCAATCTTACAAAGCCCAAATTGAAGCCCTACAACGACAGATCAGGCAAATATGGAGAAATGATAAATCTGCTGTTATGAAATACCAAGCCGTCCAAGATCAAATCCAGAATCTCAAAAGCCAATTCAAAAAAACTGAGGACATCACTCTGAAACAAACCTTAATCGAAGAAATAAAGGAACTAGAAAAGATCAAGGCACCCCAAAAGCAAGGGAATAAAGTCGAGGCACTTAAGACGGAAATTAGGAAGATTCGGAGAGAAAATAGATTAAAAAATGAAGTAAAAAGACAAGAGATAAAAAGTGCAATTGCAACCTCTGAATCGAACCGTCAATCGACCCAAATATTAGGTTTCATTAAGTTTGTCAGCTGGCAAAATTAATCTAATTTAAGAATCAGGTACTACTGATTATAGGAGGCGACGACGCTCAAAAAATAATAAGGAAAGGTGAAAAAATAAGTTCCCGATATTATGGTGAATTATTTTTTTCTTTGACAAGGCAAAAAACGAAAGCATAGCAAAGCTACAACGAGTATTTTTAAGGCCGGTAAAGGAGAAAATAATAAGCAGAAAACGGGTAATTATTATTTGACCATTCCTAAATCACGTACCTTAGTCGTATTAATCAAAACAAAACAATTATGACCAAATTTTTGCCTTTTTTCTTATTCCTATTATTATTTAGCTGTTCTACTTCAGATGAAAATTTTCCTTCTCCTCCCACCACTAAAGACTATCAAGACCTTGTCAACCTCTTCCACGAATGGAGAACTTTTGAGAACCCTCCTTTACTCGACGGCGCACCAGATTATTCAGCCGCTACTTTTGAAAAGCGTATGCCTGAGTTCAAAAAACTACAAGCTAGACTTTTGGCAATGGATACCACTGGATGGGCGGTTCCAGAACAAGTAGATTGGTACATCGTTTGGGCAGAAATGAATGGTTATGATTTCAATTATCGGATCTTGAAGCCCTGGGTACGCGACCCTGCTTTTTATAAATGCCTTTGGATCTATCGAAGTGATGTACCTGCTCATGAAGGACCAACCAATCATGGAACTACGGAAATATGGACATATGATTTCCCACTAACTGAAGCAGAAAAAGAAAGATTGATTAATGACCTAAAAATAATTCCATCCTTAAATAAACAAGCCCAAGGCAACCTAACTGGAAATGCCAAAGACCTTTGGATTGCAGGCATTCGAGACATCCGAAGACAAAGCGAAAACCTAAGAAATATTCTAAAACAGGAAGGTGTTGAAAATCACTCGGATTTAGTTGAAGCCATTCAAGCTGCTATTCAATCGACAGACAAATTTGCCATTTGGTTAGAGGAGGAATCAAAAACTAAAACTGGTCCTTCAGGAATTGGAAAAGAAAATTATACTTGGTACTTGCAAAATGTACACCTTGTCCCGTTGACATGGGAAGATGAAGTCATGATTTTAAAACGAGAATTGGCTCGCTCTTGGGCAGCGTTGAAGTTAGAAGAACACAACAACCGTCACTTAACTGAATTAGTCTCTGTCGAATCACCAAAAGCTTATGATGAATTAGCTGAGTTGTCTGCTCAAAGCTTCATGAACTTTCTGGAAAATGACGAAATTGTCACAGTCAAAGATTATTTTGAGCCGGCACTTCGCGTTCATTTAGGACAATACGTGCCAAAAGAAACGCGCAACTTTTTTTGGATTACCGCCCATTATGACCCTCGCCCACTTTACTCTCATTTCTACCATTGGTTTGAATTAGCCAGAATGGATACAGAGCCACATTCCAGTGAAATTCGAAAAGAACCATTGTTATACAACATTTTTGATTCACGAAATGAAGGAGTAGCAACAGCCGTTGAAGAGATGTTTATGCAAGCGGGTTTATATAATGACAATCCAAGAGTTAAAGAAATTGTGTACATCATGATTGCCCAAAGAGCCGCCAGAGGTTTAGGGTCACTCTATGCCCATGCCAATGAAATGACCATGGAAGAAGCAGGTAGTATTCATTCCGAATACACACCCAGAGGTTGGATGAAAACGGAAAAGGAGTTGCTGATTTTTGAACAACATCTTTACCTACGTCAGCCGGGTTATGGCACCAGTTATATCACAGGAAAATACCTTGTCGAAAATGCTTTGGCCGAATATGCAAGACTGAAGGAATTGAATGAGGAAACCTTTCAAATTAAAGACTTCTTTGATCATTTGAATTCAATGGGTAATATTCCGATCTCATTGGGGCATTGGGAAATGACGGGATTGGGAGAGGAAGTAGAGAGGCTTGGAAAGTCAACAGAATTTTAATATTTGAGTTTTCTACTTTCTAAATAGACAATAGTTGTTCTACGCAGTTTTACCCAACAAAGGAAAAAGAAAGAATCAATTAAAGGCCGATAAATATGTCCTTCTCCTTTCTGATTTTGAAGATTTAATATTAATCAATGATGCCTATTTCAGAGATGGGATTAGTTGCCATAGCCTCTGTCTTATGCCTTTTAACTGGTTTGATATGTTAAAGAACAAAGAAATTCAAAGTCTATTTGAAACTCTTTAAAGGTAAAAGATGCGCTCGGTTTCAAGTAATGACACATCCACTTTAAACAAAACACCAAAATACAATACCTAAAAACCTTTCTCTTACTTATTCTACCGTTCACAATTTCCGCCCAAACCTACACTGGCAAAATCATCTCTGTCAAAGACGGCGACTCTTTTGAGCTATTAACCGAAGAAGATGAAATCATTGAAATCCGTCTTGCCCATGTGGACACTCCCGAAAAGAAACAACCCTATGGCAAAGCTGTCAACTTTGGAATTAACTGTCACAGATTTTTGGCGATAACTGTCACACCTTGGAAAGTATGTCGAGTAAATCTTAAGGGACAATACTAAGTCAGGTTTGATTCCTCGCGTACCTTTTTTACAATTTTACCTACGGTGCTATAACTGATAGTATTCCCAGTTAAGATTCTAATTTTCTTAATGCTATAATCAGTATGAAGCGCCAGTTCTTCGACCAATTCCGAAAGATTCGTGGAGGTGGAAGGTCTACCAATAATTTGTCCATTTTGCCGAGCTTTCCTCATGCCTTCTTTGACTCTCTCTTTGACAAGAGCTGATTTAAATTCAATCATTTTTTGAATAACGTGAATTGCAGGCAGGTACTTTTGATGGATTAAATTCATATTATCCTTGATGCTGATAAACCGAATTTGCAGGGCATGAAACGCTTGAAAGATTTGAGATAAATGAATCAGGCTGCAGGCTAAACAATCCAACTTCCAAATTAATAAGCAGTTGAATTTGTGACTTCGAGCAGCTTCCATCAATAGTTTGAGTTGCTGTCGTTTTTCCTGTTGATAAGGGTAGAAATTATCGATGAATTCTTGTTGGATGATTAGATTGGCAGATTGAGCAAATACCTGTAAATCTGTTTTTTGCAGCGCTTCATTTTGATTTATTCGTCCAATAAGTCTGTAAATAACCGTCCGATTTTTAATGGAAGATTCATCTTTAAAATGATTTGGCTAAACTGGTTTTAATACAATTTAGGTTTTGTTAGTAATTTTAATATCGTCGATAATAGATATTTATTTATTGATAAACAATAAAAATTTATTGTTTATCAGAATAATGCTATATTTGTAAAAAAATTACTTTGAATGCTGTTTCTAATACTGCTTCCTTAAGAAGTATTAAGTTTTTATATTTTGTTACTAGAGTCCTTTTTTGGTTATCTATTTTGTTTTCAGTGATTATATTTTCTGTCTTAATTTACGGTGCTTTTGGCAATGATATTGGCGTTAGAGTTAGCATCTCTTCAGGTGATATGATAATCCAAGAGACCATTGACTATTCAGATGAATTAATTTCGGTAGTTGCGAGTGACCCAGCAAATGATTCTTTAGCTAATGCTCTGAATTCTAATGATTTCTTCCTTGTTATGGCTAATGCCAATAAGAATTTTGCGAATCTAGGAATGAGTAAGGAACCTGAGTACCTTGTTTTTAATCAGTTACCAATATCTTCAAAACTTATAATATTAACATATTTAGTATTAATGATGTCTCTGACCATATTGAGTATTTGGTATTTTAAGAGGTTTATGCTACTAAATATTGATGGTAATCATTTTCAGAAAGAGACAATTAAAAACTTAAGACTATTGTCTTATTCTATATTATTAGTTTGGGTTGTAAATTTTTTATTCGAGATAATTATATCCTCAATTTGGGGTAAAAATGGATTTATAAACTCTTTAGACGATTTAAGTATTATCGTTGATGTGCCTTCAATTAGTTTATTGCTTTTTGCACTAGTTCTAAGGGTTCTATCTCATGTATTTATGTATGGAGTAGAATTAAAAGAGGAAAGTAAATTAACTATATAATTATGATAGTAGTTAATTTGGATGTAATGCTTGCAAAACGAAAAATGAGTCTTACAGAGCTTTCCGAGAGGGTAGGGATAACAATGTCAAATTTGTCAATATTGAAAAAAGGTAAAGCGAAAGCAATAAGATTTTCTACGTTAGAATCAATATGTAGAACTTTAGATTGTCAACCTGGTGATGTTTTAGAGTATAGGGATTAATTCTATTCAATTGGAAAAGAAAAATAAAAATTCAAACAACAAAAATTAATTAATTTGAAAAAACAAGGAGTTACTTCCGTTCTATTTTTACTTTCTATGTTATTTATAGCCTCTTGTAAAGATGAACCATGCGATATAATAGTATGCCAAAACAATGCAACTTGCATAGGTGGGATATGTGACTGTCCTCCTGGCTTTGAAGGGGAATTTTGTGAGGAGTTTAGCAGGCAAAAAATTCTTGGAAATTTTGATGTTACTTCGAATTGCATGGAAGATACTTCTGTTACAGAAACTTGGGGTATATCAGCATCCACTTCCGCTTTTAATGAGGTGTTGATAGGTAATTTTCATAGGCCAGCACTCAATATTTTTGCAACTATTGTCGATTTAAACACAATAGAAATCGAAGAACAGATCATTGGGAGTTTCATAATCTATGGTTCAGGTACCATTGAAGGTGAAGGTAATTTGTCAATTCAATATACCGCAATCAGCACCGATACCACTAATTGTTCCGTCAACGCCCTTCGTCAATAAATGCTGGGCAAATGAAACAGCATAGAATGATGTATATGTGATAATGCGCACTAAACGGTCGCATTACGCATATACTAGACGGTTTAAACTCCTAGGGGGTAGATGCTTTACGTCTTGTGCAAAACATATATTGATAAAATAAATATTAATGAGTACAATTTTTAATTATCTCAATATACTGCTATTGCCCTTAGCAATGATTGCTGGCTCTTCAGTATATAGTCAAGAAGGTATTAAGTTTGAGAAGGATACCTGGTCAAATACTCTTGCTAAAGCGAAAGCAGAGAATAAAATAGTTTTTGTCGATGCTTATACCACTTGGTGTGGACCTTGTAAAATGATGGATGCTATAACTTTCTCTGATGAAAAGGTTGGTGATTTCTTTAATACAAATTTTATTAATATCAAAGTAGATGTTGAGAAAGGAGATGGTTTGGGTATCGCTGAGAAATACAAGGTGAGTGGCTATCCAACGTTGTTTTTTGTCAACAGTGATGGAGAATTAGTTCACAGTTCCGTTGGTGCACGAAGCCCAGAAGAATTAATTAATTTAGGAGAAATGGTTGCCGCAATGGTTAAAGACTCTAATAAGAGCTTTCCAAGTATGGAAAAGCGCTACCTGGCGGGTGAGGGAGGTAGTGAATTCCTAAAAAATTATGCCTATCTTCTATTCGACCGAAGAATGGAGTATCAGCGAGTTTTCGATGATTATATGAAAACACAATCTGACCTACTTACGGAAGATAACATTAAATTTATTTCCGATTTCACCCGTGAGTCCTCTGCTCCTTATTATGAATTTATAATTAAGCATAAGGCTGAGTTTGATAAAGTGGTTGGTAAGGAAGTTATAGATGAACTTTTCAAAACTATACTCTTTGGAGAAGCCATGTTTAAGATAAAAACAGAGGGTGATTTCGATATTTTGGAAAAAAATTTATTGGAAGTTTTTAATGAGCTAGAGGCAAAAGAGAATTTGGATATTTTTAAAACATTCTACTACTTTAATAATGCGCAAATGGCTAAAATCCAAAAGTCTGATAAATACCCAATATGCAAAAAGAAATTCTTCGATTCGAGTGTCTCTTACATAGAAGATCATGAAATACAAGATTCTGAAGAATTGAACCAACAGGCATTTTTAATTGCAGAACTGGCAACTATAGAGGACAAAGAAATTTTAGAAAAAGCACTCGCATGGGTAAAAAAATCGATGGATCAGGATGTGAATTATGCCAACGCTGACACTCGAGCACTGATTTGTTATATTTTAGCTAGAAATGAGGAAGCTAAAAAGTATGCTGAATTGGCCGTCAATTTAGGAAGAAAGGAAGGTGAAGATGTTTCAGCAACTTTGGATCTATTAAAAAAGATTGAGGATTAATTATTGCTAACGGGAAACACCCGATCAATATAACTATTAATTAAAATAAATTTTCTTGACTTACTCGTTTTAGTGGAATTAGTAAACAAAACTTTATAGAGTACATGTGCTTATTATTTAATTAATTCTTAACCATAGAATTTCAAATTTATGATCAGATCATTTTTTGTGCTGTTTGTGCTATCCATTTCAGTTTTTGCGTATTCTCAGGATACAAACTCAGTAGAAAAAGAGTCCCTTACTATTACAATTAAACCTAAATATGGATTTAGTTTAGGGGCAGATTATTCACTTGTAAAAAACTACTCTTCCTCTGAGATCATGGGAATGCAACCATCATCTATTAACAATGCGCATGGATTCAGATTGGGAATTTTCGGAGATATCAAAATCCAAAATAGATTTACTCTGATGCCGAAAGCTGAAATCTCATTCAATAATACTACCGTCCAAGAGAATAATAAAACATACAATCTTGACCCTGTTAATCTAGATTTTTTGTTGCATGCTAAAATAAACTTCATAGAAAGGGAAAAGAAATTCAATCCGTATTGTACGTTTGGTTCTGAGTTAAGAGTATCAATAAACAGCAATGCTTAAGAAAATTATAAAACTACCAGAGCATTCTCAAGTGATATTTCTGTTGGTTTGGATATAAACCCGGGCCGGTGTTACGTATCTCCAGAAATTCGATATAGCGGTGGCTTAACCAATATAAAGGAAGAAGATTTCTTGGGACAACTTCGGGGATCCTTTGTGGCATTCAATCTAATCTTCACAGGCAAATAAGCTCTTGATCAAAAAATCTGATTCAAATGCATCAGGCTTTAGTTGTGATTTATTAAGATTCATATAAACTTATCAATACCCCACGGTCTTTCATCCTCAATGAATTCAATTATCTTAAAGGACACAGTTAGTAGTATAGCTGCAAAATAATTAATTATAAAAAATAAAAATGCAAAAAATAAAAATTTCATTTCATTATGTAACAGTGCTATTCGGAATAATGTATTCTACCTTCTGTATGGGACAATCTAACTTGTATTATTTAGACAGGTATGGAAATATTCAAGATAAATATGAATACAAGGTTCAAAAGGACGAAGCATTAAAATCAGCAAATCAACATAAAGGTGGACAATATTACCTCTTTGAAAACTTAATCGAATTATACAACAGAAATGATTCAATTGTCTATTCCTATAATTGGATATTAACAGAGGATATAGAAAAGATAGAAAAAGAATTTCAAAAACTTAATTCAATGATTGGTGAAATATATCCTATCAAAGATGAGAGGACTCTGAAGGGTAGCCTGATAAACATTGAGGACTTCAAAGGTAAGCCAACCCTAATTAATTTATGGTTTACTACCTGCCCCCCATGCATTAGGGAAATGCCCGTACTGAATGAAATGAAAGCTAAAAACAACGATAGGTTTAATTTTTTATCTATCACAATGGACTCCAAAAGAAAAGTACATAGGTTTTTAGAAAAACATAATTTTGATTTTGACCACATTGTTGGTTCGGTAAAGCTTACAACAAAATTAGGTTTTACACATTTTCCTATGAATATATTTCTTGACCAAGAAGGACGGATTAGAATAATTGAAAATAGTGTTCCTTTGAAAGAAGGTGATAATGGATTACCTGTTGAATGTCCTGATAAATTTTTGAAGATATTAGAAAGCTTACTGTAACCAATAGGGTGTATAAGTAGTAGCTTACTATTGTCAGTTACTACTTATACATAGACCAATAGAACATCCAAAAATCAGTGAAAAAAGAAACTAATTTTAGTACGATTGATAAGAGTTATTTTAGAAAACTACCTCTCTATCTCATTTTAAAAACAAAAAACTCGTTGAGCGTTTAATCACAAAATAATTAATTATAATTTATCAATAGTTCGGTAATATTTATGAGGCAATTTTGCCGAATTCTAATATACGGTTAATCGCTTTTTTATTTTTCATCAACTCTGGGTTAATATGAAAGTTTGATAAAAATAAATTGAGCATCAGTTCATTGAAATACGAAGTCTTTACATCCGCAATAGAAAACGGAATGTGTGAACTTACCCCAATTCACAGGGCCACTTAACAATAATCCTTCGTTAATAAATTAGTTATCAAAATTGTCCTTTTTTTTAGGCAGTTCACTTTTCATGGTTTTTGAAATCATAAGCCACCCATGAGTATTTTTGAGTGATTTTGTCAAGGGCGGAGGAGGAACGACGACGTTTATATACCCTTTACAAACTCACTCAAAAATGGCTCAATTTTGCCTATTATTTGAAATACCGATTAGTCCATTTTCATAAACCTCTTTAGGTCGTTTTCTATTCAAGGAAGAATGCCTTCGGTTATTATATTTTGGAAAATAATCATCCATTCCTCTTATCAATTTCAGTCCATCGGTGTACTCCGAAAATCGGACATTTTCATATTTCACCGTTCGCCATAATCTTTCAATAAAAGCATTGTCGGTAGCTCTACCTACTCCATCCATACTCAATTTACAACCCGAATCAAGGATAAACTAACTAAAAATTTTACTTGTATATTGAACACCTTGGTCGGTGTTCACAACTTCAGGAACACCATATTTTTCCATTCCATGCTCCATCAATTCCTGACACCATTTTGCCTCCATCGTATTCGATACAGACCAATGAATAACAAATCGACTATACAAATCAATGATCGCCGTAAGGTACATAAATCCCTTGGGCAATGGCCTATAAGTAATGCCTGTAGCCCATACCTGATTGGGTCGAATGTTCTCCAAACCCCTTAATAAATAAGGATAAACGGAATGCTCTTTATTCCTTTTTGAAGTATGAGGACCAGGAATAATTGCTCGCAATCCCATCACTTCGTAGTATAATCTAGCAACTCTATTGAAGCTCACTTCATACCCTTCATCCAATGTCAAATAATCGTGCATTCGAGGTGCTCCCTCATATGGATGGTAATGATACCGCAGATCCATAAGTCTCATTAATTCCAAATTTAAGGCACTTTCTCCACGGTTTTCATAATAAATACCACTGCGATGCAAACCCAAAATTCGACATTGAGCTCTTTTGCTCAATTCACTTTCTGGATCTATTAATTTTCGGCGCTCCGAAAGACTTTTTAGCACAACGTTTTTTAGAAAATCATTTTCAATTTGCAATTCCCCAATCGTTTTCAAAAGCAAATCTCGCTCTGAATCCAATTCACTTTTAGGACTTTTTTGACCTCCTGAAAATACGCTTTCTACACTCGATAAAAACTCTTTCTCCCATTTGCTAATTTGGGTCGGTGCAAGCTTATAATGTTGCGCAATTTCCCAAGAGTCTTGCTCTCTTTAATCGCTTCTAAAACTACTTTCGTTTTGAATTTTGCCGTAAATTTTCTTCTTTTCATCTTGACAAAGTTAGACAGATTTTTTGTCTTAACTCGTGGCCCTAATTATTGGGGTAACATCAGTATCAACCCAGTCACTTGGCTTAAGTTTGTTCTCGATAATATTGCCCAGCACCCCATAAACCGAATCGATGAGTTGCTTCCAGGTAAATGGGTGATGGATCTGGATTGATAAGGAATGGCGTTGCTTGGACGCTTACGGAGAAGCGTTAGATGTAAAAATTAAAATCCTGCTCACTCGAAAAGAGCGGAAACAACTTGCCCTTATTCGACTATTTAGTAAAAAAACAAATCTGTGTCCATGTTGGAAAAAGGGAAAAATGGTCATCGTAGGCAGTTGGGAAAGGAATAAATCACCGCCTGATTTTTTAGGCAATCTCGTAAAAAGAAAAGAATTAGGTTGAATACTCAGGCATTAAACATGATGTTCATTAATGCCCTGACCGATAGATGGATTATCCGAAACAAACAACTGGCAATCGATTGCTTAACAAGCAACTTTACGATGAAATACACTCAAAATGAAAGATAAATTACACGTGTTTTATTAAAACATCTTCACTTAATCTTTCCGCACCTTATTCTTTAAAATCCAAAGTCCATAGCTATTCACCTGCCCCGCTTCGTTCAACAAAGGCGGAACGTCAGGTGTAACCACGACTTTCAGCCTTTAATATTAAGTGCATATTACTTTATTTTATTAGCAGTAATACTTGTTTTACCGATATATAAAGTAAGACTTTCAGGGATTTTTTTATTGTCAATATTAAAAGCACAACGAATATCTTGGCCTTCGACCCAAAACTTATTTTGTTCATAGGGTAATAAATTCATTTTCATCCCAGGTTTGTCTAAGCTAGGAGTTCGTTCTAAAATAATTGCTTTACCTTTCCTGAAAACCTTTAGAAAGTTTTTATCGTTCATTTTATATGAACCAAGATATCGATTTAATTTCCTTCTGCTTAGTTTTATAGTATTTATTTCTGATAGTCCTTTGTTTATATATTCCGCTTCAAATATATTTTCACGCCCCATGTAAAATCCATCCTCGTTTACCGTATACCAATTGGAGTTTGTATCTGCCTTGTAGGCTGGTGTAAACACATCGACTAATTGAGTGAATTCATTTGGCATAATTGAGTGAATATTTCCTTCATGAGCATTAAGAATACTCACATCTCCTCTTTTAATAATTTCATTTCCTACTTCCTTGATAGCACACTTTTGCAATACTTCTTTACGCCCATTTTTTATAATTTCCCTAGTGGCTGAGAGTTGTTCTTCTATTGAGTAATTTTTGGCCAATGCGTTACCAGAAACAACATTTATAACGCCAGTCATATCTGGATGATCATGATGTGGAATATATTCACCTTTTTCGAATTGAAATAGAGATACCTGAAAATCTACTTCCCTATGTAAACTTGCAGCTTCAAACCAGTTTGGTGTTTTATTTTCATAAGCCTCAATTTCTTTTTTGATATTTTCAAATTCTGGGAAATTGCATTGAAGAAGCAATTGTTTTACCTGTTCAGTATAAAGTTTTTGGTTCCAATGTGATTGGTGTTGGGTTTTTGCTAATTTAGTGAGACGTTCTAAAAATGCATCCCAATTGAGATTAGTATCGTTGTTCCATTTCCCAAAATGAGCATTTGCCGATTGTGCATATGTGGCAATGGAATTAAGTTGTAAAGCTATGCCTGCAAACCCTATAGCGCTTAGCCTTATAAATTCTCTTCGTTTAAAATCGTCCATAATTTATTTTTTAGTCAGTTGTTTTTAATTGCACTTAACATTAAGTATTGTTTTCGCCATACTTCCCAGTTTACCCACAAACCCAAGTCGTCCCAATGTCGTAAACAATTCAGTTGAACGGTCTAAGTTATATTACTGCGAAAAGCTTATTTCAAAAAAATTGGAAAGTTGCTTTTCAGGGTATAGACGTTACAAAACTCACGAATGAAATTACGGTTTTGAATGAAAACAAGAAGGTTTTAAGGAGTTTTTTTGTTGGGATAGGTAAAATCAGTCTTTGAAAACACTAAGATATAATGCCAAGAAGAGTGCCTTTCTTTTTGACTAGCTGAC
>JANSWP010000079.1 GCA_024743405.1 Bacteroidota bacterium
ATATTATGACGGACTATTTTTTCACCATATTTCGTTAAAAATACTCGCCATATCTACGGATATGCCTGTGCTTTTTGCCTCGTCTGGCAAAAAAATAGTTTTCCTCAAATATGGAACTTATTTATGTCCAAGCACTTACTAACTGCCAAAAAAGGCAATAATTTTATCTGCTAATTCTAACCCAATATTCCTTTGAGCTTCGCCTGTAGAAGCACCAATATGGGGACTCAAAGAAATCCGAGAATGCTCTAAGATCTCCTTTCTTGGTGTAGGTTCATTTTCAAAAACATCCAAACCTGCCGCTCTAACTTTTCCGCTATCTAAAGCTTCTAAAAGTGCTGCTTCATTTATAGTTCCTCCTCGAGCTGTATTAATAACGACCACCCCTTCTTTCATTTTTTCGAACTCCTCTTTTCCAATCAACGGTTTCTTTCCTCCTGGTACATGCAGAGTGATAATATCTGCTTTCGCTAACATCTGGTTCATCTTCACTGTTTCTACATTTACAGTCAAACTTACATCAGCACTTTTGTATACATTTAGACCAATGTCTACATTATTCACCACCAAATCAACCGGCATCACTTTCATTCCCATTCCGATACCAATACGTGCAGATTCTTGTCCAATCCGCCCGAAACCAATAATTCCAAGTGTTTTCCCTCTTAATTGAAATCCTTTTGAATAAGATTTCTTTAGATTCTTGAATTCAGAATCACCTTTAGCAGGCATATCTCTATTTGCCAAATGTAAAAACCGCGCAATTGAAAACATATGTGCAAAAGCTAATTCCGCTACAGATTGAGAAGAAGCGGCAGGCGTGTTCATCACCTCAATCCCTTTTTCGCGAGCATAGGTCACGTCAACATTATCAAGACCAACACCACCACGAGCGATGATTTTCAAATTCGGACATTTGTCAATTAAATCTTGACGAACCTTAGTGGCACTTCTGATTACGATTGCATCGAATTTAGGTAGTTCAGTTGCCAAATCTTCTTGAGCAATTTTATCGGTCACAACATCGTAACCTGCCTCTTCCAAAAGTAATTTTCCGTCAGGATGAATTCCATCGTTAACAAGTATTCTTATCATAATAAATTTTGATTTTTCAATTTTTGAAATAAGTCGCAAATAAAGGTAATTTCAATGTGGGAATCCAGTAAAAATTTAATAAAAATAAATACTAAAAGTCATTGAAATTCAGTCAGATAGCAGATATTTAAGAATCGCGTACTCATTTTACAATAAGTAATATGTTAATTTTGAAACTCTTTTTCGTCAAATTGCATTTCTACCAAATTAAAATACAGATGAATCAATTAATTCAAAAAATAATTTCCTTTTCATTTTTGATATTCTTTTTAGGACTTACAACTTTAAGTTATTCACAAAAAAGAGCGATTGTGGAAATCGATGTGGAAAACTTCAATTTAGAAGCGCTTTATTCAAAAATCGGTGAAATTCCTTTAAAAAGTACAAACCAGTTTCTTGCTGTTTCTGCAGTGTTGAAATCCCAAAATTGGAACGCTGAAAAGGAAATCATTCAAATTAGATTTTCAAAGGATAAAAAAGCTTGGTCGAAATGGGAAAAATTAAAAGAAGATCCACATTCAAAAAAAATAACAGACCGATATATTAGTAATCTAATCTTTGCCGAGGAAGGCAGTCGATTTTTTGAAATTCAAAAGCAAACTCCAGATCAAATTTCACGCTTAAAGATTCATTTTTTCAATCCTGAAAAAATGCCTGAGACTCATCCTAATAATACGATTCAAACTCGGGATGCTTGTGATTGTGAACAACCTCAAATCATACTTCGCACAGATTGGTGTCCAGATGGAAGTTGCTTTCCTCATCCAAATCCCTCTAATACGAATGTTACTCACTTGATCGTTCATCATACCGCAGGTTCAAATACTTCAAGTGATTGGACAGCAGTCGTTCGCTCAATATGGGATTTTCATGTAAATATTAATGGATGGAGTGATATTGGTTACAATTATTTGATTGATCCCGAGGGAAATATCTATGACGGACGGGGTAACGACGTTCGAGGAGCACATTTCTGTGGAACAAATTCGGGAACGATGGGTACGGCAATGATGGGTAATTTTACAGATATCTCGCCTACCAGTGAGGCTTTGAATGCGCTAACTAAATTATTAGCTTGGAAGAATTGTGATAGAGATTTAGATGCATTGGGTGCCGCATTTCATGCTTCTTCCGGTAAAACACTAGATCATATATCCGGTCACCGAGATGGTTGTGCGACGGAATGTCCAGGAAATAGCTTTTATCCTTTATTTCCAGATGTTAGACAAACCGTTCAAGATTTCATTGATAACAATTGTCAGAATACAAGTACAAAAAATCCTTTTTTAAATGAGCAAACCGTTCAAATTTCCCCTAACCCAACTAGTGGGAATTTAAATATTGGAATCGATAATTTACTGTTTGGAAATCTTAATATTAGGGTTTTTGATAATCAATTAAAAATGGTTTTGACGAATTTTAAGAATTTCAAAACTGGTGAATCTCAAACCTTTAATATGAATTTAATCGATTTGGAAAGCGGTATTTATTTTCTTCAATTAGATTTAAATGGAGAAAAGTCAGTCTTCAAAATCATCAAAAACTAAAATAAAAACGAGACTGCAAAAGACAAAACTGCCGCAATCATTCCAAACATAAATACACCATAACAAATACTCAAATAACGGTATTTCTTTGCTAGAACAACGCCCAAGAAATAAATGTCTTTAGTCATTGAGCTATATAAAAAATCGCTGTCTTTGATCATCTCCATCATTCCCCAATGAAAATCAGGTAAGGGCATTCGATAAAAATTTCCAAAGAACAAAAGATTGGCTTGCCGTTTCTCTATATCTTCTCTTGTGTAAAGCGTTCGGGTAATTTTTGGACGGGTAGCTAAGGTTGCAAAGACCATTGAGACCAAACAAACGGCTAATAAAATAATTGTAGGAAGGATTAGAGTCGGTTTTTCACTAAAACGAGGCACTAATTGAGGCAACACAATTGATATAATAATCGCATTGATACTAAGCATAATATTTGCCTTATTATCCGCAATAGAACTTAAATTTACATGCGTTCTATAAGTAGCTCTGAACATGGTTTCCACTCCTCTGCCCAAATCCAATTCTTTCAATTGAATATCTTTATTTTTTGTCGAGGTGGTTACTTTCTTCTTTTTCTTCTTTTTCTTCTTTTTGTCCTGACGTGCGAGGTCTTCTACAGACTCTACTTCTTTGGGGTTTAATCTAATTTTTTGTTTTCTGAGTTGCTTAATATGTTTAAGTTTTCGATCATTATACAACTCCTCCGCAATTGGCGTAAAATACCTGTGTCGATTTAAAAAATCTAATTCAAAATCAACCCATTCTTGCTCAGACATTACAATACTTTTTGTAATGAGCAATTCTTGTCGAACTCTTCCACATCTATCCCAATAGATTTTTTTACCCAAATGACTTAAGTCCGCGTCACAAATAACTTCTTCCAAAACATCCACAGGCTGGTAGGGTATTTTGGTAGCCATAATAAGGCGCTTCACCGTATCAATTGATTCTTTAGGGTAATCATGGTTGATCAAAAATTCTTGTGCATATTGACAACTTCGCTCTTCATGCCCTTCAGCTCCTTTGTCATAACCACTGTCATGAAACCACGCCGCTACTTGCAATAGTTCTAAGTCTTTTTCATTTAATTCTACCTCGGCGCCAAGTTTTTTAACCCCTTCCACAACATTTTCTGTGTGCTGCCAATCATGATAGACGTATTCAGCACCAATCATTTCATTAAAAAAATCAGCCATATGGTGCTTTACTTTCTCTAAAATAGAGTTGTTAGTTGATGTCATAAATAATAATTACCCTGTGAAAATGGATACTCAATTTTTGATATGAGCGTAAAGATAGAATGTCACAAAGGATAATAAAAATGAGATGTGAATTCCTGCTATTTCTTTCAATGTTTGAGCTAAAACAATCTATATTTTAATAAAATGAATCCTACATTGATTTTAGCTAGAAATAGTGAAACTTAAATTATTCATTTTCAAGTAACTAATTAGGTTGTTTCCTGCTTAAAATTCTTTCGAAATTTATAAAATTTCAACAAAAAATAGGTTTTACGAGCAAATAACAATTATTTTGCAAACTAATGTTATTTGACAATGAACTATCTAATGTGTTACTATTAAATGTTTAATGCATTTTTTACCTTTGTCCGCTGAACAAATCAGCCATTCTTTACATGAGTGTTTAGATTGGGAGTTTCGTCAATAAGTTGACCAAACTTCCCGGCACCTAAAATATTGTTAAACTTAAAATTTTAATGAGCATGCACTTTACACTGAGATTGCTATTCTTCTGCTCTGTCATCGCATTAGCGTTACCATCATGTGTTTCTAAGAAAAAATTTGATGAATTACTATCTGAAAAAGGCGCGATTGCAGAATCCTTAGCTGAAAGCCAAGCAAAAATTCAAATGCTTGAGGAAAAAATTGCCCAGCTTGAATCTGACATGGCGGCACAGAAAAAAGATTTCGAAGGACAAATTGCTGGTATGCAATCTGACCTTAGCGCAGCTAAAACAGATGCTGCCAACGCACGAAAAGCAGCAGAAGCTAAAGAAGCAGAATTAGCTTCTTTGAAAAAAGACATTCAATCAGCATTCGCTATTCCTGGCGACATGACTGTTACTGACCAAAATGGTGATTTAGTAGTTACTTTAGCTAGTCCTGTAAACTACAAAAGTGGTTCTACAAGAATAAACAAAGATGCTAGAGAAGCTATTGACAACCTTGCTGAAACGTTAAAGAACAACCCTAACATGCACATCCTTGTAGAAGGACACACTGACGATGATCAACTTATTGGAGGTGCGTCTTACAAAGACAACTGGGATTTGAGTGTTGCTCGTGCAATGAAAGTTGTTAAGCGTTTAGTAAAAGCGGGTGTTGATCCTGCTCAATTATCTGTAGCTGGTAAAGGTGAATTTGATCCTATTGGTGATAATGAAACAGATGATGGTCAAGCTAAAAACCGTCGTACTGACGTTAAGCCAAGTGCTAAGTCAGGTAATTTGTACAAATTAGGCGGAGGAAACTAGTTTTAGTTTTCTACAAAAAGAAAATCCGACAAGATTCAATTCTTGCCGGATTTTTTTTTTGCTTAATAAAGACTGTACATTTTAATGAAGTAGGTTCTTAAAAACAGTATTCATTTGCCTCGATTAAGGCTTTCGCGATTTTCCGTCGAGCAACTTTCACATTAGTTGGTTGATATTTTGTAAAACGCTTCAATCCGACAAGGAGCATTTTCAATAAATCCCCTTCTGAAAAAGAAACTAATGCATCTGTAGCATTTTTTTGAATTCTTGCCGTAGCATCTGTAATGAATGTTTTCAAAATCGCCTCATAAATTTCTTGAGACTGAGGCTTATTGTCTTTTTCAACTAACTTTTCTACTCTTAAAAGTACAGACTCCGCATTGAACGTATCAATCATAATATCAGCTACGTTCATTAATATTTCTTGTTCTTCTTTTAAATTCAGTTTCCCTTCCATTTGCATTTTTGATGCCGCCCCTGCCACCATTAAAATGATTTTTTTGAAATCACCAACAGCTTTTTTCTCTGAAGCATACACTCCTTTTAATTCTTCCTCGTTCGACTTGGAAGCTAATTCCTTTTGAATTGCCCAAGCTGGACCTGCAAAATCAAATGCCCCCTTCATCGCTCTCTTCATTAACATACTTACAGTCAAAATCCGATTAATCTCATTAGTTCCTTCATAAATCCTACCTATCCGAGAATCCCTATAAGCTCCAGCCGCGGGGTATTCTTCTGAAAAGCCATACCCTCCATGGATTTGAACCATCTCATCAATTACATAATCTGCTATTTCGGAACCACTAACTTTTATCATCGCACATTCAATAGCATATTCTTCTGCAGCTTTCAAAATTGCTTCTGTGAAAGTGTTTCCTTCTGCCAAAAGCGCTTCCTTTTTCTCTTGCATTAAATTAGAAATCCGATAACTCGCAGATTCCAAAGCGAAGGTCTGAATAGCTTGTTCCGCTAACTTATATTGTATAGCCCCAAAACTGGAAATTGGAGTTTTGAATTGAACTCTATCGTTAGCATATTTTACAGAGATATCAATGCATCTCTTCGAGCCCCCCATTGACATTACGCCTAATTTATAACGCCCGACGTTTAATATATTAAATGCGATTAAATGACCTTTTCCTTTTTGTCCTAATAAATTCTCAACTGGCACTTTTACATTTTCAAAAAACACTTGGCGAGTTGACGAACCTTTAATTCCTAATTTTTCTTCTTCCGCACCTAAGGACAATCCTTCCGAATCTCTTTCTACAATAAACCCTGTAAAATGCGCTCCTTCAATTTTGGCAAATACAACGAAAATATCAGCAAACCCTGCATTCGATATCCACATCTTTTGGCCATTCAGTATATAATTTCTTCCATCATCAGATAAATCTGCACGAGTTTTCGCAGCTAAAGAATCTGACCCAGAACTTGGTTCAGTCAAACAATATGCAGCTTTCAATTCTCCAGTTGCCAATTTTGGAAGGTATTTCCGTTTTTGCTCTTCTGTCCCAAAATATAAAATTGGAAGCGTTCCAATTCCAATATGAGCAGCATAAGTAGTTGTAAAACCACCTGGAATCCTCCCAATCTCTTCAGAAACCACAGTATTCGTATTTGTATCTAGAGGCATCCCTCCAAATTCTTCTGGAATATGTGAGCCTAACAACCCTAACTCTCCAGCTTCATCTAGAATCTGAACTTGATTCGCAATTTTTCCACCACGAGCTCCGACTTGCTGGGCAAAATCTTTGGTCATTTGTCTTACCATTTCTTGTTCCTCATTCAAATCTTCAGGGATAAAAATGTCTTCAGGATTAGAATCTTCGACAATAAATGCTCCTCCTTTGAGCGTATTTTTCTTCATTAATTCATTCAACATGACTGTATATTTTATTAATTATTGGATTTTTAGCGAATTTTCGCTAGCAAATATACCGACTATTAACGTTCAAGTAAAGTAAATTGAAGTTTTTTAGCGAATTTTCGCTAAAAAACTTTTTCGCTGATTATTGATTTATATACATGAAACCTGTAATTTGGATTTTGCCAACTTTTTAAAAAATAATTGTCTTTTGTCAAAAGTCAAATACTTTTTCCCTATCCAAATTCGTATTTTACTAACCTAATCACCCTCAAAAGTTTAACATCATGAAAAAAATTGGATCTGTCATTGCTCTAACACTAATACTGAATGCCGCTTTTACCTTCTTTTTGTTTGAACAATTTAAAGCTAGTCAAGCAAAACAATCCATTATCCCTCAGCAACCCAGCCAACTTGTTAATTATAAGCCCAATTTCACCAATACAAAGCCCTATACGTTCACCGCACCAAATGACTTTGTCGAAGTATCTGCAAGGGTAACTCCCGCAGTTGTCAACATTACCTCTAGATCACGAAATGGAGGATATGCAGTTTCAGGTGGTTCAGGTGTCATTGTCTCTTCTGATGGATTCATTATAACTAATAACCATGTGATTGATGGTGGAGGGGAATTAGAAGTTACCTTAAACGATAATCGGCAATTTGAAGCAAAAATTCTGGGAGTCGACCCTACTACAGATTTGGCGTTAATAAAAATACGCGCCCGTGATTTACCCACTATTGATTATGGAGACTCAGATATCGTACAGACAGGAGAATGGGTACTAGCGGTTGGCAATCCATTTAATTTAGCATCTACAGTCACAGCCGGAATTGTTAGTGCAAAAGGACGAAGCATTGATATTCTTTCTGGATCGTACTCTATCGAATCCTTTATCCAAACCGATGCGGTCGTAAACCCAGGAAATAGTGGCGGTGCACTTGTTAATACAAATGGTGAATTGGTTGGAATAAACACTGCAATCATTAGTGAGTCCGGAGGATATGAAGGGTATTCGTTTGCCATTCCTTCAAATTTGGTAAAAAAAGTTGTTCGCGATTTACGAGAATTTGGAAAAGTACAAAGAGCTATTTTAGGTGTTAATATTAGAACTGTTAATGCCTCATTGGCAGAAAATTTATCCTTACCAAATGTTGCTGGCATTCATATTGACAGAGTTCATACAGGTAGTAGTGCTGAGTTGGCTGGCTTAAAAGCGAGAGATGTAATTGTTGGGATAAATGGCGTAGAAACTAATTCAGTGCCTCAATTACAAGAACAAGTCGCTCGATATAGTCCTGGAGAATCTATTTCTTTAGACATTTTCAGGAATGGTCGGAAGATTAGAAAATACGATGTAAAGTTAAAAGCATTAGATACTGCCTCAACGTTTAGATAATTCTTTGAAATTAGATAATGAAAGCCCATTCCCAATTTATTTCATTTTTGGAATGGGCTTTTTTATTATTAAAAATTTCCTCTATTATTTAATATCCCCGTTATTTTTCCAAAATTTGGGTTTCCAATCAAAAATAAATTATGGCAAATCAACGGAAGCCTAAAAAGCATCAAAGTATCTCGCCGAAGCTCCAAAAGAATAATTCAACCATTCAACCTGACTGGTTTGGTAATGTCCGACTGCATTGTGGAATAATACTCGCGCTGTGCTTTCTTATATATTCCAATACCATTACTCACGAATATACACTGGATGACGCGATAGTGATTTACGATAATGAGTTTACGATGCAAGGAATTTCAGGAATTGATGAGTTGTTGAGTTATGATACATTTAGAGGATTCTTTAAAGTTGAAGGCAAAGAAAATTTAGTGGCAGGAGGTCGTTATCGTCCGCTAACTCCGATAATGTTTGCATTAGGAATTGAGTTTTTTGGAAAAACTCCTGTCATTAATCATTTCATGAATATTGTTTATTACGGGCTGACTTGCGTGATCCTATATTTGCTTTTATTAAAATTATTATCCCCTCAAGGGAATACTACAAAAGCACCAACCCGTGCGATTTTAATATCGTTGATAGCAGCCCTCATTTTTACCGCTCACCCTATTCATACAGAAGTAGTCGCCAATATCAAAGGTCGCGATGAAATCATTACCCTACTAGGTAGTTTGGCTGCACTCTATTTTTCTGTTCGAGCCTATTTCGAAAAAAATATAGTTCTTCATGTACTCGCAGGAGTCCTATTCTTTTGTGGTCTTTTGGCGAAAGAAAATGCTATTACTTTTTTAGCCATTGTTCCATTGACCTTCTTTGTTTTTACCAAAGTAAATTTCAAACAAATTATTATTCTAACGACTCCTTATGTCACGGCTGCTGGAATTTTTCTCTCCATCCGATTTTCAATTTTAGGCCTTGAAATCGGCGAACCCGTTCGAGAATTAATGAATAACCCATTCTTAAAATTAGTTGGGAACCAATACGTTGATTTCTCTTTTTCAGAAAAAATGGCGACAATTTTTTATACCCTACTAGAATATTTAAGATTACTAATTGTTCCACATCCTTTAACACACGACTATTATCCGCGCCAAGTAGACATCATGAGCTTTGGGAATTGGCAAGTCATTTTAAGTGTTTTGATTTATGTTTCAATGGGTGTTTACGGCTTGATTCGAACTTTAAAAAAAGATCCTATTGGATATGGAATCCTATTTTTTTTAATTACGCTTTCTATTGTTTCCAATATCGTTTTTTCAGTCGGTACTAATATGGGAGAACGTTTCATTTTTATGCCCTCTCTTGGTTTTTGTCTGATCTTGGGGGTATTAGGTTATCGTTTCTCCAATCGAAAAAATACCGGAAAAGTACAAGCTAATTATGGCCAAATCAAACCTGTACTGGGTATTTTGGCAATTTTTTTGGTGCTATTTTCTGCAAAATCCTTTACCCGAAACTTTGTTTGGAAAGATAATTTCACGCTTTTCACTACTGATGTTCATACATCGCCCAATAGTGCAAAAGTCAGAAATTCTGCTGGTGGTGAATTAATTGCCCAATCGATCAAACCAGAAAATGAATCAAAAAAAACGGCCATGTTAAATGAGGCTATTGGACATTTAAAAGAGGCAATTAGAATTCACCCTGGTTTCAAAAATGCTTTTTTACTTTTGGGAAATGCCAACAATTATTTGAAGAATTTTGAGGAGTCTATTCGTTTTTATAATCAAGCCTTAATTTTAGATCCAAATTATCAAGAGGCAAAAAACAATTTGAGCATCACCTACAGAGAAGCGGGTAAATTTTTTGGTGAACAAAAGGGTGATTTGCAAAAAGCCTTAGAAAATTTGAATAAGGCTTATGACATGAAACCTGATGATTACGAAACTTTAAGATTATTAGGTGTAGCTTACGGCATCGGGCAAAACAACTCTATGGCAATTGATTTCTTTACTAAAGCGATGAATTTAAAACCCAATGACGCTGATGCAATTTTTAACTTAGGTACCGCGTATTTTCAATCTGGCAATCAAGAAAAAGCAACGGAATATTTCGATAAAGCCAAAGCAATAAATCCAAATATCGAACAGGAACGAAGCCAACGACGATAAAAAAATCAATATAAAACATCTGAACCGTGACGAGAACGATTTACATACTTTCTGTTCTACTAGTTTTCTTTTTGGCTACCGCCTTTCAAGAAAACCAATCTCCAAAACTTGAAGATAACTCCGAAAAAGCACAAGAATGGGTGGATTCCATTTTTAATGAAATGTCATTAGATGAAAAAATTGGACAATTATTTTGGATTCGGGCCCACTCAAATTTAGGACAAGATCATATTCGAGGAGTCGAAAAAGCCATCACAGATTTTCATGTTGGAGGCTTGACTTTTTTTCAAGGGACTCCTGCAAAGCAAGCTGAATTAACCAATCAATATCAGAGCCTCACGAAGAGGGTTCCATTAATGATTTCTATTGATGGGGAATGGGGTCTTGGTATGCGTTTGAAAGACCACACAATTAGTTATCCTCGTCAATTAATGTTGGGTGCAATTCAAGATAATCGCTTGATTTATGAAATGGGAAAAGCCGTTGCTAATGATTGTAAAAGACTCGGTATCCACGTCAATTTTGCCCCCGTTGTAGATGTAAATAATAATGCAAAAAACCCTGTAATTAATACACGCTCCTTTGGAGAAGATCGATACAATGTAGCTGCTAAAGGCTATATGTATATGAAAGGGATGCAGGATAATGGCGTGATTGCTTGCGCCAAACATTTCCCCGGACATGGTGACACCGACGTTGACTCTCATCACGATCTACCCATTATTTCCCATGATATAAACAGATTGGATAGCATCGAATTGTTTCCTTTTCAAGTTTTAATTGACCAAGGAGTAGGTAGTATTATGGTGGCGCATTTGCATGTGCCCGAAATTGATGACACTCCAAATATGCCGACGACCTTGTCTAAAAATGCTATCACAAAATTGCTTAAAAACAAAATGAATTATGATGGTTTGATTATGACTGATGCACTTGAGATGGAAGGGGTCGCCAAACATCATAAGCAAGGCGAAGTCGAAGCCAAAGCTTTAGTAGCAGGCAATGATCTTTTACTATTACCTGGTGATTTGGGAAATGCTAGACGGACAATTAAGGAATTTATGAATTCGGGAAAGTTAGATTCTTTACAAGTTTTTGAAAGTGTAAAAAAGGCTTTGAGATGGAAATACAATGTGGGCTTGACCCATTTTGACCCTATTAAATTGGACAATCTTGATGAAGATTTAAATAGTAACCAGTCAAAAGTATTGAAACGAAAATTGATTGAAAATGCACTGACATTGGTTCGAAATGATAATCAATTGATCCCATTTGAAGGTCTAGAAGATTTTGATTTGGCTTCTCTATCTATTGGATCAAAGACAAAAACAACTTTTCAGAATACCTTAAGCAAATACAAAAAAATTGCCCATTTTAATACTGGGAAGGAAATTTCTGCCTCCAAGAAAAAGGATCTTTTAACCGTTTTTGAAAATAAAGATGCAGTCATCATTAGCCTTCATGACATG
Source organism: Bacteroidota bacterium (assembly GCA_024743405.1). Taxonomy (GTDB): domain Bacteria; phylum Bacteroidota; class Bacteroidia; order Chitinophagales; family Saprospiraceae; genus JANSWP01. Next base: position 12,044 of record JANSWP010000079.1, read on the forward strand.
AGTGCCTATGCTAGCAGAAAGTTTGGATTGACTGAAAGTTCGAAAAAATTTATTCATGAAATTCAAAAAGTAACAGATGTTATTTTAGTTGTATTGGGCAATCCATATTCTCTTAAAGATTTTGATGAAATAAAATGTGTTTTGAATGCCTATGATGAAGATGAAATGACGGAAGACTTGGCCGCTCAAGCTCTATTTGGCGTTTTCGGCATTCGTGGAAGATTACCCATAACAGCTTCTGAAAAAAGTGTTTATGGGCAAGGAATAATGACTAAGAAATTATTTCGGTTGGGTTACGGACTGCCCGAAGAAGTCGGTTTAAATTCAGATAGTTTGAATAAAATTGACGAATTGGCGATGAAAGTTGTAGATAGCCTTGCAGCTCCTGGTTGTGTTGTTTTAGTTGCAAAAGAATGTAAAGTTATTTATAATAAAGCTTTCGGTTATCATACCACTCGGAGAAAGCAAAAAATGAAACCGACTGATATTTTTGATTTAGCTTCCGTCACTAAAGTTTGTGCGACAACGATTTCGACAATGAAATTATATGACGAAGGTAAAATTGACATCGAAGGGACTTTGGGTGAATACTTGCCAGAGGTGGACACAACCAATAAAAAGGATCTAGTTTTAGAAGACATGTTTCGACATCGAGCTAGATTAAACTCTTGGATACCATTTTATACGGAAACGGTTACTCGCAGAAAATATCCAATGACATCAATTTATAAAAAAAGTAAAAGCGACGATTTTTCCATTCCTGTCGCCGATAACTTATTTATGAAAGATGCTTGGATTGACTCAATTTGGTTTAAAATTAATCGGTCAAATTTAAGCTCGACCGTTCGTTATAAATATAGTGACCTAGGAATGATTTTGATGGGTAAAACTATTAATGAAGTATGTGCAAAGCCTGTGAATGAATTTGCCCATGAGTGCTTTTATTCTCCACTTTGTCTTCAAACTACTTGCTATAAACCCCTCGAAAAATTCTCGAAGTCAAATATTGTTCCCTCAGAAGAGGATCGTTATTTTCGGCGACAAAAATTACATGGTCATGTCCATGATATGGCGGCTGCGATGATGGGTGGAGTGGCTGGTCATGCAGGGCTTTTTTCAAATTCAAACGACCTTGCCATAATTTTTCAAATGTTGTTGAACAAGGGTTATTATGGTGGCGAACAATTTATCGAATCTCAAACAGTAGAACAATTTACGAAGAGATGTTCTGAATGTACTCGTCGCGGTATCGGTTTTGACATGAAAGAATTGAATCCAAATAAAAGTCAAAACATGTGCCCTGAAGCCTCCGAAAACACTTTTGGACACTTAGGTTTTACAGGAACAGTTGTCTGGGCAGATCCTGATCATGAGTTGATTTATATTTTCCTATCGAATCGAACCTATCCATCAATGAATAACTATAAATTGAATAAAATGGATTTGCGTCCAAGGATTCAGTCTGCAATTTATAATGCTTTGGAAAATTGAATACTTTTGAGGCTAATTGAATTGAAGATCCTGATTTAAGGTAATAATTTGCCATTAGAGTCTCAATAATCAATTTAAGTAACGCTGAAAGAATAAGTTGTCTTAATCATTTCAAAAAAAGAGCTTGAACCTACCATTAAAAATAGCACGTCGCTACCTCTTTGCGAAAAAATCAACGAATGCCATTAATATCATTACGGGTATTTCAGTTTTTGGCATTGCAATTGGCACGGCCGCTTTGATTTTGGTGCTTTCTGTTTTTAATGGTTTTGAAGATTTAATTACTGCATTATTTAGCAATTTCAATCCTGATGTAAAAGTGGAATTGGTCAAGGGGAAATCCTTTGAACCGGATTCTTCGAAAATTGCTCAAATTAAAAACTTGGAGGGAGTTGCTGTCCTTTCAAAATCAATAGAGGAAGTTGCGTTTTTTGAATATCGAAAAAATCAGGATTTTGGAATTTTGAAAGGGGTAGATGATAACTTCACAAAAGTAACAGGCATTGATTCCACCGTTTTTGAAGGTAAATATCAATTGACAAAAGGGAATCAAAACATGCTTGTCTTGGGTGGTGGTATGCGAAATAAACTTGCAGTGAATGTCGGTGACCAATTTGAATTAATGAAAGTGTACATAGCGAAGCGAAAAAAAGCACGAGCTATTGACCAACAATTTCGGAAACGATATGCATATCCTGCTGGAAGTTTCAAAATCCAACAAGATTTTGATTATCAATACATACTTGGTTCACTCGCATTTGCCCAAGACTTATTGGGGTACAAGAATGAAATTGGCGCATTGGAAATAAAATTGAACCCTAAGATTGAAAAGAAGACAACAATTGCTCAAATTAAAAATATAATGGGGGAGGACTTCACAGTAAAAGACAGATTTGAGCAAGATGAAGCCTTTTTGAAATTAATGAATGTCGAAAAATGGATGTTTTATGCACTCTTCTCGTTCATGTTAGTTTTGGTCGCCTTTAATATGATTGGAGCTTTATGGATGATTGTGCTAGAAAAGAAAAAAGATATTGCTATTTTAAAATCAATGGGGGCAACCGATAAAATCATTCGAAATATTTTCCTAAATGAAGGCATGATTATTTGTCTTTTTGGAATGACGATCGGCTTTATTATCGCTTTACTATTTTACCTCATTCAAACCTCCTACGGGATCATTACTATTCCTGATGGATTTGTCGTTACTGCTTACCCAATTAGCATGAGATCTCCTGATTTTATAAATGTTTCACTCACAGTCATTTCGATTGGAATGTTGGCTGCATTAGCTCCAGCCTTTAAAGCTCAACGCATTCCGGCCATGATTCGGGAAGAGTAATTGTAAAATTGCCACTAAGCTCCTTACTAAACCTATCTTTATTTTTATATTTGCGCGTCAATATGACTCTGTATAGAGATTGAAGATGTTTTGATTTTTTTATCAAACGATATTATGGAAAATTGGGAATTTGACTTTGAATGGCTTCAAGTCCGACATTTGGTAAAAGATAAATTCAATAGAGATGCCTTACCAAATCTGAATGGAATCCTTTTCTTAATCGGGGTTCAGGAATTGGGACGCTGGAAAACTGAATTTACAAAAGAAGAGAAACAAGATTTAATGCACATTGCGGTCTGCCGATTGTTGAGTTACGATGGATATTATGATTTTAAAGGGCGTGATGCGGACGGTTGGCCACATTGGGAAGTCCTAAAACCTTTCCGAATGAAAGGTGTAAATGAACAAGAAGAATTATTAAAAATAAAAGCAATTCAATATTTCAAGGAATTGAATTCACCAAACTAATAAATATCTTATTCAAATGAAAAAGCTATTATTCATTGCTATTGCATCGATATTTTTCATGACTTATTCATGTAATCAAGATCCATATACTTACGCCGAAATTGAAACCAATCATGGCACTTTTAAAGTAATGCTTTATAATTCTACACCTAAGCATAAAGAGAATTTCATCAAATTAGCTAATGAAGGTTTTTATGATAATTTACTTTTTCATAGAGTTATTAAGGAATTTATGGTTCAAGGTGGTGATCCTGATTCAAAAGGCGCAGCGCCTGACAAAAGACTTGGAGGCGGTGGACCAGGATATCAAATTGATGCCGAAATTGGTGCTCCACATTTAAAAGGCACCTTAGCCGCAGCGCGAAATAATAATCCAGAAAAAAAATCTTCCGGTTCTCAATTTTATGTGGTTCATGGTAAAAAATGGACAGATCAAGAATTAGATAGATTAGAACAACAAAAAGGCATCAAATACAATGAAACTCAACGCCAACTTTATAAAGAGCAAGGAGGTTCAGCCTTTTTAGACAATGATTATACTGTCTTTGGAGAAGTTGTTGAAGGAATAGACGTAATTGATAAGATTGCTAATGTTCCAACAGGTCAATCAGATCGACCTGTTCAAGACGTTACTATGAAGGTTAGAATCTTGAATTAAAACTAGAACTAAAAATGAATTTTTTTAAATACGCAACTCCTTTTATTTTTTTACTTATTTTGCTTTCCGCATGTAATAGACCATTAGCTGATTTTACCTATACAGGTGATAAACAAGTCGCGCCTGCGAAAATCACCTTCGAAAATAACTCTCAAAATGCAGAAGAATTTGAATGGGATTTTGGAGATGGGAACTTCTCCAATTCAGAGTCTCCAGAATATGAATATGGTGCTTCAGGAAATTATTTAGTCAGATTAAAAGCTAAAAAAGGGAAAAAAGAAAAGGTCATTGAAAAACGAATAGTTATTGATGCACCGATTGATTGTTTGGTAGAATTGGAAACTGAATTTGGCAAGATGACCATTTTATTGTACAACTCTACGCCTCAACATCGAGATAATTTTATAAAATTAGTAGAAGAGGGGTTTTATGATGACCTGATTTTCCATAGAGTTATTGAAGGTTTCATGATTCAAGGTGGTGATCCGAATTCAAAAAATGCGAAAGCAAATGCTAGACTTGGCTCTGGCGGTCCTGGCTATACAATTCCAGCTGAGCTCGTTGATTCATTAGTCCATGTCAAAGGTGCCCTTTGTGCAGCAAGACAGGGAGACCAAGTAAATCCAGAAAAAAAATCTTCAGGCTCTCAATTTTATATTGTCCAAGGGAGAACAATGACGGAAGAGGAGCTTGGAATTGTAGGTAGTAGAAAGGGAATTAGGTATACAAAAGATCAAAGAGAGGCTTATACTACTCTAGGTGGTACACCTTTTTTAGATAGAGATTATACTGTTTTCGGAAAAGTTATTAAAGGTCTTGATGTCATTGACAAAATTGCAGCGGTTGAAAAGAACCCAGGCGATCGTCCTAAAAAAGATGTCAAAATGAAAATGAGCGTTATTAAATGATTTGATGTCATGAACGAAAAACACATCCTAGGTATAGATATTGGTGGCACTGGCATGAAAGGAGCAATTATAGATATTGAAACTGGCGAACTATTAACTGCAAGGTTGAAAATTCCTACGCCTCAACCGCCTACCCCACAAGCGATGTCCAAAGTCTTTGGGCAATTAATTAATGGAATTGGCTATAAAGGCGATATAATTGGTTGCGGATTTCCAGCTATCGTAAAAAATGGTGTAGCGCAAAGTGCCGCTAACATTCACAAAGACTGGATTCATCAAGATATCCAAAAACTTTTTAGTGAAGTTTCAAACTGCCAAGTTCATGCACTAAATGACGCAGATGCAGCTGGCATGGCAGAAATGAAGCTGGGTTCTGGTAAAGGTGTAGAAGGTACGGTCATTATGATTACTATTGGAACTGGACTTGGCTCTGCTCTCTTTTCAAAAGGGCAGTTACTTCCTAATACTGAATTGGGGCATTTTAAAATGCATGGTCAAATCGCAGAACATTACGCAGCAAACTCTGTGCGAAAAAGATTAGAATTAAGTTGGGAAGAATGGGGCAATCGCTTCAATGAATATTTGACGCATCTTCAATTTTTATTCTCTCCTGATTTATTTATTTTGGGAGGAGGCGTTTGTAAGAAAATAGAATTGTATGAACAATATTTAACTTTAGAAACTCCAATAAAGAAAGCTACTCATCAAAATAATGCAGGGATTATTGGTTCAGCGATATATGCAGCTGAAAAATCATGGGTGAAAACTTTTTAAGGTAAATAAGAGGTCTTAAAATTATTATAATTTGACTCATTCGTAGTGACACCTATTTCACAATTCTCAATTAACAAATTAAAGTTTTCTATACGAGTACTTATCTCACAAAATCTGTTTTGAAGCCACTGAACATCTTCTTGACTTGAATTAATTCGCTCAATGACATCTATAATACCAGACGGGGCGTATTGAAACAGACACATTATATTGGTAGCATAAGTATCAGCTCCTAATACTTCTTCCTCGGTAAAGTCCATATAAGGAATTTCCTCTACCATACCTGCCAATCCTTGAACTTGATTTCCGAGAATAATATCTCCTAATACAACTCCCCCGAAAGCAGCTTTTATTCTTTGAACCATTAAATCAGTATCGGCGTAATGCATCTCATGAGCTAATACACCCAGTAGTTCATGTTCAGAATTCAATAACTTTAGGAACCCTGTATATACATAAATATGTCCACCAGGTAAAGCAAAGACCGTTTTTAAGGTATCATTTTGAACGATAGAAATATCCCAATCGAATGCAGTTCTATGTTGAACCAAGGGCGTAAACAATAGCGTATTGAGAAGTGTTCGTAAATAATTATTCGCTTCGGGGTAATCATTTTCATCAAGAATTTGGAATGCAGCTGAATTAGCTTCGATATTTTCTTTTAATTCTTTACCAATGAGAATTTGCTCTTCAATATTAAAGTCTTCAGCTTTGAAGCCAACCACTACTCCTGGTTTTCGACAAGAAAAGATCATTAATACACAAAAAGAAAGTAAGAATATTGCGTGTACCTTTTTTACCATTTTATTTATTGAAATTTGGGTGATTTTCAAAAGATCAAGGGAGATATTTACAAGAAGGGTAAAAATTTAAGAGGGGAATTCTACTAATTAAAACCAAAAAACATACCAAGGAATGCGGATAGAGTAAATTTACATTCTTTGAGTTGATTATTTTTTCATTTAAGGAGGCAAAAAACGCAGACGATGCAGCGCATCGGTGAGTATTTTTAACGAAATTAAATGGTAAAAAAAGCAGTCAAGAATGTAAATTTATTTTTTCCAAAATCCCAAGATAAAAATAATATCAATGGATTACATTTTTGTAAGAACAACATTCTGAAAAAACTGTTTGAATCATAAAAAATAGAGCCTGATGAATCGAGATATTTTACCTACCCTTAGAGAAACCTACAACGCCCCAATTTTTGGAGAGAATGACCTTCCGTCTAACCCATTAGCGCAATTTCAGTTATGGTTTAATGATGCTTTATCAAATAAAATCAAAGAGCCAAATGCTATGACCTTAGCTACTTGTACGAAAGAGGGGAAACCTTCTGCAAGAATCGTCTTATTGAAAGGTTTAGATGAAAATGGATTTATTTTTTATACAAATTACTTAAGCCGAAAGGCAGAGGATATAAAAGAAAACCCGAATGTCGCTTTAGTGTTTTTATGGTTGGAGATACATAGACAAGTCAGGATTGAAGGTCACATTGAAATGGTTTCAAAAGAAATTTCAGAAACCTATTTTCAAAGTCGCCCAAAAGGTAGTCAAATTGGTGCTTGGGCTTCACCGCAAAGTCAAGTAATACAAAATCGAAATATCCTTGAAGAAAATGTCTCCGAACTTGAAAAAAAATACAAAGAAACAGCACATTTACCATTACCAAAGTTCTGGGGAGGCTATAGAGTAATACCCGAAGTTGTTGAATTTTGGCAAGGTCAACCAAGTCGGCTTCATGACCGATTACGATATTCTAAAAATGAGGACAATGATTGGCAGGTAGAGCGGTTAGCACCTTAGTAACAGCAAAAAAATAACTTGAACATCTGGACGACTAATTTTGTCCAATTGTCCAACTTATTCTTTCGCCGTTAAGTGCTTAAACAAAATCACGTTATAGATTACTGGGGCATTGCCGCAAAGCGGCTCGCTCCAGTAAATGGTGGTTTTGGAGGGGAGTCCAATTTAATTCTGTCCAAGAACTTACTTAACAAAATCGCTCGTAAGCCATTTGAAGATTATCACAAATAATATTTGCAGGGCGACCTTCAATATGATGACGTTCTAAAAAATGGACAAGTTTTCCATCTTTAAAAAGGGCAATTGAAGGTGAAGAAGGAGGATAAGGCAACAAAAATTCTCTTGCTTTTTCCGTTGCATCTTTATCTACCCCAGCAAAAACAGTTACTAATTTTGCTGGTTTTTTATCATAATCTAAAGACATGATTGCACCAGGGCGAGCATTAGCTGCCGCACAACCACATACAGAATTAACAACCACCAAGGTTGTTCCTTCATCATTTTCCAAAGTTTCGATTACTTTTTCAGGAGTAGTTAGACTTTCAAAGCCATAATCATTTAGTTGCTGAGCCATAGGGGCTACTAGATGTGCTGGATACATTTTTTTAATTTTTCTATTTACGAATAATAATATTAGATTTTAAACCACAAAATTAGGTCTTTAAATCAATTTGATAGACAATTTTATTGCTGAAAAGTTTAGACTGATACAATAGACTTGTCCTTAAATAACAAATTGATATATGAAAATATCTTTTTACCTCATACTGCAGCTTTTTTTACAAATTATATCCAGTCGGTATAATTTGCATACCTATAGGTATGAAGCTCAAAAAGAGCCTCGTCTGAGAAAAAAATCTAAATTTCATATATTCAATTCTTATTTAGGAACAAATCTAGTAAAGCAACAAATATTAATGTATAAACATCGAACAATATTCTTTAGACTTTATTCTAAAAAAGATTGTATGGCTAAAAATTAGTCTTTTATCTTCACTCTTCGTCACGTCCTCACCTTAATAGCTATGGCTACTAGGTTCCGTGCGTTTCTCGATTGAAAACAAAATCCATTTTTTTAATCTCATAAATCCTTTTAGAATAAAGTCTATTCTGCTAAAATTTTCAATTTAAATCTTCACAAATGATGTAATCTTTTATATTTGGACTTTGATAAAAACAACATTTTCATGAAAAATCTCATCTACGTATTTGGATTGGTTTCAATTCTCGGTGTTTCGCTCTCTACACCCTCTTGTATGTCAAAAAAATTAGAGCAAGTTGAGCCTGAACTATGCGATACCGTGACGGTCACATACGAATCTCACATAAAAGATATAATTGATGATAGTTGCGCTTATGCTGGTTGTCATGATGGTGCTGGAGGAATTGGTCCGGGTAACTATACTAGTTATGGAGGATTGAATTCAGATATAAATAGCGGAAGCTTTAAAGAAAGAGTCATTGACCAAAAAGATGATTCGTCGTTGGGTATGCCACCGAATCAATCTGCCTGGCCACAATCTTTAAAAGATGACTTAACAGAAGACGAACTAGAACTGATGCGATGTTGGATAAACGCTAACTATCCTGAAAATTGACCCAAATAATTGAAAGCTAAAACTCTTTAAAATGTTACGACACCTCTTTCTCTTTTTAGCCTGTTCTATTTCTTGTTCCACCGTTTCTGCTCAGAAAAATTTAGCAGGTTTGTGGGAAGGTGTTCTTTCTTTAAAAGGAAAAGAATACAAATTTGAAATTCTATTTACGATTCCTGAAAAAGGAAGATTTGAGGGAAAAACATATATCTACGAATCCGAAAGAGATATAGTTGAAGCTAGTATTCACGGCAAACTTCATCAAGACCGCTCCATGAATCTATACGATCTTGAGGTGAGCTATACTGGACCTTCGGAGTGGGTTGAGATTTATAAAAAGAATTATCAATTGGTGTGGCATAGGAGCATTTTCCAATCTAAACTAGAAGGGTATTGGCAAGAAAGAATACCCTTTGGAGTCAATGAAAAAACAAAAAGAGGACGCATCTTTTTGAAAAAAATAAAAGACGATCCTAATAAAGTATAAACCTTTATCAATAACTCAAAACTGAATCAAGTCAATGAAAATCTTATTCACCATATTTCTCTCATTCTTTTCAATCATTTTATTTAGTCAAAGCCCCATTGGTATATGGAAAACAATTGACGACCAAACAAATGAAGAAAAATCACATGTCCAAATTTTTGAAAAAGGCGGAAAAATATATGGTAAAATCATCAAACTCTTACAGGCTGAGCCAGATGTGAAATGTACTAAATGCGAAGGCGATAAAAAGAATCAATCCATTCTGGGTATGGAATTTTTGTGGGCACTCAAGCCATATAAAGATTATTGGAGTTATGGCAAAATTTTAGACCCTGAAGATGGCAATGTTTATAAATGCAATCTTTGGGTTGACGATAACGGCAAATTGAATGTGAGGGGATACCTCGGAATTGCCGCCTTAGGAAGAACGCAAATATGGCATCGAGTAGAGTAAAAATATGGTGTTTTCAAAAAAAAATATTTTCTATGCAATATTTGGGATTCTCGATTAGTTTTATAGGTGATTTTTTTCAAATAACCATTTAAAATTTAAATCAACCTGTATGAAGCAAAACTTTACTCAAAATGATCTTGTCCGTTTCATTTACAAAGAAACATCCGCCGGTGAAACTATCGCAATTGGAGAAGCTTTGAATGATAACAATGTTTTGTATGATCAATATGAAACATTACTTGAAGGTTATATAGAACTTCCAAAAGTTCAATTTAGCCCATCACCCTCAGCTATTCAAAACGTTATAGGTTACAATCGGCAAACTACATTGGAAACGCTTTATTAGTTATCTAATTTCAGCGTAAGCTTATAAAGCCCTTAATGACAATAATTATGTTCATTAAGGGCTTTTCTTATCTTCATCCTTCTCAAACACTTTTGCTTTCCTAGTTTTTTAATGCCCTTATAAAGTAACAACTTATAAATGTTGCACACCTAATTAGCATCTCCTTTTTGAAACAAAAAATTTATTTTAAAAGAAAAAAACCTCTTTTTTTGGGCATTATTAATTTTTTTTCAAAAAAATCATCATTTTTTACATTATAGTTTTGATTTTTCTAAACAAAAAAATTACCTTTACATTGCTTTTAAAACAAAAAATTAGAATTTCGTTTTAAGGCTTTGGAAAGTAATAACTAACTTTTAAAACAAAAGACTAAAACCTTAAAACAATAAACTCATAAAATCCAGAATACATGGCTAATAACAAAGAGGCAAAACTTAAGTCCTTAAAACTCACTCTTGATCGTCTTGAAAAAACTTACGGAAAAGGTGCTGTCATGCGAATGGGCGACAAACCACTTTCTGACATAGATGCTATTCCTACTGGTTCTCTAACACTAGATATCGCATTAGGGATCAATGGTTTTCCAAAAGGTCGTATTGTCGAAATTTATGGACCAGAATCTTCTGGTAAAACAACTTTAGCGATACATGCTATTGCTGAATGCCAAGCACAAGGTGGTATTGCAGCTTTCGTAGATGCGGAACATGCTTTTGATCGACATTATGCCGAGAAATTAGGTGTTGATACAGATAACTTATTAATCTCTCAACCTGATTACGGTGAACAAGCACTCGAAATCACTGAAAACTTGATCCGGTCTGGCGCAATTGATATTATTGTAATTGACTCAGTTGCGGCCCTAGTTCCTCGAAGTGAGATTGAAGGAGAAATGGGAGATTCGAAAATGGGACTTCAAGCACGTTTAATGTCTCAAGCAATGCGTAAATTGACTGGAGTTATTGGAAGTACAGGATGTTGTTGCATTTTCATCAATCAATTAAGAGAAAAAATTGGGGTGATGTTTGGCAATCCAGAAACAACAACGGGTGGTAATGCATTAAAATTTTATGCATCTATGAGACTAGACATTCGTCGTTCTGGTTCTGCGATTAAAGACAAAGAAGCGAATGTTGTTGGAAATCACGTCAAAGTAAAAGTGGCGAAAAACAAATTAGCACCACCTTTCCGTGTAGCTGAATTTGATATTATGTATGGTGAAGGAATCTCTAAAAATGGTGAAATTATTGACCTTGGCGTTGATCATGACATTATTAAGAAAAGCGGCGCATGGTATAGCTACAATGGAGCAAAAATTGCGCAAGGTCGGGAGTCTGCGAAAAATTTCTTGGTGGATAATCCAGAAGTTGCTTTAGAAATAGAAGCAAAAATCAAATATAAAGTAACTGGAAAAGGCGAAGGATCTGAAGAAGATGTTGATACAAAAAAAACTGAAATGAACGGTGTAAAAACCTAGTTTATTGATACACCATAAAGAAATGCAGAATGCGCCTGATTGAATCATCTTCAGTCAGGCGTTTCTGTTTTTACCATTACAGATATCATTGAATATTTAACGTTTTTCGAAATTTCATAAATCAAATATCCGATCACCGCAAAATATTCCAATATCACTATCCAAAGATTTTCAAAATAGGAAGGATAACTATAATTAATATAGGTCAACATAATTAGTCCAGACCATAAAATAGGAAAACGAAAATTTGTAAAAATGCACAATACCACTGGCAAACTCACATACCAGGGATGAACCGTTGTTGTACAAAACAAATAAAGACAAATAGCAAAAAGGCATCTTTGAAAAATATTTTGCCAAGATGATTCTTTCTCAAAAACAGATAACCACAATACTCCTGAAAACGTAATTATTGCTAAAACGGGGCCTAGCACCTGAATCAGATTAAAGCCTATTACCTGAAAACCGATCCACCTTAATAGATAGTACAGGCTTGCATTAAATTCAAATTTTTGAAAATAAAGATTCAAACTAGTTCCAAAATTATTTAAAAAGGTACTACTCACTAATGGTAAAAAGAATAGAATTAGTGTAACACCAACAATTGAGAAATATTGAATACTTTTTTTCCATCCCAACCTTTTAATTAAAAAAGGCAAGAAAATCAGAGGTAATAATTTGGAAGCGATAGAAAAAGACATCGCTACAGCGGAAAGAAAAAACGTTAAAGCAGATAATTTAGATTCAACTTTCACCAACAACCAAACCCCCAATAAAAAGAAAAATATCATTGCCCCTTCAAAATGTAAATTTCCTGTGATCTCAATAATAATCAAAGGATTTAAAGCATAAAGCAAAACGTTTCTTTGAGGTAAATCGAATCGTTTTAATAACTTAATTATGATAATCAGAGTACCTATTTCAAAGCACAAAAGGAACAATTTCATCACAATAGAGCTGCCTAATACACTTGTCGGAAACAACCAACAAGAAAAGGCAAAAGTGAATTGGGCCACTGGCGGATAAATCGTAAAATATTCTGGTGAGTTGATTTGATTGAATAACTCCGTAGAAATACCTTCTAATTCAATATTATTATCAATGTAATATTTAGGGAGGTGATCAAAAGGATTAATTCCATTTAAAATTAGTCTCCCATCCCATATAAATCGATAAATATCATCAGAAAGATTGGGTATCGAAAAGAGGAGAATACTTCTCAAAAAAATGCCCAGAATAACGAAAAAGAGAATTTGGCTTTGAACGCCCCACCATTTAGAAAATAAGTTAGTTCCAATGCCTATTCTATCTTTGAAACAGTGAAAAACAAATAAATAAATAAGAAAAAATGGAAGGTAAAAAGAGTTGATTTGATAAAAATCTGATTGCTCAACTTGGTAGCCTAGTCCATAAGTTAAAAAGGTCAATATGATGGTTATCATCCATTTACCATAAGTTTTCCAAACTTGATTTTCTGAAAAAAAGTTGTGCACTGATTCTCTTTATTTCAATCTCAAATGGCTAACCGTCAGATAGAAAATCACTCCATAACCAACTGCCAAAAGCGCATGAAAAATAATAAAAATATAATGCTCCCAATATATTCCAATCGCCACAGCTGCAATAAAATATAGAGCCAAAATACCTTCCATGAAGGTAGTCCAAGTAATTTTTGAGGCAAGGTATTTACGCTTCTTAAATGAATCGGCAAGACCCTTAATATCAAATTTTGGTGTGCGTACAAATGGTGATTTTTTACCTCTATAACCTTGTAAAACGGCTACCGAATTATGTAATGACAAACCCATCGATAGTGCTAAAAAAACTGGAAAAAGGATAATAAACTTGAAAAGCATTTTGGAGTATGATTCCTTTTTCAATTCCGCCTGAACATTCGCAACATAATAGACCGCAATAATCGCCAACATTCCAATTAAAAAGCTTGCAAGAAAATCCGTTCCCAATTGTAACTCACTTAAAATAAAAAGTAATGGTACACTAATTACCCCAACTAAAAATATGAAAAGGAATACAGAACTACCCAATAAATGAGAGGTTGCATGAATTTTTTGACCAAAAGTCATATGAGATTTCCAAACAGTTGGAAGTATCTTTTTAGCAGTTTCGGCACCACCTTTCATCCACCGAAATTGTTGTGATTTTAAGCCATTCATTTCAGCTGGTAATTCCGCTGGTGAGCCAAATTTTTCGAGGTACACAATCTCCCATCCTTTCAATTGAGCTCGTATGCTCAAATCCAAATCTTCGGTTAGAGTATCAGCTTCCCAACCACCTGCATCATCGATAGTTTCTTTTCGCCAAATACCTGCTGTACCATTAAATTGAAGAAAATAATTACCTGCTTGGCGCCCTTGTTGTTCAACCGTAAAGTGAACATTTAATTGCATAGCTTGAAGGCGAGTCAGTAAGGAATAATCTTGATTAATATGTTCCCAACGAGTCTGAACAACACCAACTTTAGGATTTTCAAATTGCGGCATAGTCGACCTCAAAAAATCTGGTCTTGGTAAAAAATCAGCATCAAAAATGGCAATAAAATCCCCCTTTGCCTTTTTAGTTGCCTCTTTAAGTGCCCCAGCTTTATATCCAGTTCTGTCCGTTCGACAAATTTGTTCAATATTGAATCCTTTTGACTTATATTCTTCAACTTTTTTTCGCGTAATTTCAACAGTTTCATCCGTTGAATCATCTAGAACATGAATCTCGTATTTGTCTTTTGGATAATCAAATTGCACAATATTATCAATCAACCTTTCTACCACGTACATCTCATTAAAAATGGGTAACTGAATAGTTACAAAAGGTAAGTTCATATCGCTTTCAGCCTTTGGTAAACTCTCCTCATTATGATGGCGATGATATTTTTTGTAATGATAAAGCAAGTTTAATTGCATTAAACAATAAACTGTTATATAGGCTAATGCAAGAATATAAACGAAGAAAATTGAATAATAAATCACCGACATTTACGTGTACTTTAAAAAAAAGGTATCAAAGGGAAGAAATATGATAGTATAACTTCTCGCCTTTAAATTGCTGAATCTTGTTTCAAATAATCATAACAATTTAAAAATCGTCCATAGTATTTTATGTCCTGCTAAAACTGTCCCTCTAATAGTTCCAGAAATCTTAGAAACACCAATTCTTTTCCGATAACTAACGGGTACTTCCATACATTTAAAGTTCATTTTAGCTGCTTTTACTTGCATTTCGACCGTCCATCCAAAATCCCGGTCTACCATCTCCATTTCTAATAACTTAGACCATTTTATCGCTCGAAAAGGGCCCAAGTCTGTAAAATGATAATTATAAAATAATTTAATCAAACTCGTCGCCAACCAATTCCCAAAGATCTGTTGTGGTTGCATTGAACCCGATTCCAAATCACCCAAAGCTCTTGAACCGATCACCATATCTACATCATCCCTTAAAATTGGTTCTACTAAAGCATACATTTCTTGAGGATAATCTGAATAATCTCCATCCACAAAAACAATGATATTCGGTTGCTCATTTTTCAGTTTACTAGCCACGTATTCAATTCCCTTCAAACAGGCATTTCCATAACCAGGCTGAGGTTGATCAATAACTGTAGCTCCACTTTGCTTAGCTACCTCTGCAGTTCGATCTTTGCTTGCGTTATTGACGACAATTATTTCGCGCACTAACCCCTTCGGAATATCATTCACCACATGTCCAATCGATTTTTCCTCATTATACGCAGGTATGATTACATCAATTATAGGCTCAGAATTCAAATTTTCGATTTTTAATATATAGTTTGAAAAGCAAAGGTAAATTAAAACCTAGTTTTTTGGGTGTCCGCCTTCGAACATAGTTGATGATCAAAAGATAGGTGTATGTCAGTTATTTTAATGAAACTGTCAAATATAGACTGAATAAGACATTTCAAAAATTCTATTTTTGCACTCCCAAAATTCGAGCGCGAAATTTGCGTTAGAATAGACTTTATTCTAAAAGGATTTATGAGATTAAAAAAATGGATTTTGTTTTCAATCGAGAAACGTACGGAACCTAATAGCCATAGCTATTAAGGTGAGTACGTGACGAAGAGTGAAGACAAAAGACTAATTTTTAGCCGTACAATCTTTTTTAGAATAAAGTCTAATAAAAATTTGAAACATCACCTAATGAATAAATTATTATATCTACTTTTTCTCTCAACAGTATTTATTTCCATTATCGCTTGTAATAAGGAAATGAAATTTAATACAAGCTCTAATATCATGTTAGAATTTTCGCTTGATACATTGAGGTTCGATACTGTTTTTACGGAATTAGGTTCCGCGACTCAATTTTTTAAAGTTTACAATCGAAATGATCAATCTATAAAAATTTCAAAAATTTCCGTTGGAGGCGGTGAAAATTCAAATTTCCGAATCAATGTGGACGGACTCGCGGGGAATGAAGCAAATGAAATTATTGTCTTTCCAAATGACAGTATTTACGTATTTGGCGAAGTCACCGTCGACCCTGACCAACCACTTTCCATAAGTCCTTTTGTAATAAATGATGAAATCATTTTTGAAACAAATGGAAACACACAGTCTATCACATTAGAAGCTTGGGGGCAAAATGCCAATTACTTTCCGAACCGTTGGTTCAAAAATGGAGAAGCCGCCTTTAGTTGTAATGGAGGGGAGATTCTTTGGGACGACCCTAAACCTTATGTGATTTATGGTCGAATCGAAATTCGAGAATGTACATTAAGAATTCCTGCTGGCACACGAATTCATGTCCACGGCGGACTCGGGAAGCAAGAATTTGACGATTTCCCTGATTCCATTAGAGTGTTTAATACAGGACTTTTAGCTATTCATCCAACCGCGAGCATACTTGTAGAAGGCACTCAAGACAATCCAGTAATCATTCAAGGAGATCGACTAGAAGATAGTTTTCAGGAGGCTGATGGACAATGGTTTGGGATTTACTTAGAGCAGGGTAGTAAGGGAAATCACTTTGAAAATGCGACTATTAAAAATGGGCTTTTTGGCATTTTCGCCGATTCTGCTGCCGAACTAAGCCTAAAAAACACACAAATATATACTTCATCAGGCTCTGGATTGATTGCTCTCCATGCAAATATATCAGCCGAAAATTGTCTTTTCTATAATAATGGAAACAGAGGTGTTCAATTGGGTTACGGTGGCGATTATGACTTTACTTATTGCACGATTGCCAGCTTTGGAGTCGATGCACCAGCATTGAGCCTTAGTAATGGAATCTGTGATGACCCACTATGTACGACCGGAAGAGTATACCGTCTTAATGCGGCATTTGACAATAGTATTATATATGGTTCAAGGCGCGATGAAATTTCGCTCTCCGATTTTACAGGAGGCGATACACCCAATGCCTTTAATTATAATTTTGAAAACTGTATTGTAAGAGTCGATGACTTGACTAGTGAAATGGAGTTCCCTGATTTCTTTGACTTCTGCGACCCTTGTATCAACGCCCGACCAGATAGTGTACTTTTTGTTTCACCAAGTGATAATGATTATACATTAGACACCCTTTCAATTGCGGAAGGAAGAGCAGTTCCTATTTTCGGGATTTTTTCCGACCTAAATGGTGAATTAAGAGACCCCAACAATCCTGATATTGGTTGTTTTGAGTATTCACCAAAATAATTACTCTTAAATTAATTGTTTACAAAAAGGGTATTTGCACAAGATCTTGTGCAAATACCCTTTTTTTGTTTCAAAAGTAGTTTCGCAATAATAAATATAACTTTTTAGGTTTCAAAAAAGCCATTCATTAAAAACAATCCACAAAAAAAGAATAATTTTTTGTTTTAAAATTTGGATTTAAAAAACAATTAGTGCATTTTTGTATCAAATTAAAATTAAATCCACCATGGAACTTCAAATTTTAGTAAGCAAAAAAGGTACAAAAGTAGTTACGGCTACGAATCTTCATTTGGTACTTGAATTACCAAATCAACAGTATGCTTCGAATGCGAAAAAATGGCTGAATGAAATTTATGAATTTAGAGATGGCATTAGAAAGCCAGAACGATTAAGGGATTTTTCGAAGCGCCCAAATAAAGATAATGGCATTGTAACGGATTATTATATTTCTGTCGAATTGGCAAAATTGATTACGCTCAATTCAAAGAGTAAGAAAAAGCAAAAATTTGCAAAATGGCTGCTTTCTCTCGAAGATAAAGTTGAAAATGCCGAGTTACTGACGATTGAACAAGTGAGCGCAGTCTTGGAATTAACCAAAGTCATGGGAATGGTTTCCTGTCAAGTATCAACGGAAAAACAACACCTTCAAACTTATGAAAAAAGAAACGGCGGAACCGCTAACAATTGGTGGCAGTTTCG
Source organism: Bacteroidota bacterium (assembly GCA_024743405.1). Lineage (GTDB taxonomy): Bacteria > Bacteroidota > Bacteroidia > Chitinophagales > Saprospiraceae > JANSWP01. Next base: position 30,221 of record JANSWP010000079.1, read on the forward strand.
GTCAGGATTGCTCGGATATTCAAAAGAAAAATTGAGTGAAAAATTAAAGGAAATGGGTAAATCTGTAAGCGGCAAGTCTCAACGTCAAATGTTGATGCAAGTAGATAAATATGAAATGGTGAGAACAGCAGTCATTGATTTATTTATGGCAATGGGCAAGACAGAACGATATGCGAAAAATCTTGGCAACCTAGCTAAGTTATTCGCTAATGAATTGAAAGTTGAAATCTTTGACGACAGAAATGCCATGTCTGCATTTGTCCCTAATTTAAATGGCGACTTGATGAGAGAAATTAAAGGCAGTGAAGAACGCAGTTATTTAAAACTTTGGGAGTCTTAGGAATGAAAACCAAATAAAGTATCATTCCCAAGCAATTTAAATCGAATAAAAACTTAAAGGGTTATAAATTTTTTGTTTTTTCGCACAGCAAATGGTTCAAGCTGTGCGAATTCTTTTAATATCACCATATTATTTTCCTAATATAAATCCTCGTGCACATCGTTGGACTTCCATTGCCGAAGAATGGGCAAAAAATGGACACGACATTCATGTAATTTGTTCGAAAAGAAACGACTTTGCTAACACCTCCACACACAATAAAGTCACTATTCATCGAACAGGATATAACTCACTAAAAGACGTTTTTTACAATGTTTTCAAGCCTAAAAAACGACGAGGAGAACCTAAAACATCAACCTTCGAGGTAGAAAAAGGAAGTCGCTTGATAACTTTTTTGGTCTGGTTTAATGAAACATTTTGGAAGAAAATTTACTTCCCAGATGATGCATGCGTGTGGTATCTTCCTGCCCGAAAAAAGGCGATTCAATTACTGAATGAGAAAAAATTTGATGCGCTTATAAGTGTCTCTTTACCTTTCTCGTCTCATCTAATTGGACTATATTGCAAGAAAAAATTTCCTGAAATTAATTGGCTTGTTGATATCGGAGACCCCTTTTCTCTTCAGTTTAATCATCAATTGAACAACCATTTTTTCTATAAAAGCTTGAATGTTAGCTTAGAAAAAAAAGTATTTAAACTTGCTGACTCTATTTCAGTTACAACCGAAGGAACTAAAAAATTATATGAAAAATATTTCTCAACTTTTGGGAATAAAATTTCAGTTATTCCTCCTCTTCTAAAATTAAATTATAATGACATCTATAATTTTGATCTGGGCTTAGATCTTTCAAAAACCCATATTGGTTACTTTGGTAGCTTTTTTAAGCATATAAGGGAACCAGATGGTTTCTTAATGCTATTAAAAAGAATATTTCCAGAATTTCCAGAATTGAAAGATCAAATCATTGTTCACTTTTTTGGGGAAATAAGTGAATATTTTATTCGAAAAATCGAAAAGCATAAAAATTTACAGAATAATATAATTTTATATGGTTTAGTACCTCGAGAAGCTATTCCGAATATAGTCTCTCAAATGCATTTTTTATTAAATATCAGCAATAAAAGCAATTATCAATTACCGAGTAAAAGTGTAGACTATTTGGCATCTAGAAGACCTATTATCAATATCCATTCAATTAAAAAGGATTTATTTAAGCTATTTTTTGCGGATTATCCAATGATTTTAAATGTAAATGAGTCTCTATCTGGACGTTCAAAAAATGAATTAGAGAATTTGAAAAACTATTTGGAAATTAATAAAGGTAAGGTCATAGAAGTAGGAGAGATGTTTAAGCTGACCGAGCCATTTTTAGTCAAAAGGATCAGCTCTGACTATTTAAGATTGCTTAGAAAAAATGACTAAAAAATCGGCACCTAAGAAATGTTTTAACCCTGAAGGCTTGAGTTTTGCTATTCTTTTAGAAAGATAAATAGACCAATTAGGGAAAAGTTGATTGATTGGCGAGAAGGTATAATTAAACCAGATTTGTTTTTCAATTTTCAATTCTGCAGGAATGAGTCTTCGCAAAGAATCGGTTTTTATAGACGTAGTTTTAAAATTTTGTCCTATTAATCCTCTTTTTAGTCGAAGCATTTTCATTAAAAAATATAATACCTGTCTAAAAAAAAAGTCTAGGGATTTTTTATTTGAAAAGCTAATGATTACCCTCCCATCACTTTTTAAATTTTCATTAATAAAAAAAAAAACTTTTTTCATTTCGGACATCGACATGTAAGAAGTAACACCTAATAAAAAAATAAAATCGAATCCTTTATTCTTAAATTCTATTTTATATACTTCTCCCGAAACTTGATACTCTTTTGGTATATTGCTTTGAGTAAGCATTTCTAAGGAAAGGTCGTTTCCAAAATATTCAAAATGGGTACAGCTTTCATTCAAAAAATCATATAAAATTCCAGTCCCCGCTCCAATATCTAGAATAGATCTTCCTTTAAAATCAAAATCTTGAGTTGCTAACCTTAGTCTTTCTATGAAAAAATAACTATGAAAAGGTCGCTTAGAAGTGAATCGCTCTGGATAGGAATTAGCAATGGAATCAAAGTATTGCCTGACCTTTTCGTTTTGATTTAACATCTGGAAAAGTATGAAGAACCTCCCTTAAAAGTTTAAGGTAAGATTTTGTTATTATTTTATCATCAAATCTTTCTAACACATATTGTCTACTCTTCTTTCCCATTATCTCCAATTCTTCTGCGCTTTGAAGATACATTTGAATCATTGCCCTTGCTAAAGCCACGCTATCTTTAGGGGGTACTATAAATCCATTTTCACCTTCTTCCACCGTATCATTACATCCAGCAACATCCGTTGTAATTATGGGTTTTTCCATAGACATCGCTTCCAAAATAGCCCGTGGAACACCCTCTCTATATGATGGTAGAACTACAACATCAGCTTGTTTTATATAACCCCTAATATCTTTAGTCGTTCCAAAATATCGAATATTCTTCGATTCAATCCAATTGAAAAATTTACTTTTGGACACAGCAGAAGGATTGCTTGGACTTAATTCTCCAACTATCCAGCATTCAGCATTTTTTGCAATTTGCCGGACTTGTTTTGAAGCCTCAGCATATTCTTCCACACCTTTATCGTATAGTAATCGCCCAATGAAAAGAAAAACAAATTTATTATCATTTCGAGGATTTGATAACGGACGAAAATAGTTTGAATTTACCCCAGAACCAGGAATTATTATAGAGAAGTTGTCTAAAGTTTTTTTGGAGCTTTTTCAGCTTTCCTCAAAAGGATAACCGAAAAAGCCAAATAATGTAGCCCAAGCCAGTGACTGGCATTTGTCTCATATCGGATTATTAAACTTTTAAATCCGTCAATCCAAGC
>JANSWP010000078.1 GCA_024743405.1 Bacteroidota bacterium
CTTAGATATGGCGAGTATTTTTAACGAAATATGGTGAAAAAATAGTCCGTCATAATATGTGTGAGTTATTTCTGTCCAAGCACTTACTTAAGTAAGAGAGCAATATTATCTATAGCAAATTTTAGTTTCTTTTTTCCACTCACTGTGTTAAAAATACATTTGGCTATACCTTTGTGCCAGAAGGTACAAAGGCGAACGCAAAAAGTATTTTTGCCTTGCTAAAATCCAAAATTTACTATTTCAAATTGGCGGACTTATTTTTTAGCCGTTACTTAGTAAGGTTATTGGTAAAGATTTCTTATTTGCATCATACTTTTTACTTTTGCCTCCCTAAAACATTTTCCTAGATAAAAGGTTACTTTTCTTAAAAATATCTTATAATGATTATCCTTATTTCTCCTGCAAAAACATTGAATTTTGATCCGACAGATTTGAAAATGCATACGACTCCTCGCATGTTAGCGGATAGTGAAAAATTGGTCAAAGTGATGAAAAAAAAATCGGCTAAAAAGATAAAGGAATTGATGAGTGTAAGCGATAATATTGCCGAATTAAATGTAGAACGATACCAGAATTACCATACCCCTTTTACTTTAGAAAATGCCAAACAATCGATCCTAGCTTTCAAAGGAGATGTATATACAGGCTTACAAGCGGAGAATTTTAGTGAAAAAGAGATGGCATTTGCTCAAAAGCACTTGCGAATTCTTTCAGGTTTATATGGATTGTTAAAGCCTTTAGATTTGATGCAGCCTTATCGGCTAGAGATGGGAACAAGATTGAAAAATGGTCGAAAGAAGAATTTATACGAATTTTGGGACAAAAAAATCACGAATCTTATTAATGAAGATCTCGCCGAATTAGGTTCAAATATCATATTAAATCTTGCCTCTAAGGAATATTTTCATTCTGTAAAACCGGATCTTTTAGATGGGGAACTATATTCTGCCAATTTCAAAGAAAATCGAAATGGCGTGTATAAAGTTATTTCATTCACTGCGAAAAAAGCCCGTGGTGCCATGTCTCGGCAAATTATTCAAAATAACATAACAGACATTGAAGAATTGAAAGGATTGGAGGTCGAAGGTTATGTTTATAATGAGGAAATGTCAAGTGAATATGATTTGATGTTTACAATGGGCTGATTTTTTAAACCATAGTAATTAGCATTTCAAAATCTTCGTGTTGGGCAAATAGAGAAGACTTATTATTTGCTCGTTACTAAGTTGAAAATATGTTACTGGCTTCGCTAGATTATGAAACCTTCATTTTTTCTCAAAGTTCAATTGCCAAGAAATGCCAAAATGATCGACTATAACCATGTAGAATTTTATTGGTCATGATTTTCTGTTTTTTGCCAATTATTAAAACCCATTTCAAATTTTACTTCCCCTTCCCCATACATTCCGACTTTATCCCAACCACATTTTTCATAAAATATTTCGGACCGTGTATTAAGCGAAGTGCCCAACCAAATCGTTTCAGTAGTTTGCTTAAAGTACCAATTAATCATCAAGTCATGCAGTTTTCGCCCGATACCTTTTTTCTCAAATGCTGGTTTAATAAATAATGCCCAAACATTATTTTCTTCCAAATCAACAATTGAAAATCCGACAATTTGGTTCTCAACCTCACAAACCCAACCTTTTCCTCTTTTAGTCATAAAGTGCTCAATATCAGCATCTTTGATTAGATTCGGATTGGATAGCGTATTTTCTTTCACCGAATTTCGGACGATCTGGATTTGAGGAATATCTTGTATGATGGCTGGCCGAAAAGTCAATTTTGGTTATTTTTCATTTTCAAAAAATGCATTAAAATGTTCCATGTTGGGAGCTGCTTCAAAGTAGGGTCCGATTAATTTTCGCCATTCCAAGAAGGCTTCTGATTTCCGAAATCCGACCATATGTGCTTCTAGCGTTTCCCATTCAACTAGCAAAAGGTATTTGTTTTCTTGCTCTATACATCGTTTTAAACTATGTCTGATATATCCGTCAATCGAGCTAATGTATTGAGTCGCTAATTTGAATTTTTCTTCAAACTGTCCTTCTTCTCCTTTTTTGATAAATAAATATCCTGCTTCTAAAATCATAACATTGGGTTTTGTTGAATTTCCACTAATTCAGTGGTTGGTTTAGAGATTTGGAATTATTTTACAATTTCTCAAACCAAAGGTTTTGAACTCTTCCACTAGATACGAGGATTCCTGTAATTTTTCCGTCTTCCCCTCTGACAAATTTTACGTTCTGAAAATACCAACTGTTGGTAGAGAACAAATCATTGTGAACAGACATCAAATTGAAATCTACAGCACGAAGGTGTTTAGCGATAAGCCCTTCATTATTAGCATCAAAAGTGTATGAAGTACCCAATTCTTCACTATAAAATGTTCCGGTATATTCTTTTAACATCTCCTTGGTGATTGCCAAGGGTACATATTTTTCTGAGTAGATTGGTTCTTCTCCATTTATAGTTACGATCATTTGGGTAGGTTCAAATTTTACTATTAAATCTACTTCCACATTCAACATTTGAAATTTATTTTTGCTGATTGGTGCCAATGGGCTCTCATTTCCACCACTTCTATGATACATCAAGGTATCATTCTTTAAGTATATTTTTCGAGAATAAGAGCCAGCTTCATTCCAATAATTTCCTTCAAAATTTTTGAGTTGTTTTTGACTTAATTTCAGTTGTTTCCGTTCTTTAGATTTAGGGTTATTTGGTGTAGAAACCATAGGTGCCTCCATGTATTTTTCCAAATAAATATCCGCTACTTGTAGTGCTAAACGGTTAGGGTTGAATTCACCCAGATTACTGAAAACTGCCACTGCAAAATCTTGGTCTGGAAACCTTGTTAGATAACTTCTATATCCTGCATCTGAGCCACCATGTTGTATTTGATTTAAGCCTTTATATGGGGTGACAAATTGCCCCAAGGCTCCTCCAAAAGTATCTCCATTATTAAGGACATGAGGTGTGTTCATTTCATTTATTATAGCTTTTGTTCCTACTTTCAATTCTTTGAAATTCATCGTCCAACGCATTAAATCTTCGGCTGTCGTAAATAAACTTGTCGCGCCGGCATTAGCAAAATTTAATACACTTTTCTTTAGTTCCCCCGTATTTGAAGAATAAGAATAAGCTCTGTTTTTGACGATTTTTTCGTGATCATCATAGAAAAGGGTATTGGTCATTTCTAGAGGTTGAAAGATGCGTTCGGCAGTAAATTCAGCGAATGATTTGCCAGAAATTCGTGCAACAACCTCCGCCAAAAGAGTGAAGCCTGTATTGCAATAATTGTATTGTTCACCTGGCTCAAAATTGAGTTCCTTTTGCCTTTCTACTAGTTTTAAAATATGGGACTTTGTAATCACATCATCCATTCGCCAACCAGCCATAGCGAGTAAATTCCATTGGTCTCTCATACCACTTGTATGTGAAGCCAAATGTCTTAAAGTGATCGTTTTTCCAAAATCGGGGACTTCTGGAATGTATTTTCGAATGTCATCTTCTAATGATAATTTGCCATCCTTTTGAAGTAATAAAATGGAAAAAACAGTGAATTGCTTAGAAACGGAGGCGACATGAAAAACAGTAGTGGGTGTGTTTGGAATTCCATATTCCAAATTGGCACTACCATAGCCTTTGGAAAAAATGATTTTGCCATTTTGAGCAACGGCCACGGTTGCGCCAGGACTATCGGGTTTGTCCCATTGAGCAAAAAGCTGATCAATTTTTTCTTCAGGGGTTTGAGCAAAAACTGATGGAGAAAACCCAGAAAATAATAGGCAAAATAAGATGATTTTGAATGTAGGTGATTTCATTGATTATATTTTAAGGGAGCAGGAAATAAATAAGGTACCCAAATTTTGCACAGCTATTTTTTCTTCAGTGGAGGCAAAAAACACAGACATAACCATAGGTATGGCGAGTATTTTTAACGAAAAATGAAGGAAAAATAGCAAGTGAAATGGGTAGATTATTTATTTCCTACTCCCTAAATTCATTCCATTGATGATAATATTCCCTAAATTTAGGACATGAAATCCAATAATAATAATAACCGTTTTGACCGCCTAAAAAATGGTTTTGCTTTTATCGTTATTGGAATTATAATTTTCTTTTTTATTGCGTATCCATTGGTGAACAATGGTGGATCTGTAGTTGAGTGGCTCGCTGGGAGTGTATTTGTTTTGATGTATCTCGGGATATTGGTTTTTGAGATTCAGAGAACTTGATTTTCAAAAAAAGAAGCATCTTCTTCTTCTTCTTCTTCGGTTAAGATCTTTTCGGGAATCGTATCAAAAAAATAAATAAATACGTGAAAAATCCGATTGCTTTGTATTAGTTATGTCTGAATGAAGAAGAAAATCCTGAAAATGCCTTTTTACACCCAAAAAATATTTTAGATTTGTTTAAGGGCTATAATAATAGTCCTATTTTTTTGAACTTATTAGCCTAACCAAAATTTTCAGTTAATTGATTTCGGGATTTTTGAAATAACAATAGAAATCGGTAATTGAAAAAAACCAATTTGAAATGTCAGTTCTAACAAAATCCAATGGACGGCAACTGTCCACATTTATGGAGCAGGTCCATCTCCAAAATCCAAACGAACCAGAATTTCATCAAGCTGTCCAAGAATGGGCAGAAACCGTAGTGCCTTTTGTAGCTAAAAATCCAAAATATCAAGGTTATGGTATTTTGAAACGCATCACAGAGCCTGATAGGGTTGTATCCTTCCGAATTACTTGGATGGATGACAACAATCAAGTTCAAGTCAACAAGGGTTATCGGGTTCAATTTAATAATGCGATAGGTCCTTACAAAGGAGGATTGCGATTTCATCCAACCGTGAATCTCAGTATTCTGAAATTTTTGGGATTTGAACAAACCTTTAAAAATAGCTTGACTACACTTCCAATGGGTGGCGGAAAAGGGGGCTCAAATTTTGATCCCAAAGGAAAATCTAATAACGAAATCATGCGCTTTTGTCAGGCTTTTATGATGGAATTGTTCCGTCATATTGGGTCTGATACAGATGTACCTGCTGGAGATATCGGAGTAGGTGGTCGTGAGGTGGGTTTCCTAATGGGGATGTATAAAAAATTGAGAAATGAGCATTCGGGTGTTTTGACAGGAAAAGGTATCACTTTTGGTGGTAGTCTGATTCGTCCTGAGGCGACTGGTTATGGTTGTGTTTATTTTATGAATGAAATGTTGAAAGCCAATAATGACGGCATAGAAGGTAAGAAGTGCATCGTTTCTGGTTCTGGGAATGTCGCTCAATATACGGCTGAGAAGATACTTCAATTAGGTGGTTCTGTTCATTCTATGTCAGACTCCTCTGGAACAGTATATGACAAGGTAGGTATCGATGAGGAAAAATTAGCTTATATCATGAATCTGAAAAATAATCGAAGGGGTAGAATCAAGGAATTTGCAGAGGAGTATAAGTTGATGTACATTGAAAATGGAAAACCTTGGGATATCCCTTGCGATTTAGCTTTTCCTTGTGCAACGCAAAATGAGATACATAAAGAAGATGCGGAAATTCTTATTAATAATGGTTGTAAAGGCGTTGCGGAAGGTGCCAATATGCCTACGACTATTGATGGAATTAATGCTTTCCAGAAAGCAAAAATATTATATGCCCCCGGAAAAGCTTCGAATGCAGGTGGAGTGGCAACTTCTGGTTTAGAAATGAGCCAAAATAGCTTAAGATTGTCTTGGACTCGGTATGAGGTTGATACTAAATTGCAACAGATTATGCAGCAAATTCATCAACAGTGCAGTGAATATGGTAGAGTAGATAAAAATTACATAGATTATGTAAAAGGATCGAATATCGCTGGTTTTGTGAAAGTAGCAGAAGCGATGATTGGACAAGGAATAATTTGATAAAAAGCACGAGTGTTTTATATAAAGGCCCTGTTGGAAGAGGAATTCCAACAGGGCTTTCTTTTTTATTGTGGAAAATGATCAATTTTTCTGTATTCTTTGACCATTTTCTTCCCTGAAATAACGCCATTTAGAACAAGCTTATTTTCATTCACTTCATATTGCCAAGTTTCAATTTTTGGAGGGTCACTATAATAAACAAATTGGACTTCTTGTTTGTGCCCATGTGTTTTATAAATGCCCATTATTCTGCCTTGTGGAGTATGTTGAATAGTGAAAATTTTATCCCATTTAAGGAATAAATAGCGCTTTTGATTAGGGTCATAAGTTGAGGAAATATCTTCTTCCTCTTCAATTGTTTTTTCCAAATCCCAAACGCCTAATAACTTGTCAGGTGGAGCTTGGGGAATGATATCTGTTTTTAGAAGCGTTACTTCTACTTTTTGACCTTCTTCTTCTCTTTTCCAGACCATTTCATCTTTACCTATTTTCAGGCTAAAAGGACCATATTCATCTTTGAAACCATTGGTTTGTAGAAATGCTAATTGACTAGTTTTATTATTGAACTGCCAAGTTCCGACGGTATGTTGAACCCAGCCATTACCGGATGTTTGTGTATGGTTTTTTTGAAATTTCACCCATTTTCCCATAGGCGTCATTATGTCGGAACCGACTTTGACATTCTTGACAACCCAAGTGCCGTTGAGTTTACTGGGAATAGAACAGTTGGAAAAGATTAATGCGATAAAAAATAGTAAAAAAGAAAGTTGAATTGGCATCATTAAATGTATTTAAAGGAGGTACACAATTATGATGCTTTACTCAATGTATTAGGTGTGTTTCTTCCCATAAAAGTGATGAATTTATAAAGAAATCATTTTACCGATTAAAGGGATATTCATTAACCCAATGAAAGCCACGGTTGACCAACAAAAAATCTTCCCGTCTTTTCTTTTTTAAAATCATCTCCATAGTATCTCCTTGCAGTATGCCATTTAGCTTTAGATAACTTGAATCAGACTTTGAATAATAAAGTGTATCTATATTTAAGGTGTCTCCAATTCCATAAAATTGGATAATATTATTTGCCGTATCCGTTTTAAATGTTTTCCATTTTTTTTGTCCTTCCATCGGATAAACGATGCCATAATCATTGCGTTCGACCATTAATCTTCGCCAACGATCTCGATCTGTCAAAAGAGGAGGAAGTGTATCTCCATTTTGAATGAATGTTTCTACATCATAGAGACCATGAAGTGGCGGCTTAGGAGCTGTATGCCCCCATTCTTTCTTGACTTCTAAAGTGGTATAGGCTCCATATCCTAAATAACCAATAACTAAAACCCATTTGAGCATATTTTTGACCTTAATTAAGTTTGGGTTATCCGTAAAGTCTGGTAAGGACTTAGAGGCAGTTGGTTGATTTAAAATAAATAATTTATATAACCTTTTGAAATCTAATGAAATAAGGAAAAGCGCCATCAAAACGATGTGTGTTGAAAGGATCTTGACTGGCACATCATAGAAATAATTCAACATCATGACATTTACCATAACAGCAAAAGTCACCAATGCGCCCAATGTCCGCGTTCGACGGAAAAGAAGAAGTAATCCACCTAATAACTCTCCGCCGCCAGCGAAAATATTATAGCCTTGGGAATGTCCCATAAAAGTCCATAATAGCCCCATTGGGGAAGAGTCTCCATAGGGTTGTATTAATCTTGATAATCGCTCTGGTTGAAATTGAGAATAAAAGACTTTTGCGAATCCATAACTGACCATTTGAAGGATCAAATAGTACCGGATTAGGATGGTTAAATAAATTAATAGGCGATTATAGTTTGAACGATGTCTATGAATAATTGACCAAATCAAAGTGACTAAAAGAGAAGTAACAATATAACAAAGTAAAGAAATCCAATTATAAGTGGTGTCCCCACTCCCACTTGGGGCAAGGGAAATTTCCGATGCTCTACCCAAAATATTAGTTGAAAACCAAGGCACTATTTTTTGCCATATTGGATCAATTAAGCCAGTAATTAAAACAAACTGATTGGAAATGGTAAAAAGTGTGATGTAGCAAAAGAAAAAGCGAAAGGTAATTTTGGTAGATTGGCTCCAGTACATCAATTTTAGTTTGAGTTGTTTTGTAATACCCAAATATACCTTCAACGTTCAATTTTTAGAAAAAACCTAACTTTTTCTTGCCATTAATAGCGATTTTATAAGAGATCATTGCCCATTTTGTGAGTTCTGTTTTGTCTTCCAAAACCTCAGGAGGAACCTTCCCAATAAGGCATTCCTTTTTTCTATTTTCAGACTTAAACCAATCTAAACATTTAACTTCTTGGCTAACAACCCATTCGTCTTTTTCGGATCTGCTTTTCCTTTGGAGGCACGCATCACTTCTCCCATAAAAAATCCAATTAGTCCTTTTTTCCCTTTCTTATAAGTTGCCACCTTATCTGGGTTTTTGGCTAGAACTTCATCGACGATTTGTTCTAAAAAGTCGGAATCAGAAGATTGGATTAAGTTAAGTTTTTCGGCAAGGTCCAGCGGTGCTTTTTCACCATTTTTCAACATTTCGGGGAAAAGCCGTTGGTAGGCCATTGAATTACTGACTTTATTTTCGTCAATCAATTGTATAAACTCAGAGAGATGTTTTTTCGAAATAGGAAAATCGTTTAAACCAGTATTCGATTCACTCAAATAAGGATTTATTTTATTGATAATCAAGTTTGAAATGGCTTTATAATTTTTTGAATGTTGAGCCAAATCAATAAAAAATAAGGCTGTTAATTTTTCTTCAGTCAATAAATTCGCATCGTATTCGGAGAGCTTATATTTCTTTTGAAATTGATTAAACAAAGCCAAAGGGTGGGGTGGTTGAGCTTTTTCTAATTCTGAAATAAAGGCTTTTGAAATAATGACTGGCGGTAAATCAGGCTCCGGAAAATACCGATAATCATGTGCATTCTCTTTATCTCGAATGGGTGCGGTTTTGCCAGTTGATGGATTAAAATTCAAGGTTTCTTGAGCCACTTTTCCACCGGATTCAATTAAATCAATTTGGCGTGAAGTTTCAAATTCTATGGCTTTCCGGGCATAACGCATAGAGTTTAAGTTCTTAATCTCACATCTTTGTCCAAGCGTAGTATCTCCTTTCTTTCGAACGGAAACATTGACATCACATCGCATAGAACCCTCTTGCATATTTCCATCTGAAACTTCTAAATATCTAACCAACTGCCGCATGCCCGTCATAAACGCATCCACTTCCTCCGCTGAGCGTAGATCTGGCTCTGACACAATCTCCAAAAGTGGTACACCAGCTCGATTTAAATCCACCAAAGTATTTTTTGGATCTTGATCGTGAATTGATTTTCCGGCGTCTTCTTCCATATGAATATGGTGAATCCGGATTTTTTTATTGCCATCTTTCAATCGAACCTCCAATTCACCTCCTATACAAATGGGCAACCGATCTTGTGTTATTTGATAGCCTTTCGGTAAGTCCGTATAAAAATAATTTTTACGATCAAAATAGCTTTTCAAGCTAATTTCGCTCCCCAAAGCCAAACCTAATTTTACCGCATATTCTATTTGTTTCTTATTCAAACGTGGCAAGGTGCCAGGATGACCTAAAGAAATGGCGCTCACATGAGTATTCGGAGATGCGCCAAAAGTGGTATCATCCGAACAAAATGCTTTACTCTTTGTGGCTAATTGAACGTGAATTTCAAGACCTATAACGGTTTCGTATTGATCGTAAATGCTCATGTTAGAAATTGAGAAAGTGAGGTTTTGAGAGAGAAAAACTTAGAATTTTGATAGTTCTCCAATATACTTACTCTCAAAGTCTGAAAAAGATGCAAAAGTAATTCCGTTTAGGAAAGGTTAGTTAATTTATGAATGGAAATCTTGAAGATTTTGAAGGTTTATTAAAATAAGGCAAAACTAGCCACGCTAGTCACAAATACAGCAAAGCTCAGGACAAAAATATAGAGAACTGACATGATGATATATTTGATCATCGTGATAAAGTTACTTTGTTTATAAACAGCTTTTAATGCATTAAAAAGATAGATAGCCAGGACTACAAATCCACCCCCGATGATCCATCCCGGAGCATAATGGCCAAACAAAATCATAATAATATATAGGAGAAAGGCAAAGCAATGTGTATGGAAGGAGAATATAAGATGTTCAACATAATAGTAGTTTTTTCGCAGGTACAGTAATTTTAAAACTAAACCAAAAACGGGCATCATGAAAAAAACCATCCAACTAACATTGCCGATTAGATAAAATCCGAAATTTTCGCCTCTTTGACTTAATCGAATTTGTTGTTTGGTTAAAAAACGCTTGGTCGTCCCTCCTTGAATATTGTAAAGATTAACGATTGAATCCGGACTTAAGTTATCAAAATCATCAAAAGCAATTTTTAAATTGTTATCTCCCATAATATTGAAATTCTTGGATAAGTCAATACTATCTTCTTTTGTTATTTTCTTACCCTTAAACAACTTTTGGGAAAGAGAGTCTAGTGCCTCTATTGCTTTTGGATGGGAATTTTCTTCGGCAGTTAAACGGATCAAAGAATCCGTATCTACCATATAGAGCATTTTATTATGCTTTTGCCTTTTACGATTCATTTCATCACCGATCCCTATAAAATCTGGGTTATCCAATTGATAAGTCGCTGCGGCAATCACCCCAACTGTTAAAACTAAAAATATTCTGAGCGGGTGAATATATCGTCTATGGCGCCCTTTGAAATATTCATTCGTTAATTTCCCAGGAATGAATAATGCGAATATGGTTTTGAAAATTTTAGAATCGAAGTTAAAAATGGCGTCCGAAAACTCATTCATCATTTCGCCAAAAGTGAGGCGACCATCAGTACGTTTTTGACCACATTGAGAACAGTACTTTGCCTTCATCGGAAAAGGGAAAGTACAATTTGGACAATTGTCTAGATTGTTGGGCATTGCTTTCAATTTGATATATGGTCAAGGTCACGAATAATCGTTTTCAAACTGTGTAAGGCAAAGTAGTTAGTTTTCTGCTTTTTTCTCTTTTTCTTTCAGAATAATTTCTTCCAATTGAGAAGCTCCCACCCGACTTGCGCGGATAATTTTTTCTTTATCCAATAAATAAACTTTGGGTAAGGAAGTCCCATAATACTTCATCAACGCACGTTCTTTTAAGTAAGGATCAGCTACTGTTATCCAGTTTACATCTTTTTCTTTAATGTCTTTTTGCGCCTTTTCCAAATCTTTTTTACTAGCGGAACTAATTGCATAAATTTCTACTCCTTTATCCTTCCAGTTTTCATAGAAAACTTTGAGTTCTTCCGTCATTTTTTTACAGGCAGGGCATCCTGGTTTCCACAGAAAAACCACGATCCATTCGGAGTCTATTTCATATAAATTGACTAAGCTATCTGTCCAAGTTTCCGTTTCGTAATCGAACAGGTTACAACTCACTTCGGGGGCAGGATTGCCGATTAAAACGCCATTAATCATATAGGCGTCATCCAGTATTTTTTTTAAATCATCTTCATTTACCCAATCGGCGATGCCTGTTTTATAATATTTATTAGCGATATGAACATAGACTGCATCTAAACCCACAATTTTAGGTCGATAATATCGATTTAAAATGTGCGAAATCGTATATCGAAATACAATCTTATTGGATTGTGTTTTTTCTAAAATATAATCTACCGCTATATTCAAACTATCAGGAATTTGTGCCGTTAATTTATCTAAATAATACTCGATTTTTTGTTTTAAATAAGGGGTATTAACCAAGCCTTCTTCTGAAAAATCAAAAGAGTCGAAATAGTGTTCGCGATAATACCGAAAAGGAAAAGTTTCGTCAATGGTGCCATCTGCTTTTTTAGGAGATTCTGGAACCTTTGGCTCTTGAAAAGCGCCAATTAGCTTAGAGGTGAATTTATCAGGATGTTGACTTCTCAATGTTTCTTGATGAACACTCACTTGCTCTTGCAATCGATTCAGTTGCGTTTGCCATTGGGCTTTTGTTAACTCATCTGTGGCTGTGGCGAGTTTCTCTTGATAAGTTTGTGATTCTTGGATTTTTTGGGACATATAGTTTTGATAATCAAATAATAGTTGGTTATCTGGTGCATTTTTAAAGGTCAAATTCCCATAAAAATCTGGCGCTTTGGTAGCTATTTCAATGTGTTGTTCGTTTTTCGATAGAACAAACTCTACAAATTTATTATCAGGGGGCATTAAAATTAGATAAATACCAGTGGGAAGTATTTTGTCGCCACTAAACGTAAATTGACCATTAATCAAAGCGGCAGTATCTCTTGAATAAACCTTGTCGGCACGTCGATAGGCAAGAAAAACCGTATCTTCTTCAAATGCGTCAATAGTTACAGTGATTTTGTATCCTTTGGTTTGAGCAAATGAAGTGTTGGAAACTTGAACAAGAAAAATTAAAAGGACTAATCTGAGTATCATGAATTTTTATTTCGGTTCTGACGATTTAGAGTGTTGTCTTAAAGACGCGCAAAGTTAGGTTTTCGTCAATTTTTAAAGAGTTAAAATTTTACTTTTTTTGTTTCCAGAAAAACCAATAAACCATAAAACCTATTCCTAAAAGGACTAAACCTGCCAAAGCTTGTTTAGGTTGGTCAATCAAAGTATGAATGACAAATGCGCCAGAAATACCAATAAAAATAAAGGGTACAATAGGATATCCCCAAGTTTTATATGGTCTTTCAACCTCCTTTTTAGTTTTTCTAAAACGTATAACTGCATAGGCTGCCAAAGTCATAAAAGCAATATCCATAAAGGTCACATAGGTAATTACATCATGAAATGCACCCCAAAATAACAGTACTAAACTTGCCCAAATAACTTGGAAGACCATCGCATTGACTGGCGTTTTATATTTTGGATGAATTTTGGCTAATTGTTGGAAAAAGATACCATCTTTTGCCATCGCAAAATAAATACGAGGCGCAGAAACGGTATATATTCCAATCGTTCCAAAAACGGAGATAGCAATAATGATCGCCGCAAACTTTCCACCTAATGGTCCCATCTTTGAAAGTGCATCACCAGCAACGGCCGATGATTCTGTCAATTCGGGAAGGGGCAAAAAAGCCATATAGGCATAATTTAAAAAAACATAAGTTATTGTGACAATGATTGTCCCAAAGATCATGGCACGTGGAACTGTTCTTTGTGGCTCTATAGCTTCTCCAGCGAGATAAGAAGCATGATGCCAGCCTCCGAATGAGAATAGTACACCCACCAAAGCTGCCAACATCGCACTCATTAAATTTTCTGGTGGATTTTTAGAAAGTGAAAGGGTTATCTCATTTGTCTCAATTGGTTCATATAGAAAGAATCCGATAATGACAATCACGGCGATTGCAAGCAGTTTTAAACCTGTAAAGACATTGGCAAAGACTTGGCTAATTTGAACACCAATTACATTTAGTGCCGTCAGAAAAATCATTGTTCCAATACCAATAAAAACCTTTGTACTTTCCGTCAAACCGGGGATGAAAAATTTCAAATAGTCTGCAAAAATCAAACTCAATGCGGCCAGTGCCCCAGCATGAATAACCAACAACATCACCCAGCCATAAAGAAATCCTGCGGCGTCGCCATAAGCTTCTTTGATGAAAACGTAAACTCCACCGGCTTTTGGATACATACCTCCCAATTCGGCGAAAGTCAAGGCACCTGTGAGTGCAATTAAACCTCCGATTGTCCACATCAATAATGCATATCCTTGATGAGGTAAAGCTTGAACAACGCCATTGGGTGTCGCAAATATACCCGCACCAATGCATGACCCTACTGCAATCATAGTGAGTCCATAAAGATTGAGCTTTTGTTTTAGTTCAGACATGTTACAGATTTGAAGATTTGAGATAGTTAGGCTTTGAAAGGGATTTACAATGAGCATTCAAGAATAGAGTATTTTTTTGTTTTAATACCCTTTCAATGATTTCAAGCAAAGAAATGTAAAATTTAGTGGAAAGTAAGTACGGAACCAATTAGTTGTTAGGGCAGGTTGAAAATTTTTCAGAACTGAGAATCAATAGCTTATGATTCTGAGTATAAATTAATGAGTACGTGGATCAGGGTGAATAAGTGAATTGATGTGTAATTGAGTCCGTAAAATATTTATTATCAGTAAGTTAGAGTTTGACCATAGTCTTAGAATATCATAGCCTTTATTTATATGGACAAAAAAAACTTTCCACAAGCACAGAGGCTTATGGAAAGTTGAAGAGAAAGGCTATTGGATTACTTAATTAATTACTGAACTGCCAATTTTAAGGTTTTTACCCCTCCTTGCTCATCTAAAATTCTTACAAAATATAACCCAGAAGCTGCGGGTGCATTCAACTTGATTTCAGACTTTTCAGATAGGTGAAGAACCGTTTGGGTATTCAATAATTTTCCTTCCAAATTGAAAGTTGAGGCTTCCAATTTGGTGGTTTCATTACCCTGAATTATTAAGGTAAGTGATTCATTTGGCAAAACGATATTTGGGTGAATTTGGGCAGAAAGGTTGGTAATCGGTGTGTCTTTGGTTTTGGTAGTTGAGTTTGGATCAGATGAACAAGGATCTGTATTGAAATTAAAAAACAGATCAATTTCATTCCAATCTCCGTTTATTACTTCTACTTGAGTCTTAGAGCCATCAATAGAGAGATTTGGATCATCATTGGTCAATTTTTTAAAGAAGATAGTGAATACATGGCTACCATCTTCTATAGTCTCTCCAACACCGTCTCCATCGTGCCACGAGAAATTAAGCATGCCGTCATTCGAAAAAACGGTACCATAGTTTTGTTGACTAAAGTGAGGTAAACTATATTCTCCTAAAGATTGATACTCAAGAACATTTACATCCCAATTGAAGGTGAATTGAAAAGAAAATAAATCGTCGAATCCTTCTGAAGTAATTTTTAATTTTACTATATCGGAATTAGGATCTGAACAAAGTTGTCCATGTAAAGTAAGATTGGCACTTGCGATTTGAGTGCCTAATAAAAATAAAAAACTAAGAGTTATAGATTTTAAGCTTTTAAGGATTTTTGCAGTAATGGGTCTCATGAAATGTGTTTAAAAGATTAAAAAATGATGAAAGAGTCCAACAGTTTTAGTATCGGTATTGAGAAAGAATCGGTTTTTGATGTATTATCTTATTGAACTCTTTCAATCGTTTTGACAGGTCAAAGATGCGGGGTCTCGAATAAGTTGACAAAGACAGGATTATGGTATTGTTAATTAGGTTTGTGTTTTTTTATTGTTTAAGTCGCTTTTAATCAATGCTTTATAGTATTTTTTTGTTGTAGATATTGGTGGAAAAATATTTGAGATTTAAAAATATTTGATGGTAATTACCTTAATTCTCAATTTTTTAAGGTTTTTTGTGGAAAGGGTATTTGATAGTTTACCAACTCCCTAACCTAATAATTATTAAAAATGAATAAGCTCACTGAATTTCTGAACCTTCTAGATAAAAGTATTGATGAAAATACTTTTGTGAGATTGACATTGAGCAAAAATCGAGATAGGAATACACTATTAAAGAAGGTCATTATCAAGTTGGCTATTGTCAAAAAGAAAGTAAAATTTTCGGTGATTTATCGAGAGGATAGAAAAGACATTACCAAAAATTTTGACTTGAAAGAAGGCAAAATGATTATTGAAAATATGCTTAGGCAATCTTTCCAAATTGCCAACTTATTCACGATTCAAAATGATTATGTTTTAGAAATAAAAGGATTGAAAAATCATATTAAAATCCAAAAACCCACTTTTACAAGTCTACCAAAAAGGTCTCATGATAAGTTAAAAGAACCCCTTACCACTCAAATTAATTATTTAGCAGAATTGGGCATTTTAGATAGAGTAGGGCGTGTACAAAAGGATAAAGGCGATAAGTATAAACAGATTCAAAAATTTATTGAAATAATTGAAAGTTTGATTCGAAAGAATAAAGCAATCAAAGAAACGAATGGGCTGAAAATTTTCGATATGGGATCTGGCAAGGGGTATCTGACTTTTGCTTTATATGATTATCTGACTAATAATGCGAATTTGAAATCGGAAGTGGTCGGTGTCGAGATTCGAGAAGATTTGATTCATTTTTGTAATGAGACCGCTCAAAAAGTAGGTTTTGAAAATCTATCCTTTGAAAAGGGATTTATTTCTAATTATGAACTTTCTAAGGCTGATATTTTGATTGCCCTTCATGCCTGTGATACGGCAACAGATGACGCTATTTTTAAAGGAATACAGGCAGAAGCAAACCTAATAATTTGTGCACCGTGTTGTCATAAACAGATCCGTAAACAAATGAATACTGTCCCTCCGTTGGACAGTGTTACAAATTTTGGAATTCTGAAAGAACGCCAGGCCGAGATTGTAACGGATACAATTCGCGCATTACTTCTGGAGGCGTCAGGTTATAAAACCAAGGTTTTTGAATTTATATCTACCGAGCATACCGGCAAAAATGTGATGATTGTTGCCGAAAAGAATACGGATGCGCCGAAGAACGATTTGTACTTAGAAAAAGTCAAAAAATTGAAAGATCAGTTTGGTATAGAGTTTCATTATTTAGAAAAATTATTGGGTCTTTATACTTCATGAATCCATTACGATTTCTTTCTTTTTTTTATCCAAATATTCCATCGCTGTATCTGTATTGGATAGCTCTTGTGTTAGAGAGGTATTGATTCTTTGAATCTGATCTCTGAAGCCGACCGTATTGTGAAAAGTATGGTGAATTTTTTCAGATACAATCCAATCGGCAATCAAATTACCACGAAAATTTGCTGTAAAATTGAGAATGGTATTCATAGTAGCAGCAAGTCTAAATCTTCGATCCCCATATATATCCTTTAATTCATCTTCATACTGAAGTAATAGTTGTTTGACTTCGTAACCTGTGCGAAGTGCTTTATCAATGTTTTTTGATGCATGATGTCGGTCAATACCTGTTAAATATCTGTCGCCGGTATATCCCCATGCTTCATTTTTGCCCAATAATTTTATTATAATATTCAATTTGGACATGATAGAAGTACCCACGATCAATGCCTCATGAATCTCTCTTTTCATTGCCAGTTTTTGGTCTATCTGTTTTTCAATTTGCAACAATTCATTACCGATAGCAGAGTTAGTTCTCATTAATTGATGAGCTCTTTCCTTCAACAGTTTGTTTAGCGTTTCTTTTACTTCTTTTTCTTTAGTTAATTTTTCTTCCAGTACTTCTTTTTCAAACTCCAATAATTCAATGTATTTCACCGCCTCATTATATCTCAAAACGACGTCTAAGTATTCTTGTCTTTCTATTCCTAACTGCTTTTTCTTATCACCTAAGAATTCGTGAAAAATGCCCTTTACACTCAATTTTTCTAGTCGCTTGACGTCCTGGTGTTCTTTTTCCAACACATTACCTAATTCTTTTAATGAATCTTCTTCTTCTTGAATTTTACTAACTAAGTGTGCTAAATGGTTTTTAACCCTAACTATGTCTTGATGGTCTTCGATTGCTTTCTTGAGAGATTCGGTCATTGCTGTTATATGTTGATTTTTTTCTAATTTTATAATTCACTAAAATAGATACCTTATGGCAAATAAAAGAATTCCTGCCGATTTTCAAAATCACCCAGTTGGTTTTTCAGAAGCATTGAACATCGGGTTATTTCGAGCTGTCGGAAAATATGTGGTTGATGGAGACACTGCCGATTTCATGGTCGATTTAGGATGGTATCATTATACGTATTTACCCATTCGAGTAAAAGATGTGGATACGCTAGAATTACGAGGAACTTCAGGTCGAGAATTAGCTTTGGCAAAAAAAGCAAAAATAAGGACAGAAGAATTGATTCACAAAAAACCTGTTTTGATTAAGACCTCAAAAGTTAAGGTCTCCTTCGGACGATTTATTGGAGATATTTTTTTTATTGGAGAAAGCAATGAATATCCAACATTGAAGCCTATGAAAATATAACCACAAAAAGGGGAACCCATCCTATTATATTCATTATCAGATGTATTAAAATTGGAAGGGTTGATTAAGGTAAAAGTGAAGTGATAAGGTATTTTAAAAACAAAAAAGGCATTTCCGGATTTCTCCGAAAATGCCTTTTTATATCTAAGTACAAGGAAAATTATTTACTCAAAATAACTTTCTTAGTAATCAACTGATTGTCCAATCGAATGTGGATATAGTAAACACCTTCTGCAAAACCAGCACCATTGAAAGGCAATACCATCTCGCCAGACAATTCGCCATAGTTTTTAGAAGCAACTACTTGTCCAATAGAATTGAATACAGTCATTTCAACATTTGCTTTTTCTTCCAAAGTCAATACAACGTTAGTTATATCGCTGAATGGGTTTGGAGAAACTTTAGCTATGTGATTAACAAATACTTCTTTAGTACCTGTGATCGCTTCGTTGAATGTTTGATCATTTGCATTGATAATGTGTCCTTGAGCATTCAAAAGCACAGTAACTAAATGCATCTCATTCACATTCCAAGTAGGGTCAATTGTTACAGGATCAAAAGTATAAGTATAAACTTCACCATTGACTAAGTCAGCAGGTAAGCTACCATTTACGCCATTAAAACCACCAACTAGTTCACGACCTACATGCTTGTATACCATCTGAGAAGCAGGAACAGAAGAAGGTAAAGCTTCATAGCCACCCATAACACCGTTTCCACCACCAGCATAGTAGTTTGCTTGGTTATAGCCATTACCTGTACCAGTAACATTATCTTCTACTAAAATAACCGCCATTCGGTAGTTACCACTTGCATCTTCTATAGCAGTCGCTTGAGAAATAACAGTTACTTGACCAGTTGCTGCATCATAAACTACTGAACTTTCAAGAGTTGCTGGAGGAGCTAAAGTAATTCTTTGGAAGAATCTGTTCTCAATATCAGCCACAACACCAAAACCGAAGTTTTCAGTTCTTTCGTTTGACATATTAGGGAATGCAGAAATTCCTAGAGAAGCATTGTACTCAGCATTTGTCATTGGGTCGCCATTGTGTACAGCGATAGGAATGAAATGATCAGGGTAACGCTCAACCATAGTTTCGATGAAAACTTCACCTCTTGGACACCAGCCACACCAAGTACCAGTACCTTCCTCAACTACTACTTTTCTACCAGGAGCAGGATTAACACCTTCCATACTTCCTGTGATAGAGTTATTACTTGGATCATCATCAGTTCCACCATTTACATTAGTGATATTAACGATGATATTGTTTGTTCCTGCAACAACTGAGAATGGTGTATCGTGTTCGAATTCATACTCACCCCAAGTTGGGATATTCAAACCAGAAACATTCATAGTCGCATCATCAAGACCATTTGACCAAGTTACATCGAAAGAATTGATTGGATTATTTCCAATATTTCTAACTGTACCTCGTAAGTTTGTTGTACTTCCAGCAATTGCAAAAGGACTTGTGTTAACACCTACTAAAGCAGCATCTAAGTCTAATAATACTGGTAATTCATAGTTGAAATAAACATCATCTACAAAGAAAGTAGATTGACCAGTAACGCCTTCAACAGGGAATAAATCCAAAGAAGCGATTGCATTAATTCCATTTGTGAATGTACCTAAAGAAGTACCATCAACAAATGCTTCCCACACGTTTTGTGTCAAGTCACCTGTAACTTTTACTTCCATCCATTGATCTTGCTCGTAGGTACCCGTAAGGTAGTCAACACCATTACTTCTAACAACCCAAGAGTTGTCAGATAAAAACAACCATTCTAAAGCCCAAACTTGACCAATGGTTTCTTCTCCTTGAAAATTAAAGTAAGCACCAGTACCACTTTGAATTTTCATATTCATACTGTACTCAAAAGTTCCAATTTCATATTTTCCACCGAAAGGAAGGACAACATCTTGTGGTCCACCACCAGTAGTGAAAGACTGAAAGCGAATAGAGTTATCACCACTAGCTGCATCAGCTGTAGTTACTTGAACGTCTTCAGTCGTACCTACATTACCACTCCAAGTGGTCCATTCAGAAGACTGAACACCGATAAAATCTCCAGGAGCATAACTTTCAAAATCGTCAGAGAATGTATACTGACCAAAAGAGAAAGAAGCCACAAAAAGAAAGACTAATAGTGTAAAAATTCTGTTCTTCATAATACGAATTAAGTTTTGTTAGAAAATGTATTCTGAAATTTTATTTCAAAATGATTTAAAATGGAGTGTTCCCATTCAAGGAACATGCAAATATGGCAATACAATATTACATATATAGGTTTACAATACATAAAAATTAGAACGGATAAACCATTGTGTCTTATGTATGTCAATACTTTTGTTTGTATTGAAGTATTAGTACTGAAATTAAGTGGAGTAATTGTCCTGTTATTCAGTCATTTTGATTTCAAACTTACCTTCTTCAAAAATTATTTGTAGGCGCGTTCTGTTTTTGAACCAATTGATAATTTCTTCCCCTAAATATGCTCTTCGCCAACCGTCTTCCATACAAGCTTCAAAATAATCTTTATCAGCCTTCATCCTTTTCAAGTAGGTTCTTGGCATGACGATACTATGGGCAATATTATCTTCTAAACATTTATAGCGTACCAATAAATGAAGCATTTCCATCATAATATCGTGCTGTGGATTGTCACTATTGTCTCTAGGAATACCCTCCAGGATCACTTTCTCTTCTTCAGTAGGAACTCTCTTGTATAAGTCAATGAAAATATCACCGTATCGTTTTATTAAGTGATCGGGTAATCGGCGATTGTGAAATAAAGCTTCTTTTCCAGAACTTACGGCACGGATGATTTGACCGAATAATTTACCGGGTAAAATCATCTCTTTCGAATAGTTTTTCCTGCGTGCTTCCTCTGTCCTCCAAGCATATAACCTGATCAAAAATAATTGTTCACGAGGAGCTAAACTTCTGATAATATTACTGTTAAATGCCTCTTTATTCGGATCTTGCTCAAACCAACTAGGTTTTTCTAATTCTTTGCATTCATCAATTGCCCAGGCATATCGTCCTTCTTTGTTTAATTTTTTTGATAAAGACTGCCACAAATCATATAGATATAGGACATCACTTAAAGCATATTTCAATTGCTTTGGCTGCATTGGTCGACGTTCCCAATCAGTAACCGTATAACCTTTACTAACTCGAACATTTACTTCACTTTCCACCAATTTTCTAAAGGAAACAGGATACTTATATCCTACAAAACCAGAAGCAATTTGAGTATCAAATGTATTCTTAGGTACGACACCAAACCAGGAGTTCAAAAGCCTATAGTCATTTTCGCCAGCATGGGCGATTTTAATAATATGCTCATCTACAACCATATCCAGAAAGGGTTGTAAATTTTTGACTTTTAGGGTATCGATTAAATAGTATCCATTTTCGGTAGCAATTTGAATGAGACAAAGCGTCGTCATAAATCGTTTTTCACCTACAAACTCCGTATCAAAACAAAGCCAGGAAATATTTTTATTTTCTTCAACAAACCGATTCATTTCTGAATCTTCTTCAATGAACAAGTACGGTTGCGTTTCTATTGACATCAAAAATATGCGTTATGTATAAATTAGGAGTTCGAAGGTTCTTTAACTTTGGTAATTAAACAATTGCCAAAAAACAGGATCAACCCTAACCTCAAGTTACCAAATTTCATTTTTTCAGGAATTGGCCAAGATAGAAACGGAATGAATAGAAAGAAAGGTTTTTAGGAAAAATCATAAAAAAAATTATGTGAAAATTTCGTTATTAAAAATTGAAGTCCGGCAGGAAGCTTTACCTGCCAGACTTCTACTTTATAAATCCCACGTACATTTATCCATCGTTATTATGTCCTCTATTTTTCTAAAAAAGAATAAAGCGCTAGAGAACGGAAAAACATTATATTGTATCCGTAGGCATTGCCAACACAGGGGTATCCAAGTGATTCGCCATTTTCTTGGTTAAACTATAAGAGAATAATTTTTCAAGAAACCGCTTTCTTCTATGTGTTAACATAGCCAGTAAATCAATTTTCTTCTCATGCAAAAAGTTATTGATGGTTTCTTCCAAATCAATACTATCTAACACTTCAAAATGGATGTTTTTCTCGTCTTTAAATCCAGACTTGAATACCTCCATCCGTTTCAAGACAGGTTCAACATGTGCTAAATCAATGTTGACACAATGAACTTCAGCTTGGAATAGCCCTGCAAGAGCGAGAACCGTTCTCAATGCTTCTTCCTCTTCCTTTTTAAAAGAAGTAGTCATCGCTATATTATCAATTTTTCCATCGAATACAGCTTTTTCAGGAACTACCAACACAGGGCATGGCGCCTTTTCTAAAAGAGAGGCAGCTACAGAACCTATAAATATTTCCTTTAGACCCGTAGCACCTTTAGTGCCCATGATTATCATATCTGCCTTATTCTTAGTAGCAACTGTTTGAATGGTAGGAATGGTTTCACCTTCTTCCATGATGTGATAAATCGGCACGGATCCAAGATTGTTCTCTTTTGCAATTTCATGCAACTGAGGCACATTACTTTTATAATTTTCAAAAGTCTCTAAATCGATGCTTTCATATATTTTCATTAAGGTTTTAGGCAAATTGACTCCTTTGATATCAGGTAATTTATAAACATGCAAAGTGGTGATACTTGCACCGATTTTATTGGCAAATTTTAACGCGTATATAAACGATTTTTCAGCTGCTTTAGAGAAATCTGTTGGAAAAAGGATGGTTTTCATGGTTCTCACGTTTTTATTTTTTTGAAAAATGGTTTTGAACAAGATTTCAAGTTCTGAGACTTTCGGTATTTGCTTTTGAGAAATGACTTTACCTTCAACAACCAATGCAGGAATACTACTTATATCATATGTCATTAACCTATTAACTTCATTTACTTCCTCAACGGTTAATGCTAGATTTAAATTTGAAAGGGCCGTCTCCACATTTGAACGCAACAAATCGGTCTTATTATATCCTTCCACCCCTAATACCTGAATTGCAACTGTCATTTATTTTACGATTTTGCTAATTGGTAATCTTCTAAATTAATTGGTTCATTGGCGATGGCATTGATGATATCAAATGTTGTCAAAATACCAACCAACTCTTCGTCATCGACAATTGGTAAAGCATGGAAATGATTCATTTTAAATAAGCCTAGAGCTGTTCTTATAGGTTCTTTAGAATCAATCTTTGCAAGACCTTCTGTCATGATATCTTTGGCTTTCCAGCTAGTGAGTCGTGTTTTTTGCAACGTTTTGTCATAATCACTTTTCGTAAATCCGTGTAAAAAGTTGAAAAAATCACTTTTACTGATCATTCCTACAATTTTTTTATATCGAACCACAGGAATGTGATGGATATTCTTTGCATCAAAAATTTCTTTAACTTCTTTTAAAGAATCATCAGGGCTAACCGTAATAATATTCTTTGTCATTAACGTTGAAACTGGTTTTAAAACATTCATAATGATAGTTTTGTAAGTGATATAGGTAATATAACTGGGTGCAAGTTCTTAGAAAATAAAAGTTTGAATAATGACTTTTGTCACCTTTTTTTGTGATTTTTATCACTGGGAGATATTTTGATTCCTCGTTATTTTGAACTAGCATTGCTGTGTAAAATATAAATCGTTTGAAAAATAAAGAAAATCAAGTACCGCGCACCGAAGCGGAAAGAAAACTCAAAGCAGTTATTGATACTGTGATAGATGGTATCTTAACGATAGATGAAAGAGGAACAGTCGAAACTATGAATCCTGCAGCAGGTAAATTATTTGGCTATGACGTAGAAGAAATCATCGGGCAAAACATCAAAGTTTTGATGCCACAACCTTTTAGAAAAGAGCATGATGGCTACTTAGCAAGGTATCAGAAAACGAATGAGCCAAGGATTATTGGTATTGGAAGAGAGGTTAAAGGAATGCGTAAGGATGGGTCTATTTTTCCTTTGCGATTAGCCGTTAGTGAGGTTAAGTTGGATAATCGACGGATTTATACCGGGATTATTCATGATTTATCGAATGTAAAGGAAGCAGAGCAGAGAATATTGGCATTAAATCATGCTTTAGAAAAGCAAAATGAAGATTTAGATAATATTGTGAGAGAAAGAACTGAAAAATTAGCAAATGTAGTGGGACAACTGCTTCAAACTAATAATCGGCTTGAGGGAGAAATAAAAGAACGCCATAGAATTGAGGTTGCCCTTCTTGAGAATGAAAAAGAATTGAAAGAGGCTTTAGAAAAAGAAAAGGAATTGAGCGAATTAAAAAGTAGATTTGTGAGTATAGCTTCTCATGAATTTCGAACCCCACTAAGTACTGTCCTCTCATCTATAGAACTAATAGAGGCTTATAAAAAGGAAGAACAGCACTCAAAAAGAGAAAAACATATAAATCGAATTAAAAATTCAGTGAATTTTTTAAATAGCGTGTTGAACGATTTTCTTTCTCTAAGTAAATTAGAGAATGGAACCATTGAGACTAATCCAGAAGAGTTTATACTTAGAGACTTTTGTTTTGAGGTTGTTGAGGCTTTAAAACCATTATTAAAACCAGGGCAAAGACTCATACATAATGATGATTTAGGAGAAGAGAAAGTTTTTTTAGATAAAAAAAGTCTCCGTCATATCTTATTCAATTTGGTGTCAAATGCGATTAAGTACTCCAGAGAAAACCAACTTATTGAATGTCATGCAGCGTTATATCCCGATGAATTAAAAATAACGATTAAAGATAGCGGAATCGGAATTCCAAAAGAAGAGCAAAAGTACCTTTTTACTCGATTTTTTAGAGCTAGAAATGTAGAAAATATACAAGGTACGGGTCTTGGGTTGAATATTGTCCGTCGCTATGTGGACATTTTGAATGGAGAAATTCGCTTTAAGAGCGAAATTGGGGAGGGGACGACCTTCTGGATTCAAATTCCATTAAATCGTCATTCATGATATTAAATAAAACCAATATACAATGAAAAAAATCTTAATCATTGAAGACAATCTGGATGTTCGAGAAAATTTAGAAGAAGTTCTGGAACTCTATGGGTATGAAGCAGTTGCTGCGGAAAATGGTAAAGTTGGTGTTCAAAAGGCATTGGAAAATCCTCCTGATTTAATTTTATGTGATGTTATGATGCCAGAATTAGATGGTTTTGGGGTACTCAATATATTGAGCCGAAAACCAGCTACGGCAGATATTCCTTTTATTTTCTTGACTGCAAAATCTGAAAAAGAAGACTTTCGAAGAGGGATGAACCTTGGAGCGGATGATTATGTAACAAAGCCTTTTTATAAAGATGAACTTTTGCAGGTTTTAGAAACAAGGCTTAAGAAGAGTGACCGATTAAAGAAGCAATTTGATAAATCGCAAAATGGTTTGAGCGCTTTTATAAATGAAGCTAGGGGGTATGAAGAATTAAAAAAGTTGTCGGTGGATCAAAGAGGACAGACTTATAAAAAGAAGGAACTTTTATTCTCAGAATCCGACCTTCCACGGTATTTGTTTTTTGTCAATTCAGGAAAAGTTAAACTTTTCAAAACTAATGATTATGGTA
Organism: Bacteroidota bacterium; assembly: GCA_024743405.1. GTDB lineage: Bacteria > Bacteroidota > Bacteroidia > Chitinophagales > Saprospiraceae > JANSWP01. Next base: position 25,512 of record JANSWP010000078.1, read on the forward strand.
AAGAATACATCATAAAGGTCTTTAATCAAGGCGATTTTTTTGGATATACTTCTTTAGTGAAAAACCAAAGTTATTCCTATTCAGCTTCTGCAATGGAAGATTCTGAATTGACTTTAGTTCCAAAAGAAGATTTTATTAAACTTTTATATTCTAATCGAGATGTAGCTTCTCGGTTTATCAAAATTTTGGTTGATAATATTTCAGAAAAGGAAGAACAATTGTTGCAATTAGCTTATGATTCTATTCGAAAAAGAGTCGCAGATGCGCTGCTTATGTTGCACGAAAAAGAACAAGCATCAGAATTGAGCATATTAAGAGATGATTTAGCTCGTATTGTCGGTACGGCAAAAGAAAGTGTGATTAGAATGCTTACCGAATTCAAACAGGATCGGTATATTGACATTAAAGGAGGAAATATTCACATTCTGAATAAAAAAGGGTTAGAATCTATGCCAGGTTGATTCGTATAGGTAGTTTGGAAACTGATCTAAGAGTAATAAATTAATAAAGGGTGAACATAAATCTGTGTCCACCCTTTATTCATTTTCTCTACCGTACTTTGAAAGTAGTCGAAAACGCCGTCAAAGACTTCATAAGTGTACGGTAGAGAATATTTATTTTAAAAAAGAACACAAAACGCAAAAAGACTAAATTACTTCTCGTTTTTGTTCTTTAACTGATTCCATTTTCTTGATGGCAATGACTTTTCCATCTTTTTTATCTTTTTCCAAACTGATGCCTGCCATGGCAGAAATAAGAATTGGTAATGCGAAAATAGCAATCCACCATTGACCGCTAAATCCTGCTAGGATAACTACGCCCATCATGAGGTAAAATCTTAAAAGAAGTGTTCCTAAACTTAATTCGAAAGGTTTCATATTTTTCAAGTTTATTGATTGAATGAATTTTGTGAAAAATGATGAAACAAAAGTAGGGGAGCATACTTTTTAGACAGATGATTTTTGTCAAGCTAAAAAGTGATTTTTGCCACTTTTCGTTTTTTATTGAACGACCTGAAACTCTGTTCTTCGGTTATTTTTTCGCCCTTTCTCAGAATGGTTGGAGTCTATTGGGTTATTTTCACCAAATCCTTTGAAGGATAAGCGCTCTGATTCAATTTGGTTTTTAATTAAAAAATTATAGACTGTTTTAGCCCGATTTTCAGAAAGTGTTAGGTTATCTTCTTCTGAACCGACATTATCGGTATGTCCATTGATTTGGATCTTTAAATTCGGATTGGTATCCAATAGATTTTTTAACCTAGTGAGTTCAATCAAAGAAGCTTCTTTTAGTTCAGCCGAGCCTGTTTCAAAAAATACATTCTTGAGGATGATTGGTTTGGATTTGGTTATTTCGATTGCTGCATTCGAAACGGGGATAGGCGCTAATTCAACATTTAAATGAAAGGGGTTTTCAAAACTTCCCTCTTTCGTTAGTTCAAAGTTTTCAGAATGGAAAAGGTAATTTTCTTTTGAAATATTGAGTAGATAATTCTTTCCAGAAGGTAGGGTTACCAAAAACTCCCCATTACAATCTGTTTCAGAAAGGATATGTGTTTTACCTGAAACAAGATCAATAAACTCAATTTTAGCCACTAAGTTTTCAGCAGTATTGGCATCTTTAACTTGGGCTTTTACAAAGGTGACAGGTTGTGGTCGAAATTTTTCAGGCAATTCGAAAGTGTAAATATCCATTTTACCTTTCGCCTCTTCAAAATCTGTACGATTACTACTGAAGTAAGCGGTTTTGCCATCTAAATTTACGAAAATAGGACCTTCCGATTTTTCTGTGTTAATCGGATAACCAAAGTTTTGAGGGATTCCCCAGCTTCCATCTGGTTGTTTTCTACTAATAAAAATATCCTCATACCCTAACCCAGGATGCCCTGCAGACAGAAAATAAAGCGTTTGACCATCAGGGTGAATAAAGGGGGCTTTCTCATCTTTTTTGGTGTTGAGCGTTTCTCCTAGGTTTTCAGGTGTGCTCCAAGTGCCATCAGTATTTCTATAAGCGACCCATAGGTCTTTCCCTCCAAGACTTCCGCTTCTATCACTTGCGAAATAAATAGTATTACCATCTGCTGAAAGAGAGGGCTGTGACTCCCAAGCACCACTTGAGACAGGTTGATCCATTACTTTTACTTCTGACCAAACGCCGCATTCCAATTCTGCATAAAATAAATCACAGCTTCCAAAACCGGTTTTACGTTGACAGGCTGTAAAAACCAAAAAGCTACCATCGGCAGATATGGCATGTGCACCCTCACTATTAGGAGTGTTGACTGCAGTTAAAGGGTTACTTCTTTGCCAAACCCCATCGATGTTTTCGCTTTGATAAAAATCTTCATGTCCATATGCTTGCCCTACAACCATAGAAAAAATTAGTTTTTTCCCATCGGCAGTCAGCGCTGGTAAATATTGATCTCCAGCATTATTAATATTGGGTCCAAGGTTTTTTGGCTGAAATTCAACTTGATTTTTGGCAGATTCTAACATTAATTGAGCCCGTTGATAAAAATCACGAGCACTTGATTTTCTTCGTTCATTTTTGGGATTAGTGTCTAAATAGGTTTTAAAATGACTGATTGCTTCTTCATATTTCTCCAATTTAAATTCTACCATTCCAATATCATATAATACTTCTGTGTCATAATCAGCATTTAATTTTAATACTTCCTCAAACCCAATTTCAGCAGTTTCAAAATCTCCCATCTGAGTTAAGGCACCGGCTTTGAATATTTTTGCGTCAATGAAGTTTGGAGTAACACCGAGTGCTTTATCAAAATATCGGATAGCTTGTTCTGGTCTTTTTCCATATAACATTTCCATTCCTAGATTGAAATATTTCTTGACTTTTTCAGGTACTTCTTTTGTCGTAGTGTATGATTTTTGTGAAAACGAAGGAAGGGCAAAAAGAACAAGGAAAAATAGGATGAATAGACGCATGCAAAAAGGATTCTAATGATAATGATTGGTTGTTAGTTTATGCCAATAGAGAAAGAATAATTGGTAACTAACTCCTGGTATTTTTAATTTCTTAACGAAAACGTTCTAAAAAGGTCACAAGTTGTTTAGTATTGGCTCAAAATGAAAAAGGTCATTAGAAAATCCAATGACCTTTTGTTTATGAGAATAAGTTTTGCTCTAACTTAGTAACACCTAAAGAGTAACTCCGACATTTGCCAATGTATCTTTTGAACTTTTGCGGCATTAAAAATACTCCCCGATGCCCTTCATCCTACGCTGGCTTGTGCCAGAAGGTACAAAGGCGAACGCAAAAAGTATTTTTGCCTTACTAAGTAACGAGTAAAGAATAACTCTATTATTTCACCGATAATCTTTTATTCTAATACGTCATTATTTTCCTCAGCAATAGCTTGACTATTCCTTCAGAAAATGCCTAATATTAGAACAAAATCTTTATCTCCAAATGGCAAACTTATTCTTTGCTCGTTACTAAAATCCAAAATCTACTATTTCAAATTGGCATACTTAATTTTTAGCCGTTACTTATGCGTATTCTTCTAATAATTCTGCTGCTTTTTCTGACCCCATATCTGCCGCTTCTTTGAAGTCATTGACAAAACCAGTTTGTCCAGCTTTTTGTCGGGCCATTCCACGATATAATAATTGCTCGGCTTGTGCTTTCTTTTGATTCTCGGAAGCTTCAATTGCCAACGCTTCGTTAAAAGCATTTATGGAAAGGGAGTATTCACCAACTTCTAGCAACGCTTTTCCATAATTAGAGAAAGCTAATTTACGCCATTTATAGTTAGGATCTGATTCAAGGAAATGCCGCTTTGTTACGAGTTTATATTCCAAAACTGCTTTTTGAAATTCGCCTAATTTTAAGTGACATTCACCCTTTAAACGCTTGGCACTCCAATAAATAGATTGATGAGGAATAGACCTTTTAGGTATTAATTCTAAATCGGCAATAGCAGCATTAATTTCTCCATTGTGAATCCTTATATGTGCTCGCCCCCAATAGGGTTCAGGGTTGTTTGGATTAATATCGATACTTTTAGAAAAATCATATAAAGCGTCTTTATGATTTCCTAAGCGAAGATTGACGTAGCCTCTTCTTTCATAAGCCAAAGCATGGCGCTCAAATTTGTCAATTGCTCGATTTAAAGCTTTAACAGCCTCTCCTTCTTTACCATCTTCATTCAAAAGTTCTCGCCCTTTAATAAAGCTTTGAACCGCAACCTTATCACTTTCTGGCTCAATGAGTACTTTTTCAACCATTTTTCCTTCATTGATCACCCATATTCTGAAATTACCAGCAACAGCATACTCATTGATGTATTTCAATAAATTGATGGTATTCCTCCAACTTTTTTCTGTAGCTTCTTTGACAATAAGTCGAGGAACACTTAAGGAACGGGAAATTTCGTCGAAGATTTCTTCTTCGTCGAGAAGGGTGTCATTACGATAGTAGTTGAGCGTTCGATGCTGAAATTGTTTCACCACCTGTTCATAACTCCTTTCTGAGCCGAATTCTAATCGACCAGAAATAATTGTTTTGTAAGTACTCATTTCGCTGCTGATTTGAGGATGTTAACAATTTGAATATGCAAACTGTGTGCAGTTCCTCCAGAAATTTAATTATTTCCCTTGAAGTTTATTAAAAGGGACGTCTTTTTGATATAATTATTTGGGGATGTAATCTGAATATTAAACAATTCTTATCCTTATTGACAATTATTAGCTTATTGTAATTTTCTCATTGTGGGCTTCCAAAAAAAACGAAGGGAATTCTATTGTTTACTTGAAAATAAGCCTTGATTCATGGGGTATTAATTGTAAAAATGATAAAAAAGTTTTTGAATACAAAGATATTTTTACATTTTCGTAAATTTTTTGCCTAAACGTAATTCGTTTTGCACATATTTCTATATAATAATGTTCTTTGCAGAATGGCTATTTTATTTTTTTGTATGGTAAAATTTAAAGTTTTTGAACTGAAATTTTGCTAATCATTCTTATTGTTAGATTTATGTTGGCTTATTTTTTTTACGGTCATTGTCTCTAAGGATACGGACACAATAAGCAAAGAAACGGTTTGTTTTTTTCTTTAATTTAAGCCCAAACTTTACATCCTTCGGTGCAATTTGTACAGATTTCTATTTGATCTCTTCCTTTGAGTAGTTGCCTTCTAAAATGTTGATATGCTTCGCCTGACCAAACTTCCTTAAAAGATTTTTCTTTTAAATCTCCCAATTGATGCGTAGCATCTTTATCAAAACAACAAGGAACAACTACACCATCCCAGGTAATAACGCATGAATGCCAGAGCTTCCAACAGTGGTTTAGCAATTGATTTTTTACGCGCCAAGTACCATCTTTCTTTTGTTCATAGCGAGCATATTTCCCAATAGTTGGAATAAGGTCGTTTCCATGTTTATACTCGTATACTTGAGCCGTTTTCAACTTGACTTCATCAATACCTATTTCTTTGGCGAGTTTGTAAACTTCTGGAATTTGGTGCTCGTTGGGACGAACGACCAAAAATTGAAAGATGATGTGTGGAGTTTGAGAGTTTAATTTCTTTTTCCATTTTACGACATTTCGTGCCCCTTGTAAAACTGCCTCCAGCTTACCTTCTTTTCTATAGTTTTGATAAACTTCTTGGGTGGTTCCATCTACAGAAATAATCAATCTATCTAACCCCGATTCAATAGTTTTTTTTGCATTTTGGTCATTTAAGAAATGACCATTGGTGGAAGTGATTGTATAAATCCCTTTTTTATTGGCATAGTTAACCATATCCAAAAAATTTGGATTGATATAGGGCTCTCCTTGAAAATAGAAAATAAGGTATAACAAATCGCGATACATCTCATCGATGGTCTCTCTGAAAAAATCTTCTTTTAAATTGCCAGTTGGACGCGTAAAAGCTCTTAGCCCGCTGGGGCATTCAGGGCATCGAAGGTTACAGGCCGTTGTAGGTTCGAATGAAATAGTGAATGGCATCCCCCATTGGATGGGTTTTTTCGAATATTTGGTGAGATAAAAAGAAGAAAGAACTTTGGCGACATTCCATATGCGTCTAGGGGTAAGTTTTTTTATAAAATTGAGTGCGTCTGAAAAGTAAATGCTCATGTATAAGTAGTCTTTTGAGCAAAGGTAGATATTATTCAAAGCTTGCCTTCTATCCAGCCTTTAAAATCTAAATAATCTAAATTATTTTTGGATACTAAAGGTCGTTCATTCTCTAATTTCAGTCGCGCTAAAGAATTTTATGCAGAAATTTTTGAATCTGAATTACACATTCAAGAAGTGATGGGTACACAAATGGCTTTCTTCAATGCCACTGACGGTGGCGTAGGAGGTGCTGTTTGTCATGGTGAAAACTATACGCCAAGTGCTGAAGGAACCATTCCTTATTTAAATGGGGGCACTGATCTCGCTCCTATTTTAAGTCGAGTCGAAACGTCCGGAGGTGTTGTAGTGGTACCTAAAACCAAAATCTCTGATGAAGTTGATTATTTTGCCTTCTTTATGGATACTGAAGGGAATAAGATTAGCTTCATTCTCCGAATTAATTTCGGACTTTTGTAAGAAATCATTCGAAATAGAATGTTGAATGTTCAAGAGTTCAATCTTATCATTGAATTTTTGAACATTCATGATTTTACAAAGGAATGCGGATAAAATAAATGGGTCAATTTATTATGTCCGTATTCCAAAGAAGACCAAAAATTAAAAATGCCTTACTTTACCCAAGACTTCCTTAATTTTTTTTCAGAACTATCTGAAAACAATGACCGTGAATGGTTTAATGCGAATAAAAAGCGGTTTAAAAGTAACGTGGAAGAACCGTTTAAAAATTTTATTGCCGAATTAATTGACCGAGCGAGTGCGATTGATTCGAATATTTTGATGACACCGAAAGACGGAATGTTTCGAATATATCGAGATACTCGGTTTGGTAAGGATAAAACTCCATACAAAACACATCTTTCCGCAGTAGTATGCGAAGGAGGAAGAAAGGGTAAAAAAGCAGGAGGGATTTATATTGAGGCTAACCACAAAGGCTTTAAAATTTATAGTGGTTTTTATATGCCTGAAAGGAAAGACCTACAAAAAGTTCGAGAGGCGATAGCGTCTGATTTGAGTGGTTTCGAGAGGTTGATTTCGGATGAGGGATTTAAAGAGAAGTTTGGTGAAGTATTGGGCGAAAAAAATAAGCGAATACCAAAAGAGTTTTCGGAAGCTGCTGAAAAACAGCCACTTATGTTTAATAAGTCGTTTTATTATTTTAAAGAATTTTCACCAGAAACAATATTGCAGGATGATTTGGAGGATATCTGTATGGATTATTTTTTAGCGGCGAAACCCTTAGGAGACTTTTTCATGGAAGTGATAAAAGAAAAATAGAAGAAATATATTATCGGCGAAAATCAAAATTTCCGCCGATAATATCTGAAACTAGCTTACTCCTTCCAATATATAATTATCTGAAAATTCATTAACTAGTAATTTGATTTTCAATAATTTAGAAGAATTTAGGTAGTATAAGATTCCATCTTTTTTACTGACCTTTTTGACAATGTTTAACTTTTGAAGTAACCCTAATTGAAATCGAACCTTATCTGCACTTATACAGAATCGATTATTCAAATCAATAAGCGTCATCTCTTGATGTTTGGTCAATAATTTTAAAATTCGACGGGAAGTTGGATGGATACAAGTTTCCAGCAGAAAGGAAGTTTTCTGCAATGAAGCAGCAGGGAGTAATGTGTGTTTCATAATGGCTATGTTGTTCTGGTCCTATAAAATGTTAAAAAGACTATTTGAAACGTACTTTTTATCAGTAGGTTACAAATTAGTTTAATTTTTAATCTAAAATTATGCCATTTCCTTTTAAGCGTTCGGCAGTTTACTGTAGTTATTAGGTCTTGGGAAGTGACAGAGAATATTTTATATAAGAATAATGATACTTTTTGAAGCTCAGAAAAGATTTAAATGATTCACAAAATCAGCTTTAGTAACGCCTAAAGAATAACTCCGAAATTTGCCGATGTATTTTTTGAACTTTTGCGGCGTTAAAAATACTCGCAGATGCCCTGCATTCTGCGCTGGCTTGTGCCAGAAGGTACAAAGGCGAACGCAATAAGTTTTTTGTCTTGCTAAAATCCAAAATCTACTATTTCAAATTGGCGGACTTATTTTTTAGCCGTTACTTAAACTGACTACATCGGATCTACATCCACATTTACTCTAACGCCAGAAAAACCTTTTGTTTGGTGCATTTCTCGATTTGCTTCCCAAATAGTTTCTTTTGCCAAATTCATGATATCTGTTTTTCGTTCCATTTTTATTAGAATGTCCAATAAATATTGATTTCGAACTCGACTTACATAAGGAATTGCAGGACCGATGACACGACTACCTAGTTTCCCTTTCAAAACCCTAGTGAAAATTTGAGTTCCTTCGTTGAGTGTTTTAGGCATTTTATGCTTTAATGTGATTTTAATCAACCGCATGAATGGTGGATAATGAAAAG
>JANSWP010000175.1 GCA_024743405.1 Bacteroidota bacterium
CATAATATGTGTGAGTTATTTCTGTCCAAGCACTTACTACTACTTTGTCACTTTGGTGGGAATATGTAAAGGAACACGCCTAATTTGGCGGGCAGCCGTTTGTTTATGTGGAGCAGATTAAACAAACTAGACTTTTTTCGTAGTTTTGGGGAAATGCCAAAAAGTACAATATTTCAAAAAAGAAACAAGTCTTAAAATATTCCCAAGAATACTTCAAAGTGACAAAGTAGTATTACTTAAATATAGAGTAAAGAATTTTATCTCTTTAAAGGATTTAATTGTAAAAAAATCCCGAATTTTCAAACAATGAAAATTCGGGATACTACTAACTTAACTTAACTTAAAAAAAGTTATTTAAGTCGTTTTTATTTTGTTCCTAAAAGAACCATTTTTTTCGAGGCGGTATGGTTAGAAGTTTCCAATTGATAATACCGGATACCACTTCCTTGAAGTTCTTTTTCTTCGATGGTTACCTCATTGTATCCTCTTTCAAAATCACCCTTAATAACTTTCAATGTACGACCAGAAACATCTGTGATGGTTATGGTGGCAGTGCTAGCTTCTGGCAATTGGAACCCAATGACAGTAGCTTCGTTGAAAGGATTCGGACGGTTTTGATACAATTCGAATGCAGTCACAACGGTTGAGTTATTGAATTCGAGTTCGATATCTAATAATTCACCATTTTCGCGATAAGCTTCTGCCAAGGTATATCGAGAGTTAATATCCAATAATTGACTCAATCGAGCATCTGTTTTTGCTTTGAAAGTGATAGAGAAGATCGGATCTTCTTTTGCCATTTTCTTGACTTCATCCGTATTCCAACTTGCCGTAATCACTCCTTCATCTAAGAGTGTTAATCCAAAGTTTTCAGCCTGTGCTATGGCATTATTAACTTGGATAAACTCTAAGGCAGTTGGATTAAAATTCAATGTGAATTGATAACCAATCGCATCGAAATTATTCGATTTAAAGTTCACGGTATAACTTTCACCAGCCTTCAAGGATTGATCTTCTGTCTGGAATTTCAATTGATCTATAAATGTTCGATCATCGACTTGTGTCAATTCTAATGGATCTGCATTTCCATTGACATCTCCAACTTTAATTCCTACAAAATCGGCATCATCTATTCCGTTGAAATTATTTACATTGATAATTTCAGGGAAAGACTCATTCAGTGGGTTTTGTGGGTCAACAAAATCATAGTCTGTTGGGACAAAACGCCAAGAAGTGTTGTTTGACAATTCTGTATCAATAAATAGAATCAATTTTCGTAATACCACTAAATCGAAAGTGGTGACTGTATTTGATTTATTCGCATCTGCTGCAATGATTTTGTAGGGAGAATCTAGTGGGTCAACATTCAGAATATGCTTAGAAATCAATACCAAATCATAAGTAGTCACACCATTTAGTGGATTAATATCTTTTACTGGCGTCAAAGTCAAATCTGTTCCTGCGGGCACATTGAAATGGAAGTCACCTGTTTCATCAGTCTTCATCATATCATTGATGCCAATATTGGTATTCAAATTAACCTCTACATCTTTCACGAATTCACCACTTTCTGTTTCCACAACTCCTGCCAATAACGGATCGTCAATCATTGGACATTGACCCATATTTGCTTGAATGAACACAAAAGTTGAGCAATAGTCTTGGTTACCAGAAGCATCCGTTACCCAGATTTCAATAGATTGTTGACCGACATGATCACAATTGAAAGTTTTGTTAATGTCAGAAACATCAGCAGAGAAAGAAATTTGAACATCACCAGGGCAATTATCAAAGCTACCAGCATCAAAATCAGTCGCCCAAACTTCGACCATAGCAGGATTAACCGTCATTAGTTCGATGATTAAACCATTTTTACAGTATGGGGTAGGTTTTTTACAGTCTTCAACAATGAAAGAAGTTTGACAAGCATTAGAATTACCACAATTATCCATAGCAGAATAAGTAACGGTATAAGTTCCAGGAGCGACATCAATAAAAGGACCATATCCACTTCCTAAATCACTTTCAACAGTAACGGTTACATCAGGACTACAATCTTGGATTGCAGGTTCTGGCAAAGTAATAATGGCTCCACAAGAATTGTCTTCGATACAAACATCAGGAACATTGCAACCATCAGCAAAAACAGGATCTACATTGTCAATTACCTTAATTGTTTGCTCAAAAGTAATATAGCCATCCCAAGGATCTTGGTCGATATCATTATCAGGCGCACCATCTTGTCCAGCATCAGCAGCACCCGGGAAATCTGTTCCGTTCCAAGAGTCTCTGAAAGTTCTTTCATCGCAATCACCATCACCATCAAGATCACAAGCAGGGAAAGGCAATCCTAATTGATTTTCAGGAACCTCCACAACTTCTTCATCAATATTGTCACCGACAACACACCAGTTAATGATCGTCCATTGGCGTGCAATTTTGTAACAAGCATCAGTAACTACATTAAATTGAGTGTCTTCATAAGAAACAGCAATCAATTCACAAGATTCACTACTGATAACAGGTACTGGAAATTGTAAGTCGATATCTGTACAGACCGCTGTTTCATCTTGAGGAAATTCTACGACCCAATCAGAAACATGATTAACTCTGATAATTTGGGTACAGGTTTGAGCATTATTTCCACTTGGATCTTGAGCCGTCCAAGTTCTAGAAATGGTTCCATTTCCACACTGGTCTACATTGTCATTTACATTCAAATTGACCTCTAAGTCGCAGTTATCTTGGTATTCTGGATTTCCAAATTGATCTAACACACTGTAATCCTCATCACCCAAAGCAATTTGTAGATTTTCTAAGTAGAAATCACAGGTTATAGTTTGAGGAGTAGGGCAGCTAGCTAAAACTGGTCCTATTTTATCA
>JANSWP010000084.1 GCA_024743405.1 Bacteroidota bacterium
AACTTTGAGTGTGGTTACTACAAAGTTATGATTTTGTCCTCGTTGTCATTTTCTGGAGCATTACTTTTGATGCACCGCCCAATTTATTATGTCCGTATTCCTTATTGCAGAGGATGCGAAAGAAGATTGAAATTTATCATCGTAACGCCTAAAGAATAACTCTGACATTTGCCGATGTATCTTTTGAACTTTTGCGGCGTTAAAAATACTCGCAGATGCCCTGCATCCTGCGCTGGCTTGTGCCAGAAGGTACAAAGGCGAACGCAAAAAGTATTTTTGCCTTGCTAAAATCCAAAATCTACTATTTCAAATTGGCGGACTTATTTTTTAGCCGTTACACCAACAATTATAAAATCAACTTTTTATCTTTTTCATCCATAGGTAAAAAATTGACATCAAGATAACCTCCACTGGCATTGTCATCAGCAACTATTTGAGGTTTTCCTTTTATAATTTCAATAGAGTTTCGATGGACATGTCCTGTAAAAATGCCTAATAGATTTGGAGCCGTAAAAACTTTCTTGTGAAAATTAAGGGTTGTTTGAGTATGTCCACCTTCTGGCCATTTAGGACGTCTTTCTAATTCAAAATTGCGATCTGTTGCCGCTCCCCAATGCGGATTTCCGCAACCAAAAACCATTTTCTTTCCAGGAGCATACATCGGAATATGAACCAATAGAACCAATGGCATTCCACTATCAACTTGTTCTTCAAAAAAGGATAATTGCGCCTCACTAATTTGATAGGTTGAATTATCAATAGCCAAAAATCTAATTCCTTTGATATCATAGGCCGCCATTAAAGGATGGTTGCCTTGATATAAGGGCAGTAATCGTTTTTCAATCCATTTATCACGTAAAAATTCCAATGTACCTTCCATCCCTTCATAATGCCAATCATGATTTCCCGCAATATAAATGTACGGAATACCCGTATTCTTCAATTTTGCTAGAACCCACTCTATTGCCGCTTCAGACGGAAAACTAAAAATATCCCCAATCAACGTGATCACATCAGCATTTACTTCTTTTGCAAATGCCAGTGTTTGTTCAAAAGCTTCCTCTGGATTCGTGTTTTTTCCTGTTTTAAAATGTGTCGTTTGGTTATAGGCTTTTGCCATCCGATTACTAAACTCTTGGTAAGGTATTCCTCTTTCATCATCTTTAAACAAATGCGTATCGGCGATATGAACTACCTTTATCGACTCATGTATTACCTCTGCGTAAAAGAACACTTCTTGCTGATCTATAGTAGCACATACCTTAACAGGTTTCTTAATTTTCCTTTTACTTGTATTTGCAAAAGAACTAGTCGTAAGCCCAACCCCCACTAAGGCTGTAGAAGTTTTTCTAAAAAATGATCGACGTTTCATATAATGTTCTTAGTTTTTAAAATAAATTTTTATTGAACAACAAAATCTTTGATAATTTAAGTCTTAGTTAGAGTATGTCTAAAAAAACCGAACCACGAAGTACACACTTCTTAAGCTTTGTGGTGTAAGAGAGCAGAGGTGGCTAATTCTGGGGGACTTTTCCTACTCGATTACCTCGAGTTTTCTTTTTTCTTGAATATTCTTGAGAATCAATTCTTCTTCTGAATTCTTCTTCTGAATTCTTCTTATTTCAGTGTAACCCTAATGTCTTTCATTTTTTTTTCTTAATGCGCTATCCGCATTATAAGGTGGTGCGCCTCGCGCCCCATCGTATTACTCATTATTTTTTGGTGATTCGTTTTAATTTATTCCTGCTCTATTTCTTTGTTCGTTGTAGATGCATAAACAAGGAACGCACCAAGCGCCATACCAATTAAACCGATAATAGAGGCATACGGTCTGAATTCAGGAATTAAAGAGACTATGATATGACGAAAATTTTCATGTCCCATAAAAATAAAGGATACTGCAGCAATAATAGCTATATAACCAATAAATTTAATCACGCGTGGAAATTTTGCTTTTTTGGCACCCATTATGAGTAAAATACCAAAAACTAATCTGAAGATAATAGCAGAAATATATAGCGATTTGCTTTCCATATTATCTTCCATCCAACCGTAAATGATTTCAGGCTTAATTAACAATAAGATACCTAAAATGAGAATTAGTATTCCAAACAGATTGATTATTAATTTCATGATTTGATTTTTGCAAGGTGGTTTGTTTCTCTATTGACCACCAACGTTAAGTATAAAATGCGTTCTAATGTATTTCCACATAGTATTACCTGTATTATTTTATCTTGTTTCCGTAGATATCATATTGTTCTAGAATACCTTTCTCGTTTCCTTTAATCAGTAAAGAACCATTGTGAAAGTATTTTTCATAAGTGCATTTGTATCGCCCTAATTCATATTTTTCCTGTTTCTCTAAAGTTCCGTCTGGAAAATACCAACAAAATATTCCATCTCTCTTTGATTGAATGTATTTTACCTGTTGTCGTAATTTTCCATTAGGATAATAGTCCTTAATTTCTCCATTTAGACAAAATTCACTTAACACCTCATCACTACAAATCTGTTTCATTGCTTCTTCAAATTCATAATTCTGTTTGATTAAAAAAATCAATTGTTCTTTGTAAAGCGTTTTTGTGATTTGTCTTAAGTCATTGATTAAATCTTTAGTTTCGTACATTTCTCCAACAATTTCTATTATTGCTGGATTAATCTTTAAATCAAAGTAAGCTTTAGCCTTATGATGACCATCCAAAAGGAAAGAGTTCGAAAATCCATACTCATCAATTCCAGTATTAACAATTACGGGAGGTCTTAATCCTTTGTTGAGTGCATCCTTATAGAAATCAACTCTTCTTTTATTGAGTTGATCGGTATGTTTGGTTGCCAGAATATGTTTTTCATGTCCATCATAGAAATTAATTGCTGAATAATCTAGTATATTCGGAGGGAGATAATTACCTCTTTCCTTTATGATGCTTTCAAATTCTAATTTAAAGTGATCATAAAGATCTTTCTCTGTAGTTTGAGACGAATCGTATAGAGGAAAAACGAGATTGTAATAGTTAAATCCAGACTCTAAGTTTTCGATTTTTGATTCATAGAAATTACACGAATACTTGTTTAAAGGTAAGATTTGAAGTAGATCAACTATGTCTGATGCTATTTCAGATAGATTGTTAGGATTTACATTTAACAATTTATCATTTAATAAATTTTCTTTATCAGTTGAATCTTGGTTATTGTAGCCATATAGATTGTAGAATTTTCCAACCGAGCCCATATTATCATACCAGTGAACGCTCTGACTTTCTCTAGATTCACAGATTACACCAAAATCAGCTATTTTGATTTTAACAACGGATTTTCAGTTCCAGCATTTGTTTTATTGAATAAATTAATAGGGTTACTCATTCTTGCATATTACAGCTAACCTCTGGCTAAACGGAAAAAAGTTCCGCTTATACAGTTTTGTGTTCGATTTTTTTGTCTAATACGCTTTCCAGTTATGGATGTCGTACAAATAAAATTATTGATTTTGGTTTTAGACGAGGCGAAAAAAGTAGTGATAGCCAAAGTTCACACGAGGCTTTTCAACGAAGTATAAAATCAAAAGCAGCATTTTATGTGCGACATCAGTAATTGAAAAGCGTATAATAATTCCTTTAACATAATGGGTAGGTTATTTAATTCCTACTCCCTTATTCTTTTCCATCAGACTAATTGCAAACCCTCCACCTTCATTCATTTTAATCTTTTTAGACATACCTTTTTTAATTTCCATTTGTTCAATTTCAATTGCGATCGGATTAGTCTCGTAATGACTATCATCAGCATCTCTATACATGCTAGCAATATAGGTTCTATTATCATCTAAAAAGTCAAAATTTATTGTTACTTCCCTTGAATTCTCATCGGTAATGCCACCGACAAACCAATTTTCTGAATTTCGCTCTTTTCTTGCAATAGTTACAAAATCGCCTATTTCCCCATTTAGGACTTTTGTTTCCTGCCAATCTACCCCAACATCTTTAATAAACTGAAATGCTGGGTTGCCCTCATAATGTTCAATCAGATCGGCTGCCATTTGCACTGGGCTATAGATAACTACGTATAGAGCCAGCTGTTGCGCTATCGTGGTATTCACTTGATTGTTTTTCTTATACTCATTGAACTTTATATTAAATATTCCCGGCGTAAAATCAATGGGCCCTGCTAGCATTCTTGTAAAGGCAACAATAGGCAAATGCTCAGGCGGATTTCCACCATCACTAGCCCAGGCATTGAATTCCTGCCCTCGCAATCCTTCCCTGGAAATAGTATTAGGATATGTTCTGCGTAATCCGGTAGCCTTGATCGGTTCATGGGCATTGATGGCTACCTGGTATTTTGCCGCTTTAATAACCGTATTGTTGTAATGGTTGACCATATACTGGCCATGATGGTATTCCCCTTTAGGCAAAATTTTACCAACGTATCCCGTCTTTACCGAGTGAATTCCTAAACTTTGCATTAAGGCATAGGCGGTATCTTGTTGCTTTTCATAAGTCTCAGTAGCCGCAGATGTTTCATGATGCATTATAAGTTCTACCCCTTTTTCTTTTCCATAACGAACGACTTCCTCCAAATCATAATCGGGATACGACGTAACAAAATCAAACACGCCTTCACGATCTTCAAACCCAATCCAATGTTCCCAGCCGGTGTTCCAACCTTCTACCAATACACCACCAATATTGTTTTTTGCCGAAAAATCTATGAAAGCTTTTGCATTTTCTGTTGTTGCGCCGTGTCTCCCGTGTGCATTTCCGTCATTTGTCCAGGTGCCCATATCCTGGGTCATTCCGTAATCCCAAGTAGATTTTCCCAGATGCATTTCCCACCAAATACCAGTGTATTTTGTTGGTTTAAACCAGGATATATCGGCTAATTTATTTGGTTCATTTAAATTAACAATTAATTTGGATTCTATTAGATCTCCTGCCCTATCGGCAATTTGAATTGTCCGCCAAGGGGTGTGGAACGGCAGGGTTCTTTTCACTTTGTAATCCTGGTTTTCTGAACCTACCAAATTACTTGTCATTGACGTGTTTTCGGGATCAATTTTAAGGGTCATTCCGGAATAATCCACCAAACTTGCTTCATGAAAGCTTAGATACAATCCATCTTCCGTTTTCATAGTAACCGGGGTATTAACCGCATTTTCAGGAATATAGGTCGATGCCAAATTCTCGTGGTTGGCTTTGGCTTTGGCTTTAATCTTAGTAAACTTCGTGGTTGAATACAGGTGTTCATAGATGTCCCAGTCGCCGGGGATCCACCATACGGTATGGTCTCCTATTAAATTAAATTGCGTGTTCTCTTCTGAAATTAGCGCTTCGGACAGATTCTTCTGTTCTGGAAATTCATATCTAAAGGCAATACCATCATCATATGCTCTAAAATAGACATTGACTTGACGTCTGGGAACTTTTGTTTCCTCTAATTGCACGACCATTTCGGTATAATGATTATTAACATTAAGCTGTTCGCCCCAAGGCATTTCCCATGTTTCATTTAGGGTGTTTTTTGATGTTCCCAAAATCTTTAGCCCATTTTTCATAGCTGGTTGATCTTCAAATTCAAAGCCAAGGGAGGAGGTGTCAATAATAGTGTTGTTATTATGTTTTACAAGATAATACGGAGTCCCACTACTCGACAAGTTGAATTCAACGGTATTAATGCTGTTAGGTGATGATATACTTTTTACCAATTTTTCCTGATGGCAGGAAACTGCTAAAAAGAGAAATCCTAAAATGGTGATAGATTTGATTCTGTTCATTTCATATGATTTTTATCATTAATTAGACTTTTTCGGAAATAAGAATTGAATATATGAAAAATAGATTTTTTTCTCAGACGAGGCTCATTTTGAGTTTCGTACCCGTAGGTACGGGAGGAAAAATAGCCGAAGTAGGAGGGAAAAAGATTTTTTCATATGCTAATTTATTATTTCCGAACAAGTCTATTATTGCACACAATGTTTGGTGACCTGGTGTACGGTGCGAATGTGGAATATTGACAAGTAGAAAATGGATAAGTAAGTGCTTGAACAAAATCAAGTTATAGATTACTGGAGCATTGCCGCCAAGCGGCTCGCTCCAGTAAATGGTGGTTTTGGAGGGGAGTCCAAGCCTCCTCTACTGCAATGTGCGCCTTTGGCGCGATGTTGCAGTATTTAAGTGTAACTTAATTCTGTCCAAGCACTTACTTATTTATTATTGAATTATTCCTATTGATTCAAATTTAACAAAATACCTTCAGCCAAAAAAGGGCTTGAGTATGATTTGATAACCAGACTTTAAATCCTTTTGTCAAAAGGTATTATTGAGGATTCAATCTTGTCCTTCACTTAGTCCGGGAAATATTTTTGCATCAACGCTGTCCATCTCAGCAATTCCAGAGAAATTAGGAGGGAAAAAGAAAAGCTATGGGAGTTGGCAAAAACCGTAGGTAACACAACGTGTCGGCGAGGCTTTTTAAGGCAGCATAAGGGGAAGTTGCAAGTAGAAAATGGATTTTTATTATTGAATCATTCCTTACCTTTACCTCATGATTGAATCCTTCAAAGAATCTCCTCTATTATTACTTTTCATCGTTTCTGCTATTGGCTATGGTTTGGGAAATATTTCTATAAGAGGCACCAAATTGGGAGTGGCGGCCGTATTGTTTGTGGGTTTAGGATTTGGAGCCTTGGATCCTAACCTGAAAGTTCCAGAAATTATCATTTTGTTGGGTTTATCCATCTTTGTTTATACGATTGGTTTGAGCAGTGCACCAGTTTTTTTTCGCACCTTCAAAAAAAGAGGAGGGAGAGATACCGTATTCATTCTTTTGATGATGAGTATATACACAATCCTGACGGTGTTGGTCTGTTTTTGGTTTAATTTGGAGTCAGCTACCGCTGCCGGTTTGTTGTCTGGAAGCGTTACCAATACGCCTTCGCTTGCTGGTTTACTTGACTTGATCAATAATACCCAACTGGAAGCTGTAAAAGATAGCGCTAGTTCGGCTGCTGTTGTAGGTTATTCTTTGGCTTATCCTACGGGGGTTTTGGGCGTCATGTTTGCCATTGGCGTCATGAAGAAATGGTTAAAAATAGACTATAGAGCAGAAGAAGAAATTCTACAGAAAGACTACCCCATTAGTATAAAGATCAAGCGTCAGACAGTAAAAATTTTGAATCCTGAAATCGCTGGACAACCCCTTCGGACCATATTTCAAAGATACCATCGACGATTAGCTTTTGGCCGTATGGAACATAATGGAGGCCAATCCCTTCCAAATATGGATAGTCGGATTCAATTGGGAGATCAAGTCGTATTAATTGGAAATGAAAAAATAGTCCAAAAGGCTGTTTCTGAGCTTGGCGAAGCAATGGAAACTGAGTTGACACACGATCGAAGTATTTATGACGTAAGAAGAATGTTTGTCTCAAATCCTGAAGTAGCAGGGGAAAGGATTGCTTCTCTGAATTTAAGTGAAAAATATCCAGTCTTGATTACAAGGGTTCAACGAGGAGATGTAGATATAGTCGCCACAGGAGCGACCATGTTAGAATTAGGAGATAGAGTGTTATTAGTTGCTCGCAGAGAAGATATTCCTGAAATAGCCAAACTTTTTGGCAATTCGTATGAATCTTTAAGTCATATCAATCTTTTTTCATTTGGTTTAGGGATGGCATTGGGTTTAATGCTTGGCATGATTTCTTTTGAATTTCCTGGTGGTTTTTCCTTCCAATTGGGCTATGCGGGTGGACCACTGGTAGTGGCTCTGATTTTGGGTTCTTTGAGGCGTACCGGTGCGATAGTTTGGACTTTACCTTATAGTGCCAATCTAACCTTGAGGCAGATTGGACTCATTTTATTGTTAGCAGGAATTGGAATTCGTTCTGGGCACACTTTTTTGGAAACTTTGCTAGGGGGAGATGGTAGCTTATTGTTTTTAGCAGGTGTTATCATTACCTTAGTAACTGCTTTTTTGGCACTGTGGATTGGGTACAAATTATTTAAAATACCCTTTAGTTTACTTACTGGAATGATTGCTCATCAACCAGCAGTATTGGATTTTGCACTGGAGCGAGCTGGCAATAAACTACCCACTATTGGCTTCACTTTAATGCTGCCGATTGGCTTAATCATTAAAATAGTTTTGGTACAGTTGGTCTATGTCTTTCTTTGAAATAAGTATATTTATGACCGATAATCTTCATTGTCTCTAACAAAACATCAGCCACCTAAAAATGAATCGATGAAAAAACGATATCTCACTCTTTTTCTTATTCCCATATTCATTTTTGCATATCGTTTTGTCAAATCCGACTTTAATAAAGAAAACAGCCTCCTTTTTTATAATGGAACCATTATTACAATGGAAGAGACCAATTCCAATCCAGAGGCACTTTTAGTAAATAATGGTATGATTACCGAACTTGGTGCATACAATGATTTGGTCAAATTAAAACAGGCGAAAACTCAAGAAATCAACCTAAAAGGCAAAGTTTTAATGCCTGGCTTTATCGACCCTCATACTCACCCTGTTATATCTACTTTTGCACAAATAATGGTTGACCTAAGCGGCTTTACTCATTCAACAGAAAAGGAAATTTGGGATCATCTTCGAAAAACCGTTTCGGAAACAAAAGAAGGTGAATGGTTGGTTTGTAAGGGGTTAGATCCTATTTTAGTTAAAGGATTGAATCCTCCAACAATTCAATTTTTAGACAGTTTAACTTCAAAACATCCCATCATCATTGTTTCCCAAAGTTTACATTCTTATTGGGCAAATTCGCTAGCATTTGAAATAGCAGGTATAGACAAAAATTCTCCAGACCCTTCAGAATCAAGTTATTATGAAAAAGATGAAAATGGAGAATTAACTGGCTTTATTGCAGAACAATTAGCTTTTAACCCTTTCAAAGAAGCGCTTTTAGCTGCTTTTGGCACCGACAAAATTGTTGAAGCAACTAGTGATGTCTTGAAAGATTATGCACAAAACGGAAATACAACTATTTCGTCTTTAGGTTTTTCAAGTGATGATCCTAATGTCCTTATGCTTTTTGAACATCTATCTACGGGCAATCCTTCATTTTTCAACCAACTATTAACATTAGTTGGAGTTTTACCTAAAAGAAGCCCAATGGTTAGAAACTTCGTTTTCATTCGAGAGGATGCGGTAAATTTATTACCAGAATCTCTAGAAAATGGAGATGATTTCTTCAAAATTTTAGGCGTAAAAATGTGGTATGATGGTTCCCCATACACAGGTTCCATGTATATGAAAGAGAATTATTTGGAAACTGAATTAACAAAAAATGGATTTCATATTCCACCTAATTATCGTGGGGAAAGGTTGATTGAAAAAGATAGCCTCACCCATAAAATCAAAAAATACCAAGATCAAGGTTGGCAAATTGCTATTCATACTCAGGGTGATTTAGCGATTAGAGAAGTAATGGAATGTTTTGAGCAGGTGAATGAGACAAATGATAATTCTGACTTTCGACACCGCCTTGAACATTGTCTTCTTTTAGATTCCATTTCAATCAACAAAATGAAAAATTTAGGGGTTCATCCTAGTTTCCATATTAATCATTTATGGTATTATGGTCAAGCATTAAGGGATGAAATTATTGGAGAGGAAAAAGCTCAAAGCATCTTACCAATTCAACAAGCAATTGATAATGAATTAATTACGACATTGCATGCTGACCAGCCTATGTTTGAAAGCAATCCATTTAGCTTAATGCATACAGCCATAAACCGCCAAACGAGAGAAGGTGATACCCTTGGAATTAATCAATCTATTTCTGTTGAAAATGCATTAAAAGCAATGACTATAAATGCTGCCTATCAAATCAAAATGGAGGATAAAATTGGCTCTATTAAGAAAGGGAAATACGCAGATTTGGTGTTATTAAACCAAAATCCCTATTTAATTGACCCAAAGAAAATTAAAGATATTCAGGTGGAACAGACTTATATAAATGGACTATTAGTTTACGAAAAGGCTGAATAAGAAATTATCGCCGACCTAACCTAGTACTCTGTAAATTAAGTAGGGTCTTTTTTTGAAGAAAGGTGTTTTTTTGAGAGAACTAGACGAATAAAATAGGGAATAGCCCAAGCTATTGCTTCTTTTTCAACGATGTTGAAAAAGAAGCATTCAAAAGAATAAGATATTTAGTTTACAGAGTACCTAGTCAATAACATCGAGCCCTGAGGTTTCCCCTTTTTATTAGTCACTTTTTGTTTCACTAAACCAATGTCTTTTGCATACCAATCCGTAACTTTCAAATTTCGAGTGATTAATACTTTCATCGCCAAATCATAGGTCACTTTATAGCACTCGAATTTTCCAGCGGGTGTTTCGACTGTCTCTAATCCGACTACTTTTCGATCATATGGTTCGAAAGTCATCGTGATTAATTTTACATCTCCTGTACTTACTTTTACTTCTGTAAAACCATCCTCCAAGGACTGACCTTTTTCTAAAGAAGCAGGCATCAACACACCTTCTCCACCAATTTCCAAGTCCATTGTTACATATTTTTCCATCATTCCTGGCGCCAACATGACTGTATATGGAACATGTAATTTTCCATCCTTACATGCTACCTCATACCCTGTAACAGATAACTCTTCACCTTCAAAATCGACTATGCTACTGGTATATTCACCTTTTAATTCACCATCAAAATCATCGAAAAAAGACACTTCATGAGTTGCAATCGTCGTCAACTCTCCATCTTTGTCATAAGAAGAATATTCAAAAATTGTCCCTTCTTTAGTGGGAAAGAAGCCTTCACATGGATTTTGAGCAAAAGTAATTTGGAAAGAAAAAACTAGAAAAAAACTACTGATTAATATTCTCATAATAAAAATTTACTCAACGACTTGAGAAAGCCTAAGGAACGTGTAAAGAATAAGTAATAAAGGTTTGGGGAGATTATTTTGGTTTTAGCCGAGGCAAAAAACGCAGGCATAGCCTCGCTACGGCGAGTATTTTTAACGAAAGATAAAATCAAAAGAATCCGCCTAAGGTTATAAGTTATTCTTTACGCGTTCCTCAGAAACGGCGAAAAAAAAAGTTGAGGTGACGACCTTGCGAAAAGGATGCCACCTCAATCTACAACTTGGAGTGGTTCAAAGATATGAAACCATTTCGAATATTAAATTAATTATCGACCAATCTTTTTCAATCAACTGATAATCAAGATTTTATTATAAATAATTGCGAATTTAAAAGAATAATGATATCATTATTCCAATAAATTAGCTTCTTAATTTTGAAGGATTTTAACAATCCTCCGAGTCTCTATTTGTTGATCAACCCTCATTTTATAAAAATAAACGCCCTCAAAAGGCATGTCATCATTTGAAATTTCAATAGTATTTATGCCTTTCTCAAATACCTGATTCTTCGTCAGAATTGATTGCCCAGCCACATTTGTTACTTCGAAATCAATTAGCGCATTTTCGGGTAAATAAAAATTAATTATTGTTTGATTTGAAAAAGGATTAGGACGATTTTGGAAAAGAACAAATTCTTTCTGCGCCTCGTTTTCTGCCTCAAAAACCAAATTAATATCCATCAACTCCAATTCTTTCGAATACCCTTCCGCAATTGTATATTCACTATTTATTTTAATTAAATTCCTTAACTCCCCTACTCTTTTCGTTTTGAAGACTAAAGCAAAAGCTGTGTTATCTGAATATTCCAACGTACCATTCCAACTTGTCGTCAAAACACCCTCGTTCAAATATTTCTCTCCAAAGTCATTTTCATTCGCAAAACCAGCGACTATATGCTCAAACTCCAATATTTTCTTATCAAACTTTAATGAAAATTGATACCCTGCCAAATTAAAATCTTCAATTTGGAATGGTACCATTATCGTTTCTCCTGCTTCAAATTCAAGGTTCTGAGTCCTAATGTTTAATACGTCACTGAAATTTCTATCCTCCGATTCGATCAAATCCAAAGGGTTCGCATTTCGATTTAAATCACCAATCTTGATTCCTATGAAGTCGTTGTCATAGGTAAATGGTTGATTAGAAATACTTTCAGGAAAGACTTCCTGCCATGGATTATCGGGATTTGGAAAAATATATTTTGCATCAACAAATCGCCACGAGGAATTATTGGGAAACTCATTATCAATAAAAAGAATTGCCTTTTTGATGGCAACAGCATCCGAAATCGTCACTGTTCCCGAATTATTAGCATCTGCGGCAATCCACTTATAAGGATCATCAAACCTATCAACGAAAACGATGTGTTTTTGAAGAATAACTAAATCAAAAGTTGTGACACCATTGAGAAGATTGATATCTTTAGTAGGAGTGATTATCATATTATTCGAAGGAGGAGGAAACCATCCTATGTAGTTGCCATTATCTTCCGTAGTTACCATGTTATTAATGATTCCATCTGAAAATTCTACATTCACAAGTCCTACCCCATCATCATTAAACGTTTTTATTTTTCCTCCGTACTCATCTTCTTCATCTATACAGAAATTAAAATCATCTTGAATCATTATAAAAGTAGTACAAGAATCTTGATTACCGGCTGAATCCATCACCCAGTATTCAACCAATTGTTGACCTAAGTGATCACAATCAAAAGTTCTCATGGTATCAAGAGGATTTGAAGAAAAAGAGAAATTTAGATTCCCTATGCAATTATCAATTACTCCTTCATTCAAATCCGAAGCTAATACCTCAACAAATCCATTTTGAGTAACTTGTACTAATAGTCCTGTTCCACACAATAAATTCGGACTCACACAATCTTTTACAAAAATCATCGACTCACAAACACCTCCATTCCCGCATTCATCAAAGGCAGAATATTCAATTGAATAATTACCTGGAGGAACATCAAAAGCAGCAAAAGTATTTTCGTTAAAACTGGGAATATCTGTAACTATATTAATTTGATCAATCTCTGTACAATCTTCAAATTCGGGCTCAGACAAAATAAAATCTGTATTACAGGCATTATCGTCTATACATATTTCTACTGTATCTTGACAATTTATTAGGGGATTAATATCGTCATTTACTCTAATCACTTGTGTCCAAACAATAATACCGTCGGGGGTTGAATTCGGAAAATTCGAGACCGTCAACCCATCTTTAAAAGTGTAAACATCACAAGTATCCACCCCACCCAAATCACAATCTGCATAACTTAAACTAAGTTCATGCTCTGAATCTTCAATTATATGGTTGCCATCATCAGACAAAACGCAATCGTTGGTTACTGTCCATGTTCGTACAATACGAAAACAATAACCCGGTACTATATCAAACTTTTGATCTGAATTAGAAACGTTCATTTCTTCCCAATCTCCAAAGTGGACAACTGGTTCCCCTGCATCAAACGGCTGATTACCGTCGCATTCAATAGTAATGTCTGGTGGAAATTCAACTACAAAATCAGAAACATGATTGATTTCAATCAATTGTTCACACATGATATTAACGGAAGGATCAGTGGATGTAAAGGTTCGAACAATTTCTCCAGTACCACAAGAGTCCAAAGTTAAAACGGCAGATTGACTAAATGGAATGATGCAATTAGAGTAATTGATTCCCTTTCCAAAAAAATCTAAGGCACTGGTATCACCAGCCATAAAATCGGCTTGTACATTATCTGCATAAAAATTAGTAGAAATAGAACGGTCTTCAGGACATTTTAATAAAGGACCTATATCCACCATCAAAATGAAGGGTTCCGTAGATTCATTTCCACAATGATCGGTAACGGTATAATCGCAAAAATAAACACCTGGAATAAATAAAATTTCAATTGATCCTCCATCTGTATAAATGGTATCAAATGGTGTTGAGATTCTGACATCAAAACCGGAACATTCATCCACAATCGTAACCGGTGGTACAGGAACCATCTTGGAGCATCCTGGCGAAATATTCGCATAAACGGTATCAATTACTTCAAAAACTGGAGATGAATAATCTCGAATAACAATGGTTTGCTTGTGTATTCGAGTTTCTAGTTTACAAGAATCTATAACTTCCCAATATCTCCGAATTTCATAAGAAGCTCCACAAATTTCAAAAAGAGAATCTATATAAGAGACATGAAAATCACAAGCTTCATTCTCAATAGGTATCCCAGCAACTGTTGGATACCCTGTTAAACTTGTGTCAGCGGTTACACTTGGATCCAAGCCATTTTGGCATAAGATGGCAGGTTCATCCACATCATCATAATCCGGTGGAAAAAGGATTTGACTTAATGATAATCTTTTTCCAATTATTTTGTGGGAACAGTTGGTCGTTTCACCCAATGGATTAGTACCAACCCAAGTCCTTGTTATCTCAAAGGTTCTTTCATCTGGACACACGAAAGAACTTGTTTGATCAAATTGATTGAAATTGATTTGAGAATCATTAAAACAACTTACCGGATCTGGCATCCCGATCATCGTAGAATTCAAGTCTTCGTTGCAAAAAACAACCTGGTCATCTGGACAATTTAACACAAAAAACGTAGGCCCAATAATATTCAAAACACCTCCACAGGTAAAGTTAAAAGGGGTACCAAAGTCCGTTACAGAATAGGTGTAGGGTTTATTAAGCATATCTACACCTATAAAGACGGAAGTACCACTCAATACCGTTACGCCAAATTGATCAATCACCTTAATTTCAATTTGATCTTCGCATAATTGTGGCATCCCTACGGCTAGGGTCTCATAAGTAAATTCAGGCGTACAATTATTTGATAATGAAATAGTTACTGTATCCTTACAAATCAAAGAGTGAACCATTTCAAATACTTCAATCGTAAAAGAACAACTCGAAGGTTGATTGTTAATATCAACTACGGAGATAATAGCATTATGCAATCCACCATCTAAAAGAGTGCCTTGACTTGGTTCGAATATAGCTGAAACAATAGGTACATCACTACTCCAAACAATGTCATCCCAATTCATCTCATACTCCGATTCACAGATATCTAGCGTAATGGGGACATTTGTTGGACAGGTAAGCGCAAGAGGGTTTGCATAAGCAAGTAAATGAAACGAAGACAACATAAACAAAACAATTGCACTTCGTTTAATACATAAATCGATTGTGGGTAAAATTTTATAGATCATGGTAGATCAGTTTTTATACTTCACTAAAATTATTGAAAACAATACATATTATTGGTCTTTTGGCTAATTTATTAAAATCATTTTTCCCGTTTCAACTTGATTCTCCGTTGATATTTGAAAATAATAAACGCCGTTTTTAATTAACTCTTTTCCTTTTATTTCAATTCGGTTAATTCCTTTTTGGTAAAATCCATGAACAGTTTTGACCAACTGACCTGCTGAATCATAGATAGCTAATCTAATGTCTGAGTCTATCGGTAAGAAAAACTCAATATTTGTTAATTCAGAAAATGGATTTGGTTGATTTTGATATAATATCAAACGATCCGATACGAATTGGGATTCAATTTTTAATTGAATATTTAATAGTTCCAATTCTTTTGAATAAGCCTCTTTAGGTGTAAAAGTGCTATTGAGTCGAATCAAATCTTTAAGATAGCCTTTGTCTTTCGTTTCAAATAGCAACGTAAACATTACTTCTTGTGCCTCAATAACTTCACCGGTCCAACTTGAGGTCAAAAATCCATTTTCAATAAAGGACATGCCAAAATCCTCCTGATTGGAACGCCCTTCTTTAAGACTAGAAAATGCCAGTATTTGTTCATCAAATTCTAGGGTAAATTGATATCCAGAAATATTGTTTTCCTGAAGAGTGAAAGGAATGGCAATAGTTTCTCCTTTTTCAAATTCAATATTGGGAACAGAAAAATTCACAGTTCCTTTGAAGTTTCGGTCATCTGCCTGTTGATAATTAAGAGGATCAACATTTCCATTCAGGTCTCCTATTTTAATCCCTACAAAATCTGCTTCAAAAGGGGGTTGATTGGAGTTGACACTTTTCGATTCTGGGAAGGGAACGATCCATGGATTGGATGGATTTGAAAAAACGAAATCTGCGTCAACAAAACGCCATGATTCATTATTTGGGAACTCGTCATCTATGAATAAAATCACTTTTTTCATAGCTACAGCATCAGAAACTGTAATAGTTCCAGTGTTATTAATATCCGCAGCAATGAGGTCATAAGGATTATCTAAAGTTTGGACAAACAAGATATGTTTTTGCATCAATACAATGTCAAAAGTGGTCACTCCATTTAAAATATTAATGTTCTTCTTCGGAGTAATAGTGGTAATATTTGAAGAAATAGGGATATTAAATAGTCCATTATCATCCGTTTCGACAAAATTCATAATACCACTGGAGGTTTCATAATTTACGATTACTTTTCCTACACCATCATCATGTTGGGTTTTAATTTCACCATCAATTTCGTTACCCCCTGGTCCAGAAGGGCAACCATTGATATTGTCTTGAATATTCACCACCCCTTGACAAAAATCTTGATTACCTGCCTCATCTGTCACATACAGAAAGAAATTATTCAAACCTAGGTCGTTACAATCAAAAGTGACTGAATTATTATTGATATTTGATGAAAAAGAATAGGTTGGATTTCCAGAACAATTATCAAAACTACCTCCATTTAGCTCAGCAGCAAATACTTCAATCATTGGCTGATTGGGGTTGATCAATTCAATTATTTGCCCTGTATTGCAAACGGCTTCTGGTTTTTGGCAATCTAATACGGGCAATTGGCGCTGAATCGTCGTGGTATTTCCACATAGATCAACGGCCGAAAAAGTAATATTATAGATGCCAGGCGGTATTCCTACAAAGGGACCAAAACCGCTTCCCAAATCAGAACTAGCGATAACATCCACTTCAGAACAATCCAAAATTTCAGGTACAGGAATATTTACCAATGCACCACAATTATTATTGGTCACACAAATTGGGTCAATGACATAAGGCAAAAATTCAGGGGCGAAACCATCATTTACTTTGATCTCTTGTTGATATTCAATATAACCATCAGGTTGAGCATTTGGAAAATTAGCCGTATTGACACCATCTTGAAAAGTCCTTACATCACAAGTTCCATTGCCATCCAAATCACAATTCGCCCCCCCTAAATCAGCTTCGGAAGACTCAATGGTTTGATTTCCGAAATTCGGATTGTAAATACAAGGATTTATGACTTGCCAAGTTCGAATGATTCTATAACAAGCATCTGGAACGACATTAAAAATTTGATCGGTAAAAGAAATAGCAATCTGTTCACAATCTGCTCCAAAGACCTGCGGTTCACCAAAATTTTGAGGTGAATTAGAACAATTAATGAACGTATCTCTTGGAAAGGATACAACAAAATTCGAGTTATGCTGAACATTAATCTGCTGAACACAAGATTGGGGAAAGGAGAAATTAGTTGTTTCTATCGTTCTTTCTATCATTCCAAAACCACATTCGTCCACATTTATTTGAATCGTTTCAGAGATACCTGGGTCACAATTAGCATGAAACTCCGCATCACCAAATTGATCCAAAACACTCAAATCTCCAATTGATAAAGGTGCTTTCAATTCTTCCAAATAATGATTACAATCAATCGACATATTACTCGGACAACTCACTAAAGTTTGGGGATTTACCACCAAAATCGCAGTTTGAGAACTTGCATTTCCACAACCATCCGTCAAAGAATAGGTAATATTGTGAATTCCATTCGTTTGTTGAATAAAAGCCAGTCCACCATTCGTAAAAATAGAAGACCACGGTGTCTGTATCAAGTATGTTAGATCACTGCACTCCTCCAAAATAGTAGCTGAGGGGAGATCCGCCTCATTACCACAATCAGGATTAGAACTAACCCATATTGTGTCGGGAATCATAAAGATTGGGGCTTGACTATCTTGAATCTCAATTACTTGAGTTTGTTTTCTAGTCTGAGAAGTACACAAATCCGTAATTGTCCATTCTCGTTGAATTTGATAACTCTCACCACATAAAGGAACTATAACATCTTCAAAATTGGCAGAAAAATCGCAAATGGATTGGTCAGCTGAATATCCACTTATCGTAGGGATTCCTGTAATAGAAGTATCCGCAACTTCAGAAGCCGATAGTCCATCAATACATTCTAATGAGGGTTGTTGCGTCCCATCAAAATTAGGTGGAAAAACAACCTCAACTAACTGAAATCTTTTTCCGGTGATCTTATGTTGACAGGTTTCCTTTTCACCAATTGGGTTTTGAACTGTCCAGCTTCTAGTCGTTATATACGATAAAGGACTCGGGCAGAATTGAACACCAACAAAATCCTCATAGCTTATTATTAATTCAGGTTGTTCAAAACAAGTTTGAACATTAGGCTCGCCAGTAATAGAAGGATCATTAGGTTCTACACATGAAACGGTAATATCGGGTGGACACACAACATGCAATACGGTTGGAGCTGTTACTTCCAAACTAGTCGAACAGGAAGTATTAGATTGCAAATCAGATATCGAAACGATCAATCCTTGACCTATCCAATCTACGTTAGCAAGAACTGGATTTCCAACACCTAATATTTGTCCAAGCTGAGTTTGTACTTGAATCAATGCATCTGAACCACATAAGCTGGAAGAAGGCGACAAAATCATTTCTGGGGTGATAGGCTCATTACAGTCAGTTTGTAAATTTACTTGAACATTATTGTTACATACAGCGATAGAAGGTGGCTGAATAACAGATATAATAAAATTACAAACAGAGTTATCACCATTAAAGTCGGTGCCGATTATTGTTCCTGTGTGATTCCCAGGAGGTAGAAAAGTCCCTGGAAAAGGGCTATAAGTAGTATCTGCTAATGGAACGGTACTACTCCACTGCACAATATTATAGTTCATAGTATACAGCAAATCACATTGGTCTAAATCAACTGAAACCTGAGGAGGACAAATAAGGGTAGCTGTAGCGGAATGGGCAAAAAACATTGAAAAAAAAAGGAAAATAAAATGTCCTCTACCAAATAGAAATTGGATACTTTTTTGCGTAATCATGTTCATGGTGATTTAAAAAATATTAATAAGAAAAAATATTTTTTGACTATTCTAGTAAGGTTATTCAGTTATGTACTTTTGAAAAAAGACATAGCACTGAGGGTAATTTAGTGCTTGAAGTAGTGGAAATGGTAGGCAATATAAACAATTTTTGGAATGATTGAAAACTATTGTATGGTCTGATTATTGAAATTTAAAAAGGAAATGATATTTTGAAATTTATACTTTGAACAAAACACCTTGTTAAAAACATTGAGTTTTAAGGAAGTATAACTTAAATTTGAGTTTCAAGTGAGTTAATTTTGAATAGGTGACGTTGGATTTTGAATGGTTAGCACAATTTAAATATAGTGCTTTTAAGGGAGTAGGAAATAAATAACCTACCCATTTCACTTGCTCTTTTTCCTTCCTTTTTCGTTAAAAATACTCGCCATACCTATGGGTATGTCTGCGTTTTTTGCCTCGACTGAAGAAAAAATAGCTGTGCAAAATTTTGGGTACTTTATTTATTTCCTGCTCCCTAATCTCAAACTTTCACTCTCTTAAGTAAGCGAGCAATATTAGGTTTAGAATAAATTTTTGAATTATTTTTTTCTCACAAGGCAAAAAAACAGTTATAGCCTTAGCTCTCTGGGCTGGCTTGTGCTAGTGGCACAAAGGCATAGCCAAGAGTATTTTTTAACACAGTGAGTGGAAAAAAGAAACTAAAATTTGCTATAGATAATATTGCTCACTTACTTAATTTCAAAATTGATATCTGGATATTGGAAAACAACTGTTTACACCTTTAGCTTATCTCGCTAAATCTTAGTAGCTCATTAGTTTCCAGATCCCTAACTAAACATACTTTTCTATGAAAAATTACATGAGCATTATTGTACTTGCTTTATTATGTACAACTTCCATTTTCGCCCAAAAAGATGAATTTGAATTTGGACTCGCCTCTTATTATTCAGATAAATATCATGGTAAACCTACAGCCAGTGGTGAATTGTATGATATGAATAGGATGACTGCTGCTCACCGAACGTTACCCTTTGGAACGACCATTAAAGTCACCCGATTGGATAATAAAAAATCTGTGACAGTAAAAGTTAATGACCGCGGTCCATTTATTCCTGAACGTGTTGTGGACTTATCAAAAGCTGCTGCTCGACAAATAGGAATGTTACAAGACGGTGAAACCAAAATTAAACTAGAAATTGTAAAGAAAGGTAGTGCAGATGAACCTGTTGTGACAAGATCAAAGGCGGTTAAAAAAGAACCAACTAAAACTTATGAGGAAAAAACAGCTGCTGTTCAAAAACCTAAGCCTACTGAAAAAAAGGCTACTCCTGCAAAGACTGAAACAAAAGCTACCACAGCCAAAAAAGTTGATAAAACCTCTTTAGCTAAAAAGGAAGAATCAAAAAAAGTCAAGGAGAAAAAAGCTACAACTTCCTCCAAAGCAAGATTAGTGAAAGGCAAAGACTTTCAGCCCTATGATTTATATAAAATTGATTTACTGAGACCGGAGAAGAAAGGATTTGGTGTTCAAGTTGCGTCCTTGACTAACTACGAAGGCGTTTTCAAACAAATTGCAGAGTTGCAAGGAGAATGGTTTAAAAACATTCTTTTGAGTGTTGAAAAAGGAAGTGACGATAAAGCAGTTTATAAAATCATTCTAGGTCCATTTGAGGATCAAGAATCAGCTGCTTCTTATAAAAATGCTCTTAAAAAGAAAAAAATTAATGGCTTTGTAGTTAATCTTGAAGGCATTGCTTATTAATTGTAAGTATTGGATTACAATCTTTAAACCTCTTTTGAAATTGTAGGTAAATTATTGATGTATCTCAAAACAGTTTCGTAATTCGTTGAAAAAAGTGAAAGATTTTGTAAGTCTTTCACTTTTTTTTAAATCTAACGACTAAATAGGCTTCGTACACTGTAAACCAAATATCTTATTCCTTATCAAAATTCAAACACTTGCCAAATGAACCGCTACACTTACTTGATCTTGTTTTCTCTTTTTTTTGCTTGCCAAAACCAGAATCAATCTGAGCATAATAATACAGAAACAATACCTGAAACACCTCTTCCAGACAGCCATCAATTCCTTAAAAAATTTGAAGGTACCATTGGAGAATACCCAATTGAAATGGTTTTAACCAATTGGGGGGATGGGTTTCTGAACGGCAAATATTGGTATAAAAAGAAAAGAGAAGCTATTGAGATTAGTGGTGAGTTGATTACTGAAAATGCCTTTGAAATAGCAGAATACATCAATGACACTGAAAACGGTTTTTTTGTTGGCACCATTGAGTCACCCCATCATTTAAAAGGTACTTGGATTTCTGAGGATCAATCAAAATCATATGATTTTGATTTGACAGCAACCAAAGAGAAATCACCTGACGATATTTGGTCAGGCAATTGGTATTTTAATGAAATATGGGACGGAGGGATTATTTTAATGGGAAACTATACTAAAGATTCCATTGATTTCGCATTGAGTATCTTCAGGAGTGCACACAATGGTATAGCAGAAGGAAAGGCATATTTTGTACAAAACAAAGCCATTTTTTATACAGACTTATATGATGAAGAAAAAGGCTGCAAATTGGTCTTTGAGCACAAAGGAGATCATATCTTACTAGATCAACGAGGGTCAAATTTTGGCTGTGGTTTCGGAATGCGCGCTTTTGCGGGAGGACGGTATGACAACCATATAATTGAGAAAAAAGCTGTTTTGGATTTTGGAACCGAAGAAGGAAAAGTATTTCAAACAAAAGCTCAACATGATAATTTCAAAGCATTAGTGGGCAATGAGATGTATGACCTTTTTGCCTTCAACATGCAAAATACCGAGCCTTTAGACATAAATAATGAAGATCATTTTGCGACTAAGGCTATCGCTGGATTTGTACAAGGGCTATTTACCTCTAATGAAGCAATTATCATGTATGATGACGCAAGTAATTTTTGGGCAGCAACAATTGATATAGATGATTCGACTGATGAATTTGTAGTTAGATATTTTTCCAATGTTGAATCAAATGCTACTGAAATTCCAACGACCATTAATGATTGGAGAGAAAATTTTATGGACTATCGAATTGTTAACAAACTTATATTTCAATAATCTTTTTCAATAAATTTTGACCTATATTACTACCTAGTTTTTCATTTATCAAAACATCTAAAAAGCATACTTGACAAGCACTTTTTTCATTGACTTCTTCAAAAGGGATAACCCCTAAGTCCTCTAAATCATAAACTTTAGGATAAACCAAAACGCACTTCTCTGCCTCAAAAAAACGGTTGTAAACAAAGGCTTGCCGAAGGTCTTCCATATTGGGGTTTATTTTTTTCAAAACCTTCCACTTTGTATCCAACACAATAGTTTCCCCTTTCCAATTTAGCAAAATATCCGGGCGTAAATAACGACGATTCCAAAATGGTTTTTGGGTTTGCCGTTTAACCATGAGATCTTCACTTTGACATTTTTTAAGTTGTCGAAATACATATTCCTCAAACAATAAATTCATATCAAAAAGAATGGCAATTAAGCTTTTTTTACCACCTTGAATATCTGGACTATAGTTCAAAATCAACATTCTAGCAATATCCAAGGCAGTCTGATATCGAATTGTTTGCCGATGAAAATATATTTTTTGAAAATTGGTTTCTGTAATTTCAATGTTGTCGACTTTCGGAAAATGGCTTTTTAATTTTTGAATTCGGAAGTCCAAATTAGGCTCAAAAACCATCTGTGCTAGAATGTCTAGCCCTTTGGATATTATGTGATTGAGTAAGTGATTGTAGTCGTATTCTTCATGATTAGTGTAAAATTTTTCTTTATGAAGTTGATTTTTTCGCAACTGTTTTGGCACGACCAAACGCCCTTTTAAGACTTTTAAATTTGCCTCGTTTCTTCTATAAGATTTGATCAATCCTTGACTTAACAACTTTTCTACTTCGCTCACAAATATCTCAAAATACAATTCCAAAATCAGGTTAGGACGCAATTTCAAATGGGCATCTGTCAGAGATTCTATTTTCAATAATCTACATGCTCGCAACATTTCTAATAAAACAGACTGCCATTTTTTCTTATTGGGTTTATGATCTCTATCTGCCTTTGGCAATATTTCAATTGTTAAATCATCCACCTGAAGCGCACCGACATAATGGGAAAATTTTATGCCTTTGTGAGTGATAGAAAAATATTTTGATTGATGTTTTTCGGCAAAGTTAGCCAAGGCTTCGAACTGATTTTCAGTCAACTCGTTTCCAACTTTAATAGATTGGTATTCGAAGACTTGGAGTGTTTTCATTCTTTTATTTTACACATCCTTCATCGATAATTGTATTCGGCTCCGCTTAACATCTACTTGAGTAATTTTCACCTCCACCTCTTGCGATACACTCACTACATCTGCTGGATTTTTCACGAAACGATTAGCTAATTGAGAAATATGAACCAACCCATCTTGCTTTACCCCTATGTCCACAAAAGCCCCAAAATTGGTAACATTCGTAACTAATCCAGGCACAACCATCCCTTCTCTCAAATCTTCAATCGTCTTAATTCCATTGGCAAATTCAAACGCTTTTGCTTCTCCACGAGGATCAAGGCCAGGCTTGTCCAGCTCTTTTAAAATATCTTTGAGGGTAGGCAAACCAACTTTATCTGTTACATAATTATGTAAATCGAGTTGTTTTCGAAGTTCAGGGTTTTGTATCAAACTCGGGATTTTTACACCTAGGTCTTTAGCCATTTTTTCAACAACCGAATAACTTTCGGGGTGAACTGCAGTGTTGTCTAAAGGATTTTTCCCTGTTCTAATTCGTAAAAAACCAGCACATTGTTCAAAAGCTTTCTCCCCCATTCGAGGAACTTTTTTCAATGCTTTTCGAGAATCAAACGCCCCATTTTCAGTTCTAAAATTCACAATATTTTGGGCCAAAGTTGGACCAAGACCAGAGACATAAGTCAATAAATGTTTACTCGCCGTATTTAAATTTATGCCGACTGCGTTCACACAACTTTCGACTACGCCATTTAAGCTTTCTTTAAGTTTAGTCTGATTAACATCATGTTGATACTGCCCTACTCCAATACTCTTTGCATCGATTTTCACTAATTCCGCTAAAGGATCCATCAATCTTCTTGCAATGGAAACTGCCCCTCTCACAGTCACATCTTCCTTTGGGAACTCTTCTCTTGCGATTGCGGAAGCAGAATAAATCGAAGCACCGCTTTCATTCACCATAAAAATTTGAACCGGATGATTAAATTTTATTTTGCGACACAAAGCATCTGTTTCCCTTCCTGCGGTTCCATTTCCTATGCTTATGGCATCAATACCATATTGATCAACCAAAGTCTGAATTTTATGTATAGCGCCATATTCATCTGATTGAGGCGGATGTGGGTAAATGGTTGTATTGTGTAATAAATCTCCATTTTCGTCTACTACTACCAATTTACACCCTGTCCGAAAACCAGGATCTAAGCCTAGAATTCGACGTTGCCCAAGCGGTGGTGCAAGTAATAATTGTCTAAGGTTTTTAGCAAACACATCTATTGCCTCTGAGTCTGCTTTTTCTTTTGCGGCATTTCGAAATTCAGTCTCAATAGAAGGAGCCAATAATCTCTTATAACTGTCCTTTATTGCATCCGCAACCTGGTCGGTGGCTGCATTATTTCCCTTTAAAAATTGATAATCTAATTGATTCAATGTTTGATCTTCATCTGGACCAATACTCACTCTTAAAAAACCCTCCGATTCGCCACGCATAATTGCCAAAAAACGATGAGATGGACAATTTCTCAACGATTCTCCATACTCAAAATAGTCCCGATATTTAGCACCTTCTTCTTCTTTATTTCGAGCAACTTTAGCAGTCACAGCTGCACCTTGTCGAAATGCCCTCCGAACCTTATTCCGAGCATTTTCATTTTCGCTTACCCATTCCGCAATTATATCTCTTGCCCCTTGTAAGGCATCATCTGAAGAGGCCACTTCCTTCGTCAAAAACTGATTTGCCAAGCCTTCGATATCACTATTTTTTTGCATAAACAGAACCTGTGCCAATGGTTCCAATCCTAAATCTCTGGCTTTTGTGGCACGCGTTTTCCGCTTAGGTTTGTAAGGCAAATAAATATCTTCCAATTCAGTCAAATTCCAACTTGATTCTATTCTTTTTCGAAGCTCATTTGTCAATTTTCCTTGCTCTTCAATCGTCGATAAAATTGTTTCTCGACGTTTATCAATCTCTTTTAGTTTCTTTAGTTCTGACTGAACATCAGCAATTTGAACCTCATCTAATGAGCCGGTCACCTCTTTTCGATATCTAGAAATAAAGGGAATGGTTGCCCCTTCTTCGAGAAGAGCAATGGTGTTTTTGATTTGGTTTTTGGATATTTTCAGGGCATCCGAAATCAGGTTAATATAGGTTTGATTCATAGTAAGTTTAAGTAAATTTATTATTTCTATTCTGAAAAAACATGGAGATCTTTGGTCGGTCAAAGATAATATTCGAAGAGGATTATGAGAAGGAAATCAGAATGGATATGCCAATCGGAAGAAAAAAAGTTCGTGTACTTTTTCGCGCCTTACGCCGCGAAAACAGGGGAAAGTAGGGGAAAGCTCAAAAGAATCATCCATTCTGGATGATTCTTTTGAGCTTTCCCCTACACCCCTCTTCCTTCCCGAGCCGCGAAGCGGCGATGGGAAGGCAAAACACTTTCTTGGGATTGCCATAACTCATGGATCACCACTTATTGCTACATATTCACCTTATTTCTTCAGTTTAAACCTCACCGAATTCATAATAATCACCACATCAGAAAAGCCCATAAAAAGTGCCCCCCACATTGGATTCAAAAATCCAAAAGCAGCAACTGGAATAGCGACAATATTATAAGCAAAAGCCCAAAAGAGATTTTGCTTGATCGTTCTTAATGTGTCCTGGCTAATACTGACTGCCTTCGATAGTCGCTCCATTTTGCCATCTAACAACACCACCTGAGCAGATTGGATGGCTACTTGTGAGGCATTACTTAAGGATACTCCGATTGTTGCTTTAGCAAGGGCAGGGGCATCATTGATACCGTCACCAATCATGGCGGTTGGTGCACTTTGGCTTAATTTTTCAATGATTTCTAATTTCGTAGAAGGTAATTTCTCCGCATAAAATTCTTTTACCGAAAGCTGATTAGCAATCGTTTCGGTTTTTTCTTGCTTGTCTCCGCTCAAAATAATGGGGTTCTTATCATTATCTCTTAAAAAATCGATGGTCGCTTTGGTATCTGGTTTCAATTCATCTGCAATATCAATGGTTGCCAATAGTTCATTGTTTTTTGATAAATAGAGACTGTGCTCCCCTTTTTGACTATTGGGTAATGAAAACGTTAAAGTTCCAATTTTATAGGTGTTTCCTTCTTTGTCAATACCTAAAACACCCTTTCCTTTAACTTCATCTAATTTTGAAAAATGAATAGATCCAGTTCTGGCAAATCGCTCTTTATCCTCTAATTCTTTCACCAAAGATTTCGCAATTGGATGTGAAGAACGCTGTTCCATTTTATAAATCAAAGAATGAATCAGTTCCTTATTATCAATCGAATAATCAATATTCTTTATTTTAAAATTACCAGTTGTAAGTGTCCCAGTTTTATCGAAAACAAAATTTTTGATACTTGCAAAAATCTCGACCGTTTTTGCTCCTTTCACTAAAATGCCGTTTTTCGCTAACTTTCCTACCCCCACCATCACTGCCGTTGGAGTTGCTAACCCCATTGCACAAGGACAAGAAATAACTAATACAGCGATACTATTCATGAGGGCATTTTGAAAAGGAATTTGAACCAAAAAGTAAGAAATTAAAAATGCCAAAAGAGAAATAGACAAAACTGCAGGCACAAAAATTCCAGTTAATTTATCCGCCAATCTTTGAATATCAGGTTTATCCTGTTGGGCTGATTTAACTAATTCAATCATTTGACTCAACATGGTTTCACTACCAACCTTTAGGGTAACTACTTGAAGATTTCCATCAACCAATATAGACCCTCCAATCACCTCACTTTCTAAGGTTTTTTCAACCGGTACACTTTCTCCTGTCAACATTGATTCATCAACTAAGGCATCTCCCTTTAAGACTTTTCCATCAACTGGAATCCTATCCCCTTCATTCACTTGAAGGACATCGCCTGGTAACAAATCTTTGACTTCTACACTCACGATTGCCCCCGAAGGCGTTAATTTATTGGCTTTGTCAACCTGCAAGTGAGACAACTCCCCAATAGCCGTAGTCGTTTGTTTAATGGTGCGTTTTTCCAAATAATTACCAAATAGAACTAAGGTGATGATAGTAGCCGATGTCTCGTAAAATATGTAATTCATTTCACCCAAATAGGTTCCGATCAAACTATACACAAAAGCAGCAGTACTTCCGATAAATATCAAAACATCCATGTGCATAGTCCCCTGCTTTAACGCACCTAAACTAGATCTTCCAAAATGAATAAAACCTAAAATATAAACCGGCAAACAAACTGCCAATTGAATCCAAGGGTCATCCAAGAACGAGAAGACTCCTATCCCCATTGACATAAAAATGTGCTGTAATAGTAAAGGGAGCGTAAAGACTAAAGCAAAAATTAACTTCCGGTGAAGCGTCCAGAACGGTTCCTTAATTTCGGCACCGACCACAGAATATCCCAACTGGGAAATTCCATGTTGAATATCTTCAATCGGAATTTCGACCTCTGGTTGCGTAAATCGAACCTCCTCTGTCGAAAAATTGACGTATACATCTTGAAGACCTTTCTTTTCTAAAAAGCGGTTAATATTTTTTGCACAGCTCGTACAATCCATACCTTCTACTTTCCATTCTATTATATTAGGATTCATTTTTATAATTTCGAGTTTTCAATTTTATGCTTCTTATAAATTACAAAGCATAATGGTTATGTATTTTTACAACAAAAATACCCCTTTAACACTTTAAAGTTTATAGAATTTTATTATTTACCTATTAATTTTTGTCATCGTTTTTTTTAGGAAAAGAAATTGACTATAAAAATCCATTCTAAACGAACTTGACAAAAATCAAAATTTAAAATAAATGAAACTAACAAATTTATTCACCTTTTTATTCTTAGCCATTTTTTCTATTGGATTTGTTTCTTGCGGAGGTGGCGCAGAGGAATCTTCAGAAGAAACTACCGAAGCAGAAACTCCTCAAACTGAAGAATCAAAAATAGGTTACACTTTAACACCTTTTACTGAATCTACATCCTTCCCAGACGCACGTATTCCTTACATGAGTTTTGAAGACAATCAATTTTCATTTGGAATAAACGACTTTAAATTAGGTGCACAAACACCAGATGCACCTCAAAAAATGTGCGCTAATTCTGCAAAAGGTCAACACATCCACTTGATCGTGGACAATGGTCCTTACGCAGCAAAATACACCTACGATTTCCCATATGAACTTTCCGATGGTGAACATTATGTATTAGCTTTTTTAAGTCGTTCCTACCACCAAAGTATCAAAACAGATAAAGCACATATAGCCAAGAAAATGACAATTGCGGGGGCTGGAGTAACTGCTGAAGAAGACATTACTGAACCAATGCTTTTTTACAGCCGCCCAAAAGGTTCTTACGTAGGAAAAGCTAATACGGATAAAGTAATGCTCGATTTTTATTTAAAAAATGTGACTTTGGGTAATGAGTACAAAGTAAAAGTCGAAGTAAACGGAGAGCAAGAGTTTATGGTAGATACCTGGCAACCATATTATCTAGAAGGTCTGCCAATGGGTGATAATACCGTAAAATTAACCTTGGTGGATGGTTCTGGAAATATGATAGATACTCCATTGAATCCAGTTGAAAGGGCATTTACCTTAGCTGCTGACCCAGCTGAGACAGCACAATAATTTATGGTTCTCACGAAGAAATTCCAAATGACTTTCTCAGAATAAATGAAGGAGGAATTTCAAGTAGGTTCGTGAAATATTGATCCTCAGGAAGTTAAAGTTTAGACCTTCTCATACTAAGCCAATTAAGAGCCACATTTAGGAAAATCATTCTTAGATGTGGCTTTTTTTATCAATCATGATAAATATCACAAGTCTATATTGACAAAAATCACTGAAAGCTCTAGACAGAAAACGCAATTTTGGGTATAAGAAATAACTTTCAAAAAATAAATAAAAAAAATTATCACCTTTCAAAATTGCAATCATGGATGCCAACTTAAATTTCACCACAACAACCATATTAGCCAGCTTAGCTGGATTTTTCCTAGTTATTGGAGCAATCATCCTTGTATTGAGAGCTTATTTAAACAAGGCTGCAGAAAGTAACTTAATGGAAATTCATAAAAATGAATCTACAAAGCCTTCATTTGAATCTCGAAATAAATACACCGAGGTAGATGCCTTTCAATTTCGAGGATTACTACTCAATGTAGGTCTTATATTAATGTTAGGTTTAACAACTGTACTTTTCAATTGGACAACCTATGAAAAAGAGGTCGCAGTGATGGATTTTGACATTGAAATAGACGAAGAAATAGTTGTTGAGCCACCTCGTACCAAAGAGCCACCTCCGCCGCCACCTCCACCACCGCCACCAGTAATTCAAGAAGTTGCGGCTGATTTAGTTCTTGACGATGAAGATATTGAATTTGTTGATCAATCTTTAGAGGCAGAAACTGAAGTTATCGCACCAGTGGTTCCGGTCAAAAGAGAGGAAAAAATTACAGCGCCGCCGCCACCACCACCACCAGAACCTGAGGTAGAGGAGATCTTTAAAGTTGTTGAAGATATGCCTAGATTCC
Organism: Bacteroidota bacterium; assembly: GCA_024743405.1. GTDB lineage: Bacteria > Bacteroidota > Bacteroidia > Chitinophagales > Saprospiraceae > JANSWP01. Next base: position 29,854 of record JANSWP010000084.1, read on the forward strand.
CTGGTTGTGAAGACATGGCAGGTACAAAAGATGAGAAAAAAAGATGTGCTGATAAAAGATTGTATGAATACATTTATAAGTATTTGACGTACCCAAACATCGCGAGAGAAAATAATATCGCAGGTACTGTAGTCATACAATTTGTAGTAGAAAAAGATGGAAGTATTGGAGGTGCAAAGGTAGTCAGAGACATTGGTGGAGGATGTGGAAAATCTGCTTTAGATATTGTCAATCAAATGAACACAATGCCAACTAAATGGATTCCTGGCAAGCAAAGAGGCAGACCTGTTAGAGTGATTTTTAATTTACCTGTTCGATTTAAATTAATAAACACATAATCACTTAACCATTAATTTTAATAAGCAGAACTATCAAGTATAAATTGTCTAAATCTTAGAGGAAGTATTGAACTATTCAATACTTCCTTTTTTTTGGAAGTAAAATTATTCGTACATTCATCAGCATTTCCCTCTTTTAAAAATCAATTCTAATTTGATTCTATTCAGTTCTTGAACAAAATTAAGTTATAGATTACTGGAGCATTGCCGCAAAGGGGCTCGCTCCAGTAAATGGTGGTTTTGGAGAGGAGTCTAATAATAAATTCCAACTGAAAATGAAAAGTAAATTACACATTGCATTTTATCTCGTATCCATTTTTATTCTTGGTGCATGTGGTGGCACCCAAGATACCATGGTAGAAGATTATGAATTTGAAAACTTCGAAGATGGCGTCATCCAATTCACTTTTTTTCACATAAATGATGTTTATGAAATAGCCCCTTTGGAAGGTGGGAAAGTAGGTGGTATGGCAAGAGTTGCGACCCTTTACAATCAATTATTGGAGGAAAACCCAAATACTCTTTTTGTTCATGCAGGAGATTTTTTGAACCCTTCATTATTAGGTACTCTAAAGCATGAAGGTAAAAGCATTAAAGGCAAACAAATGGTGGAAGCTATGAATGCTTGTGGGGTAGATCTGGTTACATTGGGTAATCATGAATTCGATTTAAAAAAACATGAACTACAAGAACGTCTAAATGAATCAAATTTTTCTTGGCTAGCGACCAATGTTTTAACTTATAATGGAGAAAAATTAGTCCCATTTCATATTGAATCCATGGGCAATCGAGAATTTTTACCAGAGACTTTTACGTGGTCCATTTTTGATGAGGATGGCACTGAAATTAATATCGGAATTTTTGGTGCTACGATTAACTCAACAAAAAAAGACTGGATCTATTATGAAGATTATTATCAAGAAGCCGTCAAATCATATCTGGAATTAAACTGTGAAACTGACGTAGTTTTTGGATTGACCCATTTGGCAATGAACCAAGACTTAAAATTAGCGAGCATGCTTCCAAATGTCCCTCTATTTATGGGCGGACACGATCACGAAAATATTATTGATACAGTAGGTAATGTAATAGTAGCAAAAGCAGATGCAAATGCAAAAACAGCTTATGTTCATCGCATAACCTTTCATAAAAACACTGGATATACTGAAGTTTCTTCAGAGTTAGTACCAATAACGGATGAAATTGAAGATGAACCAAACGTCCAAGCAATCGTAGATAAATGGGCCAAAATTCAGGATGAAAATTTAACCCAAATCATTGCTAATCCTAATGAAGTGATTTATAAGACAACCGTGCCTTTAGATGGACGAGAAGCAAGTATCCGGAATTTTCAAACCAATTTGGGTGAGATTATTTGTAAAGGTTGGGCTCATGCTGCATCAGCCAAAAAAGCAAATGCAGCCATTATGAATGGGGGTTCTATTCGCTTAGATGATCAATTGGATGGAAATATTTTGGCAGTTGACTTATTCCGAGCAATGCCTTTTGGAGGAAAGGTTTGGGAAATTGATATCAAGGGAAGTGACTTGAGGAAAATTTTAAATCAAGGTCTAGAAAATAAAGGAATTGGAGGTTATCTTCAATGGTACAATATTGAATATAATTCAGGAAAAAAAGCATGGTCTATAGGTGGAAAACCTTTGGCAAGTAATAGGACCTATCATATCTGTTTAAACGATTATCTAGCAGCTTATAGTGAGACTATTTCGCCGATTATTAAACAAGCCAATGTCAAATATTATAAGCCAAAAGATGAAGACAAAAAAGATCCTAGAAGTGATGTTCGAAAGGCTGTAATTGAATACATGAAAACGTTGTAAGAAAATCATTTTTTTGGATGATGAAGTTAGAGTAGGTCTAAAAATTTCACAAACTGAGAATCAATGATTTATGGTTCTGGCGATAAATTATGAAGGGAGTTTGCCGAGGCAAATGACCGCAATAATTTGAAGGCAGATTCATAAAGCGTTGGTTTTTAGGAGGTAAAAATTTAGACATACTCTAAGCTCGACTTTAGCCATTTTCGCATGGCATTAAATTAAAACGAAAAGAGAACCCGAAAGAAGAAAACATATTTTTGGATCGATAAAAATTCAGAAATTATGTTTAAGCTTCCACCT
>JANSWP010000031.1 GCA_024743405.1 Bacteroidota bacterium
AAAACCCACTACCGTTTTTTTACCGAGCCATTTTCCGCCTGTTTTTAGATTTTTATCGCCCCATAGCGATGCTATGAAACTCAAAAAATCTAAAAACAAACGAAAAAAACTCAGATAAAAAATCCGACATTAGGTTTTAAAACAGCTTCTGAGGACAGCTTTACAATACATCAAATTTTTCCTAAAATGAAAAAATGTTTTCACCCGAAACTAACCGAGCAAAAACATTTGGAAGACTTAAAGAAGCCTAATTTGTTTTCATAAAGTTTATTGGTTTTTTTCCTTGTTCATAGTCAATGTGAGCAATTCTTAAAATGTTCGGTCATTTGGGGTTATTAATTGGAAATAATATTCCTTCTTCCTGCCAATAACAATAGCATCAAGCTCTGACAGCTATGGAAGTATCAAAAGCATAGTGATAATTTATTTGATCTCTCAACAATCGGCGAGCGAAGAATATTCGACTCTTTACGGTTCCAATAGGAAGATTCATATCATTCGCGATTTCTTCATACTTGTATCCTTCAAAAAACATTAAAAACGGTTGGCGATAGGTATTGTCCAAATCATTAATAATACTTTTCAATTCTCTTATCATAATATTGGAACCTGCAGCATTGTCACAAGCATGATTTTCATTGACGAAAACATAGCTATCTGATGGCTCAGAACTGGTAGCTCTATTTTTCTTTTTTCTGTAAATATTGATAAATGTATTACGCATAATGGTGATGACCCAAGCGCGGAAATTCGTTCCGTTTTCAAATTTTTCTTTATTATTAAAAGCTCTCATTGCGGTCTCTTGGATTAAATCCTTGGCATCTTCTAAGTTGTTAGTTAGTCTGTAAGCAAAAGGCAATAATTTTTTTTGTAGTTGATCAAATTGGCAATTGAATTCTAAGCTAGTCATAAGAAGGTGTAGGTTTTAGTAAAAAAAAAAGGTTTCGAATCGGTTCATGGAGCAGTAAAAAAATTCTTGAGCTACGGTTCTTCGGGGGCATCATTCAAGCTGAACATAATGACGAAAAGCAGGAATGTTGAAAATAAATTAAAACTGTATAATGCTATTTCCATTTTTTTAAAGCTGCATGTTTCAAAGAATTATTACCTGTATGCCAAATTTGAGGCCGCGAAGTTACATATTTTAAATTTAATACATAATTAACTGAATTATAATTGTTTATGCCTAAAAATAAATTTTAAAAAAAAATAGTGCTCTTTTCAACCCTTTCATTTTGATAGGGTTTTTTCCAAAATGGAAGGGTATGGTCAATTTGAAAATTTCTGCCCACTAATTCATTATTGGGTGAGAAAACGCATTAAAAACTGTGAACTCAATCATTATATTCGCACCAAAAATCAAATCATATGAAATCTATACTGATAAAAAACGCCCAGATTATTAACCGAGGAAAAATCGAATCGAGAGATTTATTCATTAAAAATGGAAGAATCGAACAAAAAGGTGGCATAATTAATAAAAAGGCAGATATCGAAATTGATGCGACTGGTAAGTATGTAATGCCAGGTATTATTGATGATCAAGTTCATTTTCGAGAGCCAGGTTTGACACACAAATCAGACCTTTACACAGAACCTCGATCGGCGGTCGCTGGTGGTGTTACTTCTTTTATGGAAATGCCAAATACCAAACCTGCTGCTTTAACGCAGGAATTATTACAAGATAAATATGATATCGCCGCTCAAAAATCACTGGCCAACTACTCTTTTTTTATGGGAGCCTCAAATGATAATATTGAGGAGGTTTTGAAAACCAATGCTAAAGATGTATGCGGCATTAAAGTTTTCATGGGATCGAGTACTGGTAATATGCTTGTGGATGATAAGAAAACATTGGAAGGTATTTTTTCAAAATGTCCGATGCTAATCGCAACACATTGTGAAGATGAGGCGACCATTCGGGCAAATACAGCCATCTATCGGGAGAAGTACGGCGAAAATGTACCGATTGAATGTCATCCTGAAATTAGAAATGTAGAGGGCTGTTATAAATCTTCTAGCATGGCTGTGGAGTTAGCTAAAAAACATGGCACACGACTCCATATTTTACACATCTCGACAGCAGATGAATTAGATCTTTTCCGAAATGACATTCCACTCCAAGAGAAAAAAATAACTGCCGAAGTTTGTGTTCATCACCTTTACTTTAATAGTGATCATTACAAAACACTTGGCACACAAGTCAAATGCAACCCTGCGGTTAAGGGAAGAAACCATCAAGAAGCCTTATTCCCTGCCCTTTTAGACAATCGACTGGACATTATCGCTACTGACCATGCGCCACACACTTGGGACGAAAAGCAAGGTTCCTATTTCAATGCGCCATCAGGTGTTCCTTTGGTTCAACATACTTTAAATGTGATGCTTGAATTTTATCAAAAAGGAAAAATCAGTTTGGAAAGAATCGTTGAAAAAATGTGCCACGCCCCAGCTGAATGTTTCAGAATGCCAGAACGCGGTTATCTAGATGAAGGCAATTGGGCTGATGTAGTAATTTTTGATTTAGAAAAAGAATGGCAGGTCTCTAAAGATAATATACATTATAAATGTAAATGGTCACCTTTTGAGGGTCATACCTTTAAAGGGCAAGTTCATTCAACCATTGTAAGTGGGCATTTGGCTTATCAGAATGGGGTGTTTTTTGAAGATAAGAAAGGGGAACGATTGCTCTTTCAAGGCCAATAAAAGTATGGAAGGTGTAAAGAATAAGTTATTCTTTACATCTTCCCAAGTATGCAGATAGAAGAGGAAATCAATATCATTTCCTCTTCTATCTGGACTACTATTCTTATCCTTCATAAACTACCTTCCAAATTTTCCCAACTCTTGAATCCGTAATGTACATAGAACCATCAGGGCCTAACACTAATCCAGTTGGTCGATGCTTCGCATTTCTTGGTGAATCTAGGTTATCTGTCCCTGCAAAACCTTCCGCAAAAGTTTCCCAATCGCCACTTGGCTTTCCATTTTCAAACGGAACAAAAGCAACGAAATAACCTTTTTGAGGGAGCGGTGCCCGATTCCAAGAACCATGAAAGGCTATAAAAGCACCATTTTTATATTTTGCTGGAAATTGATTGCCTGTATAAAAAATCAAATCATTCGGTGCCATATGCCCAGGAAAAGCAACAATTGGTTGAATCGCATCTGAGCATCGACCTTCCGTTTTGGTATCCCCACCGTATTCGGGAGCAAGAACTTTTTTATTTTGAAAGTGATCATAGTAACAATAAGGCCAACCACAAAAATCTCCATCTTTTAACTCAAAAAACTCCTCTGAAGGTAGTTCCGCATTTTGTTCATCATTGAACAGATCAGGGAAAAATTGGCTTAATTGATCGCGCCCATGTTGCAAAACGAAAAGACTATTAGTTTCGTTATTCCACTCGATCGCAATCGAATTTCGGATACCGGATGCATAACGGTGTCCGTCTTTTTCTTGCATTTGCAAAAGCTTGTTCGCATCAAACTTCCAAACCCCTGCTTGACGATCGAGTTGAGGGCACGGATCTAAACCTGGAGAGCCTTGGGTACGTGCCTCCGTCATACATGCATTTGAAGGTGCGCCTACATTTACATATAAACCACCTTTCCCATCAAGGGCAAAAGTTTTATCAGGATGTGATCTTTGCTCCGGAAATCCGCTCGCTATAATGACCCGACTATCTTCTTTTGGCAGTAATTTACCCTCCTCCAAGGTATAACGATAAACGGCTTCATAAGAGGAGCAATACAAATAATTATCTTGAATTTGAATACCCGACCCTGTCTGATTTCCAAACCGTTCTACAATATCAGCTCGCCCATCTCCATTCGTATCTCTTAGCGCGGTCAAAGCCATTCCTTCTTTTGGTTTGCGCATTTGGACATACATATCTCCATTATCGCGTACAGCAATATGCCTTGCCATTACCCCGATACTATCTGAAACAACAATTGCTTTAAAACCTTCTGGCAATTGTATGGTTTGGTCATAGGTAGGTAAGGCTTTAGTTTCATTTTTGACGGAAGTGTCCCCTCCACAGGAACAGAGCATTAATATGGAAATTGTAAAAAATAGGTGTGAAAGGTTTTTCATTTCTAAATATTTTGTTTTGAATTTTAGTTCGCTAATAAATTTTTAATCAAAATTTAACAGTAATTCATTATTTCCGAACAAGTCTTGATGTACCCTTAAATCTATTCAGACGTCATAATTATGAAATTTAGTAAGGGAAAAACAAAGCAATGTTAACGCTTTTCCTAAAACTTTATCTAATGTTGAATTGTCTCTATGACAGAAAATTAGAAACCCATCTAATTTTTATACTTTTGCAATCGTTTTTTTTAGAAATGGATTTGATGAAAAGGATAGAGCCAACTCATCATAATTGTAATGATTTTTCCAATTATTTATTAGGACAAATGTGGGAAAGAATCACAAAACAATATTATTATGATGCTTCAAATGTTTAAAGGTAAAATTCACCGCGCAACTGTGACCGAAGCGAATCTCAATTACGTAGGTAGTATTACCATTGATGCGGATCTTCTTGAAGCTGCAAATATTCTAGAAGGAGAAAGAGTCCAAATCGTTAATAATAATAATGGAGAACGATTGGAAACCTATACTATTAAAGGGGAAAGGGGCTCAGGCGTCATTTGCCTAAATGGTGCTGCCGCTCGAAAAACTCAAGTCGGAGATGTCGTCATCATTATTTCTTATGCTTGGATGACACCTGAAGAAGCCAAAAACTTTAAACCTTCTCTAGCTTTTCCCGACGAAAACAACCTCCTTAACGGATGAAAAAACTGCTGACCAGCACACTCAAATTCTTGGTCTTTTTTGGTATTGGTTCCACTATTCTATATTTGGTTTATCGAAGCCAAAATGCCGCTTACCTTGAGCAATGCGCTATTGATGGTATCCCAGAAGCAGATTGCAATCTTTTGTTGAAAGTTTGGACAGATATCAAAAATGCCAATTACTTCTGGATTGGTATGATCCTTCTAGCTTATACAATTAGTAATATTAGCCGAACAGAAAGGTGGATGATGTTAATAAAACCGATGGGGTACCAACCTAGATGGTTAAATGGTTTCGGCACCGTGATGTTAGGTTATTTTGCTAACTTGGGTTTGCCTCGAATGGGAGAAGTCATAAGAGCGGGTGTTTTTTCAAAATATGAAAATATTCCTCCTGAAAAAGTAATGGGTACTGTAGTGACAGACAGAATAGTAGATTTCATCTGTTTTTTCATTGTCATTGGATGTGCATTTTTATTGGAGTTCGATACGCTTTACAATTTCGTAGCAGAACAAAGAAATGCTGCTAATGCGGAGGCTGGGGGTACCAGTTGGATTGAAATTTTACTTTGGGTAGGTGGAAGTTTAGCCTTAGTTTGTGGACTTCTCCTCCTAGTATTTTTCAGAAAAATTAAGGAAACTAATATCTATAAAAAGGTACTCAATATTTTAGAAGGCTTTGCAGAAGGTATTCAAACCATTAAGAATTTAGATCGCCCTGGTTTATTCGTTTTCCATAGTGTAATGATTTGGATAATGTACTTTTTAATGTTGTATTTAGGGACTTTTTCCTTTGCGCCTACCACTGAATTGGGGCTTTCTGCTTCTTTGGTGATTTTTACAGCAGGATCCTTAGGAATGATTATTCCCTCTCCTGGCGGCATGGGATCTTATCACGCCATGATTATTGCTTCGTGTGTATTATATGGTGTTTCGGGAAATGATGGGTTTTCTTTTGCCAACATTATGTTTTTCTCTGTAACCATTGGTGCCAATATTTTATTGGGTATATTAGCGTTGATCATATTGCCTAGTTATAATAAAAATTATCGCCCCTAACAAAGTGCAATTTTACTGAGTCGTACTTTGTATTTGGTTCCGATTATGGAAAATCAGGTTCTGATAATGACCATCAACAACATCAAATCCAAAATTCAAGACTGGCCATCCATTCAAAAAACAGTCAATCAATGGAAAAGAGAAGGTCAACAAATCGTATTTACTAACGGTTGCTTTGATATTCTACATTATGGTCATATCCATTATCTCGCCGAGGCCAAAGACTTAGGTGACAAGCTCATTATTGGGCTCAACTCAAAGAACTCTGTTGCTCGCCTTAAAGGAAATCACCGTCCCATTAATGATGATAAAACACGGCAATATATGCTTGCCAGTTTAGAGATGGTAGATTCCGTCGTCATTTTCGAAGAAGATACCCCGTTTGAACTTATCCAATGGATTTTACCCAATGTTTTGGTAAAAGGTGGAGATTACGAAATTAATGAAATTGTGGGTGCTGACTTGGTTTTGGAAAATGGTGGAGAAGTGAAAAAATTGGCTTTTCAAAAAGGATACTCGACATCCAAAACTGAGGAAAAAATCAGAAAGGCGAAATGAAAAAGCCGGCACATCTCTTCTTTTACACGGCATTAATATTTTTTCTTGTAGGGCTTTATTATTTCTTTCACCTTTTTTAAAAATCGCCGACTATGAAAATTGCTATTGGAAGTGACATGACCATGCACGTCACACAAGTTGTCATTACAGAATTAAAAAAACAAGGTCATGAGGTTCAATGCTTTGGTGCTTTAAAAACAGAAAAAGAAGAGCCTTGGCCAAAAGTTGGTTTTGAAGTAGGAGAAGCTGTTGCCTCTGGAGAAGCTGATCAAGGTATCTTATTTTGTTGGACAGGAACCGGTGTATCCATTGCCGCCAATAAAGTCAAAGGCATTCGGGCAGCCCTTTGTACCGATGCACAAACTGCCGAAGGCGCTAGAAAATGGAATGACGCCAATATCTTAGTTATGAGTTTAAGACTGACTTCTGAAGTAATCGCAAAAGAAATTTTGGACGCATGGTTTAATACGCTCCATAGTGAAGAGGAGTCTGATAAAAGTTGTTTTCGAATATTGGACGAAAAAGAGAGGTTAGGGAGTAGGAAATAAATAACCTACCCATTTCACTTGCTCTTTTTCCTTCATCTTTCGTTAAAAATACTCGCCATACCTATGGGTATGTCTGTGTTTTTTGCCTCCACTGAAGAAAAAATAGCTGTGCAAAATTTGGGTACCTTATTTATTTTCTGCTCCCTTATAATCAAAATCTAGGAGAAAAAAAATTGTAAAAGTTTGCAATTATTATAAGGTTTTAAAAAAAAGCCTATATTAGTGCCACAAGTCATGTAAAGCTTTCATTATTAATAAATTATACCCATTTATTACAAGGCCCATATGATTGCTTTTCTTGTATTATTTTAAGTTGTATTCCCTGATAAACACTTAATACTTTCCTTAAGATTCTTTGTATTTGAATTGATCATAAGAGGATCATACTCAAGCCTAATTCCGTAACAATATTCCATTTTTCCTGATACAAAAGGATAAATCACTGAATTCCTATGGAACGGTGAATAAATAGATTCAGAAACTTTGGGTGAATTATTTTTTTCTTAGTCAAGGCAAAAAACGCAGGCATAGCAGGGCATCCTACCCTGGCTTGTGCCAGAAGGCACAAAGGCGAACGCAAAAAAGTATTTTTAACGAAGAGTAAGAGAAAAAGAATCAGCTAAAATTCTGAATTTATTCTTTTGCCGTTCCTATATCAAATGGGAAGTCACAAAACAAAACCAAATGAACGGTGCTATTTACAATCAAAGTCCATTAGATCAGCGATTATTCATTTCTGAGGACACCCAAAATTCGTGGTGTGCTTACCTACTCCGAATGAACGAAAATTATAATGAAGACCAACTAGACTTTAAGACTATTTGGGACGGATTTAGAAGTACAAGGCATCGAGGAGATTTCATTTTTGCCCGAAAAATGCCTAAAAATATGGGCGTGGAGTATGCCGCTAAAATTCGGTCGATTTTAGCAGATAAAATCAATGTCCCCTACTCTATCGGTTTGGTTTGGTTATTAGAGCCCGATGAAGAACCTAATGAAACCAACCTATTTGTCATTCCTATTTGGGAACAATCCACGCGACAATACCAAGTGGCAATGGAAAGCCGATTCGATATCAAAAACGGAAACGGCGAAATTGCCGCTTTAAAATCGGTTGCCGCTAAAAAGGAAATTAATGGGAATTATAGCGCTATCCGATTACCTACGGGTTCAGCGACTGGTTTAACAACTAGTCCAAATGCCATTGAGTTTGGATTAAAACTAAAAAATGGGGAACTGCCGATGATGCGGCACACAGGGCAAATTGTGCGTGATTCCTATGTATCGATTCCAGTAAGTGGCGCAGGAGCAGGTTGTGTTAGATTTGAGATGACCTTACAGGAAAATGAAGACTTAATGAGCTTCGATTTAGGCCAAAAATACTTTTATCAAAACGGAAGTTTCACTGAATTAAATTTTCCAATTTTAAGATCAGGCAGGGACAGTTTTGAAGTTTCTTGCCAAGTTAGTATTGACCCCGCAAACATTTTAAATCAAAAAATCACATCCGAAGGTGACCACCCACAGCGAACTTACCTCGCTTTTACAGGAACAACTAATTACAAAAACAACCCCTCCGTCCCAAATGAGGAGACTATTTTTGACTCTTTTTTCAAATCAGAAACTGGTTATAACTTACGCCTTAAACCTAACTTAGAATCCTTTCATTCAGAGGCTGAGTCTAATGATTATTTTGCTACAAAAGATAGTGCTCGACTCGTATTTTCCGAAAAACAAACAAACACAAACAATCTTTATTTCGCCCCTGCGGGAGATTTCAATTTAGAATATCACCCTGATGGTTTACCCCAAGATTTAGAAAATAACCGCGCCCAATTATTGTCAGGATTATCTGGTACAGAGAGTATTGGTTTCCAACCTAAAAAGAAGGAGCATGATGGGGATAAAATTCGTTTTCGCCCCTATTGTGCAGCTTTCGCCCCTGATTTCCCAATAAATGAAGCTGATCCAAATGGAGAAATTATTGAGCCTTCTTTAACGGAACACGCTCATACCTCTTGGATAAATCTAATTGCAGAGAATGGAAGCCCCGTAGTATTTTACGCTCAATCAGAAGGCGCTTCTTTATTCGCCAAAAAAGGAAATTCGGATGGTGAATTCTTGAACTTTTTCGAAATAGGCGTTAAGATGCCTCAAGATGCCGATTTCGCAATTCCATTAGTGCCTTATTCAGGCGTAGAACCTAGTAATAATTTATCCGACTTTGGAATTCAAATCCTAAGTCCCATCCGAAAAGACAAAGTCGCGGATAATGCTGCACCCAATCCAATTGATACAACTACTATTATCAATGTTGTCACCCCACAAGGCACTATTGCAAAACTCAATTCGATCGGTCAATGGAAAGAAGTGACTTTTGCGGAAAATTCGGAAACAGCAGATAATGAATTAGGTCCCAATTATGTAAATTTTGATGGCTCAACTGGTTTTATAAATCCAGAATTTAGATTTGGTTTTGTGAATTTAAAAACACCTTTACAAAGGGCATTTCAAACCAATCAGCAATTTTTAGTTGCTACAGACGCGACGAATTTAGGTGAATTATTCACTAATGCCAACCTAGAAAATCTAGATGACACCTCCTCTATCTTTAATAATAAAATGTTTATTAATGACTGGCCATTTTTAATTAAAACGGGTCAGAATGGAAATACTTCAGGAGCATATCGAAATGTTTTAATTTGTAAATTTTGTCAGGGCACTTTATATGATCGAGCATTGAATCCTGCCCTTTGGACTAGTCCAAAAGACTTTAATAATCAGGTACAGCTCAATCAAATCTCCATTTGGCTTAAGAACTATTTTGATGCATCGCTAAGTCAAAAAGATAAATATTATGAATATTTTAATAAGATTTTAGTCGACCCCAATTGGAATGGTATTTTGGCCTTAAAAGTCGATTTAGAGGCAGATAACTTTCCAGATAACTTGAAAGGTTTATTAGCGGGCGTGGATACCAGTGCCTTAAATATCCATCACTTTGGAATTGAAATTAATCGAGTAGATACATCTGGAGATTTAAAAATCAGTGACAACTCTTCTCTTTTTGGACTCATCGACTATCAAGATGCTACCTATCGTCAACAATTACAAAACGCAAATTTTCCTTCAGGTATAACCCTTGACGAGCCGGTAGACATAACCCTACCCAATATGCCTGTCCAAGATGATGGACGAGATTATGATTTTAGGGTTTTGACTTTGCGTGTCCTGTTTGAAAACTCAGATATCAAAGATTTTGCAAGTAAGATTCAAGTGACCCTAAATAAATTGATGAAAGATCAAGTCATCAAAGTCAAAATAGACGAGACGGGAAATATTGACGGAAGCAGTTTACAAGATCCAAATGATTTGGCCTATTCACTTATTCTAGACGGAACTTATGACGAACGAGACGGCAAATCGGTTTACACTTTTAGCTCTACAAAAAGTAATAAATTTTATCTTGACAGCAATATTATCAACTATTTTGAGATCGAACGGGCGCTATTTGAAACGCTCTCAAGTACCGATGGTAATGTAGACGCAGTATTCCGGTTTGGAGGAAATATTAACTTCAAAGTGCTCCAACAAACCTTAGAGGCAGATTCAGAAAATACACCTGCTTCTCTTGATTTATTCTCTTTCGGCAGTGAAATAGACAATGAAGATACAGACATAGGAAAAGGGTTGAGTTTCTCCAACTTATACTTGGACATGGCATTCCAAATGCCAGATGAGTCGAATACATTGACCGCACCAACCGCGCCAACTTTCAATATGAATCATCATGATTTTAGTTTTAGTATTCAAAAAAGTCATGCTCGGCTGGAATCTTTATTTTCAAAATTCCCAATTGATTTTCAAGGATTTGTTTTTGGCTCAGCAAGTCGAACACCTGATTCAATGGGTTATTTGACGGTAAACACCCCCAATATTACGCTCGATGGTGTTTCAGGAGAATGGTTTGGATTTACTTATAAAGTAAGCCTCGGCACCATGGGCAACCTAGCTTCAAGTGCTGGTTTGGAAGCAAAAATAATGATCGCTTGGAGTACCTCAGATAGTACAACAGATACAGGCTATAAAGCCTTTTTAGGTATTCAATTGCCTGGCGCAAGTGGGGATAGTAAAATGTTGAGTTTACAAGGTTTGTTAAAAGTAGCGATTGATACGATTGAAATGGAGTATCTACCGAATCCGGATACCCCCGAAAATAGTGCTTATGTTTTAAGATTAAATGACATTGGCTTCAAATTTTTCAATGTAGCGAAGTTGCCATTGATGAGTTCCACTAGTTTTCACCTTTTTGCCAATGCGAAAGATGCGAAAAGCAAAAATTTAGGTTGGTTGTTGGCACATAGTCAAGAAAAGGAATTAGGAATCTTGAGTTTACCACTTTTGGCAATGGGACAACGAGTTTCATTGGATGCGGGGTCATTTAGTAATATGGATGATGCCATTACTAAAATGCAGGAGGCTTTTTTCCCACCATCAGGTTGGGATATCAGTTTGGGAAATTTCATGATTGGAATTGAGCCCGAAGATGAAGACGATGGCTTAAAAATCAACTTTAATGATGAAAGCAATTGGTTGATCGCATTCAAATTTGGGCTTTTGGGATCCCTCCCCAAAAAGGAAACTACCTCTAAGAAGACAACCTCTACAACATCCGAAAGTACCACACCAACAGAACCTGACGAGAAAAAAGAGGAAAATTTGGTCATGAACGATTTCGCTATTGAGTTAGCCGTTATATTCAATGACCCTGATATTTATGGGGCAAGACTTTCTTTAGGTGGAGATTTAGTAAGTGTTTTTGATGGATTAGAATTTGAAATTCTATATAAAAAAATCACTGATTCTATTGGACTGTATCACATTGAATTTGTATTGCCTTCTCAATTTAGAAGTTTTAAAGCGGGAGCAGCTAGCCTCACCTTACCCGAATTAGTTCTTGACATTTTTACCAATGGCGACTTCAAAGTTGACTTGGGTTTCCCCTATGATCTCGATTTTGGGCGATCTTTTTCTATTGAAATTCAGGCAGGTCCATTTCCGATCATTGGCTCAGGAGGGTTTTATTTTGGTAAACTAAGTGGTGATACGGCAAAAGGAATACCCGTTCCTGTATCTGGAAAATTTGATCCAGTTATTGTTTTTGGATTGGGGCTAGAAGTCGGTTTTGGAAAAAGTTTCGAAAAAGGTCCTCTTTCTGCAAGTTTTAAAATAACGATAGTGGGAGTGGTTGAAGGGATTGTTGCAACTTATATTCCTGAACAAATCACAGCCTCAGGGGGCGGATCAAAAAATATCGAAAACTCTCATTATTACAAGATTGATGGAACCTTCGGAATTGTTGGAATTTTAGAAGGAGCGGTTGATTTTGTCATTATTAAAGCAAGCGTTTATGTAAGGGTTTATGCACTCGTCAATGCTGTCTTTGAAGCATACAAAGCTGTTCCATTGACCTTAAAAGCAGGTGTTGAAGTCGCAGTTTCTGTTAAAATTGATGTATTCATTGGTACGATTACCATTGACTTTTCTTTCTCTGCAGAAATCAAAGAGACCTTTACAATAGGAGAAGACCATATAGAGGACGCACCTTGGTATCCAGTACTTCCACAAGCTTTACATGCACGCGGAATAGCTATGGCTGCGGCTACAAGTTTGGATTCCACGCTCAAACTACACGCAGACCCTGTTCCTTTAGATTTGTATTTGACACTACAAAGTACAGCTGGCGATGGGGTGCCTAGTTTAGTTTCGGTTCTTTTGGTTGAAAGTCCAAATATTCAAGATGCAACAGCAACCGGAACCGCTTTTGATAATTTGGCAAATGATGTTTTCGAATGGGTGATTCGTTCTTTTAAGACTTCAGAAGAAGAAATCGTGACGAAAGCAGATTTAGAATTAGCTACGGAATGCTTGAATAGTATTTCCTTTTCACAATTAGATATTGAGACCTTCTTGACAAATAATTATGTGATCAAGATCAGAAAATTGGAGAAAGAAGAAGATTGTGCAAATCCAACGCTTTTCCCTCTGTTTCCTTCTTTAAATTTGAATACCAGAGCAGACTTGGAGACAACAACCAAAGATGCAGATGATAATGTAATCAAGACAAAATCAAAGGAAACTTTAAGTATAGATTTTGATCAATTTAGCTCGGCAACTCAAGAGTATTTATCCAGCCTCAATAGTTATTTTTCTGATCCATCTACGCCAGACACTAATTCGGATATTCCTTTAGATTCAGATCCATCTCTCGCCCAATGGATGTTTGAAGATTATTTTAAAATCATCGCCAAACATATGATTCGAGAAGCTTTGGAAATCACTGAAACGGATACTACTATTGACCAATTAATAACATATCTAGCAGATATCCGAACCACTGCCAACCTTTCAGGGATGATTGCTCGATACCTCATGGGCGGACTTCGATTACCCGTTTTAACAGGATTGAAAATTGAAGATGACAGTATCAAATCAAATGAGGATTATGGTCTTTTCCGATTAACGGGACAACAATTCGCTTTACCTGCCATCCCTGCATCAGGAACAGTTTTCACGGGATATGCTGTAAAATTAAGTGGGACTTCGACCGCATTCAGTTTGGCAAAATCCGATGGAACTTCTGCTGGAAACTTAGAAATAACTTATACCCCTTCAAAATTAACTAGTTTAATAAGTGGCTTAAATAGCGGTTTATCATCGAAAGGGTTCAGTAAAAATATATCTTTTCTTCCGGCCTTCGAAACCGTTTCCAAACGCTTTAAATTCAAAAGCTTCCATCCGTGGACTAACTCCACGACCGTCAATTTGCGAAAAGCAGACGGCACGCTGGCGGATGGGACTAATCCGAAAGTTTGGTATTTTTCTGATGGACTTTTGAATCATTTATTTGTAAACGAAGCAACGAAGAAAGATTTTAAACTAAAAGTTGGAACATACAATTCTACCACAGATTTAATTGACTATACGGAACCCAGTTTCCGAACTTATGGAACGATCATTGACCTTACCATAAAGAGAAAGGCCTCCGGTCAAGATTTCCGTTACGAACTCATAGGGACCGATGAAATAGGTATCACTTTATTAGAAAGATTATTGCTTTCCGAATCATTTATTGACAACTCTCAGGTTCAAATCATTTATAATGAAAACGATGGCGGCGATGGTCAAAATGAAAAAGCATTAGCCTCTCGGGATATCAATAATATTTTCACCTTCATTAATCGAGTCAACCTTTCTACAGAAACCAACCCAGCGATTGCCATGGCAGCGGCATTCGCCAGAGGAATTTCCTCTTTGACACCTGGAATATTAAATGACTCCGCCGACGAATTCATTCGATTTATCTGGGAATCGAGTATTTTGAGGACTGGTGGGTATTATCTTTTCTATCAAAATGACATAGGCGATGCAGGTTTGCCAGATTATATTTTTAATGATGATCAAACGGCAAATTTGAAAATATTGATCACACACAATTCGGCATCACAACCTTCTAATTTCATGAATTGTGCACTTACCGAAAGTGGTTTTGATGACGAAAATTCAATGATCTTTCTTGAAGCCAATCATCTTAAGCACAATGTCTCCCTATTACGACAAAGTGAACTTGGACTTTTAATCTCCCGAGACAATCCAAAGAACCCAACTACAGGTTCGGCTACTTATTATCAAGATTACCTGACTAACCTATATCATTTATTGGCCTTCCAAGTTCAAAATGCAGCTGATGGTAGTTCAGACTTTTCCAATGGAAATATGGGTGTTCCAGTAGGTCCAACTCAAGATTTAGACATGGAAGATCCTAATCAAAATGGGAAAGGACGGATTCCAACGGATGCTTCTACCCTGAATGATTGGTTATATAAACTGAGTGTACCATTGAATCAATTTGCGATTCAAAACCCGAATGTCACACAATTGGGTAATGAACCAAATCCTTATGTAGGTATCGGAGGGACTGCAAACTTAAATTTCTGCTGGAGAGATTTATTTGGCAATTGTGCCCTTGGTGATAACGGACTTTTCTCTTTGACGAATGACATTAAATTAGGTTATACAGATAAATTATTGCCTGTCAGCCAATGGCCAAATGTAGGTTTGCTTTATGAATTTGAAAAAAAGGACGCTGTAAGAAATCTAGTGATTAAGCTTGAATACAACGCTCCTGATTTAACCGGCAAATCGACTGAAGATTTAAGTGTTTATTTGACAGAGTTGAAAAAGACAATAGCAAAAATCTATTATCAAATTAGTCAGTCAGATGGTACTTCAAATCATATTACAGCAAATATCGCTTCCTCCTTCCTTAGTAAAAATGTGGTATTAACAGATCATTCAAACAACCCACCTGATTCAGATGACAACTCTGAAGTTTCAGATAGTCTAGATATTTCAAGAATCCAAAATTTCTTAAAAGGTATCTACGCTTATTTGAATGACATAACGACTGCATTTCCTGTGGGGGCTGAAATAAAAGTCCCTATTAATTCAACAGATATTAATACAAATGGACTTTTTGAATTAAATGTTGATTTGATCTTTGAAAGAAATACGGCTTTAATTCATAACGATTATGTGAATTCAGCAGAAGTTGAAAAAGCGGTTTCAAGCATTAAGCCTAATTTAAATATTACGACAGAGCTAGATGAAGACGGGAACCCAAAACTTGATAATCAAGGGAACCCTGTCAAAAGGAATCGATTAAAAGATTTCGCCGAACATTTCGAGACATTGTTTGCTGATGAAAAATTAAAAATCGCAACAGGGATCAATAAAAAAGACCTGAATACTAGTAAAAAAGTCAATGATATTTGGGTAGTAAACCTGACCAAAATATCCACCAAACTAGAGGATAATACAGTCACTCCTGCTATAACATCTAAACCGGTTTATTATGCCTTGAAACCACTTTCAACTAAACTCGAGTCGCATATTGTTTCTGTATATGGCTATGACCCCTCCATGTCTTGGTTAGTTAAAAATTCAACGGAAGAGGATGCAGACCCATTTACAGAAATCGCCTTTTCTGAAATTGACATGGACATCTGGGCTCAACAATTTTTAGAGGCAGTGGATAATTTCCTTTCCCCCGAAATGACAACTGCCGCCTATTTGGTAGATAAAATTGCTGGTACAAGTCACCTTTCCAATATTATGGCAGCGAAAGACACGCTCGCCAGCAGTATTGTTGAATCTCTATCTCCAGTCTTTACAGAAAATTCGACCCAAAATGATGCGGAAGCAAGAGAAAAATTACGGCAGCAGTTACTTATTAAATTAAACAACGCCTACCTAATCAATACGGTAGTTCAGTTTCCAATCACAACATCAGGTTTTAGTTATAATGGTAAATCTGTACGAATGTATGGCAAACCAGTCATTCAAAATGACGGAAAATCAGGCGATCGAAACTTTGCTTTTTCAACCGGAAAAATAGACCTAAATACAACTAATGAATTTTTAACTTTCCTTTTCGATACCCGTCATGATGAAGCAAGTCCTGCCGTAGAGTTTGATTTGGATTATCAAATTACTCATCTTGAATTCGATATCGAAAAACATACGGCCGATGCTCTGAACGGTTATGAATCTTCGTCTTGGCTAGCATTTGTGTGCCCTGAAAATGGATTGAAAAAAGATTTGGGCAGGTTGGAAATTCCTGTTGTGTTAAGAGCTTACCCGACACCACTAAGTTTACAAAGTCAAATAGCAACTCAATCAGATATTGAAGGCGAAAAATCAGCACTTTTGAATGCCACCCAATGGGATTATTTATTCACTTATCTTCAAGATGTAGCAGCGCAAGATATTGTAAAAGCTCAAGTTGCCTTTAATCTTCAACCTGCCCAAATGGCACGTATGATGATGATGGCAACTCGGACTTTGTTTGATGAATTAGCGACTTTCACTACTCTTTATCCTTCCGTTCACCAAGATTTAATAAATAATGTAAATAAAATCAGTTCTATTTCTCAATTGGATGATGACGGATTTATGCCTTTTTTAAACGCATTGGATACTTTTAAGAATCTAGTTCAAAATGTGGCAACTGTTTGGTCATCATGGGAGCCTAATAGCTCTGAAGCTCCTAATTCAACACCATTAGAAGGGAATATCCATTATGATTTTCACATTCGAGAAGATAGTGAAGACAATACAGGACAAGGTACCTTACTAATTAAAGTCGAACCAAAAGGATTGACTCAAAATGATGAATTGGGTCTACCTGTTGAACCTCCAACCATTGCCTTAGATATTCCTAATATCGAAATTAATGATGTAAAAGGGACTATTGTAGAGGATGGAGAATCTACTCTTGAAACTCGCCGGTATGATGGACTTAATTGGGAAAAATCTCGTTCCATTACAGAACGAACAATTGCGGTGGAAAATTTAAACATTTTGGAATTACAGAATGTGATTTCTCAAATTACCTTGACACGAAATGAAAACTTGGTGGCAAATAAGACAACTAATGACGCTTTTGTTTATAAAACTTCGATGGTCAAATTTCCTAATAAATTGGTGCCTCTTTTAGATAATCGAGATGAGATTAACATTAAAGAAGAAGTCAATTCAACCGATGAATTATGGACGGTTGGGGAATACCTGAAAGCTTTCTTCAAAAAATTACTAGATAAAGAAAAAGCCGATACCCAGACCATCAAATTGGAATGCAGTTATGCCTACCAAATTCAAGAAGGAAGTGGCTTACCTGAAATCAAATTGCCTATTTTGATGGCACCGCCAACAGATTTCTCTTTACCAAGTGATTACGATTTGAATGATTCATCAAGTTTTGTATCCAAACTTGCGGCAAACATCCAAACTTGGTTTGACGAAAATCAACCTGCAGATCAAAATACGAATGAACGCTTTTTATTTGATGTAGCAGTCTTTTCGAAAATTGAGGCGAGTAAAATGCCGATCGTTCGGTTAAGAAATGTTATTTTGAATAGAGATGATGTGAAGCGATAAGAAGTGGAAAATTTGAAGATGGGTATTTCTTTTGGATGCTAGCTCACAAACAGCAGGTTCCCAAGAGAAATACTCATTAATTTTTGAAGAAAAAATCAGCATCCAAAATGCTCCTTAGGCTCTTAAGCCCAGTTTGAAACCAACATGTTGTCGATAATTTTTTGCTTGTTTGTTGAACCAAATGTTTCAATTTTCGCAGAGGCATTGGAGATTTTGGCATGAGCGAACGATTCCGTAGGATGAATGTCTGGAGGACATTCAAGTGAGTGAACCGCAAAGCGGATGGGTGGCAAATTCAATTTAGCGTTTGCGAAAAAACTACCCACGCGAGCTTTGCGAACATTTGGGGGAGCGAGTAATCCCGCAGGGTGAATGTTCGGGGAACATTCAAACGAACGAACCGCACGCGGATGGGATGCTTGTGGGAGGGCTTTGAATTTTAGCCTAAATATCCACAGCCTAGATTTTTTTGCTAATTTTTCATCATGGAAAAAAGAAGAAAGATTATTTGAAATGCAGCTATTGCCAATTACCCTTTCTTTTCAGATAGCTGCTTTCGCCGCAAAAAAATCTTTTTTGCAGGCGAATGAGGTAAAAATTACTCGCAATTTTTACCTCATTCGCCTGCTTGGTTTCCCCTTTGCTTTGGCGAAGAGTTTTTCAGGCACAAGCCATGAAAATCTAGTATCTAATCAAAAATATTTTGCGCTAACGTGGCAAAAGTTGTTTCGGAGCGTAATGTGGCATTGGAGATTTTAACGTTAAGAAATTCAATTGAGTAGAACACGAATAATTAGTAAAACTACCCACGCAAGCTGTGCTTGCATTTGGGTCGTTTGCGCATGGGCAATTGAATTTTAGTCAAAAGCTCTAAAGCCTTGATTTTTTGGTTCTTTTGTATCAAGACAAAAGAACAAGCCTAAATTGAAGTTTATGGCACTGGCTTCGCCAGGTTAGGAACGGTGAAAGAATAAGTTGATTATGTTGAATGTGTTGATTTTGTCTAAACAAATTCAACGTAATCAACCAATCAACATAAGGGAGGAGGAAATAAATAAGATTGATCTTGTTAGAGTATGTTTGAATTTTGATTTTGGCGATTTTGTGGCAAATATCATTTTGCACAGCGTTATTTTCCTCCTCAAATTGCCCGCATTTGACTGCGAAAAATGCCTCCTTCAAAATAATAGTTCCTCAAAAAATCACGCAAACGCAAATTCCAAACATACTCTTAACGACCACGTAAAATTATAAAGAACCTCAAATAGTAAGATTTACTTTAATTCAAAATCGTAATAAATCAATATGTATAATTTACATTAATTCTAATCCAGCAAAAGCCAATTGATAATCATTACAATAAACTTGACACTTTTTTTAAATGAATAATCAACAAATACAACTAACTGATAATCAAATAATTAAAGCTCTTTTTCTAGAGAAAAGGCAAGATATTTGCTGTTATTAATGTATCTCTATTCCCATTTCCCCTCTTCATATTTTATTCCCCTCTTCATTCAAGATTTCTCACTCATTCTAAAATATTTAAATTCATTTATTATGAAAAAATCAACCATTCTAGAAGACAAATTTCTTAATCAAAAATTAGATAATTCACAATTATCTTCTATCAAGGGAGGAGATGACAAACGTGGTGGATTTCCTGGCACACCGCCAGTATTCGGAATACATGGTGGAACGACCATTTGGATCTGGTAAAAATCTATAAATAAATGAAGCTGCTTATTTTACAAAAACGCAGCTTCATTTACTTAGCTTCCCTCAACTATTGTTCCATTCGGTCATAATCTAGAAAATTGTTAACCATCCAAGCCATGAGAAACTTTGGCCAAAACACTAGATACCTATTTATTTTTTTAGGCGTCTTTCTGTTGTTCTCTTGTACTACAACCATTTCAGCCCAAAATGCTCAAATAAGTGAGGTAGATAAACTAGTGAACTTAGCTCGCGCACAGGTCAATACAAATCTTGATTCTGTTACCTATTTTATGGATAGAGCTATTGAAAAAGCCATTGAATCCCAAGAAACTGAACGAACCATTCATCTTTTTCGGGAGAAAGGATATTATTACGAAATATACAACCGGCTAGAATATGCTGTTGGAATCTATGATCAAGCAAAACGACATGCCTTAAAAACCAAAAATACCTCGGCTTTACTTGATGTATACACAGACATTGCGATTGCAAACCGGAAATTGGGTAATTATCAAGAAACTAAAACATATCATACATTAGCTTTAAAGTTAGCTCAAAAAGAAAATGATTTAAGAGGGATATAATATGCCTACCATGGACTTGGTTATTTATACGAAACCATAAGTGAACATGAACAAGCGATAACCTACTATCTTTTATCTTTACAAATTGCGGAACAACGAGGAGAGAAACCAGGGATTATCACAACAAAACAAAATATCGCGACTACCTATTCAAAAATCGGTAATTTTCAGTTGGCGAAAACAACCATTGAGGAAGCCTTTCAATTATCTATAGAAGTAGGTGATTCAACTTCAATAACGAATGTGTTACACGACTATGGTTCTATTTTAGAAGCTTCTGAAGATTTGGATAATGCACTTGAAAAATATCTGATTTCTTTAGAAATTAATAAGAAACATATGTCAAAAGGAACAGTCGCTCGTTCCTTGATGTATATCGCTGATATTTATACCCAAAAGAATCATTTCGAATTGTCAGAAAATTATCTACAAGAATGCCTGTAGTATAAAGAATTCATGCGAGATGAAGACTTGGCAGATTTATATAATAAACTGGGCGAGCTATTTTTAATAAAAAAAGATCACCAATCTGCTAGAGTGGCTTTATTAAATGGATTGAAAATAGCCGAAAAACAAAACTACCTCAGTATTAACCAAAAAAGCAACCACGATCTTTATCGTTCCTATGCCTTAACCAACCAAACGGACGAAGCACTTTATCATTTAGAAAAATCAAGCCTGTTAAGAGATTCTCTTTACAATGCTAATCAATCTGCTAGAATGGCAGAATTACAATTTTTGCATAATGCTGAAAAATCTGAAAAACAAATTCATGAATTAGAAGCTCAACAAAATAAGCTGTTGCGCATTGCAAGCTCCATCATATTTGGCATTTTATTGCTTTTCATGGGCTATCTTATTCGACTAAAAACTCTAAACAATAAGACTTTAAAACAAAAAAATATAGAAATTCAACAGCAAAACATCAAACTAAAAGAATCAAACGAAGCATTAAAACAATTTGCATACGTAGCAGCTCATGATTTGAAAGAACCGCTTAGGAGCATTGGTAGTTTTATCAGTTTATTGAAACGGAAATTTGGTCCACAATTTAATGAAGAAGGGAATGAATACATGAATTTTGTTCAAAATGGTGTCAATCGAATGAATGATTTATTGAGTGCCCTACTTAAGTATTCTACCATTTCAATACAACAAGCTAATAATGAAAAAATAATAGATGTTTCAACAATTCTGAAAGAGGTTTCAGACAATTTGAGAGAAACCATCGAAGGTAAAAATGCGCAAATTCTCTTTTCAGAAAACCTTCCAAACCTCAAAATGAATCATTTACACCTTACCCAATTATTCCAAAACCTAATTAGCAATAGTTTAAAATTTACAGATGAATCTCCTGTTATTCAAATCGAAAGCAAACCAAACGACGAACAAATTATTTTTTGCATTCAAGACAATGGTATAGGGATCAAACCAGAATATGAAGACAAAATCTTCAAACTTTTCCATCAACTTGACCGTGCCGCAGAAGGTCGCGGAATTGGGCTCAATATCTGTAAAAACATTGTCGATAAATATGATGGAAATATTTGGTATGAGTCAAATGAATCAGCCGGAACAAAATTTATGATTAGTTTTCCTAAAGATTTGGCAGCTTAATAACAACGGAAGAATAATTGGTGTATTCATCGTTCATTTTCGACTATTCACTGTCCATTTTCGAACACAAAAACTTGCCAACTTAACCCCAATCTCACAACAACTTCCTGTCAGTCAAACAGTTAACACAATCGGCATAGCCATTGAATAAGTAAAAGCGACAAATCGTTTTTCAAAAAAAACAATGGTAGATGTTTCGAAATCACATTAAAATAGCCATTCGAAATCTTGTAAAATTCAAAGGTTATGCCGCTATCAATATTGCTGGATTGGCAATTGGCGTAGCAGCTTGTTTGTTGATTTTACAATATGTGACAGATGAGTTGAGTTTTGATCAACATCATGCAAATGGAGGTCAGATATACCGAGTAGATACAGAGTTTTTTCTTCGAAACTCACAACACAAATCAGGCGCCACACCTGCTCCTTTAGGATGGGCTATGAAAAAGGACTTCCCAGAAGTAATAGAAGCAACTAGGATTTATAAAGTACCACATGTCGATAAATTCTTATTAAAATATGAAGATCAATCTTTTTTCGAAAAGCGCGGTATTTTTGCAGATTCCAATTTCTTTGAAGTCCTCACTTATGAATTTATCAAAGGCGATCAATCAACGGCTTTAGATCAGCCTTTTTCAGTTGTTATTTCTGATAAGATATCTCAAAAACTGTTTGGAAATGAAGAAGCAATCGGAAAAACCATCCAAATAAACACCAGTTGGGGAGAAGACGATTTTCAAATAACCGGTGTTTTTGACAGCGAAAAATATCGCTCTCATTTGGATGGTAGTTTCTATATTTCAGGGATGAGTGGAAGAATTGGTCGCCGCTTTTATCGGTTACAAGAATGGGGAGGAAACAACCTTTATTTCACTTATATTCAACTACAAAATGGTACCAATCCAGAGACTATAAATGACGGTTTGCCAAAATGGTTGGAAGGTTATGCAGGTGAGCGGTTTCGCGAACTGGGGATGAATAAGAAGCATTATCTAACGCTAATTGGAGATGTATACTTGAAAGCAGAAGGTGGTAATTGGTTTGGTGGAAAAGGAGATATATCTTTTATCTATATTTTGATTGTAATTGCAGCTTTTATCTTGCTTATCGCCTGTATTAATTTCATGAATTTGGCAACGGCTAAGGCCACTTTAAGGGCAAAAGAAGTAGGTGTCAGAAAAGTAATAGGCGCTAGTCGTTCAATGCTGGTAAAACAATTTATGAGTGAGGCATTTGTTTATGCGACTATTGCTGTTGTCATTGCTTATGTCATTTCAGAATTAACGCTCCCAGTTTTTAACCAATTAACGGCTAAAGAATTAAGCATGGGCTTTTTTACAGATCTCAATGTCATCCTGTGGCTAATTGGTTTTATTCTTATCACCACTTTTGTTGCGGGTAGTTATCCCGCATTGTATCTTTCCTCTTTCAGCCCAATCAAAATATTCAGAAATAATCTTGGCAATAAAAGCACTTCGAGACAAGTAAGAAAAGGGCTAGTGGTTTTACAATTCATCATTTCTATTGCCTTGATTCAAGGCGTTTTAGTGATCAATGAACAAATGAATTTTATTAGAAATAAGAATTTGGGATTCAATCCTGAAGCCAAGGTTGTGGTCACTTTAAATACGGACGAATCTCATCAAAATTATGAAACCCTGCGGAATGAACTGTTGAAGAACAACCAAATCCATGAAGTTGGGGCATCGAGTAGTTACCCAGGAGAAGCCAATATTGATTCCTATTTCTTTTTCAAAGACGGACAATCATCCAATGAAGGGTTTCATTGTTTTAATAGTACGATTACGCCAGAATTTATGGAAATGATGGATTTTGAATTATTGGCAGGGAGATTATTTAACAGAAATCGAATAGCCGATACAGTTAGAACAACAGTCATCTCCGAAAAAACGATGGAGGGTATGGACTTTACTTTAGATAATGTTCTGGGAGAAAACATTAATTTTGAATGGGATGGTCAACGATATAGCTTTAAAATTATCGGTGTCATTAAGGATTACCATGCATCGTCCCTTCATAGTGAAATTGAGGGACAAACTTTTGATTGGAGTCCAGCCTATCCAACCAATTATGTAATTGCTTCTGTAGATACTAAAAACCTACCAAATCTCCTTTCTCAAATGGAAACAAAATGGAATGAAATAAATCCAGAGGAACCGTTTGAATTTCAATTTTTAGAAGACCGACTTCAACAAAATTATGAAACAGAACGGCGAATGAGTGGTCTTATTTTTTCAGGTACGCTGCTCGCCATTTTTATTTCTTGTTTGGGTCTTTTAGGTTTAGCAGCCTTTGCAGCAGAGCGCCGACAAAAAGAAATCGGCGTCCGCAAAGTATTGGGTGCGACCGTTACTAATATCGTCACTTTACTTTCAAAAGATTTCTTAGTACTCATTCTCATTGCACTCATTATTGCCATTCCATTAAGTTGGCATGGAATGAATCAATGGCTCAAGGGTTTTGCCTATCGAATTGATATCCAATGGTGGATGTTTGCTTTAGCTGGATTTTTTGCCTTAACCGTTACTATTCTAACCGTAGGGTTTCAAGGCGTAAAAGCAGCTTTGGCCAATCCAATTCAATCTTTGAGAAGTGAGTAAAATTCAATCTCTATTTTCAATTTTCAGATTCAACATTCAAAATCTTAAGTTTTATGATGTTCAAAAATAATTTCAAAATCGCGCTCCGCACGCTTAAAAAAAATAAGATATACACTGGCATCAACCTATTTGGGCTGACAGTTGGAATCGCTGCTGTATTACTCATTTTCAGAATGGTTAGCTATGAATTGAGCTTTAACAAAAGTTTCAAAAATTATGATCGAATCGTACGAGTAGTATCGGAAATCGAGCGCCCCTCAGGGTTAAGCTTCTCCGTTTGTACACCTACACCCGCCATGGATGTAATGGAGAATACGATGAGTCAATTTGAAAAAATGAGTAGAGTTCGGGAGTTATGGGGTTCATTAACCATTCAAAACCCAGATGGCGGTGCACCACTCAAAAAATTTGGGACAACAGGTGGAGAAACTGCCTTTTTTATAGAAACTGCTTTTTTTGACATTTTTGATTTTGATTGGTTGGCCGGTGATTCGAAATCTGCTTTGAATGAACCTCATTCTATTGTTTTGACAAAAAATTGGGCAGAAAAATGTTTTGATAATTGGGAAGATGCAATCGGTAAAACTGTTAATTTAGATAATTTATATCCCCTAACAGTAAAGGGTATAATAGAAGATTTGCCCACCAATATTGATTTTAGCTTTCCCTTTTTGGTTTCGTACCAAACTATAAAAACGGATCCAAACTATTTTTTCTATAGTTCTAATTGGGGAAGTTGTAGCTCAAATGACCAAGTTTATGCGCTTCTACACTCCAAAGATCAATTTGATGCAGCAAATGAATCCATTGCTAAAGTTGGAGATGAAGAGTACAATAAAGATGACAGAGGCAGAAAAAGGTACCATGTTTTACAACCAATTTCAGATCTACATTTCAATGAAGAATATGGGACTTCTGGTCGCCACCGTACTAGTAAGAGCAGATTAAAGGTGCTAGGTTTTATAGGACTTTTGATCATGATAATGGCTTGTTTTAATTTTATCAACCTTGCAACGGCTCAGTCTATGCTCAGAGCCAAAGAAGTGGGCGTAAGAAAAACACTGGGCGGTCGAAGAGGACAATTAGTAAATCAATTTATGACCGAAACAGGTTTAATTGTGCTGATTTCTGTGCTTTTAGGTGCCAATCTAGCAGTTATCTCAGCACCACTATTAAAATATGTTTCAGATGTTCCTGATTCAGAACCCTTTCTTTCACAGCCCATCATCTGGGGATTTTTAGGATTGACGACCTTGATTGTTACAGCTTTGGCGGGTCTTTATCCGTCTCTCACATTGGCTAACTTCAAGCCTGTAAGAGCTTTAAATAACAACGTAAGCAAAAGCACATTTGGTGGTGCGATGATTCGAAAATCATTGGTGGTTTTGCAGTTTGGAATTGCACAAGCATTAATTATTGGAGCCATTATCACCTTAATGCAATTGGACTTTATTCGAAATAAAGACTTAGGTTTTAATCAAGATTTAATCTACACCTTTAATTTCAATTCGGATAGTTCAACTATTGCTCGACAGACAGCTCTCAAAGAAAAGTTATTACAGTTACCCTCTATTCAAACAGTTTCTTTCTCTAGCGACCAACCTTTTTCAGGTAATAATTGGAGTACTAATTGGAAATATGGCACAAGCCCCGAAGACGCAGATTTTCATATTAATCTGAAATTCTGCGACGCAAATTACCAAGAAGCATATGGTATTAGAATGTTAGCAGGAAAATGGCTGGAACATTCTGACACGATGAAGCAAGCCATTGTCAATATGACAACTTTAAGTCGTTTAGGCATAAATGACCCAAAGGATGCAATCGGGCAGATAGTTCGACTAGGTGGGCGCCAGCCACTACAATTAGTTGGAGTTACCGAAGATTTTCACACCCATGATCTTCGCGAGCAATTTCAACCACATTTAATGACGACTCGAAAAGACTATTATTTCGAAGCTGGAGTAAAAATTAATCCTGAAAATCCCGAAAAATCTATAGCTGCTATTCAAAGAGTATTTGATGAAGTATTGCCTGAACAAATTTTTTCTGGTGGTTATCTAGATGAGAATATCGCTGCCTTTTATCAAAATGACAATCGATTAGCGTCTGCCTGTAAAGGTTTTGGGTTCTTAGCAATTTTAATTTCTTGCCTAGGTTTATTTGGTCTAGCAACACATGCTGCCGCACAAAGGATTAAAGAAATTGGTATACGAAAAGTATTGGGAGCTAGTACCGCTGGTATTATTAACTTATTATCAAAAGATTTTCTAAAACTCGTCTTGCTCGCACTCCTTTTCGCCTCACCATTGGCTTATTTCTTTATGAATGATTGGCTCAATGATTTTGTTTTCCGAATTGATATCGGTTGGTGGGTTTTCATTGCTGCAGGTATTTCTGCTATTGTCATTGCGTTCATAACTGTTAGCTATCAAGCTGTTCGAGCAGCATTGATGAACCCTGTAAAGGCTTTGAGAGATGATTAAGGAAAAGTAATTTCAGAATTGTCAAACTTAGCGACTAGGACTAGCACCGCTAAAGAACACTAAAAATACAGATATAATAAGTTTTATTGAGCGGCATTTCCGTAATGGAAATGCCGCTTTTTCATGTTCACTGTAGCAATCAATCAAAATGTTAAATTTTTCTTAATTTCATATTTTGTTTAACAAATCCTACAAATCATTAAACAAAATATAAAGGGCTCTGTTATGGGGAAACAATTTTGATAAATGCATTGCTAAGACAGAATCAAAAGGTTAAAAATAAAAAAACACAAAAATTTAATCTTTTTTAATAATCATTTAATCAAAAATTGTTAACCAAAAAAATATTTTAAAATGAATCGATTAAGTTCTTTATTTGGATGGATGTTTATCGCTCTAGCTATTACTTCTTTTGTCGCATGTAGCGACGATGATGATGACGTGACTCCTACTCCACAATCTATTGTAGAAATTGCTGTTGGAGATGCACAATTTAGTACACTTGTAGCTGCACTTCAAAGAGTTGATTTGGTATCAACGTTAGAAGGAACAGGACCCTTCACCGTTTTTGCGCCAACCAATGCTGCTTTCACGGCTTTAGGTGTTGATTTAGCTACCATTTCTGATGAAGCATTGACAGAAATCTTATTGTATCACGTTGTTGGTGCAGATATCGCTTCTACAGATATTGCTGATGGAAAAACTTATGTTAGTTCTGCAGCTGGAACTGGCCCTAATGGAACTCAGTTATCTTTATTAGTAGAAAAAGCAAATGGTGCTGTAACAATTAATGGTTCTGCTACTGTTACAACTGCTGATGTTGACGCAACAAATGGTGTTATCCACATTGTAGATGCAGTAATTACTCCAATGAGTGTTGTTGGTCACGCTGTTGCCAATGATGATTTCTCTTCTTTGGTAACTACTTTAAGTGCCGCTTCTGGAGATTTGGTAACTGTTTTATCAGGCGACGGTCCTTTCACTGTATTTGCTCCAGTAAACAGTGCTTTCGATGCAATTGCTGCTGTAGCTGCAACTTTGACACCTGATCAATTAGCAAAAGTTTTGACCTACCACGTAGTTGGAGGAAATGTTCTTTCTACTGATTTGACAAACCCAATGACTGTTACTACAGTAAATGGTGAGACTTTCACAATCAAATTAGATGGTTCACCAACAATCACAGATGCAGGTGGTAATGTATCAAACATTATTTTCACTGACGTACAAGGTACAAATGGTGTTATCCATGTAATTGATGCAGTTATCTTACCTGAAAACCTATAAGAATTAAAATTTTAGAAAATAATATTTTGAATTTTATAGCGGCGGTTTTCTCTTGGAGAAGGCCGCCGCTTTTTTTCTAGGGATTAGGCAAATAATAATCCACCAGTCAGGCTTGTTCTTTTTTTCTTATGCTGCGTTAAAAAGCCTCGCTGACACGCTGCTGCGTCGCCTACGTTTTTTGCCTTGCCTAAGAAAAAAATTCCTGCGCCATTAGAGGTAGGTTATTAATTGCCTAACCCCTTAATCTTCTTCTTCCAACTCGAAAATATCATTTACAGATTTTTCAAAAAGTTTAGAAATTTTCAAAGCTAAAACTGTTGAAGGCACATAGCGATTCTTTTCTATTGAGTTGACAGTTTGTCTTGAGACACCAATTTTCCTCGCCAATTCTTCTTGCGTGATATCTAATGTTGCTCGTTCTATTTTAATCCGATTCCTCATTAACGTGCCTTTTTTAATACATAGAAAAATAACAAATGAACGGTAAGCATAAACCATAGGATTATAAACGTACCAAATTCTTCATAAATGGCCTTTTCTGGTGCCACTACCGCTGCAACACCATAATTAATATAAGGCTGTACAAGTGCATAAATGATCCCACAAATGAATGATAGACTAAATGCCTGAGCCCGTAAATTGACAATCATTTCATCTTCAATCTCCTCCTTAGAAATAGCCATAAAAAGCAAACCAACAAGCATCAGCTGCTTTAAGGCTGTTCTATAAATCCCTAACTCTCCCATGTTTATTTTTAGAATAACTAAGGCTAAAAAGGATAACCCTAAAAGCCAAGCCCCCACTTTTTTATAAGAATGAGGAAGCATCAATCTTTTAGCTAATCGCTTTAACCTAACCTCTTCAGATTTATAAACTTTTGATTTATCCATAAGTATATTTTTTAAAAATGTGACAAAAAGGTTTTTCTTTTTGTAAAGCTAAATTTACTTAATGACAAATATACTTTACATTTTATGAAATCAAAAGTAAAAATTAGTTTTACCGACTAAGAGCGTCGTTTATTAGATAAAATATGGATGAGTTTATTACAATTTACAAGATGTAAGTGCGTGAACAAAATCAAGTTATGGATTACTGGAGCATTGGGATTGTGTAAAAAGTCAATTATCTTCATTTTTAAAATATTTACTTTTTTAAAGAATGGATTTTGTCCAAAATTAGCCGAACATAAGTTCCAAATACAGGAAGACCTTTTTAATTTTGATCTCAATTTCATTCAAAAATCATGATGTCATTCAAAATATATCCATTATTTGTTCTCCTTTCCTTTTCAACTCTTCTGAGTGGACAACTCCCTTCAGAATTCAGTGATCAACTCGTTTCGGATAAATTGGATTATCCGATGGGGTTAGTCGCTGATGAAAATGGTCAAATGTATATTTGGGAAAAACAAGGCCAAATCTTTGTCTTGGATACAAATGGCGTCCACAACCCCCAACCATTATTGGACCTTCGAGAAGAAATAGCAAATTGGGGTGATCATGGTTTAAACAGTGTAGCTTTAGATCCTGACTTTTTGGAGAATGGATATTTGTACCTGCTGTACGTTGTCGAGCGAAACTATTGGTTAAACTTTGGGAAACCAAACTACCATCCTGATTCTACTATTGAAAAGCAAGCAACCTTTGCCCGGGTTGCAAGATATACCGCAGATATTTCTACCAACTTTTCAACACTTATTCCTGATAGTAAGCTCCTTTTAATGGGTGAAGAAAAAAGTGATGGCATCCCCATATTAAATCAATTTCATGGTACTGGAACCATATTGGCATCAGTCGATGGAACACTACTCATTTCTGTTGGAGACGCTACTCGAAACTTCACGAATGATGGACTTGGAGGCGATATCGATAGCTATACTTTTCAGGCAATTGAGGATGGAATTATTACCGCTGACCAAGCGGTCGATCAATACAAATCTCAATATTTGAACAGCCTAAATGGAAAGGTCTTTCGCATTCATTCAAAAACTGGTAATGGACTTTCAAGCAACCCCTTTTTTGACGTAGAAAATCCCCGTTCAGCACGGTCCAGAATTTGGAATTTAGGCCTTCGAAATCCCTATCGAATGGCTATGAGACCCGAATCAGGCTCTCATTTTTCGGAGGAAGGAAAGCCAGGCGTCCTTTTCATTGGCGATGTAGGAGATGGCAGTTGGGAGGAATTGAATATCTCAAAAAATGGTGGTGAAAATTTCGGTTGGCCAATTATTGAAGGACTAAATGTCAATTGGTCTTTTCAAAATCGACCGACTCCAGATAATCCAATTTTGGTCAATCCTTTATTTGAATTAGGACAATGCGACAAAGAATATTTTAACTTTCGAGAGTTGTTTTTCCGAGCTTTACCTCAAGGTCAATCACCTGTTTTTTCTAATCCATGCAATACTTCTCAAACGCTGCCGGATGAAGCTTTTCCTATGGTAGAAACCTTGCCAGAGATTATTTGGTCTCATGCCAAATGGAACCTACCGATGCGTGCCGAATTACCTTATTTTAATGAGGAAGATAAAATTCGGGGACGCGAAATTGAAGACCCAGAATCTGGTGTTTTGGGTGAAAATTTTGGCGGTTTTTCGAGCCTTGCTGGAACTTTTTATTCAGGCAATAATTTTCCCCAAGAATATCACGATGCGTTTTTTGCTTTCGACTTTAGCGGCTGGATTCGCAAGTTTCAATTTGACGAAAATCATGAATTAGTTGCGGTTGAACCCTTTTATGATAATGTGGAAAAAGTGATTCATTTGACTGAAAATCCAGCAGATGGTTGTCTTTATTTTATCAATCTATTAGGCGATATTCGAAAAATTTGTTTCGGCGGAAATCCGAGACCTATTGCCGTAGCGAAAGTGGATAAACAATATGGAACAAGCCCTTTGACTGTCCAATTTGATGCCTCAGAAAGTTATGATCCTTTTGGCGATCCGTTAACGTTTCATTGGAATTTTGGAGATGGGAAAATCTCTACGGAGACGAATCCAACTCATACATTTGAATCGCAATCAACTGATCCACAATCTTTTAAAGTAATTTTAACGGCAACAGATACAGCTGGCGCCTTTTCTGAAAATGAATTAATCATTTCTTTAAACAACACCCCTCCTAATGTAGAAGTCACCAGTTTTCAAGATGGTGACTTCTACCCCATGAACGAAACTTCGACCCTTAATTTAGAAGCAAAAGTTTCAGATGCAGAACATGATATTGAAGATTTAGCCTTTGGCTGGCAAGTCTTTTTACATCACAGTGATCATTATCATCCAAGCCCTACAAATACAGCGCAAAAGACCTTCGCGTTAATATCTCCTTTAGGATGTGAGGAGGAACCCTATTGGTATCGAATTGAGTTGGAAGTTACCGACCCAGAAGGACTTTCAACACGTATAAGTCACGAAATATTTCCAAACTGTGACGACGATTTTATTGAGTTTGGTCAAATGAATGGAGAAGTTTTGGAAGGCGAAATAGACTTATATTTTGAAACCCTATTGGAAGATACCGTTGCAATATTAGAAATTCAACGGAGTTCAGATTATTTAAATTTTGAGACAATTGGTATGATTTCGCCCGAGGGTATTTCTTCTAATCTTCATCAATATTCAGTAAAGGATAATGCTCCACTTTTAGGCGCTAATATCTATCGAATAAAGGCAATTAGTACGAATCGAGCTTTTGAATATTCTGGGGTTTTGCCACTTACCTTTCCGAAAAAGCCAGATTTATTTTTGTACCCTAACCCTACGGATGGAGTGCTACAAGTGGAAGTCAAGAACCCCCAATCTGAAAGTATTCAGCTAGAATTTTTTTCCCCAAATGGTCAAAAAATTTTAGAGTTCGGTTGGCAAGCCCAAATGGGTAAACAATTCAAAGAAACAGTCCTAGTCAATCAATTACCAACTGGAATTTATTTTTATCGAATTTTAAATGGAGAAGAAGCTGGAGTGGGAAAATTAATGGTAAAGTAAATGGCAAGGTACTTTAGTAAGCAGTTGACATTTCTTAGTCAACTGCTTACCGAAAACTATAGCTAATTGATATCTGATTTAATCTTGGCAACCAGATTATTCGCCGCATCTTCTGAAACACTTTCCGCATAAATCCGAATAATCGGCTCAGTATTAGACTTTCGTAAATGCACCCACCCTTCTTCAAAATCGATTTTCAAACCGTCAACTGTATTGCACTCCTCATTCTGATATTTTTGATGTACCCGCTCCAAAATAGCTGGCAAATCGACATCAGGAGTGAGGGCAACCTTATCTTTTACCATAAAGTAATTTGGATAACTATCTCGCAAATCAGACATCTTTAAACCAGTATCAGCCAAATGTGATAAGAACAATGCAATGCCCGCCAACGCATCCCGACCATAATGTAAATCAGGAACGATAATTCCACCGTTTCCTTCTCCCCCAATAACCGCATTTACTTCCTTCATTTTGTTAACCACATTCACTTCTCCAACTGCACTAGCTTCATATTTTCCACCATGTTTTATAGTTACATCTCTCAGCGCACGAGTAGAGGAAAGATTAGAAACCGTATTACCTGGTTGGTGTTTTAATATATAATCTGCAACTGCAACAAGTGTATATTCTTCTCCAAAAGCGACGCCATTTTCACTGATAAATGCTAGTCGATCTACATCTGGGTCAACCGCAATTCCTAAATCGGCATTATGCTCTTTTACTGCTTCAGAAAGTCCAATTAAATTCTTTGGTAACGGCTCAGGATTGTGTGCAAATTGGCCATTAGGCTCGCCATTTAAAAGCACAACTTCACAATTCAACTTTTCCAAAAGTGGCGGCACTGAGATAGCACCTGTTGAATTTACCGCATCAACGACCACTTTATATTTTTTTGCTTGAACCGCTTTTTGATTTACCAGTGGCATCTCCAATATCGTG
The DNA here is from genome assembly GCA_024743405.1 of Bacteroidota bacterium. Classification (GTDB taxonomy): domain Bacteria; phylum Bacteroidota; class Bacteroidia; order Chitinophagales; family Saprospiraceae; genus JANSWP01. The sequence continues at coordinate 33,211 of JANSWP010000031.1, forward strand.
TCGATATGTTGCTCGATAAAACCATCCTTTTGAGAATAATTTCCGAAACTATCGATATCTGAATAATCAATAGCGCCTTCATCAATCATCTTTAAAATTGCTGCTCCATCTGCGGCAGAAATGAACTCGCCTTTCGCATTCAAAAACTTTAGTGCATTCCATTGTCGCGGATTATGACTTGCCGTCAAAATAATACCAGCTCCTGCGTTTTCTACGGGGACAGCCATTTCAACAGTCGGCGTAGTCGATAGTCCAAGATCAACCACATCAATACCCAAACTCAATAAAGTCTGTGTAACCAAAGCCTGCATCCAAGCCCCAGAGATACGAGCATCACGTCCAATAACGATTTTGCGATTACCTCCATTTTGGATGATCCATTGTCCAAATGAAGCCGTACATTCGACGACATCTTGAGCTGTTAAGTTTTCACCTGGGCGACCACCGATGGTGCCCCTAATTCCTGAAATAGATTTAATTAATGCCAATTTGTAAGGGTTTTTAATTATTAGATGAAGCGATTAGATAATTGATAAGAATCTAATACTACTTTGTCACTTTGAAGTATTCTTGGGAATATTTTAAGACTAGTTTCTTTTTTGAAATATTGTACTTTTTGGCATTGCCCCAAAAACTACGAAAAAAGTCTAGTTTGTTTAAACTGCTCCGCATAAACAAACGGCTGCCCGCCAAATTAGGAGTGTTCCTATACGTATTCCCACCAAAGTGACAAAGTAGTACTAAATTTGCGCGCAAAAGTAGGGAGAGATTTTAGATTTTTCCAAAAAGAATTAGTTTGATTGATATTCAGGATTTAATTCAGTAGGAATCGACGCATTGGTTTGCTTTTGCCATTCTTTTAATAATTGATATAATTCCTTCTTTTTATCAAGATTTTTATCCTCCAAATTATTTTTTTCTCCAATGTCTTCTTTCAAATTATATAACTCTAAATCTCCGTTCTCAAAAAACTCCATTAATTTCCAATCCCCTTTTCTGATCACACTTACCGGTGCACTTCGAAACCATGGTTTATCATGCGAATCTTCAAATGCACGATCACTTTTATACGATTGCAAATAAGCAGGAAAATGCCAAAATAGGGATCGTTCAAGGATGCCTTCCTTTTTTAATATGCTCACTAAGCTTTTCCCGTCAAAATCTACTTTTACTTCTCCGTTCAAGATTTCCATAAAAGTGGGCAATAAATCACTCCCAATAATCGGAGTTGAGTTGACTGAATTTGCCTCTATTTGTCCTTCCCATTGAATCAAAAAAGGCACTCGAATCCCTCCTTCATAAAACATTCCTTTAGAACCCCGCAACGGTCGTGAAAGTGTTTGACCTCCATGAGCACCATTGTCGGAAGTAAAAATAATAATTGTTTCTTTTGTCAAATTTTGTGCTTCTAAAACGTCTAAAACCTTACCGATTGCCAGATCCATTGCTTCTATCATGGCAGCGTATGATGGTTTATCATGATATTCACCAGGCTCTTTGTTTTCGTATTTATTGGTTAAATCCTCGCGAGCTTGGATCGGTGTATGCACAGAATAAAAAGGAAAATAGACAAAAAAGGGATTGTCCTTGTGGTCTATTATCCAATCAGAAATATCAATGGAAAGTCTATCTGGTAAATGTTCACCAACAGGTCCATCTCTTAATTGTGGATTTTTATATGGTGAAAAATAAGATTTTGGAGCTCCTCGATGATTGCCTCCAAAATTTGTATCAAAACCGTAATCCAGTGGATCTTTAGACAAATGCCATTTGCCAGCAATGCAGGTTTGATAGCCTTGGTTTTTAAAAAATTGAGGCATACTCAAAAGATTGGTATCTAATATCGTTTGGTTTTCAGTTGGTATCAGTTTTCGATGTTTGGAAGGGCCTCTATCAGAGTTTAGAACTGTGTAAACGCCATGGCGTGGAGCGTACATGCCTGTCATTAAACAAGCACGAGAGGGCGCACAATTGGCAGCATTGGCATAGGCATTTGTAAAACGCATACCCTCTTTTCCAATGCGATCAATATTGGGCGTTTCATAATAAGTTGAACCTTGAATTCCTAAATCCATCCAACCTAAATCATCGGCATAAAAGATTATGACATTGGGCATTATCTCATACTTATCTTGATCAGCAACCATTTTACAACTATAAAATTGAAGATAGCATATGGAGAATAGAATAAGAGCAAAGGTTCGATGTGTAGTTAACCGTTTCATTTCGAATTGAATGATTTTGGTAAATTTAGGTCTTTATATTTAACTTTTGAATAAGGAATGGATCAATAAAAAATTCCCATTCCTAAACTGGCAGAGCCAGTACCATAAATTTTCTAATTAGTCTTCTCCTTTTTTCCATAATGAAAAAAGAAGGAAAAAAATCTAGGCTGTGGATATTTGGGCTAAAATTCAAAGCCCTCCCACAAACGACCCAAATGTTCGCAAAGCTCACGTGGGTAGTTTTTTCGCAAACGCTAAATTGAATTTCTTAACGCCAAAATCTCCAATGCCTCTGCGAAAATTGAAACATTTGGTTCAACAAACAAGCAAAAAATTATCGACAACATGTTGGTTTTAAATTTTGCTTGAGAGGTACTAAGGTAATTTACGTCTAATCGTTGGTACAAATTTTTCAAATTTGGAAAATATCAACCAATAAGAGTATGTTTGGAATTTGCGTTTGAGTGATTTTTTGAGGAAATATTATTTTGAAGGAGGCATTTTTCGCAGTCAAATGCGGGCAATTTGAGGAGAAAAATAACGCTGTACAAAATAATATTTACCGAAAAATCGCCAAAATCAAAATTCAAACAGACTCCAAGAAAATATCAAAACTTTTGACAAAGAAAATAAAAAAAGAAATACCAAAAATTCGCGAAGATCTCGCCGAATTAATTCAACGAAAAAGCTATTTAAAAGATGAAAACCGCCCTGCCGCAGTCCAAAAGCGTCATGCAAAAAATCAACGAACCGCTCGTGAAAATATCAATGATTTGTGTGACGAAAACTCTTTTGTAGAGTATGGTTCTTTGATTGTCGCTGCCCAAAAAGGACGTAAATCCACTCAGGAATTAATAGAACAAACCCCTGCTGATGGATTGATCACTGGGATGGCATCCGTCAATGGAAATTGGTTCGAAGAAGAGGCATCGAAGTGCATGGTTATGAGTTATGATTACACTGTCTTGGCAGGTACCCAGGGTGCCTTCAACCACAAAAAAACCGACCGAATACTGAGGGTTGCCAATAAAGCCAAAAAGCCGATTATCTTTTTTGTAGAAGGTGGTGGTGGACGACCCGGCGATGTGGACATGGATTTAATTTCAATGGGAGGGTTGGATATCTCTACCTTTGTTGAGTTTGCTCGATTGAGTGGTAAAATGCCCCGAATTGCTATCGTTTCTGGTTATTGTTTCGCAGGAAATGCAGCTTTAGCCGGTTGTTCGGATGTGATTATTGCAACTGAAAATACGTCTATTGGAATGGGTGGACCGGCTATGATTGAAGGCGGTAATTTGGGGAAATTTCATCCAAAACAAATTGGACCAGTTGATTTTCAATATCCCAATGGTGTCATTGATATTTTGGTAAAAAATGAAGTCGAAGCTGTAGCGGCAGCGAAAAAATATCTGTCTTACTTTCAGGGTGATTTAAAAGAATGGGCATGTGTAACTCAAGAAAAATTACGTGAAGTCATTCCTGAAAATCGAAGAATGGCCTATGATATTTTTAAAGTCATTAACGCGCTCGCTGATAAAGATTCGGTTTTAGAAATTCGAGGCGGTTTTGCTAAAAATTTAGTCACCGCGTTCATTCGAATAGAAGGAAAACCGCTTGGTTTAATTGCCAACTCAACACGACATTTAGGTGGTGCAATTGACTCCGACGCTTCTGACAAAGCAGCGAGGTTTATGCAATTATGCGATGCTTTTGGTATTCCGATTTTGTCACTTTGTGATGCACCAGGTTTTATGGTTGGTCCAGATTGTGAAAAAACAGCGATGGTTCGGCATTCTTCTAGAATGTTCATTACAGGCGCGACATTGAAAGTGCCAATTTTGACAGTTGTTTTGAGAAGAGGATATGGACTAGGCGCAATGGCGATGGCTGGCGGAGGTTTACATGAATCCTTTTTTACGGTATCCTGGCCAACAGGTGAATTTGGTCCAATGGGATTGGAAGGTGCCGTCAAATTAGGTTTCAAAAAAGAACTTGAGAGTGCACCTACAGTCAAAGCTCGAATGGCATTATACGAAGCTTTGGTAAAAAAATCTTACGAAAAAGGTAAGGCAATAAGCGCAGCCAGTGTACTCGAATTTGATGAAGTCATTGACCCAAAAGATACTCGAAAATGGATTATGATGGCATTGACTAGTATTCCGAAATCAGATTATGAAAATTGGGGACATCGGGTGGTGGATAGTTGGTAAGGAATTCGGCAGAAATCAAGTTGTTTAATAAAAAAAGACATATTTAAATTCCTTTCAAAATGGTTTTTTTATTTTCACCTTTTTTAGTACAAAAATCCTAATTCGGATAAAAAACAGCTATAAATGACTCAAAACCTCACTCAAATAAAATTGGACAGACAAGATTCTGTCGCTTGGATAACCCTCAATAGACCTGATAAAATGAATGCGCTAACAGAAGTCATGCTTAAAGAATGGCGCACCGTTTTGGAAGATTTACAAAAAGACGAAACTTGTCGCGTTATTGTTGTGACCGGTGAAGGTCGAGCATGGTCGGCAGGAGTTGATTTAGCCGTTTTTCAACGAATAAAAATTGAACCTGGTTTTGAGTCTTGGGAAGATGGGCAAGAAATCATGCATATTTTGGAGCATTGTCCGCAGGTGACTATCGCAATGCTAAATGGTTATTGCTTCACAGGTGCTATGGAAATCATGATGGCATTTGACTTGATAGTCGCAGCGGAAGAAGCCAAAATTGGAGATACACATACCAAATGGGGGATCCCTCCCAAATGGGGTATGACACAAAGACTCCAAGCTCAAGTTGGTCTTCGGAAAGCAAAGGAATTGTCTTTTACCGCCAAAGCTATTTCGGGTACTGAGGCGGCTCGAATTGGGTTAATTAATAAAGCAGTTCCGTTGGAAGGGTTGAAAGAAACGACCGATACTTTGATTGCACAGATCCTAGAAAACAGTGCACAAACCATCGCTGCTGTTAAGACTTTATATCAATATGGAAGCACACACACGTTGAGAGAAGGGATGATTTATGAACGCGATTATAAAATGGAATTGACGGATAAAGTCGATGCATTGAAGGATTTTAAAAATCGAATTTAAATGGTTGAATTATCAAAATTGTTGAATTGTTCTTCGCGCAGGACTTTGATTTTGATTTATGAAAAATAATAAATGAATACATTAAATCTAATAAAAAAAGAAGGTTATACAATCGTCCAATTAAAACGAGGAAAAGTAAATGCGATCAATCCTGAAATGGTGAAGGACGTCCGTGAAACTTTTAAGAATTTGGAAGCCGATGACAGTGTTAAAGGTGTAATTTTAACAGGGACACCTCATTTTTTGTCGGCAGGTTTGGATGTTATTGAATTGTATCAATTAGATCGTCCATCCATGCATGAATTTTTCATTGCTTTTGGATCAATGCATATAGAAATGGCTAAGTTTTCGAAGCCATTTGTTTGTGCCATTACTGGACATTCACCTGCTGGAGGAACCGTATTAGCCATCACCGCCGATTACCGTGTCATGGCAGATAATCCGAAATATGGCATTGGATTAAATGAGGTCGCAGTGAGCGTACAAATTTCCCAAAACTTAATAGATGGATATTCATTTTGGTTAGGCGAAGGAAAGGCTTCGGAAGCCGTTTTGGATGGAAAATTATTCAGCCCACAAGGGGCATTAGATGCGGGTTTAGTCGGAGAAATTTGCCCGCTCGAAGAGGTTATGGAACGAGCGGAAAATAAAATGAAACATTACTTAAAAGCAGATCCAGATATTTTCAAAAATTCAAAAGCTAAATTGAGAAGGAGATGGTGGGACAAATTGAATACAAATGGTGATGCCGATCTTCATCAATCCGAAGCTGTTTGGTGGAAGCCTGAAGTTAGAGCTAGGATGAAAGGCTTGATTGACTCTTTAACCAAGAAAAAATAATTTTTGAATAGGCAACTCCTAGTGCTTCGTAGGATGTCAGTTCCGACTAATTAATTATAAGAAGGTCGGATTTGGAAATCCTCCTGAGCAGCTTTTTTTAGTTTTCAAATAATTTAACTGAAATCACCCTATGTCCAATACATCTTTTTTAGTCCATAAAAACAATCTTTTCGAAACGTCTTTTTCGGAAACAGAAAAGCCTGAATTAGATAAAGGCGAGGCACTATTAAAAATCGAGAAATACGCATTTACATCCAATAATATCACTTACGCAGTGGTGGGTCACCAAGTTGGATATTGGAATTTTTTCCCAGCAACAGAGCCCAATGGTATAGTCCCTGTATGGGGGTTTGCAAAAGTGGTTGAATCCAATGAAGACTCTGTAAAAATTGGGGAGAGAGTGTATGGGTATTTTCCAATGAGTACTTATTTGAAAGTTAAACCTGCCAAACAATCTATTCGTGGTTTTGTCGATAATTCCGAACACCGCCAAGCTTTACCTCCTATTTATAATTACCTCAGTTATGTTCAATCGAATATACCAGGTGAGGATTTTATGCCAATTATTCAACCGCTATTTACAACCGGTTTTCTGAGTTATCATTTCTTAAAACAATCCAATTTTTTTGATGCGAAACAGGTGATCTTGACTAGTGCTTCTTCGAAAACAGCCTTAGGCTTGGCTTATTTTTTAAATCAAAACCAAGCAGATGATGGTCTTCAAATCATCGGTTTAACTTCTCAACGGAATATCGATTTTGTAAAAGGAACTGGGTTCTACGATTCGGTCATTTCCTACGAAGATGTGACAAAAGAACTATCGAAAAGCCCCGCTGTTATGGTTGATTTTGTTGGCAATGCCGAATTAGCAAAAACAATTGATGGGTATTTGGTTGATGATTTAAAGTTCATTTCTCGGATTGGCTTAACAAATTGGAAGTCTGGTGACGGATTCAATGATATACCCAAAGCTAAATTCTTTTTTGCCCCTGATTTCATCAAAAAGATTTATGAAAAATGGGGAGTTGGAAAAACTACTGAAATGGTTCAAACGGCTTTATCCGATTTTATTAAAATAGCCTCTAATTGGATGAAGATTGAATATATTGAAACAAATGAAAATTTATCAAATTTATATAAGAAGATGCTCAAAGGAGACGTCAATCCGAGTATTGGATATTTGGTAAAATTGAAAGAATAAATACTAAAAAACACAAATAAATGAGCGAAAAAGCACCTTTTATAAAAGACTTATCATTGCCTGCAGTAGCAGCGCCAATGTTTTTAATTTCTGGCCCCAAACTCGTTGTTGAGTGTTGTAAAAATGGCATTGTCGGAACCTTTCCTGCTTTAAACCAAAGAACCACTGAAGGTTTTGAACAATGGTTAGTTGAAATAAAACATGATCTTGATCAATTTGAAAAGGAAACTGGAAAAAAAGCAGCTCCCTTTGGCGTCAATTTGATTGTCCACCACACAAACCCTCGATTGGAAGCAGACTTGGCAATGTGTGTCAAACATAAAGTCCCATTAATAATTACCTCTTTGGGCGCTGTTTCCACAGTGGTTGATGCGATTCACAGCTATGGCGGACTTGTTTTTCACGATGTTATTATGAGACGCCATGCTATCAAAGCGGCAGCAGCAGGAGTAGATGGATTAATATTAGTTGCTGCAGGGGCGGGTGGTCATGCAGGGACTATCAATCCAATGTCTTTAGTCGCAGATATCAAGAGTTTCTTTGACAAAACTATCTTGCTTTCAGGCTGCATCAGCAATGGTCGAGATATTGCCTCTGCGATGCAAATGGGTGCAGACCTAGCTTATTTAGGTACCCGTTTTATTAACACGACCGAAAGTCGCGCAGATGAGGGGTATCGAAATATGATCATCGAAAGTAGTGCTAGTGATATTGTGTATACAGCTGCAGTTTCAGGTGTTTCGGCTAATTTCCTAGGCAAAAGTTTGGAAGCGATGGGTATCACCAAAGAGATGTGGAGCCTAAAAGCAAAAGTAGATTTTGGAAGTGAGCTAGATGCTGCAAAAGCCGAAGCAAAGGCGTGGAAAACTATCTGGTCAGCGGGACAGGGCGTAACTTCGATTTCTGACGTTCTGCCAACGGCTGAATTGGTTTCAAGAATGAAAAAGGAGTTTCGAGAAGCGATTGAACAGCAATATAAACTGTTGGACTTGTATTAAGGGAGTTGGTAACAACTAACCTACCCATTTTACTTGTTCTTTTTCCTTCCTGCTGCATTAGAAATACTCGCTGATGCGCTACATCGCCTGCGTTTTTTGCCTTGCAAGAAGAAAAAATACCTTTGCAAAATTTGGGTACCTTATTTATTACCAACTCCCTAAACATAGTAGCGTCTAAACAACCAATAACATGATGAGAGGCTATGACTTACAAGCTCTTTTTCATTTTGTTCAACGTCCTGGAATGTATATTGGAGTTATCAGCGAAAAAGGATTGGATAATTTCTTAATCGCCTACGAACTGGGATCCAAACATGAGTGTACTTTTAGGACTAAGTTGAGTAATCAAATCCGACACGAGTATGGTATTCCAATGCCATCAGAAGGATTAATTGCTCAAATCAAAAAAGTGGTGGAAAACACTGAACAGGAGTGGTTAGATCTATTTAAAGAAGAAAGTCTAAAACTTTTACAAGTCGAATCAGATAAAGACGGTAAAACAAGGTTTGCTTCAATGATTAGGAAAAATTGTAATGATTTCCTTCAAGAGATACCAACTAGCATTAATCATGTTTGGATGATTAATTGGTATCAAATATATCGTCAAACAAAGGAGTGGAACGGGAAAAACCTAAGTAAAGAAGAATTAAAATTGATAAATGAGATAAAAATTGATTTTGAGGAATTGTTAAAAAAGGTACAAGGAGATCACTACAAATTAGATGCTTCAATGATAGCAAAACTGGAATCCTTAAAAACATTGACTAGAGAGAACTAAACGATATATACTTTCGACCTTTCTCCACTTCTATATTTGCCAAACATCATTTTAAGGCTTAGGAAAATAATAGCCTATCCCCTTAATAAAGGTTGTCAAGAACTTATGACTACCTAATTACGAAATTCTATTGATCAAAATCACCACTCTAACTGTTCAATTATTGTAATTTTGACCAAATTTTAAAATCAATTAATTATAAATGACAACATCAATAAAATCACTCAAGCCTCAAGGTCTCTGGAAAAATTTTGCAGATTTAAATGCAGTACCTAGAGCTTCCAAAAAAGAAGAACAGGTTATTGAATTCGCGAAAAATTTCGGCGAAAGCTTAGGGTTGGATACAAGCGTAGATTCAATCGGCAATGTCGTAATCAAAAAACCAGCCACTAAAGGCATGGAGGATTGCCAAACTGTAGTTATGCAATCGCATTTGGATATGGTTCATCAAAAAAATGCAGATACTAATTTTAATTTTGCCACCGAGGGTATTAAAATGATGATTGATGGTGATTGGGTAAAAGCAGATGGTACAACTTTAGGTGCAGATAATGGAATCGGTGTCGCCACCATTATGGCTTTGTTAGAGTCAAATGACATTCCTCATCCCGCAATTGAAGCTTTATTTACGATAGATGAAGAAACTGGAATGACTGGAGCAAAAGAATTGGATGGTAGTTTATTGAGTGGTCAAATTTTACTCAATCTAGATACCGAAGAAGACAATGAGTTATGTATTGGTTGTGCTGGCGGAGTCGATACAAACACCTTTCAAAGATATAAGGAGAAAAAACCTAAGAAAGATGGAATAGCTCTGAAAATAGGCGTCACTGGTCTTAAAGGAGGGCATTCAGGTATGGAAATACACATCGGTCGAGGCAATGCTAATAAGCTAATGAATCGTCTTTTGTACAAAACAACTGATGCCCATGGGATGCGCATTACCGAATTGGATGGAGGAAGTCTACGAAATGCGATTCCAAGAGAATCTTTTGCCACTATCGTTGTCCCTAAAAGCAAAAAAGATGCTTTTCAAAAAGAATTTAACCGAAGAAGAGCAGATATTTTGAGAGAATTCAAAAGTAACGAACCCGATTTATTGATTACGATTGAAGATACTTCTATGCCAAAATCGGTAATGGGAGCAAAAAAACAGCGCCAAGTCCTAAATGCTATTTATGCAGTTCCAAATGGTGTTTTCCGAATGAGCCCAGATATTCCTGACTTAGTAGAAACATCGTCAAGTTTTGCGCGCGTTTCGATTAAGGAAGGAGAAATCGTCACTCAAAGTTTGCAAAGAAGTTCTATTGAATCTGGAAAAGAAGACATTGCAAATGCAATTCGAGCCACATTTGAATCCATTGGTGCAACGGTAAAAAATGGCAATCCCTACCCAGGGTGGGCGCCCAATGCGAATTCTCCAATTTTGAAAACAATGGAGAATCTTTACCGTGAAATGTTCAAAGAGGAACCTCATGTCGCAGCTTGTCATGCTGGGTTAGAATGTGGTATTATCGGTACTCGAAAATCAGGCTTGGATATGATTTCTTTTGGTCCAACTATTAAAGGAGCACACTCCCCTGATGAGCGAGTTTCTATCTCTTCGGTTCAAAAGTTCTGGGAATTTTTACTAGCAACTTTGGAAGAAACACCAAAGAAGAATTAAAATCAATCTTGAGGTTATTAAGTAGATTAAAATCTGCTTAATAAGTAAGTAAGTAAGTAAGTAAGTAAGTAAGTAAGTAAGTAAGTAAGTAAGTAAGTAAGTAAGTAAGTAAGTGCTTGGACAGAATTAAGTTGCACTTAAACACTGCAACATCGCGCCAAAGGCGCCCGTTGCAGTAGAGGAGGCTTGGAGGGTATCCCAATTTAAAAAGCTGACTTTCAGCTTTTTAAATTGGGATACCCTCCAAAACCATCATTTACTGGAGCGAGCCGCTTTGTGGCACTGCTCCAGTAACCTCTTCTACTCTTTCAAAACCAGACTACCCTATCACTTGTTTTTAAATTAAAAACATGATTACAACCAAAGCAAATCCACAGATTATTGACGTTTTAAAAACGGTAACCGACCCGGAAGTCCCTGTCCTAACGGTTATTGACTTAGGAGTAGTTCGAGAAGTATTAGAACTAGAGGATGGAACAGTAGAAGTCATTATCACTCCGACTTATTCAGGATGTCCAGCGATGAATACCATAGAAATTAATATTAAAGCTGCCCTACAAGAAGCTGGTTATCAAAAAATCAAGGTAACGACTATCTTAAGCCCAGCCTGGACAACAGCTTGGCTATCAGAGGAAGGGAAGAAAAAATTAAAAGCTTATGGCATTGCTCCTCCTGTAGAAGGATCAATGGATAAAAATGCTCTTTTTCAAGAGGACAAAAAGGTCGAATGCCCACAATGTAATTCAATGAATACAAAGATGGTCAGTCAATTTGGATCAACGGCTTGTAAATCCTTATATAAATGCAATGACTGTCTAGAGCCTTTCGATTATTTTAAATGTCACTAAGAGTATGTCTAAATTTTTACTTCCTAAAAACCAACACTTTATGAACCTGCCTTCAAATTTTTGCGGTCATTTGCCTCGGCAAACTCCCTTAATAATTTATCGCCAGAACCATAAATCATTGATTCTCAGTTTGTGAATTTTTTAGACATACTCTAAATAATCAGTCAAACTGAAAATACGCCCGATACCAATCAATCTCATGATGGTCTTTTGCGTCCTTATCCAATTGATGATTAGCATCTAGTTTGGAATATAAAATCTCCAAAGAAGCATAATCCCGTTGACTGATAACTTTGAACCCATTTCGAGTCAATTGTTCTGCACAGACGCCCATTCCAATTTGGTATTTAGGATTTTCATCAAAACGGTTTCCATCATATATCACTTGACTTCCACAAGCTGCACTAATATCCATCATAATGCATAATTCGACCTCATTTTCTTGTGCCACCTGAAGCATTTTTTCTGAGGCATTGATAATTCCCTCCGTCCAATCTTCACCAGACGCTGATAGTAATTTGGCATTCCCATCTAAAACATCTGCTCCTGTACCGCCATGGATATCACACATCTCTCTAGGACTTCCAAAAGAAAACTCCTCTGGACAAAACGTAATTAATTTCAAATTTTCCCGATTTAATAATTTTAAAACGCTCGGGTATTTACCATTAGCAGTTCCATCATAACCACACATTATTCCGGTCAGACAGGCACTTACCAAAACTTTGAGTGGGTGCTCTTTATTCGGTTTTCTAAGATTTTGTAGATAAACTTTATCTGTCATTTGCCTTGTTTTTAAAATTACATTTTCACAAGCTTCTTCAAATAAACCTCTCCACCCACTTCAAATCGAACAAAATAACTTCCAGAAGGAAGGTCATCCGTTTCCCAATTAATCATATGACTATCAGGTTTTTCAATCAACCCGAAATCTTTAACCTCTTGCCCAACTGTATTAAAAACAGAGATATAAATAGCTGTATTTTTTGGTGCCTCATATTCGATTCGAACCTCACTGTGAACTGGGTTGGGAGAAACTATAAAAGTAGGTTGCTCATATACCGTAAAAGTTGGTGTGGTAGGTTCAAAATTGAAATATGCATCCAATAACGCTCGAATAATAGGGTCAAGATCAAAAGAAGCCGTTGGTTCATTATTAGTCTGAACGGCAATTCCAACATCCTCTGAAGGGATATAATAAATACCAGCTGCATAGAAAATATCGCCGCCATGTCCATAGGCAGTTTTACCTAAAAAGGATCTACGCATTGTTCCTAAGCCATATCCAAATAATGGACTTATGGGCATTGGTTGTTTCATCTCAGCAACGGTTGAAGGTGTCAAAATATCGCCGCCATACAATTGATAAATCCATTCTGCCATATCCGAGGGTGTTCCAAAATAAGAACCTGCCGCACCAGCGGTACTATAGAGGGAGTTAAAATTTTCAAACAAATCATTGTTGTCTTCTAAAATGCCATCATTATCAAAATCTGCCCAAAGATGTGCAGTTGGCTGCTGCCAAGTGTCGAAAGGTGGATGAAAAACAGTCTCTAAACCCAAGGGTTCAATAAAGCGAATTCTGATTTCATCATAATATTCATTTCCAGTGATGGTTTTGATAATTTCACCTAAAATTACAAACCCTGTGTTGGAATAATTCCATCCTTCTCCAGGAGCAAAATCAGGTGCCAAAACAAAACTTTCAAAAATAGCTGGTGCAGCCCAAATCGAATCTACAGCAGCCGGATTTGCAGAAATGACAGGAAAGAAAGCTACATTATTGGTATAGTTATAAATGCCCGTTGTGTGTTGTAATAATTGTCGGATAGTCGCTGTACTATCAATGTTTTCATAGGTAGGAAGATATTGATGTAGGCTATCTTCCAAATCCAATAACCCCTCGTCATAAAGACTTAGAATACAAGCTGCCGTAAAGGTCTTACTAACACTTCCGATGGCAACTCGATGATTTTCAGTCATAGGATCTACCACCTGATCATTGGTTGAATAACCGCTTCCTCCTCCCCATATATCGCCTCCTGGCAATCGCAAGGCAGCCCCTACTCCTATCATGTCTAATTCCTGAAGCATACTGTCCAATGTGTATTGCAATAAAGCAGCAAGTTCAGGATCTACCTCCCCTCTTGCAGAAACCGTGAGCGATTGCTCGGTAGATGGATTGGAAAATTCCCAATCAAGAATATTAGTAGGAACTTTCCCTTCAAAAGGGGCTGGAGATTGACCAAATATAGGAAGCGAAAGAACCAAGGCTAAACAAAAAGAGAAAAATTGTAAGAGTGTTTTCATGGACATATATTTAATAATAGGTGGAGAAAAATGAATTAATTCCAAAAATCCAAAACCAACTTTTGAATAAAGATGAAAATAGACCTAAAAAAGAGAAATTTCTATGAATCGTTTGATATTTAAAGAAAAAACAATTGCTTCGCAACTCCTAGATATAATTTTAATTCATTAATCTGCATTCAAAAATATCATGACAAGAATAAAATCTCAATTCAATCTAGAAGGTAAAGTCGCTATTGTTACGGGTTCTAGCAAAGGGATTGGAGAATCCATGGCTCGAGGATTGGCGGAACACGGCGCAAAAGTAGTCGTCAGTAGTAGAAACCAAGAGTCCGTAGACGAAGTAGCCGAACAGTTCAGATCGGATGGCTATGAAGCAACTGGCATTGCTTGCCATGTAGGAAAAGAAGACCAACGAGAAGCTATGCTTGCCAAAACCATAGAATTGTATGGCGGAGTAGATATTTTGATTAATAATGCTGCCATTAATCCATTTTATGGGGCTATTCATGAACACCAAGACTGGGTATTTGACAAGTTGATGGAGGTCAACGTCAAAGCACCTTGGGCGTTATCAAATTTGGTAGCAAAATCAATGATGAGCCGTGGTGGAGGAAGTATCATAAATATTAGTTCAGTAGAAGGTATTCATCCTGGGTTTGGGTTGAGTTTGTATAGTGTAAGTAAAGCTGCTTTGATTATGTTGACTAAAAATCAGGCAAAGGAGTGGGGAAAAGCAGGTATTCGAGTCAATGCCATTTGCCCAGGATTGATCAAGACCAAATTCAGTCAAGCACTTTGGGAGAATGAAAAATTAGTTTCAAAAATGGAAAAAACATTGCCTTCTGGCAGAATGGCGTTACCAGATGAAATGGCTGGTTTAGCTGTTTTATTAGCTTCCGATGCAGGCAGCTATATGACAGGGGGAGTCTATTCGAATGATGGCGGATATTTAGTAGCTGGGTAATTCTAATTAGCAGTTTCAAAGCCTTCACTCTACTTGAATATCATATTTACCCAATAATCCAATCAAAGTCTCCGAAGCAAATTTTGCTTTTTTTATTCGATTCAATTCAGGATCAATATTAAAATTAAAAGACCCACGGAAATCTGCCTTTTCTAGGTTTGTATTTTCGAAAATAGCACCTGTTAAGTCACAATTTTTAAAAATGGAATTGCTTAAATCTGACTGAGTAAAATCAACTTCATGAAGGTGGCAATCTTCAAAATAAGTATCTTTCATATTCCATTCATAAAAAGAAGAAAGATTCAATAAACAACTTTCAAAACTCACCGCGAAAAGGAATGCATTACATGCCTCGAAATGCAAGCCTAATAGCTTACAATTTTTGAAATCTACGGTTCGAAAGGCTGTTTTTGAGATATTTGCCAAACTCAAATCACAATCGTTGAAAACACATTCGTTAAAATTAATCCCAGATAAATCGGCATTCGAAAAGATACAATTAATAAAAGTACACACTTCGTAATCGCCTTTTATCAGTGGATGCTCAGAAAAGTTTTTCCCTTTAAACTCTTCGTCTTCAACGTATTTTTTGATCATAGGTTAGTCTTCTGATTCTTCGGAAGCATAGTCTTCCTTCTTTTTAAATAATCTTGTACCAATGAAAACAATAAGCCCAATAAATAAGAAAATATCTAATGCAGATAAATGTTGAATATTCATAATTCGTATTTAAGGCTTAAAGATACAATCCATTCTTAAACAACTTCATCACCAAATTTGAAATTACAGACTATATAGATACTTTTGTCAAATCAGAAGAGGATTCATCCAAAGACATAAAAACCTAAACAAATGAATTTTGAACACAGCGAAAAATCAAAAGCACTACTAGAAAAATTAAATGATTTTTTTGAGGCGCATATTTACCCAAATGAAAAAGAAGTAGATGCTTTTCATCATGATCATGCGAATATTTGGAAGAAATGGCCTGGTTTAGAAATATTGAAAGACAAGGCAAAAGAAGCTGGACTTTGGAATTTGTTTTTACCAAAAAATTATGGTGATTTGAGTCCTGGTTTAACCAATTTGGAATATGCTCATCTAGCAGAAATAATGGGACGCGTGCGGTGGTCATCTGAAGTTTTTAATTGCTCACCACCAGATACGGGAAACATGGAAGTATTCTCTAAATATGGTACAGATGCTCAGAAAAAACAGTGGTTAGAACCTTTAATGGCTGGGAAAATTCGTTCCGCCTTTTTGATGACGGAGCCACGAGTAGCTTCATCAGATGCGACAAATATTGAGACCTCCATTGTTAGCGATGGTGACGAATATGTCATTAATGGTCGAAAATGGTGGTCCTCGGGCGCAATGGATCCCAACTGTAAAGTGGCAATCGTGATGGGAAAAACAGATTTCGAAGCGTCGAGATATACCCAACAAAGTATGGTTATTGTGCCAATGGATACCCCAGGATTAAAAGTCTTAAGACATCTTCCTGTTTTTGGATATTCTGATTCACCAGAAGGACATGCAGAAGTTGACTTAAAAGATGTCCGCGTGCCAGCTGAAAATATATTATTAGGTGAAGGTCGTGGCTTTGAGATTGCACAAGGGCGTCTTGGTCCAGGTCGAATTCACCACTGTATGCGATTGATTGGCATGGCACAAAGATCTTTGGAATTGATGTCGCGCCGTTCTGCTGAACGAGTAGCTTTTGGTCGCGCCATTAAAGATTTTAGTAGTGTTCGACAAGAAATAGCTATTTCTAGATGTGAAATCGAACAGGCTCGCTTATTAACACTGTCTGCAGCGGACAAAATGGATAAAAAAGGTAATAAAGAGGCCAAAGATTTGATTGCTATGATTAAAATTGTCGCACCCAATATGGCTTTAAGAGTGATTGACCGAGCAATCCAAATACACGGTGGGATGGGTGTGAGTAATGACACTCCTTTGGCAAGCTTTTGGGCTGGCGCTAGAACACTGAGGCTGGCAGATGGCCCCGATGAAGTGCATATGTATCAATTGGGTCGAAATACCGTGAAACAGTATATGATAGAAGAATAGAAATTTAAGGGTGAGGTGCCAGTCTCTAAGGATTTACTTCCTGAATCCTTACCCTTAAATCCTCATACGCTTTCCGGTTATGGATGTCGTACAAATAAAATTATTGATTTTGGTTTTAGACGAGGCGAAAAAAGTAGTGATAGCCAAAGTTCTCACGAGGCTTTTCAACGAAGTATAAAATCAAAAAAAAGCAGCATTTTATGTGCGACATCAGTAATTGAAAAGCGTATTTTATCTGAACTGAGAAAACTACATGAATCGATACGATAATTTCCGTGTTTTTTATAATCAATCGATTCAACCTGAATTAGTGCGGTTGGATAGACAGCGTCGGCGATTACTTCGATTGATCTTCTTTTCCATAGTTTTACTCATTGCGGTAATTATTTTCGAAATCATGCTCAGTAGTTTCATTGTGACTATGGTCATGATGATTCCGATCTTTATTTATATTACTTACCTGTCCTTTCAAGTCAAAAAATTCAAATTAACCTTCAAACCCAAGGTTGTAGAATTGATTCTTGACTTTATTGATGACGACCCCAATTTTGGCACCTTAACTTATGATCCAAAGAAAAAAATCCCTATCAATACCTTTCTAAAAAGTAAGATTTTTGGTTCACGCCCCTCCGTTTATGAAGGTGAAGATTATATCGCTGGAAGAATTGGAGTCGTTGATTTTGAATTGAGTGAATTGAATATCAAAGAATTTTCGAAGGTTCGAAATCGTTTAAATCACGTTTTCAGAGGTGTGTTTTTACATGCTAAATTAGATCATCCGGTTAAAGGTGAAGTGATTATGTTGCCAAGGGATTTTCGACAATATTTATCACGATCCATAAAGATGATTACAGCCAAAGGAGGCAAAAATTATGACCGCGCCGTTAAGAACAGCCGATTTAGAAAAGAGTTTATGACCTATGTAGGAAAGAATAGTGATGTCCAAACTTTGATTTCAGATGCAATGCAAAATGAAATCTTAGAATATATGGATCGTACGGATAAATACATGTATTTCTCTTTTCAAGGCAATCAAATTTATATGGCAGTCACCGAGCAAAAAGACATACTCGAACCCAAACTTTTTCAATCAAATGTAAGTTTCGAATTAATCCGTGAGTTTTTTGAAGATATTCACTTATTACTCGAAATTGTGGAGGATTTTGAAGCGACCCATTAGGCTTTATCCACAAAAAAAAGCCACTTCTACATAAATGTGAAAGTGACTTGAGTTATCTCTATAACTGGATTAGTATGAAGCCTTACCTATAAACGATTATTTGATTCGTAATCCACCATAATTCAGTTTCGCAATAATCGTACTTTCTGTATTTTGAGTACCTCTGTACCCTTTCACCTCTTGGATGATTCCGTGATCTTTCTCATGTGTCACTGATAAATTTTCAGGATAAGTAATACCTGCATTTTCAGCAACCGCATCTAGCCTAAATGGCACTCTATAATCGACCATTAATTTATAATCTGTATGCCGTCCATAAAGTGTCAAATTATCAAATCCTTTTACAATCTTCTCGATCGTCACGCCACCAAATTGAAGGTCAAAATCTGCGTGATGAGTCAATTCCTCAATATAAAAATCAGAATATCGGCCACTCGCATAAACCTCTTGCACTGAAGTAATATCAACATCGCCATATCGACCGTTAAACTTCAGCTTTTTCAGCTCTTCAAAACTAAATGCATCATTTCGAGATTCGATTTTGACTACATGTACCGTTTCAGTTGTGATTCTCGAGTTATTAGTCATGAAAATAATATCATGCGCTTTTTTGATTCTTACCCGATTACTATTCGCAATTTCGGCTACAATATCGTGGGCATCGACAACCGTACCGCCGCCATGATTTAAGGTCAACATTAGATCGTGTGCACCATCAAGTCTGAAATTTCCATAACTGATGTTAATAGACACATCTCCATCAATAGGTTCAATATAAGAGTCCTCGTATTTATTAGTTAAATTGAGGTTGCCACTTTTGGGCATGAAGACTACATAATTGATCTTGAATTCTGTTTTATCATCTTCTACATCCCAAGCACTCCACCAGACATTTTTCTTAGGTTCCCCAATAATTGTTTCTGCCTTTACAAAATCTCTTGCATCAGAAAATTGAATATTCACTCGGTCAAAAACAGTTTGAGCACTCGCTTCACTTATAGCTTGAACGATAATTTTCACATCTACTTTTACTCGATTCTTTTCCCAAGTTTTGACTTCGATTTTGCCATACTTATTTTTCAGACCAATTGTACCATTGGAATTAATGGGGAATTCCTTTTTTATATTTTTAGTAAACTCATGCTTTTTTGATATTGGCGATTTTCCAGTAGCGTCACCCAATGGCGCAGCAATCAGAATTGCTAATACAAAAGCAAAAGTTAACTTATAAACTAACTTCATTGCTTTGTGATTTTGATGGATTTGGGGTATACTCATCAAGTGTGTGTTGTTCAGGCGTTGTTGATTGAATCTTATTTAAAACACGCTCCAAAATATTAATTTTGGCCTCATAATTTTCAATCATCATCTGAATAATTTGTCGTTCTGCACCCTTTGGTGCTACTTCCAATTCTTTGCGCAATTCAGTAAAAACCTCGTCTAATTGACGCATATCTTCCTGTACATACACATCGTGCTGGTAGCTAGCCAATTGCTGAATTTTCTGGTCGATTTGTTGATGATAATAACTTTCTAACTCAGCATATTCAGGAGCGTGATCTGCTAAAGTTGAAGCTGAATCAGAAGAAGATTGAGATAGGTTTGCACCAATTACGCTTCCCAAACCTAATAAAATAACGACAGCTGCTGCTGCTCTTACAAATACCCAAAGTGATCTTTTTTTAGCAGATTTTTTTTCTAGCTTTCGATCAATTTCCGCCCACACTTTGAGACTCGGCACACCTGAATCTAATTCAGAGCGATGCTGAATAACAAATTTTTCTAAACGTTCCATTTTCAGTTTTTTTCCAAATGTTCTTCATGGTTTCATTATTTCAAATTTTAAAAATAATGAACCAGTGAATCCTTTTAATACTTCGAATACACCTGTGAAGACAATAATTCTCTTAGTTTTTTCTTCGCTCGGCTGTATTGCGATTTCGAAGTCGCTTCAGATACACCTAATATAGACGCGATTTCTTTGTGGTCGTAACCTTCTATTAGATAAAGGGTAAAAACCACTCGATAACCGTCTGGTAATTTTAATAATGCTTCATTAAAAACTTCCACATCTAAATTCAAAGCATCCTCTTTTTCCTCTTCCTCTTTGATACTGTGAAATTTGTCATTCAATTCCTCAATCTCTAACCGTCTTTTCTTTAAAAAGTTGATGCTATTATTTACAACGATTCTTTTTATCCACGCCCCTACCGAGGATTGGTACCGAAACGTATGTAATTTCGTAAAAACATCCACAAAAGAATTTTGCAATAAATCCTCTGCATCTAACTCATTACGCACCATCCGCAAACTAACATTATACATCGCCTTAGAGTATAGCCGATACAATTCAAATTGCGATTGACGGCAGCCGCCCTTACATTTTTCAACGATGTCTCGATGTGTACTTCCGTAATCCAATCTGTCTATTAGAGCTGGTGACGTTTTTGAGAAATTAGTTTTTTTATCGTTTGCAATCTTAGACTCAGTTTTTTTAGTCCGCTTTATACTAACAATTTTGCCTTTTTGCGAACCAAATACTGGAAATTGCCAACTGTTTGGTACACTCATCTCTCAATTTTTTTAGTCGGGTTTTTCAATTTAGTTATCCAGTTGATTGAATAAAAATAACGCTATTTTGATGACTATACAAAATGACAAGAATGGACGAAGAAGGGTTGCATCAAAATTTTACTTTATTTTGAGGGATATTGGCAAGAAAAAAATGGGTAGACATTTCCATTAGAGTCTGTTAAGGGAAGAGGACAGAAATACAATAAAAGTCACAAACCCAACAAAAGCAGCATTCCAATTTTCTTTACGTTCCTTTTTAGGTGTACTTTTGTACCCTATTTATCAGAATCAAAATTTAAATAAATGAAAAGCATCGTATTGAGACTCACACTTTTAATTCCAGTATTATTCATGATGTCTTGTGATAAGAGTCTTTCTTATGCAGAACAATTGGACAAAGACATTGAAAAAATTCAACAATATTTGACTGACAATAATTTGAATGCAGAATCTACAGACTCTGGACTTCATTATATTATTGAAAACCCAGGAACAGGTACCCAACCTTCCCCAACATCAACAGTGACCGTTACCTATAAAGGATACTTCCCAAATGGAGAAGTATTTGATCAATCACAGCCTGGACAAACAGTTACTTTTGGTTTACAGCAAGTAATTCCTGGTTGGACAGAAGGCCTTCAATTATTCAGAAAAGGAGATAGTGGAACATTGATTATTCCTTCGGGATTAGCTTATGGACCAAACGGTAGAAATTCAATTCCTGGAAATGCAGTACTTCTTTTCGATATTGAATTAATTAATTTCTAATTTTTTCCTTTCTTTTGTTCGAGAATTGCCTGTGAAATTTAGGCATAAAGGTATCGGGTCTGTTACTGAGATCCGATACCTTTTTTCAAACTCGAATCAATGAATTTCTTTGATCTTCCCGAACAATTTCAATTATCTACTATTGAATGGGCATTTGCCCTATTAGCTGCTTTTATTGTCGGTTTGTCTAAATCAGGTATCAAAGGAATTGCCGTTGTTATTGTGACCCTCTTAGCTTATGTTTTTGGCGGTAAAGCGTCTACTGGAATATTGCTTCCTCTTCTTACAGTTGGCGATATTTTCGCGATTTGGTATTATAATAAACATGCCCAATGGAATTACTTATGGAAATTATTGCCTTGGATGGCCGTTGGTGTACTAATTGGCGTCTATGTAGGAGATGAATTACCCGAGCAACTTTTTCAATACGGAATGGCAGCTATCATTCTATTGACGGTTGCGATGATGTTTTGGTGGGACAGACAAAAGAATCTTGTCATTCCTGACAACCCACTTATCCAGAGTGTCACTGGGTTGATGGCAGGGTTTACGACAATGGTTGGCAATTTAGCTGGTGCGTTTACCAATATTTATTTCCTTGCCATGCGACTACCCAAGGAGCAATTTATTGGCACGGCAGCCTGGTTATTTTTCTTTATCAATTTGTTTAAGCTACCATTCCATATCTATGTTTGGAAAACGGTTTCCATGGATACGATCTTGCTTAACCTTCGTTTAGTACCAGGTATTATTTTGGGATTATGGGTAGGTGTTTATCTCGTAAAAATCATCAAAGAAGCACATTATCGGAAGCTGATTTTAATATTGACAGCAGTTGGCGCAGCGGCTATGTTCTTTAAGTAAAACACTTAGAAGCTGTTTTAAAACAGCTTGTTTGGTTGGGCACTTACAAAGCACCCAACCAAATATCTTAACCCTCTTTCGCGGGACTCATTTTATTGAAAATGTAACGAGCGATTTTCCAAACTCCATTTTCTTTTTTCAATACAAATAATTCTCGATTTTCTTCTGGAACTGTTACCCCAGCGGCTAGAACATCAGTAGTTCCCCTGGAGATTGTTCTAGCAAAAGCTAAATCACCATGAATTTCAATTTCATCAATTGAAAAGACAATACTTAGTTTGATTTGGCTAAACACATATTTATAAGCTCCTTCGACTGCTATTTTTCCAATACTCGTTGGAGCTTCAGAAGGCATAAAAACACCGTCCTCAGCATATAATTCCAAAACAGCTTTTGTGTCGGAAGCATTGAGTGCAGATTCGTAAGCACTCAGTAACGTTTCGATAGCTTGCTTTTCTTGCGAATTCATATTTATTCCATTTTTAATTGTTGCAGAATTTGATGTTGGCTGTGCGCATCCTACCCCTAAAAGGAGAAAGAAAAAAGTGCTAAAAAAAATAGATTTCATTTCTTGATTTTTGATTAAGTAACGGCGAAAGAATAAGTTGGACATTTGGACAAAATTATTTTGGTTCAAGTTATTCTTTTGGCGTTACTAAATAATAGCACAAAGATGCAGGCAAATGTAGGTCTACACCAATAAGGTAGGTTAAGAAAGAAACTTAATATAGGTTAAGATTGGCTCGTTACTTAGTCCTTAAATTCTTGCGGACTTTACTCAAAAATTCGGGAGTAACACCAATAAAGGCAGCTATTTGTACTTGCGAGAGTCGATTAAAAAGGTTTGGATAATTATCTAAAAAGGAAAGGTATCGCTCTTCCGCAGTTGAACTAATATTTTGGATAACGCGATCTTGCATTTTGATAAAAGCATTCTCAGTTAACACTCTAAAATAGCGATCAAACTGGGGGTAGTTTTCATACAAAAAGAGGAGATCAGTTTTCTTGATTTGAAGGACTTCAGTCGCTTCTAGAGCATCAATATTTAGGCGGCTCGGCAGCTCAGAATGGAAGCTTCCAATATCTGAAATCCACCAATCTTCTGTTGCAAATTGCAAGATATTTTCGGTACCCTTCTCATCTACGAAATACATTCTTAGACATCCCTTTTGAATAAAATTATAATGTCTACAAATATCTCCTTCCTGCAATAAATATTGCCGTCTCCTTAATTTTTTGATCTTGACTCTTGCCGTCAATTCATCAATTTCGGACTCTCCCAAGTGGATTTTTTGGCGAAAATGACGAACCAAGTTATCTATATTAA
The DNA here is from genome assembly GCA_024743405.1 of Bacteroidota bacterium. Lineage (GTDB taxonomy): Bacteria > Bacteroidota > Bacteroidia > Chitinophagales > Saprospiraceae > JANSWP01. The sequence goes on from JANSWP010000031.1 coordinate 56,919, forward strand.
CATCTTGCATAATACTACTTCTTTAAAACAACAGTTGCCATGGTTCGAATGTCCGAAACATTCACCGTTTTGAAGGGGTCTAAAAACGTTAGCTCGTGTTTTTTCATTAAATCATGTAGGATATTTCTGTCCAATAAATATCTAGTTGATCCATCAGGTAATACATAAATGTCATCATATAAATGTTTGGCAATATGCTCTATGGTATGTTTGGTTGTCATTCGAAACCAAAAAATACCACTAGGTTTTAACACTCGAATCATTTCTTCAAATAATGCTATAAAATGGGCTCGGCTTTCACAAAAATGTAAAACAGCGCTACAAATAATGAAGTCAAAATGATTATTTGGAAAAGGAATTTCATTTAAATCTGCAACAGAAAAGCGTTCTTTCGGATAACTTGCTTTCCATTCGGATAAATGGCTTTTTAGATTCATAATTGCCTCTTCACTTCTATCCACTCCATAAATTTCAAAGTCATTTTTGATGAAATATTCACTATTTCGACCCCACCCACAACCAGCATCCAATAGGCGCATTTTTGGATGAATGCGACCTCGCATGATTTGGTCAAGTAAATAAACATCTGTTTTCCCGATTTCTGAAAGCATATTATTTTTCTGTTTTTGAGATCCGTGCATAAAGCCCTTTCTTCCAACTATTCCCAAACTCCAATGGCAACTTTTCAACTGCTAGTTTTCGAAAAGCACTTTGATCTACTTCAATAAACTCCATACCTGCTTCCGTTAGTTTCTGACGATAATCTGCTTCATACTGTACAACTAAATCGTTATGATACTCAGTCGCTTCATTCAATGCAGCCTTGATATGTTCTTGATTTTCATTAGAAAAATTTTCAAAAAACCGCTCCCCGACCGAAAAAATATAAAAGCTCACCAAATGCTGGGTTTCCATCACATATTTCTGAACCTCTTGAAGGTTGCTTGTATAAATAACCTCTAAGGGATTTTCCTGCCCCTCCACAACACCTAATTTCAGCGCCATAAACATATCCGAATATGGAATCGGAGTTGTATTCGCACCAAAAACCTTCCAAGATTTGATATAAGTTGGCAATTCTGGAACACGTAATTTCATACCTGCTAGATCTGCGGGGGTCATTACTTTTTTATCAGTTGTTGTTAGGTAACGTGGTCCTCTATACCAATAAGAAAGCATGGAAATTCCGCGACGAGATTGCATCACTGATTGTATTTCTTGACCAATTTCTCCAGCCATTACTTTATCTAAATGCCCATAATCTCGAAACACAAAAGGGGCCTCTACAACCGCATATCCTGGGGCATACCACCCAATAATGGAGGCACCAGTCAATACTGCATCCATACTACCTAGACTCAGCCCTTCTGTCAACACACGCTCATTACCCAACTGACCACCAGGATATAGTTTGACTCTGATTTTTCCATTTGTTTTTTGATAGACTAAATCCGCAAATTTCTTAGCTCCATCATGAACTAAACCACCTGGAGACATAACATATGCAAGCCGAAATTCTTGAGTGTTTTCAGCCTTTTTCTGGCAAGATTGAAACAAGAAAATTAAGCTTAAAATACAATAGACACTAGAATAAGAGATTTTTGTCATAATATTACTTTAACCCTTCGCCTAAAGCATCTACCAACCAAAGTGACACACTTGGAACAAATGCTACCAATAAAAGCACAAAAAATAAGGCGATATAAAAAGGCCATATATTTTTCAAAATATCCTTTACTGGAACATTGCCTGCCCCCGAAATCACAAATAATAAAATGCCTACTGGCGGAGTCAATAAACCAATCATTATAGCCAATTGAAATACTACTCCAAAATGGATAATATCAATATTGTAATTATTTAAAATCGGAATTAATAAAGGCGTCAAAATAATCATAATACTACCTCCTTCCATGACCATTCCAAGGACTAAAATAATGGCAATTAAGACTAGCATTAATAAATTAGGCTGTCCTTCGAAAGCTGCAAAAGTTTCAGAAAAAAAGACCGGGTCAACTTCTCTCGAAATCAAAAACCCGAACGCCGAAGCACACGCAATAATCATCATAATAACAGATGTTTGTCGCGCAGCTCGAACGAAAAGTTGAGATAAGTCTTTGAACTTAATGTCTTTATGAATAAAAATACCTACAAAAAGTCCATAAGCAACAGCCAAAACACCCGCCTCCGTGGGGGTGACAATACCCGTAATAATCCCTCCCAAAATAATGACTGGCATCAATAATGACCACGCTGCCTCTTTAAAGCTTGCCCATAATTCAGTACGGCTCCATTTCTCACCCTTTGGAAAGTTTCTTTTCTGAGCCAACCATGCACAAATTACAATCATAAAAACACCAATAATCAACCCTGGAATCGCCCCCGCAATGAATAATTTCCCCACCGAAGCATTAGACAGAGATGCAAAAATGATAAAACCTACACTTGGAGGAATGACTGGACCTATTGTCGCAGCAGCAGCATTCACTGCCCCTGCAAAACCTTTTGGATATCCTTCTTTTTCCATTGCTGGAATCATTGTTGAGCCCACCGCTGCACCACTAGCAATAGCAGCACCCGAAACCATCGCCATGATTACATTGGTCAGAATAACTACATATGATAAACCACCTCGGACACTTCCCATCAGTGCCAAGGAGAACCGAACCAATCGTTTTGTAATACCACCTGCATTCATTAATTCCCCAGCCAAAAGAAAAAAGGGAACGGCTAATAATATCAAAGAATCTGCCCCTGCCGAAATCTGTTGAAGTATAATAAGAGGCGACATTTCGGTTTCAATAAGCACATACAATAAAGAGCTAATCCCAATAGCATAGGCAATTCGAAAACCCAAAACCAATAAAAAGAGCATTAATCCGATTAACAAAATCATAGCCTTCTCTCATTTTGAGTGTTTCGAATATCCGATTGAAATTGTTTTATTGCATAAATAAAGGCGATTAAAGAAGTCGTCGGTAAAGCCGCATAAAAAAGCCAATTTAAAGGCAATGACAATGCAGGTGAATACGATCCACTTAATTGAAAAACCCAAATAAATCCACCAATGGTGATGAATAATAAAAAGGATAGTAGGAGTACATCATCAAGGCGTTTGACTATTTTTCTGAATCGGAATGGTAATTTATTAGCAAAAAAATCAACTCGAATATGTGCCTTATCTCTGATAGCAATAGCAGCACCCAAGAAGGTTAACCAAACAAAAAGGTATCGTACAATTTCATCACTCCAATACAAAGAGCTATTTAATACATACCTAAAGACAATGGCAATCAGCATCAAACTGACAATTACACCAAATAAAATAGCAACAACTCGATCTATGTAAGAAGTTGGTTTATTTAAATTCATCTTTTTGATTTTGAACCAAAAATAGGTAAAAGATCAATGCTCAGTTCCCTCAATAAAAAATATCGTTTTTTGGAAACTCAACATCTTTTCTCTAAATTTCGGTTCACTTCCTTTTTTATGTAGCTATTACTTCTCAATTTTATTAATGCCGAGAGTTAGCAATATTTAATAGCCAGTTGAATATTCAAAAAATGAAAACAACTTAATCAACTCCAATAGAGATTTTATGGGAGACTCAAATATTAATTGGGATTATATAGTCAGCCGGATAGAAGAGAATCTATGTGTATTAGTCTTAGGCCCAGAAGTCTTTACTGATAAAGAAGGTAATAGTCTTCAAAAAAAACTCATTGAGCATCTAAAAATCACCTTAGATCCTCAGTTAAATGATTATGTTTCTGGTAATACTAGAATCAAAAAATATTATGATGAAGATCATTTCTTCTTATTCGAAAAGCCTGCTGATCGAACAATGATCTGTTATGAAATAAAGTCTTTTTACGAACAGTATGAAAAAGAAGTACCACATGATATTTTAACCAAAATTGCCAAAATTCCCTTTCATGCTATTCTCACAGTTTCTCCAAATTTACTTCTAAAAAACACTTTTGAAAATCTGAATTTTAGATACCAGTTTGGCTATCATAAAAGAAAATCTGAGCCCCAAGATTTTGAGGCTCCTGAAAAAAACAATCCACTTATTTTTAATATTTTCGGCTCTACCTCCGATCATGAATCTATGGTTTTAACCCATAAAGACATGTTTGGATATTTGGAGTCTGTTTTTGGAAGAAATACCTTGCCCGAAAAGTTAAAATCTGTTTTAGTCAAAGCTGAAAATTTGATATTTCTTGGAATGCCATTCGACAAATGGTATATACAATTATTGCTTAGATTATTGGATATACAAAGAGAATATGATGACCTAATTCGATTTGCTGCGAATGAATCTTTACCAGAGGATGTTCGAACTTTTTATGTCGAACAATTCAAAATGGACTTTGTCAATAAAGATTTTTCAGACTTTATCGGAAATATTTATGAAAAGTGTGAATCTAAAGGGATTTTGAGAAAAGAATCTATCGCAATGACTTTAGAGTCTTCAAGTGCACCCAATACACTCCTTGAAAAAGTGCCTGATTCTAGAGTAGAAGATTCTATGTTTGAACAAATTTTAGACTTAATTTCAGAAGGCAATCTCGATCAATTATTTGAAGCATTAACCGACTATTTCGAAACTAAAGCGGAGGAGTTTCGAATGGAACTGTCCATTATGAAAGGTAAATACAAGCGTTTTATGCGGTGGCGCCGCTCTGGAGCGCTCTCATTTGAAGAATTTGATAGAGAAATCACCAAACTAACGGATGGAATTTTGGAATTAGTAAAAAATACACGAAAAGTATAAAAACACATTCTTTAAAAATTCAAGGAATAAAGAATCATTAAACTTTTGAACACTAAATCTGAATTAGTCAATTTAATGAATAAACTACGCCGATATCCAGGAACCAAACCATTTTCTTCTGACCAAAAGGGTATCTTCTTTGGACGCAGTGAAGATATCGCAGGGTTGGCAGAGTTGGTAAATATTGAGCAGCTGACTGTATTATATTCGAAATCTGGTCTTGGAAAAAGTTCATTGATTAATGCAGGCGTACTTCCGAAGTTAGAAAAGGAAGATCGGTTAATTCCATATTCACTGAGATTTGGTGCTTATACACCTAATAACACCACCTCTCCCCTATCAATTACCACTCAAACAATTGGCTATTCAGGAGAAACCAAACTTTTAGATAAAATAATTCCAAAAGATAATTCGCTTTGGTATCACTTAAAAAGCGACCAAATTGCTAAACAAGAAAAGAGAGGTTATTTATTAATTTTTGATCAATTTGAAGAATTATTCACTTACCCTGAAGCACAAATTGCGGCGTTTGGGAAGCAATTGGCCGAGCTCCTTTATACCACTATTCCTGAAAGATTTAGAAAGGTAGTTGAATCTGAAATTTGGGAAAAAGGGAATCAATCATTTCTCTCTGAACAAGATCAAAAAGATTTACACAAGCCATTAAAAATCAAAATATTAATGGCTATTCGCTCTGACCGAATGAGCCTAATGAATCGATTAAAAGATCATTTGCCTCATGTGCTAAAGAATTGTTACGAATTATTGCCTTTAAGTGTTGAGCAAGCAGAAGATGCCATCCTGATTCCTGCGTTTTTAAAAGATTCTAAATTCGAATCTCCACCATTTGATTATGACTATCCATCCATTGCAAAAGTATTGGATTTTTTAACTGATGGAGATAAACAAGATATTGCTTCTTTCCAATTACAAATACTCTGCGAATACCTGGAAAAAAAGGTAATTGATCAACAATTGAGACTCATCCAAGAACATCATTTAGGAGATATCAAAAATCTTTTCAAGAATTATTATGATGATCAAATAGCTACACTAGGGAATCACGAAGAGCAATTAGCAGCTAGAAAACTCTTAGAAGAAGCGTTGATTTTTGAAGAAGAAGAAAGACGATTGACCTTATATGAAGGTATTATATTAAAGAGTCATGGTATGACTCCAGAACTACTTCGCAAATTATTGGATTCTCGACTACTGAGGTCCGAAAGAAGTACGCAAGGAGAAGGTTATAATTACGAAATCAGTCACGATTCTTTAGTAGCTCCCATATTAAAGTCAAAGGAAAAAAGAATCGCTACAGAAGAACAAAATCGTCAGATTGAAGAGGAGAAGGGAAAATTAGAAGAAGAACGACAAAGATTATTAGCGGAAGAGCGAGAACGACAAAAACATTTAGAAATTGAGAAAAAAAAGAAAAAGCGTAATAGACGTTTGGCTATGGTAGGTTTTGTTCTTTCTGCTATATCAATTGTGATGAGTATATGGGCACTGAGCGCTCAAAATAATGCCAAAAAGCTTCAATTAAAAGCAGAGAGTGCATTAGAAAATTTGGCGAGGTCTGAAGAGATCAGACGGAGTGAAAACTTTGAAAGGTTTAGAACAAGTGCCCAAGATAAAATGAATGCTGGTGATTATGCTATTGCTCAAGAGGCATTGGAAGCAGCAATGTCTTTTACCATTATTCAAAAAGATAAGAATACAATTCAAGCCCTGCTTATGGCCAACCAAGACCTGTGGGATAGTAAACTAGCTTTTGATGCTGCCATAAAAGCTGGCGAAATTGCTGAAGTAGAAGGAAAAGACTTAGAAGCATTGAACTTGTATACAAAGGCAAAAGGACAAGCTAGGCGAGACCAAGATAATCAAATGGCAGAAGCCAAAATCGCTTTAATCAAAAAAGAGTTAGAACCAAAATTCAATAAACTTATCAACAATGCTCAAGTTTATGACAAAATTGGAGCGTGTGATTTAGTAAGAAAAGAGCTTAGACAAGCTAATCAAATTCGAAAGTACCTAAACGAAAGTCAGTTAAATAAAGATGTTTTGAAAGCTATCCAAAAATTGAAATGTAATTAAAGGACAGGCGAAATGTATAGTTTATTAATTACGAAGTCCCTTACTTAAAATTCACATTTTAAAATTACTACTTGGACATGAAAATAATTCTTACTTATTGCTTTTTAGTCCTATCGTTAGTCTCCTTATTTGGTCAAAAATTCCAACTAAATCAATTCCAACATACTCGAGGAGCTGGAACTTGGGAATGGAATAAGGAAACAGCAGAATTCTCTTTACTTGGAAAATATAAAGCAGAGCCAAAAAGCAAAAATGGGCTTGATTTGGTTTCCTTCAAAATAATTAATGGCTATTTTGTAGCTCAAGAATATGAAATCCCATTTGAATTTTACTACGAAGGTGGCAATATCATTATTGATTACACCTTGCCAAAAGAACCTAACTCAAGGCGATATTCTATCGTTAATATTGATTCTGTATTGATTAACGGAACATTCATTCGCCCTCGATTATCCGATCTATTTGGAGATATAGGTACCGTTCAATATAAGAAAAACGGAGAAGCTCATCGTATTATTTGGGATAATGCTTTTGAAAACTATATTTCAAAACCAGAAGGAGAGTTAAAAATTGTTTTAGTAGCCGATCGGTATGAAAAAACGCCTAAAGTTTTAACTAGAAAGCCTGAATTTAAATTCAACCAAAAATTACCAGCCTATATAGCAGTAGGAGCTGGAGCTAGCTTAATAGGAGCGAGTTATTTAATCCGTAATAGCACTAATGGCAAAAACTCAACTGCTAACTTATTGGCTGTTTCGGGAGGAGGCATTATAATTGGTGGCGGTATCTATTTTTTGAGTAAATGGATAAAATATCAGCGTGATCAAAGAATTGCCGATAAATACTATCCAAACAAATCCTGGCCTCTTACTAATCGAGGTACCGTAAAAGAGAATGACTTAACAATAGCACCGCAAATTACCCCTTTCAATAACGGAGAGCTATATTCAGGTATTTTTTTGAATTATTCATTTTAATATTTGAAAGTGTAGAAGCAAAAATTAGAACTATCCTAATTAATTGGCAATATTAACGATCAATCATGACCATGAAAAATAGCTTTTTGTTGATCATCCTAACTTGTTGTTCAGGTTTCCTTTTGGGACAAAGCAAATTTGGGGTTTTTATAGATAATGGCAAGGCAGCAAAGGATTCCTTAGAATTTATCAAAGCCATAAATTATTTTGAAGCTGCTGTATTACAGGCTGAAAATGAAGCCGATAAGAAGAATGCAATAGATTGGTTAGACAGTACCTATGTGGCTATGGAAAAAGTCAGAAAAGATATTCAAGATCTGAACCAAGATTTAAAACAACAATATAGTGAGATTCGAACTCAATCATTAAAAAATAGTCTCATTGCTGAATCTAGTCGATTAGCCTTGTCTGCCCGACTAGAAATTGAAAAAGATAGTTTTTTAAACGCTGTTAGATTAGCTCAATGTGCGACTGAAATCATTAAAGATTCAACATTAACAGATAGTATTCATTTACCATTTATTGAAAGAACTTATGGAGATGCCGTCTATTATAAGTACCGTAAAAAATTCTTTCCTTTCCGTACAGTTGAAGGGTTTTATGATATTGAATACTCAAAATCAGGGAAATATTCACTTGCCATTTCCGCAGATTCTATTTTCTTTACGAGTAGTACTCAGGTCTATTTCCCTCCAATAATCAGTCAAGACTACCCTTTTCGATCTGCTCATTTTTCTCCTAATGAAGAATTGGTAGCAGTCACTACTCAATATAAGAATTTTCAAGTCTGGAAAATTAAAGACACCACAACAGTAGTGTTTGAAGGACATGAAGCTCCTCTTAATGAAGCTATTTTTTCCCCAAATGGAGAATTAATTCTTTCTTATGATCGAGCAGGCATTGCTAAATTATGGGATTTAAAAGGTAATGTTCTAAGCACATTTAGTGGTCACACTAAAAACATTGTGGAGGCAAAATTTTCTAAAGATGGTACCAAAATCCTTACTCGAGCCGCAGATTTATCAGTCAAATTATGGGATTTAAAAGGTCACTTACTCAAAGAATTTAATGAGCATAAAGGTTGGCTTTATTCCGCTTGTTTATCAAGTCTAAACGATCTAGTTGTCACTTCCTCTGTTGAAAAATTTGCTCGTTTATGGAAAGTAGAGAGTGATGAAAGTCCTATCAAATTAGCTCATAAGGATATAGTTACACAAGCTTTTTTTTCAAATACAGGTGAAAAGATTCTAACACTTTCAATAGATGGAGTCGCCAAATTGTGGAATTTGGAGGGTCGCCTCTTAAAAACTTTGGATGGACATGAAGGCGCTGTAGCTCATGCCACTTTTTCTCCAAATGATCGATACCTCATTACAGCTTCCGAAAATCATGGTATCAAATCTAACTCTTTAAAAGATCATAACGTTAGAATATGGGATTTACAATCCAATACAAATAACGCAACTGTATTGAGTGCTCATACGAAGGCTATTATCTCTATAGCCTTTCCTGAAAATAATAATTCTATGTTTTTGACTGCCTCTAGAGATGGAACGAGCAAACTTTGGAATATGAATGGGGAACTATTAATGAACCTTATTGGGGAACTAGATGCACCCGTCAATAAAGCCGTTTTTTCTCCAAATGGGAAATTTATAATGATTGCCTCTAACCTGTCCTATCTAATTTATTCACCAACACCACAATTTGTTAAAAGTATACTTAAAAGGAAGTCATTAAGACCATTCACAGAAGAAGAAAAGATATTTTTTAATGCTCCAAATTGTAACTAGGATGTCATCCTAGATCTCCCTCTAAAAAATAAGTCACGCCGTCGCTTGCGACGGCGTGACTTATAATACAGCATCTTACTTATAAAGGCTACTTTTCAATCACTTTTATCATAGTCCCTGTTTTGATTTGATCCGTCAACTTCATCCCATTCAATAATGCGATCTCCTCTAATCGGTCATTTTTCATATTATAAGATTGTAACACTGATTTTAAAGTACCCGAACGTTTTGCATTTTTAATTCGAATTCGGTCAGGCTTTACATTTATTTTTGATTGGTCTGTTAGTTTTCTAAAGTTCTTGAATGTACGTTCGAAGGAGTTACTATATTTATTATAGTTCATTGGCTCTGCCATACCGTGAAATTTGTAGATCAGACCATTGTACTTAATTAAATAAGTCAATAACTTCAAAGACTTTCCTACATCTGCAAGAAAAATACTCGCATTTAAGCCATTAACTCGCTCATTCCTAGAACTAATTACCCGTAAAGAATCTGTTTCCAAAATCTTTTGTTTTGCCTCATTTAAGGTTTTTTCAGCAGCTAAACCAAGAATAATCATAGCCTCACCATTAGATGGTGCCATTTGCACTTGGGTTGGCATATTCACTGTTTTCCACGCATTTGGAATAGGAAACTCAAACTTCATTTCAGGGTGATAAAACTTATTGTTTTCAACATACCCCTGACGAGGATCTTCTCCGTAAGTAATTCCATCAATCATTCGGAGATAAGATTCTCGATTCACATTCAACGCATTCTTATCAACTGTTTCTTGCTCTTTGGCAGCCAATCTATGAACGGTATTATATCGATCCACTGGATCTGGATGGGTAGACATAAAAGTAGGGATTGGTTCGGCACCTGAGCTTTCTCGCATTCTACCCAATGTCTGAAAAAAATCTGCCATGTGATGTGCATCATAGCCGATTTTAGTAGAGTACTCAACACCTAATTTATCAGATTGGCTTTCGTGATTTCTACCAAACTTCAAGAACATTAATTGCAAACCCTGACCAGCCACATCAGAAAATTGACGGAATTTTTTAGAGGTCACCATCCCTAAAACAAAGCCTAATTGAAGCGCCATTTGAGAGGTGTATTGCTTTGCAGAGTGTCGAGCAGTAACATGCCCTATCTCGTGTCCTAAAACACCTGCAAACTCCGCCTCATTGTTAAAATGTGCCATAATACCTCTTGTGAAATAAATATAACCCCCTGGCACTGCAAAAGCATTCACAACCGGAGAATCCAAAATTCGGAATTGGTAATCCAACTCTGGTCGGTGAGAAATCTTGCCCATCTCTTTCCCTTTTTCATTGATAAAGGCTTGCATTTTTTCATCTTGATACGATCCATAAAAACTAACGATTTCAGGATCAGATTGCTTACCCAAAGCCAATTCTTGGCTCTCGGACATGAAGTTTAATTCCTTCTTACCCGTAACTGGATTATAGGCACATTGCCAATTAATTAAAACACACAATGCCAAAAGGGAAGTAGTTTTTAAAAATTTTATCTCTTTCATAGTTAACTTTATTTTAGGCTGAAATTACAAATTGTCCGAATCTAGGACAAATTTGTTGATTGATCATTGAGACGCATTCTTTAAAAAAAGCAACATTTTTTTTCAATTTAGTAACGGCTAAAAAATAAGTCCGCCAATTTGAAATAGTAGATTTTGGATTTTAGTAAGGCAAAAATACTTTTTGCGTTCGCCTTTGTACCTTCTGGCACAAGCCAGCGCAGGATGCAGGGTATCTGCGAGTATTTTTAACGCCGCAAAAGTTCAAAAAATACATCGGCAAATGTCGGA
>JANSWP010000026.1 GCA_024743405.1 Bacteroidota bacterium
CCTTGTCAGGTTGCTTCCCAGCAGAGCCTCACGCCGCTTCGCCTGATAAGGGCAAAGTTAGAACTTGCGGATTTGTGTTTTTCTAAAACTCAGGTTTTTGACCTATTTTTAATTTTATGCACAGTTCAGTGAACTATCCCCAATCGAGCCGTACAAAATATCAATTGGATTGATTTTATTCTAGGGCTACTCGCAATAATCATCATTTATGGTTTTAAGCGTATTACGACCTTGATTCCAAGTACGTTAGTAGCTCTCTTGGCGGTCACACTTGGTGCCTTTTTCTTCATTCCTGGCTATCGAACCATAGGAGATATCCCCAGTGGTTTTCCCATTCTGAGGCTTGAAATATTTGCAGGTTTTAGTTTAGCACAAATTAGTCCCTATTTAATTAGTGCCATTTCTTTGGCATTATTAGGTGCCATTGATTCACTGCTTACATCGGTTGTTGCAGATAATATGACGAAGACCAAACATAATCCGGATAAGGAATTAGTCGGTCAAGGGATTGGAAATTCCATTGCAGCCCTTTTTGGTGGCATTCCTGGTGCCGGGGCGACCATTCGAACGGTAGTCAATATCAATTCTGGAGGTAAAACTAAACTCTCTGGAATGGTAGCTGGCGTTATTCTTTTATTTGTCTTACTAGCATTAGGACCACTGGCATCTCAAATTCCTGCGGCAGTATTAGCTGGGATTTTAGTAACAGTAGGTATTGGCGTGATGGATTATAAGGGATTGAGGCACATTCGACAATTACCAGTTTCAGAAGTTGTGGTTATGTTTTTAGTATTAGGTCTTACTGTTTTTGTCGGGTTGATCGAAGCGGTAGGGATTGGGATGGTTTTAGCGGCTATTTTATTCATGAAAAAAATATCGGATGTAGTTGAAGATCGGACACAGTCAGCTCCATTGAGAAACTTTTCTCGCGAAATGCCATGGGTAGATGAAGGTAATATCATCGAAAGAATGGGAGACCAAGTCTATATCAAGCACTTAGACGGTCCATTATTTTTTGGTTTTGCTTCTCGATTTCAAGAAATGGTCACAAAATTACCAGAGATAAAAGTAGTTGTAATGAGAATGGAAAAAGTACCTTATGTAGATCAATCTGGTTTGTACGCAATGGAAGACGCAGTGATCGATTTACAGGAACAAGGTATCAAAGTCGTTTTCACCAATTTGCATGGTCAACCAAAAGATATGTTTGAGCGATTCAATTTGATACCAGGGCTCATAGAAAAAGCATTTTGTTTTGAAAATTTCAGTGATTGTTCTAAATGGTTAGAAGGCTATTTAAAGAATGAAATCGCTAATTCACACTAATGAAATCGAAAAACCCCATTTGAAGGGAAGCCGAAACTCGAATTTAGAGAAATTTTCAAAATGCGAACTAAACGAATTTACGTTTTCATTGCCCTTTTTGCATTAGCCAAACTCATTTTCCATTTTGCGACCAATGATCTTTGGAGTTTTCATCGTGATGAGTTTTTGTACATGGCTTTGGGTAGTCATTTAGATTGGGGTTATTGGTCAAATCCTCCTTTTGTTGGCTTTATGAGTTGGTTAGCTCAAGGATTTTTTGGTGGAGTTGAAGGCATCTCGGTTGCTGAGTTAAGATTCATTCCAGCTCTCTTTTCGGTTGGACTAATCAGCCTGGCTTGCTTGATTGTCAAAGAATTTGGAGGGAAAATTCCTGCAATTGCAATGACTGGAGTTTTAATGATGGTTTGCCCTGGTTTTTTGCGCCCAGGGATGATGTTTATGCCAGTAATTTTCGAAATTTTCTTTTGGACTTTATATTCTTGGCTCATCATTAAATATCTAAAAACAACAAATAATAGCTACCTACTTTGGCTTGGACTCGCCATTGGCATCGGGATGCTTAATAAGTACTCGACAATATTTTATGTAATTGGAATTTTGGTTGGAATGGTTTTAACCAATCACCGAAAATTATTTCAAAATAGAAGGTTTTATGTAGCCATTGGAATCTCCGTTTTGATTGCCCTTCCAAACGTATTTTGGCAGGCAAGCGTAAATTTTCCAGTCTTTTCACATATGAGTGGATTGAGAGAAAGCCAATTAGTGAATGTTTCGATCATGAATTTCATCATCGATCAAATATTAATGTGTTTCCCTGCTTTGATCATTTGGTTATCAGGATTTTACTGGCTTTTCAAAAAAAGCAATCCAATGAAATTCTTAGGATGGATTTCGCTAACCATCATGCTCGCTTTCTTGATCATGAGTGGAAAAGGATATTATACTTTAGGTATTTATCCTTTGTTAATTGCAGCAGGTTCAGTTCAGTTAGAACATTTTTTTTATTCAAAAAAGGGAAAATGGGGATGGATGGGATTATTAATATTTGCCTTTATTTCTGGTTGGCAATTGATGCCCTTTAGTGCTCCTATTTTAAGTCAAGAAAAAATGATTGACTTTTGTGAGAATGTAAAAACCAATTATAAATTTGAAGATCCCATGCGATGGGAAGATGGCGAAATTCATCACTTACCTCAAGACTATGCAGATATGATTGGCTGGAATGAATTAGCTAAAATTGTCAAAAAGGGATATTCAAAAAGAAATTTGAATACTCAAAATTGTCTCGTTTATGCGGAAAACTATGGTCAAGCTGGTGCAATCGAACATTTTAGCAATGGTTTAATCGATGTAAATAGCTTCGCCGACTCGTACCGGTTGTGGGTTGAAGAAAAAATCCCAGAAAGTGTGAATCATTTGATCTATGTAAATGACGAGTTGGGAGAAGACATCTCCGCTCTTTTTGAAAAAATTGAAGTTATCGGAAGCATTCAAAATCCATTGGCTAGGGAACAAGGGACGACGGTTTATTTGTGCAGTCAACCAAACCGTTCTTTTAAAGAATTTTGGGAAGAAAAGGTAAAAGAAGTGAAAAATCATTTTGGAATATAATGATTTTGCCAATCTGACTCGTTCCTTTCCCTTTTGGAAATTTTACTTATTCCGAATTCATTACAAGAAGAATCACTCTATGTTTTTTCACAATTACCCCTTCAAATTCATCATATGTGATGAGTCCTTCTAGTCGAATGTGATGATTTAACGATGTCTTTTGACTGTTGGTCGATTCAAAATAACTGCTTCCTTTCCCCAATCGATTTTTTCCTACTTTCACCCTTGAAAATGCAACCGGCTACTCTATCGCGGCTTTTCCGACGGGAAGAGATGAGGAAAGTCTGGACAACGTAGAGCACCACACCATCTAACGGATGGGATTTTCTCATTTATTGAGAGAATACAGAGAGTGTCGCAGAAAATAACCGCCTTTTGTTTGGCAGAGATGCCAATAAAAAGGTAAGGGTGAAAACGTGCGGTAAGAGCGCACGGCGTCTTTGAGCAATCAGAGGGGCGGATAAACCTTGTGGGTTGAAATGTCATGTACACCGGCGTGGGGATGAGAATCCCTAAAGGGTAGCTCGCCCGAGTCGGGGGGTAGGCAGATAGACTCCAATCGTGAGGTTGGAGCTAGATAAATGATAGAGATTCTTTCTTTGGAGAGAATTACAGAATCCGGCTTATTGGTCGGTTGTGTTTTCTTATTTCAGCTGGATTGCGATAACTTAAATACATGTTCGATAACGAACACCTCACGTTCAACTCCGTACATTTCAAACCAAACTAAGAAATCACCAATCATCGCAGTAAATTGATTATCAGCGAATTAAGCTAATTGGCATGCACATTGAAAATTAAGTCCTAACTAATTCCAAATTACCATAATCAAATTAATAAAAATCACGAATCACCAACCTGATGGATAAAAAAATTGCAAAAAAAGGACTAGCGTGGCAAAAAATTCTACTATACACAGCCATAGCAGCAGTAGCAGGTTATTTCATTACCACTATTTATAAGGATGCCGGTACCTCTCGACTCAATGTTGAAACAGACCGATTGTTAATCGATACCGTTCAAAATGGAATCTTTCAGGAATTCATTCCTGTTACAGGGGTTGTTCAACCTATCAAAACAGTTTTTATTGATGCCGTTGAAGGTGGGCGAGTAGAAGAAAAATTCGTAGAAGACGGAGCTATGGTTCAAAAAGGTAAATCCATTTTGAGGCTCTCCAATCCAGACTTACAATTAACGTATTTAAATCAAGAGGCGGATATTGTTCGACAAATCAATCAACTTCGAACCAATAGTATCATGATGGAGCAACAGAGCCTTAACCTAAAGGAACAGTATTTGGAAGCCGAATATCGAATTGATTTACTAGATAGTAGAACCAAACGAAATAAAGAATTATCAGAAGCAGGTGCTCTTGACAGAGTAACTTATGAAGAGACCCAAGACGAATTCGAGCACCTTTTGCGTCGAAAAAAAATGCTCACCAAAACGATAGAACGAGACTCTATGTTTCAGGTGTTACAGGCTGAGCAAATGGAATCTTCTTTGGATTTGATGAAAAGAAACCTCGCTATCACACGCCAAAGTTTGGATAATTTAATTGTGAAAGCACCGATTGGAGGTCAACTTTCTGGATTAGATACGGAGCTAGGAGAGTTGATATCAGAAGGTGAAAACATCGCTCAAATTGATGACCTTTCCAATTTCAAAATTCTTACTAGGATCGATGAATTCTATATTTCCCGAATTTTCATCAACCAAAAGGGTTCCTTTATCTTCGCCGGAAAAACGTATGAATTAATCATTAAAAAAATCTATCCGCAAGTTTCAAATGGAGCTTTTGAAGTCGACATGGTTTTCACTGGCACGGTACCTGAAGGGATAAAAAGAGGACAAACGGTCTCTATTAAATTGGAGTTGAGTGCGGAGCAAGAAGCATTACTTTTGGCAAGAGGAAGTTTTTATCAAAAAACCGGTGGAAACTGGGTTTATATGATAGAAGAAGGAACTAGTTCAGCCAGAAAAGTCAATATTAAAGTTGGAAAGCAAAATCCCAATTTTTACGAAGTTTTGGAAGGCTTAAAACCTGGAGATGTAGTGATTACTTCGAGTTATGATAATTTTGGAGACAAGGATGTTCTAGAGTTAAAATAATCCACTTGCTCTTTAATATTCCTTAGGAACATATAAAGGGAGGTAAAATAGTAGGGGACTACATTAAAATATAAAAGCTCAATGTCCAAATAGGAACATTGAGCTTTTATATTTTTAGTAATGGTGAAATAATCTCATTCATGAAAGACCAACAATGGCGTTCTAGAATGAAAAGTCATTTGTTTGGTAAAGCTTCTGTGAAATACTCTTTCCCAAAGCCTCCGTCGGGGCATAAACATAGCCAATAGATCTATTTTTTTATTTTCGATATACGTATCTAAACCTTCCATTACTGTTTTTCGATTTAATAAAGCAAAATCGGTCGTTTCGAAAGGATATTTATCAATTTCAATGGTCTCTTTCATATCTCCGATCGCGGGTTCCGTTTCCACATGAACAAAATGCACCTTTGCCCCAATCGACTCAGAAATCTTTACAAGTTCATTAATCACAGGCTCATCTTTTGGAGCAAAATCAGTAGCATAAGCGATACTTTTGATAGGTGTATATCGTGCTTTTTCAGGAACAGCTAAGACAGGACAAGGTGCATTCATCATGGTATGAGTTGTCACTGATCCCATGATTTTTTCAAAAAGATTTCGTTCACCTTTTGTCCCCATCACGATCAAATCATAGTCCTCTAATTTAGCCAAATCCGTAATATCTTGATAAACAAAAATACCATATTGAGCTTTGGCATCACCTAGATTCCCATTATGACTTCCAGTGGTAAATTCAGCCAATTTAAACTCCACATTTTTCTTTTTTTCTTCCAACATGCTATCAACATATTCTGGAACCATGCTACCACTATCGGCAAAAGGAAGGCTATAAATATTGACAACATCTACCTTTGCATCGATGTCTTTTGCTAATTTCATAGCATATATAAAGGCGTTTTGAGATGCCGTAGAAAAGTCTGTAGGAAATAATATCTTTTTCATCTCGAAATCTTTTAAGTGATTAAATCATTCGGGTTTATGCGAAATACACTTGCCCTTTCGAGACAAAAGTATCGTTGACAAAGGTTGTTAATGTTGATTTTAATCAATCAAATGGAGAATTTTTGTCATTGGCTATCTTACTCAAATCACAATTTCAAATAAAATGCACTGCTTTTGAACATTAAAATTAAATATCTTAGCCAAAAAATATAGATATGAAACTCGGATTTGTTAGTGCTATTTTACCTGAATTATCACTAGAAGAAGTATTAAAGCTTGCTTCGAAATTGGGTTATGATTGTGTCGAAATCATGTGCTGGCCAGAAGGAAAAGCAGAACGACGATATGCGGGCGTCACACACATAAATGTCAATGATTTTGACAAAAAAAAGGCAGTTTCTATTTTGGAATTATGTCAAAAATATAAAATAAGTATCAGTGCCTTAGGTTATTACCCAAACCCTTTAACTCCTAATTTGGAAGAAGCAAAAGTCTATTCAGATCACATCAGAAAAGTCATTAAAGCGGCAGCTATCTTGGAAATTGATCAAATGAATACATTTGTTGGACGAGACTGGACGAAGAGTGTACCTGATAATTGGAATCGATTTTTGCAAACTTGGCAACCGATTATTTCATTTGCGGAACAACATGACGTAAGAATTGGCATTGAAAACTGCCCAATGATTTTCTCTTATGATGAATGGCCTGGGGGAAAAAATCTTGCAACGACGCCTACCATTTGGAGGAAAATGTTTGAGGATATTCCGAGTGATCATTTTGGACTCAATTACGATCCTTCCCATATGATTTGGCAGCATATGGATTACCTGCTACCAATAAAGCATTTTTCAGAAAAGCTTTTCCATATTCACGCCAAAGATGTCCGCATTGATTATGATCGATTGAATGAAGTTGGCATCATGGCTCCACCAAATGAATGGCATACTCCAAAATTACCTGGTATGGGAGACGTAAGTTGGGGTAAATTCTTTTCCATTTTAACGGATACTGGATTTGACGGTTCTGTTAGTGTAGAAGTTGAAGATAGAGCCTATGAGGGTTCTTTAGAAAAACGGAAGGACTCATTGAGGCAATCTTTGTATTATTTGAGGCAGTTTATTCCCAAAAAAGATAATTAAAAAAATATTTTCAGAAAAAATATCAACCAGAGGCAACCTTTTTTCAAAAGACCTCGTGTTAGCATTTAGAAAAGCATGACAAAGGATCAAATCGTTACCCTGATAAATGCTTGTCGGAAAAATGACCGCGAAAGTCAACAGGCATTATATAGGCATTTTTATAATTATGGAATGACCATTTGTATGCGATATGCTGGTACGAGAGAGGAAGCGAAAGAGATTTTGAATGATGGCTTTGTAAAAGTGTTTTTAAAAATAGATCGGTACAGTCCGAATCTTTCTTTTAAAGGATGGCTCAATAAAATTTTGGTAAATACAGCGATTGATCATTTTCGAAAATTCCAAAATGAGCCACAAACTGTTGACCTGATTCATGCCCAACATTATGAAGTAGAATCTGAAGCCCTTCTTAATTTGAGTGTAGAAGCAATTTTTGACCTAATTAATAAACTACCACCTGCTTATCGAATGGCATTCAATTTATACGCAGTGGAAGGATACAAGCATTCCGAAATTGCTGAAAAGCTAGGGATTTCTGTGGGCACTTCAAAATCCAATCTGGCAAAAGCTAAAATGAAATTGAAGAGCATGATTACAAAAGCTGATGATTGGCGAAATGTAAGTGGTTAAAATAATCAATGGATAACTTCGAAAAAATATTATCTGAAAAACTTAAAGAAACTCAGAATTTCGAGTTCCGTGAAACTGACTGGCAAGAAGTTTCTGATAGATTGGATATGCATGCGCCGGTTGCTACTTCGACATGGAAGAAAGTATTTGTTCCATTGATTATGACTGGATTATTAGGTGCAGTTGGAGTTTTATGGTGGCAACTGAACCAAACAAACGGCGAATTACAAGAGCTAAAAAAAGACTTATTTGAAAATACCCTAATGCAGCGCGATACCGTCATTCAAACGGTCGTTTATCGTGATACTATTTTCGCGGCTGCAAGCCAAAGTTCTAATATTAATACGCATGATATTAGTTGGGTTGGCAAACCCGGATCGGGAGTTGTCAACCCTTTTTTATCTCTAGGAGATAATCTTGCGAAAACTATAAATCAAAGTTTCTCAAACCATACTTTTCTTTGGGAATCATTGAGTACTTCAACTTCAATATGGGGAGTTAGTAGTAAATCGGAGGGGAATTTTGCCCTCGAACGATTAAGAAATATACCCAATAATTTACCTAGACTTAGCATAAATTCAATCTCCACTGAACAATCAGAGGAAGTTATTCACGCTAAAAACAGTCCAATTGTTATTGATCCTCATTTTCAACTATTGGGTGCTCAAATTGGATTGACAGTTGGAAAATCTTTTATCACCAATAATCAATTAGCCGCAGTTTCTAGCACCAACATTGGTCTGAAAGCCGAATTTCTTTTTGTCAAAAACCTCAGTATAGTAGCGAGCTTAGATTTTTATAATTTGTCCTATCAAACTCAATCTGATTTCTTAGGCAAAGAAGTACCCCTTCCTGAAGACCCAATCTATTTAGCCGAGGATCTGCTCTTTACAGAGAGCAATCAAAATTTCACTCAATTGAAATTGGGCTTTAAATATACTTTTGGGAATGAATCGAATATCAAACCATACGTTGGTTTGAATTATCTAGCTACCGCTAATTTCAAAAAGGATTTCTATTATTTATATGATCCAGCGAAATACGCAATTCCAAGCTTTGAAACCTCCTCTAAAAATACTGATATAACAGGTAATGGTTTTGGAATTGATTTAGGAGTCGAATACAGACCTAAAAATTGGTTGAGTATTCAATTTGAAACCTATTATCACATTTCTAACAGAAAACTGGAAAGTCTTTATCATGATTTATTAGGGGTAAGAACAGCAGCGCTTTTCCGGTTTTAACCAACCTTTAGAACAACTTTCAAATACAGTATATGGCGATCTTTCTTCGGGAAAAGGTCGCCTTTTTCATTTTCCTCCAAAAATTATTAATTGTTACTCTTTCGAAAATTCACGTCTTATGCTAGAACCTTGCATAAAAGCATGTTTTTTCTAATACGCGTAATATTTTTCTTAATCTAAGACAGCTAATTAGCACGTAAAAACATTACTAAGACTTAATAAATCTTTAAAAATCATTTATTTTACCTTAATAAAAACTAATTTATAGAAATATAAGGTAATATTGCATACCCTTCTTTAGAGCCTAAATGGATACCACTTTATTTATCAATTCAGTTTTACATGAAACACAAAATTATTGCTATAGGACTAATTTTCCTATCAGGGCTATTAAATGGTCAAATTAAGACCGATTCTTTTTCTCTTCATTATCTTGACAATATAAAAGAAGGAAAGCAAGTAGATTTATTCTTCCTTTGCAAGGAGCCTAGTTTAAACACTTATTCTGCAAAAGATTATTTAAATATTGAATGGAAGGAAATTCAAATAATCAATGGGCAAAACAAATATTACTCCGTTCCTGGAAGATTTCGAATAAGTGACCATAATTTCGAGTTTCAACTCAATAATAAAACTTGCGAACTATATCCACACTTCACAAAAGCAGTTTATCAAGATGAAAAAGTATATGTACCATTCTTAACAAATTTTGGCAAAATCGAAGATTACCAATTCTTCCAGCTTCTTTCGTTTGGCGGTGTCAACTTACTTAAGGTGATACGTAAAAATGGAAACAATTCATCCTCGAATCTTTATTTCCAATCAGGAAATGATGAAAAAGCTTATCCATTAAAGAAGAAAAGAAAAGCAGTGACCGCATTATTTCAGGACAGAGCAAAACAAATTGGTCAATTTGTCAAAGAACAAGACTTGAGCTAT
Source organism: Bacteroidota bacterium (assembly GCA_024743405.1). Taxonomy (GTDB): domain Bacteria; phylum Bacteroidota; class Bacteroidia; order Chitinophagales; family Saprospiraceae; genus JANSWP01. The sequence continues at coordinate 9,949 of JANSWP010000026.1, forward strand.
AGTAATACCTCAGATTTAATTCGGATTTTTGACTTTTATAATAAAGGATCATAAAGTCAAAATTTCAAAATGCAAAAATTACTCTTTTTAAGTTTCCTTATTCTTCTTAGCTCTTGCTATAGTCAAAGACTTTCAAAGTATATAGAAAGCCCAGAAACAACTATTTTTCTATTTCGTCACGCCGAAAAAGCAGATTCAAAAAATCCCCCCTTAACAGATTGGGGGCAAAAAAGAGCTAATGATCTTGCCAATACTCTACGCGAAGCAGGAATAACGGAAATCTACAGTTCCGATTACATCAGAACCCAACAAACGGTTCAACCAATAGCTAAGGAATGGAATTTAGAAATTAAGTCTTATAACCCACGTGACCTTGAAAGCTTTTCTTCCATACTAAAATCATCGAGTGGCAACATTGCGGTATCGGGACATAGCAATACTACTCCCGAATTAGTAAAATTGTTGGGTGGAAATCCAGGCTTACCAATTGGCGAAAAATGGGAATTTGACCGCCTTTATATACTTACTTTGAAAGAAGGGAAGGTTCTGAATTCTGTTCAACTTAAATACGGAGCATTTTGTAAACCAATAAATGACTAACTTATCCTCCTTTTATTAAATCTAATAGTTCATTAGGATTCAATTTTGCGCTTGATTCAGTGCCTTCTAAAAGACTATCTGCCAAGTCGCGTTTTTCACCATGTAATTGCACAATTTTTTCCTCAATGGTATTTTCTGTAACAAGGCGATAAATCGTTACAGGTCGTTTTTGACCAATCCTATGTGCCCGATCACTTGCTTGATCTTCAACCGCAGGGTTCCACCATGGGTCAAGATGAATTACATAATCTGCAGCTGTTAGATTTAAACCCGTTCCACCAGCTTTTAAACTAATTAAAAAGAGGTCTCCTTCTCCACCTTGAAAAGCATTAATCGCTTTTTCTCTTTTCGGTAATGACGTTTGTCCATCCAAATACTGATAGGCAATATTATTTTTTTGAACCCACTCTTCAACAAGTCGTAGATGCTTAACAAATTGACTAAAAATTAATGCTTTATGTCCATTTTCCAATAATTCTTGAACTACTTCCGCAAACAAGGTAAGCTTGCTCGAAGTCACTTTAGTCCCCGGCACAACCAATCTTGGATTACAACAAGCTTGCCTTAAGCGCATCAATTCAGCAAGAATAGCAAATCGTTTTTGACCACCCTCTTCCAAACCTGAAATATTATCAAGTGCTTTCTGTCGAAGTGCTTCATAAAAACTTCTTTCCTCATCTGTCAAATCAACAGTCAGAGTTATTTCCGTTTTAGCTGGTAATTCGTCAAGTACCTCACTTTTACGCCGTCTTAAAATGAATGGTTGGATCAATCTACGCAATTGATTTCGGCGATCATTATCTCTATATTTTTCAATAGGAATAGCATAAGTTTCATTGAATCGCTCCAAAGAACCCATTAACCCCGGGTTCAAAAAATTGAATAAATTCCACAATTCCCCAAGATGGTTTTCTATAGGTGTTCCGGTCGTGATTATTTTGAAATTACCTTTCAACGCCATCGCAGCTTTTGATCGCTTTGTTGACCGGTTTTTTATTGCCTGCGCTTCATCTAAAATAATGGTATTAAATTCCGTTTCAGATAACAAATCACCTTCTGATTGCATTAATCCATAACTACAAATAAGTAAATCAAATGGCTTTAAATCTTTTACTATTTTCTTTCTATCTCCGCTTCCAAAAAGGATCGGACGGAGCGTTGGCGCAAATTTTTCGGTTTCTCTCAACCAATTTCTAGCCACTGAAGCGGGAGCCACTACTAGACTTGGACCCTCTTTCGCCCTATCTACCAAAGCCGCCAAACCTTGAATCGTTTTCCCTAATCCCATATCATCCGCCAAGCAAGCACCAACCCCCCAATAAGCTAATTGAGATAACCAATTGAACCCCTCCATTTGATATTCTCGTAACTGTGCTTTAAATGTTGAAGGGACTGTTGGTTTTATATTTTTAGCTTCCGTGATTCTTTTAAGATGTTTTTTCCAAGCTAAATCTACTTTAAAACCACCCAATATATCCGAAAATTCATCTAAGACAGGCGCAGCAAGTGGATGAAACCTCATTTCTTTTTTGGTCTTGCTCAAAAGACTATTCAACTCCAAAACTCTTTTTCGTAGTTGATCTGTCAAGGCTAAAAACTGCCCTTCACTTATTTCTACAAAACGGGTATCGCTCTCTTCTACCATCTCCAATAACCTTCTAAAATCAATTACCTTTTTATCATCAACTTTGACTTTCCCTGTCAATCCAAACCAATCTCTATCTTTTTTTATACCCAATGACAAAGAGTTGAAATCCAATTGACCCGCAATTTTTAGCTTTTCACCTTTTGGATGCTCTAATACGATTTGCTCATTTTGACGTAAAGGTTCCAATTCTAATAATACATTTAGGCAATCGGTGACCTCCTCAAAGTGCCATTCTCGATTATAGGACTCTACTTTTTGAAGGCTTGGACAAGCATCCTCTACCCGCTTAGAATTTTCTCTTTCTTTCTTTAACTCTCGCTTGGTTTGAGTAGGGATACCATTGACTTCCGCCATCACATTTTCACGACCAGACCCCGGTTTGAAATACGGAGGCTCCTTATCAAATGGCTTGACAAAAAACTCCAACTTAAACCCATCCCCAATCGGCAATAAGTGAACATAAATTTTCGAATCTGAATCAACAGTTGGAATATCTCCTTGATCTCCTACCGCAGATTGAACCGTTACAATGGACGATAAATTTCCTATTACTTCTACCAATTTATCCTTTCCCTTTTCAGGAATTTTGAGATGTCCATTTTCTAATAATCGGTTAATTTCTTCATGCTTTTTGGTAACCTCTAAAATATGATAACGAGTGGGCGTTTCCTTTAGTAAATAAGAACCCGCTTCGAAAAACGATTCATTGAATCGAACCTCAAAATATCCTTTTCTTTCCTCAACTATAAGTTCTGGTTGCTTTTCAGAAATCTCAACTGCAACACCTGGAGAATCCATTCTAAAAACAAAAGGGTGACCAACTAAAGCCTTGACTCCTTTATCAAAATCAATAAAATAATCACTACCCCCATAATATCCCCAACCCGTATACATTTTCACCGCCGAGACCATTTTCATGTCTTGCTCAGTCATACTTTTGACCCCTCCTTCCTTTAGTCTTTTAAGGGCAACATTTCGTCCTTTACTCCAGCCTCCACTTTTATTTAATGTTTGTTCTTTGGGCTGAATTTCTTGCCCTTCAAAATCAACTAACCATACCAAACGGGATGACTTCTTTGCTAATTTTCCGCTCCCGCTCCCTCTTCGAGTACCTTTTAAACCCAAAAGCGCATCTAAAGATCGCTGCCATTTTTCCCTGAATTCGACTATCGGAAGAATACTAACAATACCCATTTTTTGTTGGGATTCTATCCATTCTTTTCCAAAAGCCTGCCTCAATTCCTCCTTAGGATAAACTTTACCTAGCACACCTACAAACTCCATCGCCATCCAGTCATAACCATGTCTTTTAGCTCTTGAATAATAGTCTAATAGGTAAGTAAAAAAACTTCCTTTAAATTGATTTTGATTCCAATAACCCACGACTGATTTGAATACTAACCCTAAAGGATGAGTTGGATTAGATTTAAGGTAATATTGAGCATCATTAGGTAAGTTTTGAAGAAAATAAATAGCCGATTTTAGATAATTAAAGGAATCCTCATAGTTTGCACTATCAATATTGTCGGTATAAACATGTACCTTTTTATGAAAATCCTTGCCCTTTTGTTTCATTAAGGAAAGTATGTGAAAAAGACCTTCTACGCCATCAAAGTAAACTCTCGATCCGACCACTTTCCGATGTTTCCTAAGCGCATCCTCAAAATAATTAAGGGCAAGTTTATTTTCTCCTTTTAAAAAATTAATCCAAGCTGCACCAATATTTAATTGAACAGGATCTTTTTCCTTAGTCAATAACTCTGCAGTCTCAGCTAATTTCCCTTGTAATAAAAAAATATCACGAAGTAAAGATCTTACCATTTTTCCATTCTCAACATCATCCAAGTGCGAACTTTCAAGCATAAAATTGACATATTCGTCAACTGGTTTCAGATTAATTACGGCCTCTCTTACCAGCTGCTCTAAGGCAATATTTTGAATAGATGAAGGAAACGTAGCTAACCATTTAGGGCTAAAAGGATGAAAAAACTTTTCAAAAAACTTACTCTCCCCAAACTTAATTGGATAATACATATCAATATCACGAAGGATATCAGTTATCCCTATAATTCTATTTTGATACAATGCCATTCTGAGTTCTCGAATTGCAGCCCCAAAACTCATAGGTCGATGCCATTCCCGGTATGGCATTTCGCCTTGTACCCCTCTAACCCACTCATCAAAACGTTTATCAACTGCAACCATTCGCATGACCCATTCTGTCAATTTGGGCTTAATTTCAACTTTATTCTCCTTTCTAAACGAAAGCCACTCATCAGAAAGTTTTTGCCAACATCCTTTCACTATAGTACCGTTAAACTGGATTCCTTGAGCCGTTTTTATATCACATTCATTGAGTAGTGATACCAAGGTAGTCTGGTTAACTGGCTCATAGGCTAAAGACATAATCTTGAGGAAATCCTGCTCAAAATCGGTTAGAGCAATGAATTTTTGGCGAAATTTTTTAAAGTCCATATTTTAGGTTATCTCAAATTGGAGTAATCAGGCGAAGGTATAGAGAAGTAAGTTCATTATTACGTCTATAAATTACTATGATGAAGAATTAATTTTGGAAGGGCCCTTCCTAAACAAAAAAGCCCTTCCGAAAAAATCAGAAGGGCTTGTATTATTTTATAATTTCCTATTTCGAGATTAGTCTTCAAATTCTTCCATCTCCTCTAATAACGCTCTTCGCTCTCGATTAGAATCATGTACTTCTTTCGTGGTTACCCAAAGCTTATCGAATTTACGCAAACCTGTACCTGCAGGAATTTTCTTCCCAACAATTACATTTTCTTTCAAACCGCTCAAGAAATCTCGTTTCGCGCCGATAGCCGCTTGACTAAGCACTTTAGTTGTTTCTTGGAAAGAAGCTGCAGAAATCCAACTGAATACGCCCAAAGAAGACTTCGTAATTCCTTGTAACAAAGGACTTGAAGTTGCAGGTACCGCATCTCGGCTTTGAACGCCTTTCATATCATTACGCTTTAGGAATGAATTCTCTTCTCGTATTTGACGTAAGCTAACAATTTGTCCTGGATTCAACCGATTAGAATCACCTTTATCTGTGATAAATTTCTTATCGAAAATCCAATCATTTTGTCGAACAAAGTCATATCGTTCTACTGCTTCGCCTTCTAGAAAAGTAGTATCTCCTGGATCCTCAATTTGAACTCGACGCATCATTTGACGAACAATAACTTCAATATGTTTGTCATTGATACCAATTCCTTGAGAACGATATACTTCCTGAATTCCATTCACTAAGTAAGTCTGTACAGCAAATGGTCCTTTGATATTCAAAATATCTCTTGGAGCAGTTGCACCATCAGAAAGCTGAGTTCCTGCTCTCACAAAGTCTCCTTCTTGAACAAGAATATGCTTGGACAATCCAATCAAATATTTACGCTTTTGATCGTCTTTCGATTCAACAATCACCTCTCTATTACCTCTCTTAATCTTACCAAAACTGACGATACCATCAATTTCAGATACAACTGCAGGATTAGATGGATTCCTAGCCTCAAATAATTCTGTAACCCTAGGAAGACCACCTGTGATATCCGCAATCTTACCTAGTTTACGAGGAATCTTGACAATCTTTTGCCCCGCTTGAACTTCTTGTCCATCCTCAATTGACATGTAAGAACCTACTGGCAAGTTGTAACTTCTCAACTCATCACCATCAGGACTGATGATTTTAATGGTTGGAATTTTACGCTTGTTTTTAGATTCTACAATTACTTTCTCTACATAACCAGTCTGGTCATCTCTTTCTACTCGGAAGGTGACCCCTTCTTCGATAGATTCAAATTGAGTAATCCCACTAAATTCAGAGACAATTACTGCATTAAATGGATCCCACTCACAAATTGAATCTCCTTTACTGATCGTTTGTTGATCTTTTACTTTTAAAGTAGCACCGTAAGGAATGTGGTGAGAAATATACATTTTTGTGCCATCTGGTTCAAAAATTCTCACTTCACCTGTTCGAGATAATACAATCTCTATCTCTTTCCCATTATCATCTAAACTGGTGGTAGTACGCATACTATCAAACTCTACCCGTCCATCAAACTTAGATGTTATATCAGATTCTGTTTTAGATAAAGTTGCCGTACCACCAACGTGGAAAGTACGTAATGTCAACTGTGTACCAGGTTCACCTATCGATTGTGCAGCAATAATACCAACGGCATCACCCATTTCTGCAATTCGACCAGAAGCTAAGTTTTTACCATAACATTTTCGGCAAACACCTCTTTCTGTTTCACAAGTCAGTACCGAACGAATAGTAACCTCTTCAATTCCCTCATTTTCGATATAAGAAGCAGTTCTAGTGTCTATATAATCCCCTGCTTTCAGGATAATTTCATCACTAACCGGATGTTCAATATCATGTAAGGTATACCTACCTGCAATTCTACTAGCTAAAGAATCGATTACTTTCTCATTATCTTTAAGGGCAACAGTAACGTTACCTCTTAGAGTATCACAGTCCTCTTCCATGATGACGACATCTTGAGAAACATCTACCAATCGACGAGTCAAATAACCTGCATCTGCAGTTTTCAATGCTGTATCGGCTAGACCTTTACGAGCACCGTGAGTCGAGATAAAATATTCCAAAACGGATAATCCATCAACAAAGTTGGAAAGAATTGGATTTTCAATTACTGCCCCACCTGTATCTCCAGATTTTCTTGGTTTTGCCATCAATCCTCTTAGTCCACATAGCTGCTTAATTTGCTGTTTAGAACCACGCGCTCCAGAATCAAGCATCATATAAACGGAATTAAATCCTTGCTTATGTTCTGCTAATTCTTGCATTAACGTTTCTGTGATATGATTATCAGCATAAGTCCATTTATCAATGATCTGATTATATCGCTCATTGTTCGTAATTAAACCCATGTTGTAATTATCCCAAACCTCATCAACTTCTTGTTGAGCTTCTACCAAAGTATCTGCTTTTACAGATGGTGTAATCAAGTCTCCTAAATTAAAGGAAAGACCACCTTTGAAAGCCCACATGAAACCTAATTCCTTAATTTTATCCAACAATACTGCAGTGACAGAAAAATCTGTTCTTTCAATAATTTCACCAATAATCTTACGAAGATTCTTTTTGGTTAATAGTTCATTAATGAATGGAACTTGTTCTGGAACTGCCTCATTGAATAAGACACGTCCTGTCGTTGTTTCAATTCGCTTAAGCAACATATTACCATCTTCATCTTCCGTTCTTACCCGTACATTAATATGAGCATGCAAATCTAATTTCTTCTCATTGTATGCTATTCTTACCTCTTCAGCAGAATAGTAAGTTCCACCTTCTCCTTTTACTTTTACCTCTTCAGTTGAACGCTTTCCTTTTGTAATGTAATAAAGTCCTAATACCATATCCTGAGAAGGAAGAGTAATTGGAGCACCATTTTGAGGATTCAGCATATTATGTGCTGATAGCATCAATACTTGAGCCTCTAAAATAGCTGCATGACTTAAAGGAACATGAACCGCCATTTGATCACCATCAAAATCGGCGTTAAATGCCGTACAAACTAATGGGTGTAACTGAATGGCTTTACCTTCAATTAATCTAGGTTGGAAGGCTTGAATAGATAACCGGTGTAACGTTGGAGCCCGATTCAGCATAATCGGATGCCCTTTCAATATATTTTCTAGGATTTCCCAGATAACTGGATCTTTTCTGTCAACTAATTTTTTTGCAGATTTTACCGTCTTAACTATCCCTCTTTCAATCAGTTTACGAATAACAAATGGCTTGAATAACTCAGAAGCCATTGCCTTTGGTAAACCACATTCATGCAGTTTCAATGTTGGTCCTACCACAATAACAGAACGACCAGAGTAATCAACCCGTTTACCCAATAAGTTTTGACGGAAACGACCTTGCTTACCTTTCAATATATCACTCAAAGATTTGAGTGATCGACCACCTTCTGCTTTAACGGCATTAGATTTTCGAGAATTATCAAATAAGGAGTCAACAGCCTCCTGAAGCATCCTTTTCTCATTACGTAGGATTACCTCTGGTGCTTTGATTTCTAATAATCTTTTCAGACGATTATTACGAATAATTACCCTCCTGTATAGATCATTCAAATCTGAACTCGCAAAACGACCACCATCCAAAGGGACTAAAGGTCTTAATTCTGGTGGAACAACTGGCAAGTACTGAATAATTGTCCATTCAGGTCGATTATCGATTCGTCCTTGACCATCACGAAATGCCTCAACAACTCTCAATCTTTTTAATGCTTCAGATTTACGTTGTTGAGAAGTTTCATTCGCCGCCTGGTGACGCAAATCATAGGATAATTTATCCAGTTTCAACCTCATTAGCAAATCACGGACAGCATCTGCCCCCATTTTTGCAATGAATTTATTTGGATCATCATCCTCTAACTGTTGATTTTCCGGTGGAATTGTTTCTAAATGATCAAGATATTCTTCCTCCGTCAATAAATCTTTGACAGCTAATTCTCCCTCTTTTACACCTGGCTGAATGACTACATATCTTTCATAATAAATAATCGTTTCCAATTTTTTGGAAGACAGTCCTAGTAAGTATCCAATCTTATTTGGTAATGATTTGAAAAACCAAATATGAACAACTGGCACTACCAATTTGATATGCCCCATTCGCTCTCTACGCACTTTCTTTTCTGTAACCTCTACCCCACAACGGTCACAAACGATCCCTTTATATCTGATACGTTTGTATTTACCACAATAACACTCATAATCTTTTACTGGCCCAAAAATACGCTCACAAAACAACCCGTCACGTTCTGGCTTATACGATCGATAATTAATCGTTTCAGGTTTTAAAACCTCTCCATAAGAGCGTTCCAGAATGTCATCTGGAGAAGAAAGCGCGATAGTAATACTGTCAAAATTTTGACTTTGAATTGCAGGCTTTTTCTTAAATGGCATATTTTGATTGTTAATTTTTTTTAATAGTTTGATTACCTAACTTATTGCCTCCAAAATTCATTACCTGAGTTGCGAAAGCAAATTCCATTTCATTAATCAAACTTCACATCTAACGCTAGACCTCTTAATTCATGAACCAATACATTAAATGATTCAGGAATATTTGGTTCAGGCAAAACGTCACCTTTCACAATCGCTTCGTAAGCTTTTGCACGTCCGTTAATATCATCCGACTTAATAGTCAATAACTCCTGAAGGATACTAGAAGCACCAAATGCCTCCAATGCCCATACCTCCATCTCACCAAAACGCTGACCACCAAACTGTGCCTTACCACCCAATGGTTGTTGCGTAATCAATGAATATGGCCCAATCGAACGAGCGTGCATCTTATCGTCTACCATGTGAGATAATTTCAACATGTAGATAACACCGACTGTAGCTTGTTGATGGAATCGATCTCCTGTTTCTCCGTCAGAAAGATACGTTTGACCTAAAGATGGTAATCCACATTTTTGGATTTCCTCCTCAATCTCTTCTTGACTTGCACCATCGAAGATTGGTGTTCCGAATTTGACGCCCATTTTCTCCCCAGCCCAACCAAGAACTGTTTCGAAAATTTGACCAAGATTCATACGAGAAGGTACCCCAAGTGGGTTCAATACGATATCAACCGCGGTTCCATCCTCTAAGAATGGCATATCTTCAATACGGACAATTCTAGAGACAATACCTTTATTACCATGACGACCAGCAAGTTTGTCACCCACTTTAAGTTTACGTTTTTTAGCCATGTAAACTTTCGCCAATTTCAATACACCTGCAGGCAACTCATCACCAATACTGATGTTGAATTTCTCACGTTTGTATCGTCCTACTTCTTCATTTACCTTGATGCTGAAATTATGTAATAATTTGGCAACTAGATCATTCGTATTAGCATCATCTGTCCATCCACTATAATCTATAGTGCTGTAATCCATTTCACGAAGAATCGCCTGATCGAATTTTGTACCTTTTGGGATCAACATGTCGGAGTAAATACTCTTAACACCTTGACTGGTTTTACTTTTAACTAAAACCAATAATTTATCCACCAAAATAGTCTTCAATTCATTCAAAGAAATAGCATGTTGCTCTTCCAGTTTAGTCAACATCTCTTTCTCTTGCGACTTCTGTACTTTATCTTTTTTCGCTCTTGCGAACAATTGTTTATTGATGATAATTCCTTTTGTTGATGGAGGTGCTTTCATTGAAGCATCTTTCACATCACCAGCTTTATCACCGAAAATGGCACGAAGTAATTTTTCTTCAGGGGTCGGATCACTTTCTCCCTTAGGAGTGATCTTCCCAATTAAGATATCACCTTCTTTTACCCAAGCTCCAACTCGGATAATACCATTCTCATCCAAATCTTTGGTCGCATCTTCACTGACATTAGGAATGTCATTCGTCAACTCCTCTTCACCCAATTTGGTATCTCGAACATCTAATTCGAAATGCTCAATATGAATAGATGTGAAAATATCCTCTCTTACTACCCGTTCGGAAAGTACGATCGCATCTTCAAAGTTGTAACCCTTCCAAGGCATAAATGCCACTTTAAGGTTTTGTCCAAGTGCTAATTCACCTAATTGAGTTGCGTATCCATCACAAAGAATTTGTCCTTTTTCAACTCTATCGCCTTTACGTACGATTGGTTTCAAATTGACACAAGTTCCTTGATTCGTTCTACGGAATTTCGTTAAACGGTAAGTCCTTCTATTATCTTCAAAAGAAACTAATTGCTGTTCTTCTGTTCTATCGTATCGGATGACTACTTCGTTGGCATCAACATATTCGACGATTCCATTGCCTTCGGCATTGATTAACATCCGAGAGTCACGTGCTACTTTTCCTTCCAAACCAGTTCCCACAATTGGAGATCTAGGTTTTAATAAAGGTACTGCTTGACGCTGCATGTTTGATCCCATCAAGGCACGATTTGCATCATCATTCTCCAAGAATGGAATCATGGAAGCTGAAACCCCAACAATTTGGTTAGGAGCCACATCCATATATTCAATATCAGCAGGAGCTAAAACAGGGAAATCACCATGCTCCCGACACTTAATCCTATCAGAAAGAAAAGCGCCTGTCTCATTATTAAGTCCGGCATTCGCCTGTGCAATTTTCTTGAAATCCTCTCCTTCAGCCGATAGATATTGTGCTGGATTTTTCACATCTACAATCCCCTCATTAACAGGACGATATGGCGTCTCCAAGAACCCCATTCTATTCACTTTAGCGTGAACACAAAGAGTAGAAATCAAACCAATATTCGGTCCCTCAGGAGTTTCAATTGTACAAAGTCGACCGTAGTGAGAATAGTGAACATCTCTCACCTCAAAACCTGCACGTTCTCTAGATAAACCACCTGGTCCAAGTGCCGAAATACGACGTTTATGCGTGATTTCAGAAAGTGGATTTGTTTGATCTAAAAACTGAGATAACTGACTAGTACCAAAGAAAGAATTAATAACAGAAGATAATGTACGTGCATTAATCAAGTCAATTGGCGTAAATACCTCATTATCACGAACATTCATCCTCTCCCGAATGGTTCTTGCCATACGAGCTAGACCAACACCAAATTGAGCATATAATTGCTCCCCTACTGTTCGTACTCGACGATTACTTAAGTGGTCAATATCATCAATCTCCGCTTTTTGGTTCATCAATTTGACCAAGTAAGTAACGATTTCGATAATATCTTCTTTCGTTAAAACTAAAGTATCAAATGGTGTATCAAGGCTTAGTTTTCTGTTAATTTTGTAACGTCCAACTTCCCCTAAATTATAACGCTTATCAGAGAAAAATAATTTATCAATGATACCACGAGCAGTCTCATCATCCGGTGGATCAGTCCCTCTTAATTGACGGTAGATATAATTTACCGCTTCCATTTCAGAACTCGAAGGGTCTTTCTGAAGCGTATTATATATAATAGAGTAATCCTCCTCAATATCCTCTCTCTGAAGAATAATATTCTCCGTATCTGCTTCAAGAATTAACTCTATATTATCTGTATCCAAAACAACATCCCGTTCAAGTATGATTTCGTTACGTTCGATAGTAACTACCTCACCTGTATCCTCATCTACGAAATCCTCTGTCCAACTTCTCAAAACACGAGCCGCAAGTTTACGTCCGATTGCAGTTTCAAGATCGTCTCTTGTAGCAGGAATTTCATAAGCCAAATCAAACAAATCAAGAATTGCTTTATCTGTATCAAAGCCAATAGCCCGTAACAATGTTGTCACAGGAAATTTTTTCTTTCGATCAATGTATGCATACATGACCGTATTGATATCTGTTGCAAATTCCATCCAAGCCCCCTTGAAAGGGATGACCCTTGCTGAATAGATTTTAGCCCCATTAGGGTGGAAACTTTGTCCAAAGAACACACCAGGAGATCGGTGTAATTGTGAAACGACTACCCGCTCAGCACCATTTATTACAAAAGTACCTTTAGGCGTCAAGTAAGGAATGTTCCCTAAGAATACATCCTGTACAATCGTCTCAAAATCAACGTGTTCTTCGTCATTACAAGAGAGTCGTAATTTTGCTTTTAGAGGTACACTGTAAGTGAGTCCCCTTTGCATACATTCCTCAATTGTATATCTTGGAGGGTCGACAAAATAATCCAAGAACTCTAAAACAAAAATATTTCGAGCATCCGTAATCGGAAAATTCTCTTGAAATACCCTATAGAGTCCCTCGTTAATCCTGTTTTCAGGAGTAGTCTCTAACTGGAAAAATTCCCAGAAAGATTTCAACTGGATTTCGAGCAAGTCAGGATACTCACCAGGGAGTCTAATTTTGCCGAAGTTGACTCTTTTGGATTCGGCGGTTGCAATGCCATTTGCTGCCATGTGCGAAAAAGAGTTTTTATGTTAGCTTTAATATTGTTAAAAGTGTTAAAAACTTATTGATGATTTTTTATAGTAAAAATTCACTTTAAAAAGCATGAATAAACTCTCACCAGTAATAACAATATCTGAAAACGCCACTTTTGGCATGTTTTTCGATTTTTCAGGGTATATATCCCTTCTTTTATAAAACTAAACACTTATTTGAAAACAAAAGATAATGTTTGCTTATGCCATTATTTAAAAAGGCGGGCGAAGGTACAAAAATTCTGCCAAAAATAGAATCGATTTTTTGTCAATATACGACAAGAGGCTTAGCAAGATTGTTACATCTTGCTAAGCCTTTTTGCTAACTAAATCTTGTATGTTATTGCTAATCGTTATATAAGCATACTTTGATTTAGTAAAACAATGCCTTACTTAACTTCAATAGAAGCTCCAACTCCTTCTAAAGATGCTTTGATAGACTCAGCTTCTTCTTTAGGAATACCTTCTTTAACTGGGCAAGGAGCACCATCTACTAGTTCTTTAGCCTCTTTCAAACCTAAGCCAAGAAGATTTTTCACTTCTTTAACGACTTTAAGTTTACCTGCACCAGCTGAGGTCAAGATAACACTGAACTCAGTTTGCTCAGCAGCAGCAGCTTCACCGCCACCACCAGGACCAGCAGCAACCGCTACTGCAGCAGCAGCAGGCTCGATACCGTAATCATCTTTTAATATTGTAGCTAACTCATTCACATCTTTAACTGTAAGGTTAACTAACTGTTCTGCAATTGCTTTTAAATCTGCCATTTTAATGGTTTTAATTTTTTCCAAAAATGATTTTAAAATATATGGCGTTGTACTTGGAAGCCATGTTTGATTTACGATCCTTAATTTTTGATTTAACATTTATTCCATAAGAATAGATGAAAAAGTAATTCCAAAAATAGGGCTCGCAAATAGATTTACTCTCCGCGTTCTTCCATTGCCTTTAATAAACCCATAACGGTGTTTCCACCAGATTTCAATTGACCAACAACGGTCTTAATTGGTGACTGCAACAATCCAATCAACTCACCAAGTACTTCTTCTTTAGACTTGATTTTAGCTAATGAATCTAATTCTTCATCTCCAATATAAATTGCTGAATCAATATAAGCCGCTTTTACAAGTGGTCTTTCATGAGTTTTACGAAAATCCTTGATGATTTTCGCAGGTTTATTAGCAACATCAGTGAACATCAATGCAGTTGGGCCTTTTAATGCATCAAAAAGAGGCTCATATTGATCACCAATAGCTTCGAGTGCTTTTCTAGTGAGGGTGTTCTTCACGACTTTCATCTCAATCCCTTCTTGATACAACAACCTCCGTAAATCAGTAACTTGCTCAACAGTCAAAGTAGAAGAATCCGTAACATAAAAGAAAGGAGAGTCCGCAATCTTTTCCCGTAATTCCTCTATGACAGCCGTTTTTTCAGCTTTAGTCATTTTTATTTTATTTAAAAGTATTTCAAGAATGAAACACTAAAATTAACGAATGGATTTAGGGTCGATTCTGATGCCAGGACTCATTGTACTTGCAATAGTTACTGACTTCATATATATCCCTTTTGCAGAGGAAGGTTTCATCTTAACAATCATTGAAAGCACCTCATTTGCATTATCAACCAATTTATTTGGTTCGAAAGAAACTCGTCCTACTGGCGAATGTATAATTCCATATTTATCAACACGGAAGGAAATTTTACCTCCTTTTACATCTGAAACCGCACTTGCAATATCCATAGTAACAGTTCCAGTTTTTGGATTTGGCATCAAACCACGAGGTCCAAGAACTCTACCAATACGACCGACTTTTGCCATCGTTTGAGGCATTGCTACTGCGACATCAAAGTCTGTCCACCCACCTTGTATTTTTTGAACTAAGTCATCGAGCCCAACAAAATCTGCTCCTGCATCTTTTGCTTCTTGCTCTTTATCAGGGGTACAAAAAACTAAAACTCTTTTCGTTTTACCAGTACCGTGAGGTAAGACTACTGTACCACGTAATGCTTGATCCGCTTTTCTTGGGTCTACACCCAAACGAATGTGTACATCTACTGAAGCATCAAATTTAGTCGTATTTACTTCTTTAACTAAACTCATTGCATCCGAAATGCTGTACAATTTATCAGCGTCTACTTTTGCATTCGCGGCTTTGCGTTTTTTAGAAACTTTAGCCATTATATAAGTATTTTAGGTAAATAGCGCTTTGGTAAACTTTATCTAACAAAGCTCCCTATGAGTAATAATATTAATTTTCCCAGGGTGGTGTTCCACTTACAAGCAATCCCATGCTTCTAGCTGTTCCTGCTACCATTCTCATGCCTGATTCAACATTGAAGGCATTTAAGTCAGGCATTTTGATTTCAGCAATTACACGAATTTGATCCCAAGTAACCGTTCCTACCTTATCACGATTAGGAACAGAAGACCCTTTCTTTAATTTTGCAGCTTCCAATAATTGAACAGCCGCAGGTGGTGTCTTGATTACAAAGTCAAATGACTTGTCTTTGTAAATGGAGATAACAACTGGCAACAACTTTCCTTGCTGATCCTGAGTTTTAGCATTGAAACGCTTGCAAAACTCCATTATGTTAACTCCTTTCGCACCTAATGCAGGACCTACTGGTGGGGACGGATTTGCAGAACCACCTCTTACCTGCAATTTTATAAAGCCATCTACTTCTTTTGCCATTTTAAATTTATTTAAGCTGTAATATTCATCGCTGACTTAGGGAAGCTCTTCTTTCGAAGCAAAAGTCAGTTTTCAATTCAAATTTTATTATTGTGTTTTTTCGACTTGCATATAACTCAATTCCACCTCTGTACCACGTCCAAAAATCTTTACAATTACTTTCAACTTCTTTTTCTCTTCATTTACTTCCTGAACATCTCCCACAAACTCACTAAACGCACCGTCAATAATTTTGACCGTTTCTCCTACAATAAAAGGCTCTAACATTTGTTCTCCCGCATCTTGAGATTCATCTACCTTACCGAGCAATCTATTCGCTTCGGAATTAGTCATAGGCTCAGGGTTATTTCTTCCTAAGAAATGAATAACATTGGGAATATTTGTAATAGCTTGAATAATTTCACCACTTAGCTTCGCAGGGTCTGCTTCGACTAGAATATATCCAGGTAAAATATTTCTCTCTGAAATGACCTTTTTACCATTCCGGATTTTATAAACTTTTTCGGTTGGGACAAGCACGGAAGTAACATAATCTCCCCACTTAGAGCGTTGAACCTCTAACTCTATTCTCTCTTTGATCTTACGCTCTTTACCACTAATAACTCTTAAGGAATACCATTTTCTTTCGTCAGACATGTATTGGTGAATTGGTTCGAAAGGTCAGGCTGCTAAACGCCTGTTTTTAGCTTGAAAAATTTTCGTAAATCAAATCATTCAATATCAACTTCGCTGCACCATCCATTACAAAAATGATTAGTGAGAAAATAATTGAAGCAACAATGACTACAACCGTAGTTTGTTGCAAAGAAGAAAGGCTTGGCCAAGTTACTTTATTAACTAGTTCATTGTAACTTTCTTTTATGTACAACTTCAATGATTCCATCTTTCAACATTTGAATTTTAGATTCACGAATTAGGATTAAATAAATAATCCTAATTCGTGAGTCAAACTTGCACGGGCAGTAGGATTCGAACCCACGACCTACGGTTTTGGAGACCGCCGCTCTACCAGCTGAGCTATGCCCGTGTATGATATTTCCTATTTTTTCATCCAAAAAACCCAAAATAGAAAACCATTATTCCAATACGAGAAAAATTAAGCACCTCCAAAGAGGTGCTTAATTTCCGTTGAATTCTTTCAAATTCTATATTTCAAGAGGTGAAGATTACTCAATAATTTCAGTAACCTGACCCGCACCAACAGTACGTCCACCTTCACGAATTGCAAATCGAAGACCTTTCTCCATTGCGATTGAATTGATCAATTTAACTTCCAATGTAACGTTATCACCAGGCATTACCATCTCTACACCATCTGGAAGATTTACATCTCCAGTAACATCAGTGGTACGGAAGTAAAACTGAGGACGGTATCCGTTAAAGAAAGGTGTATGACGACCTCCTTCATCTTTACCTAATACATATACCTCGCATTTGAAATGCTTATGAGGATTTACAGAGTTTGGTGCACAAATTACCATTCCACGTTGGATAGCTTCTTTGTCGATACCACGTAATAATAAACCTGCATTATCACCAGCTTCACCACGCTCCAAAATTTTTCGGAACATTTCAACTCCTGTAATCGTAGATTCTAAAGGCTTCTCACCTTCTTTTTGCATACCTACAATCTGTACTTTATCACCTGTATTAATAACACCACGCTCAATACGACCTGTTGCAACAGTTCCACGACCTGTAATTGAGAATACATCCTCAATAGGCATCAAGAAAGGCTTATCAACAGCACGTACAGGCTCAGGAATTTGAGTATCACAAGCTTCCATCAATTCCATGATTTTTGCTTGAGCATCAGCATCTCCTTCCAATGCTTTTAATGCAGAACCTCCAATCACAGCAGCATCATCGCCACCGAATTCATATTGATCTAGTAATTCACGAACTTCCATTTCAACTAATTCCAACATCTCTTCGTCATCAACAAGGTCAACCTTATTCATGAATACAACGATTGCAGGAACACCTACCTGACGAGCCAATAAGATATGCTCTCTTGTTTGAGGCATTGGTCCATCTGTAGCAGCACAAACTAAAATTGCTCCGTCCATTTGAGCTGCACCCGTTACCATGTTTTTTACATAATCCGCGTGACCAGGACAGTCAACGTGAGCATAATGACGATTTGCCGTCTCATACTCTACGTGTGCAGTATTAATGGTGATACCACGCTCTTTTTCTTCAGGAGCACCATCAATTGCATCATAAGCAGTTTTTTCTGCTAGACCAGCTTCAGCTAATACATACGTGATGGCAGCTGTAAGCGTGGTCTTCCCGTGGTCAACGTGACCAATTGTTCCGATATTTACGTGAGGTTTGTTCCTCTGAAAAGTTTCTTTAGCCATCGGTTAAATGTTTAAAAAATTAAATTTGGTTATAAAATCAAATTTTGGTGTCTAAGTCTTTAAATGTTCACAGAATTAGCAACACCTAAACACTTTTACACTCTGTAGAGCCAACGGTGGGATTTGAACCCACGACCCCTTCCTTACCATGGAAGTGCTCTACCCCTGAGCTACATTGGCGAAATGATGAGTAGTAATTTATGAGTGATGATCAGAAAATCTAATCACAATCCACTATTCACAAATCACCAATTCCCAAATTAGAGCGGGAGACGAGACTCGAACCCGCGACCCTCAGCTTGGAAGGCTGATGCTCTACCAACTGAGCTACTCCCGCTTATTAATCAAAAATGTGGGGGTGATAGGAATCGAACCTATTCAGTCATAGACACTAGATTTACAGTCTAGCCCGGCTCTCCAACTCCGGCGCACCCCCGTTGGTAATACACTACGTCAAAACAAAAAAATGAATACTGAAGATTTCAATATTCATTTTCCGATTTTCTCTATACTATTATAGAAAAAATGGAGCCGATGGAGGGATTCGAACCCCCGACCCGCTGATTACAAATCAGCTGCTCTGGCCAACTGAGCTACATCGGCATATTCATATTAATGACATTACTAATATAATGCCAATTTCGATGTCAATTTGAACCTTTAAAATTGCTTTTTAAATCTTTATTAAAAGCCCCTTTTTAAAAGCGAGTGCAAAGATATAATTTTTTGCAAAAAACAAAAACGAAAAACTTTTTTTTCAAACTTTTTTTTTGCTTTTCATTTTGAATGAATTAAAAATCATTCCAATTTGAAAATACAAGGTACCAAACCACCTAAAAACACTAAAAAGTTCCCTTTCTCCTCCTTCTAAATATTAGAACGAGTTCAAATTGATTTTTCTCTACCTTTTCATAAAAAAAGGTTCAACAAGCAAATGCTCATTGAACCTTTTTATTAGTTGAGTTAAAATATTAACGTAATAAGGTCACATCGCCTTCATAAATTTCAACCTCTCCATCAATAAATTCAATCTCGGCAAACCAAACGAACACTCCCGCATCCATTAATTCTCCTCTGAATTCGCCATTCCAACCAATATTCAAATTAGCTGAATCCTTAGGATCATAATCTTGAACCTCAAAGACGGTTTCTCCCCAACGGTTGAATACCAAAAAGTTTTTAACCCTTGCAACCTGAGGACCTGCAAATATTTTGAATAATTCATTGTCAGGATGACCATCACCTCCTGGTGCAAATACATTTGGTACATATACTGGGCGGTTCTTCTTCACAAACACCGTTAAGTCATCTTCCGCTACACACCCATCATTTTCGACAGAAACGGAAAATGTGGTCTGAAGAGTCGGATATGCCCAAGAACTAGAACAAGTATCACAAGCAAGTAACTCTGGAGGGAACCAATTGACAACATCTAATGCACCAAATGGAACACTAACTTCTAATTGCAAGAAAAGACTGTCTCCAAGGTTTACAATACCTTCATCTCCTTCAAAGTCTCCTATTAACTCTACACTTAATTCATTTGGTTCAAGAATTTCAAAATCTAAGGTCTGTGTACAGCCTTTAGAATCTTGAACGACGATCGTATAATCATTAGGTCCTAAATTAGTATAAGTCGTTTGATCCGTGAAAGGTCCTCCATTAAATGAATACATATATGGACCTGAACCTCCAGTGACATTTTGAACAGTAATAACCCCATTACTCTCTCCAAAACAACGAACATCAGACGTAACGACGTCTGCTGACGGCGTTTCTGCATTTTGGTCTATGGTTATCATATCCGTATTAGAACATCCAGTGACATCATCAGTTACAGTTAGAGTGTAAGTCCCTGGTAAATTTATATCTACTTGAGCTTGGGTTGGATCCCCAGGGAATGGACCACTATCAAAACTCCAAGAATAACTGAGTCCTGCTGTACTCGGTGCTCCTATCTCTACTGACACATTATCACATGTCAATTCGCCACCAGCACCAACATCTACAGCTGGTAAAGCAAAGATTTCAACCGAAACCGTTGTCTCAGCATTTGGACAAGGAGCCATTCCTGCTACAACATACGTGAATTCATAGACACCAGGAACTTGAGGTTCTGTATTAAACATTGAACTAACAACGCTACCTGTTGAATTTTGCCATTGCCCTCCAGCGTCGGCGCCTACCAATAAACTATTTAAGTCTGTTACGTTTGGCACACCTTGACAAATATCAAATGGTTCGCCTGCAACACCCGAATTAGCTTCTTGATTAACGATAATCGTTACTGATTCATTCGGAGAATGACCACATCCAGTTGATGGGTTAGACACATTAACTAAGGTAATAGTAGATGTAGCATTTGGTGTAACATTAATAGTCACTGTAGTTTGTGGTGTATTAATGGTTTGTGTATTACCATTCTCATCTAAATATTGAATATCGTAAGGTCCCTCTCCGGAAAGATTGAAAGTAACTGTTGAAGTACCTCCTATACAGATCGTGTTATCTCCAGAAATGGTACCTGTAGGAATTGGACTTACATCTGTTAATTCATTTGGACCACAACCAAAAGCATCATCCACAAAAAACTGGAAAGGTGTTAATCCAGAAATAGGATCTGAAGTGAATACATTACCCGTCAATGTACCAGACAATCCAGACATAACATAGGTACTCGGATCACCCCCTACAATTTGAACACTCACCGTGTAATTAAAATTAACTGCATCACAATCATAAGTCAGTGTTGACAAATCAAATGCTGGAGCATTCGTCACTTGTACATCAGCAGAACCACCGACAGTACCCGGACAAAAATCATTGGACATACTTACCAAAGTAAATACATCAGAATTTGAGACTGGCACATTTAATATATATGGATTGTCTACTATTCCTGATTCCGTGACTTGTCCCCCATTTGTAGACTCATAAATAATAGTCCAAGGTCCAGGTCCTGTAAAATCAACAGACATGACTGCATCTACATTTTCACAAATAGCTTGATCACCTGATATGGTAGCGGATGGCACTTCATGGAAGCTGATCTCCGTACAGCTAGAAATTGAAAGACAAAGGTCAGTGATGTCAACAATTCCAGTCCCATCATTATTACCTGCGACCGCACAAACTAAATAAGTAGCATCGTAATCAAGGATAGCATCATCGAATGTAAATGCACCATCATCGTTTATCATTAAAGGCACATTATCACCTGTATGAAGCATAAAGTTTAATACATCATCACCATCTAAAACAGCTGGAATAACTGGAGAAGGTGTAAAAGTTACTGGTCCCTCACCACATTCATCAATCGCATTCACTTGTTCCAATGCACCTGCGAAAGTCTCACAATCACACATTACGAATGCTTCAGCTGCCTCTACAGGGCCACAACCATTTCCATCATCAATGAAAAATTGATAACCCGTTCCATTTGGAAACTCATCACTGGTGAAGACTCCATTGACATCAATTGTTCCTGTTAAAGGACTCACATTATAAGTGGTTGGATCACCACCATTAATTCCAAAGGTTACAATATATCCTGTATTGGTAGAATTACAGATAGTTGTTGGTGGCGAAATAAACGGCGCATCGAATACACTTACCGCTACAACTCCACTAGCATTACCCGGACAATTAATATCTGTAACGTCTGTCAATTGATAAGTAGTTGCGACAGTTGGTGCAACGGTAAATGTATAAGGGTTATCCATAATATCCGAAGTAGTTACTGGTGCTCCAGTAGAAGGAGTATAGGTAAACTCCCATGGACCAACACCTGTAAAGGTTACCTCGATAGAGACTATTTCCCCTGAACAAATTTCAGAAGTACCTGACATAGAAGCAGATGGAATTTCATAATAAACTACCTCTGTACAAGCTCCAATTGATAAACAGTCATCACTAAAATCAACACAACCATTTCCATTATCATCTCCCGCAACCGCACAAATAAAATAGGTTACTCCATAAGTCATTGTTAAAGGAGAAAAATTAAAGGAAGGGTCATCATTTGTCGAAATTGGCGAATTATCACCATTATGTAACATGAAACACAAAGCATCATTTCCGTCTAATTGCTCACCTCCTGTATAA
The DNA here is from genome assembly GCA_024743405.1 of Bacteroidota bacterium. Lineage (GTDB taxonomy): Bacteria > Bacteroidota > Bacteroidia > Chitinophagales > Saprospiraceae > JANSWP01. Next base: position 32,255 of record JANSWP010000026.1, read on the forward strand.
GTAGCCAGAACAGGACCATTTCCACAAACATCTAATGGAGCCGCATCCATGTCTCCTGCTTGACTGATGCAACCACAATCAACCATAGGATCAGAAACTGAGTTTGGTCCACAGCCATTATCATCATCTACAGAAAAGTTATAAGGACTACCACACGGTAATTCATTACTAGTAAAAGTATTGCCAGTTATGGTTCCGTTATTTGGACTCACTGCATAAGTTGCCGGATCTCCGCCAACAATTTCAAAGGAAACAGTATAGCCAGTATTAGTAGCATTAATGGTAACTTGAGAATTGACAATTACTGGAGCCTCATTTACCGTAACATTTGCTCCACCATTTATATCTCCTGGACAATTTTCATCATTGACACCTACTAATGTATAAGCTGTCGTAGAAGTTGGACAAACTTGATAATTGAATGGGTTACTATTAATGTCATTCAAAGTTGTGTCTTGCGTTCCATTATTAATGGTAATAGAATAAGGTGCATCTCCTGTAAAGGCAACTGAAATATTGGTGCAATCACCAATACAAATAGATGGATCACCACTCAAAGTTGCAGTAGGTACTTCGAAGAAGGTGAGAGGGGTACCCGCTGCGATACTTATACACGGATCTCCTAAGTTAACTGAGCCACTCCCATCATTGTTACCAACAACCGCAGAAATATAATATGTAGTACCATAAGCCATAGGAGCCATGAAACTAAAAGTAGGCTCCGTTGCATTTCGTGCGATTTCATTTACAATATTTTGACCACTTCCTTCATGTAATATAAAGGACACAACATCATCACCATCTAATACTTCCAGCATAGCGTCATAAGTTGCTGTAACTGGTCCATCTCCACATTCATCTATTGCAGTAGCATCCATTGTCCCCACTGAAGTTGTACAATCACAAATTACTTCATCATCTGTAACGATTTGAGGCGCACAACCATTGATATCATCAACAGTGAAGTTATAACCATCAGGGGTAGTAATTTCATTAGATGTAAACAATCCTGTTCCATCAATCGTACCACTGCCTGCTGGTGTCACTACGTATGAAGCAGCATCTCCGCCAGATATTTGGAACGTAACCACATAACCTGTAGCAGTTGAATTACACGTTGTGCTAATAGCACTCACTTCAACAGGTGTATTAACCGTTATGTCAGCAGAACCACTTGCATCTCCAACACAATTTACATTTGAAATCGTATCTAAAGTAACTGAAGTGGTAGCACCAGGTGATAAATTTAAGGTAAAAGGATTGGTTGTAATACCAGTCAAAGTTTGTTGTCCACTTCCGTCATCATATACAATATTCCATGGTCCAGGACCAGTAAAGTCAACTGTTAAGCCAGCATTTTCGCCAACACAAATTTCAGTGGTTCCACTTAAGACTCCTGTTGGAATCTCTCTAAAAACAACTGGTGTACCCTGAGCTACAGCCAAACAAGGATCCGACAAATCAACAGTTCCTCCGCCATCGTTATTACCAACGACAGCAGAAATATAATACGTCGTACCATAAGTCATCAAAGAACTTAAAAAGCTAAAGGTCGGTTCGGTGATATTTGTATCAATAGGATTGATAATAGTCAAACCACTTCCTTCATGCAAAATATATACAAGAATGTCATCAGCGTCAAAATTTTGGTTAGTGTCATCATATGTTGCAGTGACTGGTCCTTCTCCACACTCACCAATTAAAGCTTGATCCATCTCTCCTACTTCTGTATCACAATCACAAATTACCGCCATAGCACTTACCGTAACTGGTGAACAGTCATTCATATCTGTTACAACAAAACTATATCCTAGACCACTTGCAATTGGATCACTGGTAAAGACATTACCAACTAAAGTTCCTGTATTTGGTGTAACAGAATAAGAAGCCATATCTCCACCATTTATGGTAAAGGACACTGTAAAAGAGGTATTGGTACCATCACATGGCGCCGAGATCCCACTCACTGTTGGGGCATCATTGATAGTCACTGTAACCATTCCATCAACTGCCCCATCACAATTGTTCCCATCGACAACACTTGTTAATTCAATATCTCCAGCTTGGCTTTCTGTAATTGGAAGCGTATATGGGCTTGAAGTAATAGTCAATGGAGCCTGTGCAGTTCCATCAATAGACCATCCTACTGTCCAATCATTGGCACCAGTCAATTCAATTGTTAAATCAACCGCATCATTACTTCCTTCACAGATAGCTCCGCTTCCAGAAAGAGAGGCTGTTGGTGCTGCATTCTCAGTCACTATACTTTCACCACTCACAATACCTGGGCAATCAGTTGCATCATCTACATCAACTAAAACATAAGTTCCTGCAGTGTTTACAGTCAATGTATATGGATTATTTGAAGTCGTATCTATCACATTTGCATTTACCCCATCATTATAGGTCAGAATCCATGGTCCTGTTCCCGTAAGATCAACAGTTAGATCTACAGTACCTCCACTCCCTTGGCAATATGCCCCGTCACCACTAATCACAGCAGTCGGCGCTTCATCGACAGTCACATTCAAACAGATTTCAGTACTCGATCCACAGTCATTATCAGCAGTTACACAAATTTGCCCATCACTCAACCCTGTCCAATCCATGTCCATACAGACATCACCACCTGGAAAGGTTCCATCAGGTGTGGTCCAAGTATAACTTGTCGCTCCGGCTACGCTATTTACACAATAAGTTTCTATGGTACCATCACATAATACATCAGCACCAGAACTAAATACTGGCTCATCAGGAACAGTCGTTAAAACTACCGTGAGACAAAATTGAGCACTTGTTCCACAATCATTATCTCCTTCAACACAAATATCACCGCCCATAGCACCACTAAAATCTACGTCGATAGTAGTTCCATTATCTGTAAAAGAAGCACCGGTTGGCACTGTCCAAGTATAAGTTGCTGTAGTGTCGGGGTTATCTATAGTATAAGTTTCAACATCACCGTCACAAACCACATCATCTCCAGAAACTATTGGATCATCAGGACCCAGGCTTATAACTACAGAAATACAAGCTGGTGGATCTGATGGTCCACAGTCATTATCTGCAGTCACACATAAATCACCTCCTACTGAGCCTGTCCAATCTACAGTAATAGAATTTCCAGTAATAGTAAACGGTTCACCATTAGGCGTTGTCCAAGTATAACCAGTTGATAAAGGTGTACCTAATGGTGATACAGTATAAGTCTCCATACTTCCATCACAAACCTCATCCGGGCCCGTAATATCTGGCGTTGGAGGGGTTTCGTTATTAGCTAATACATCCACACAAAATACATCAGAACACTCTACCCCATTTCGGGCAATAGTAATTGTAAAGCAATAAGTTCCAGGTTGATCTACACATGCAAATACATCATCTGTTGGTCCACAAAAACTTGGACCTGTCCATTCAAACTCTAAAGTAGATCCTGCCGCAATAGAGAAAAATGAATTGGATCCATCAAGGGTTATTTGTTGATTATTAGGGTCGCAGCCAATTTCTTCAGGATCCTCTACCTCTGCAATAGCTTCCATTATGGCCAAGTCGGTAATTACTGTACTATCACAGCCATTGAAAGCTTCACAAACTGTTGTATAAAAACCAGAGGCTGAGAAAAAATTACCACATACCTCATGTACATTAGGTGCACAATAATCCGCCACTTCATTTGTTGGTGGTATTGGTGGTATTGGACTAATAATACAATTAACCAAACTATCACAACCTGCTGCGGTCGTTAATGTAACGGGAAAAACACCCGGAGAGTTAAAAACTTGTCCAGCACAAATCGTTGTTCCGCCAATACAAATATCAGCATTCTCTGATCCTGGAGGTGTAGCGTTAATGGCTACAGGAAAACAACCTGGCTGGCTCACAGAACAAGGATTCGTAGCTTGCACACAAACTTGTGCAAACCCTGGTGCATTCCATTGTACTAAAATTGATTGAGCCGTAGGATCTGAAACAATACTTCCTGCCGAAGGTGGTTGAATAGACCACAGCAAGCTAGATGCACAACTGGCACCTGGAGGCAATAAATATGTACTGAAAGTAGCAGACGGAAAACATACCTGATCATCCCCAGCAATTCCTGTAGGTGCAGGTAATTGTCCTACACCACCACCTCCAGGAGGGTTTGTTATGGTCATTGTATAATCACATATATCCCCAGCGAAACCATCAATCATCATGTAATAAATATCTCCTGGTGTCAATCCTGTAGCCGTCACCGTTCCATTTTGCTCCATACCTGGGCTCCAACAATTGGAAACAGAAGTCCAATTGCCTGTACAGTCAGTCGTACAATAAATTTCCGCTTGAATACCTCCATTCGTAGGGGTAGCACAATTAGAAACCGCAAAATTGATAGAAAGATCTGCTTGAGGCGCTGCGAAAGCATACCAATGATTATTCTCAACAGTTCCGCAAAAAACGCTTGGAACAGTAGCTGAATTCGGTATGTCAGAAGTTTGAAACATAAACCCATCCAGTGTTGCCATAACACACATCGGCATTGCATCAGGCGCACTTATAGCAGGCATCGGCAAAAATGTGGTAATAGGACTACATTGGGCTTCTATTTCTTGTTTAAATGAGAATAAACATAAAATACTTAATAAAACAAGTACAATTCTTTTCATAATGATCCGTATTTAGTCTCTTTATAAGTGTTTGTATAAGGAACTAAGGCTGATATTCTATGATCAACCTTAGACCCAAAAAAATAGGCCTGTTAGGATTAGTAGCAGTAGGAAATCTTCCTGATTACTTCTGTAAGTTCCAACCTAACAGGCCTATTATTTTCCTTCAAACTTTAAGACAAAAATATTATTTCGTTAAAATTCGGTGGTAAAGATATAAACCCATTTCAAATTATTAAAATGTATTGTGTCTCTTGTTGAAAATTATGTAAAGCAGAAGTCATTTCATACAGGAATTACATTAACTAATAAAGCCTATTTGATTAATAAGGCATCTCCTTTAAACATTTCTACCTGTCCATCAATAAATTCGACTTCAGCAAACCAAATAAATACGGCGGTGTATCAAATATAATGCTGTCGCTCTGTATTAAATTCCCAGAAGAACCAGCCAATTGCCAAGTTATGCCACTTATCCAATTTAGAGAATGACAAAAATTTTCGAACCAATCGGCTAACTCTGGTCCTAGTAGTAGCATTAAATCCTTCGAAATAAAAAGTAAGGTCTTTACCAACTTTATGTTTTCCGTAAGATAAATGCTCCGATAAGCTTTCCAATTATCTGTTTCAAAAGAAACAATCTTTCAAAACACTCGGGATTTTATACCAAATTTTTTTAGCTGCTTTTTTACTTCGACCACCGATATGATAAGTAATCACTAAGCGATGTATAGAGTCATAAACTACCCAAATCCATCGTTTTTTCGTTTTCTTTTATACAAAAGATCATAATTCATCTTCCTGAATACCAAAGACTTGTAATCGCTTGATCTTTTTGATAGGTGAAGGACAGAGTCCAAGATCAGTTGGAGTTTGTTCCCAAAAAGTATGAGCAAAGGATTGCAGCCAATTCAAGCTGACATCAAAGATTCTACAAATGCCTCGTATAGACATACGCTCTTTCAACGATTTTTTGATAAGGTCTTTTATCCATTTTGATTTGGTATGGGTATTATTTAAATCGAACTGACGATCATAGCATTTACATCGATGATTCTACTTCCCATAATGCGTGACTGTTCTTTTTTATTTTTGTGCTATGCCAGCTTGGACAATAGATATACATAATCTTGAAGTTTGGTCACTACAAAGTTATGAATAGTCCTTGTTGTCTTTTTCAGCATTACATTTGATGCACCGCCCAAAATCTATATCTCCAAATGGTAAACTTATTATTTGCTCATTATTTAACAAATTATGGGAAAATGCAATGTCGTATTTTTGGGTAAAAAATAATCTTAATACACTGAAAAGAAAGATAATCTTTTCAAAATTTAGTAATAGTTCTTTTAAGTGTGGGTCAGGTAAGAAGTCTCCTTCTGTGAATGAGATGTACTATTGGTGGAAATTACTTTACTTGACAAATCTAGCAAAAACATGCAGGAGATTGGAAATAAAATAACTTTTTTTGAGCTATGAAATACATCAACATTATATTATTCAATAATACGTAGGTCAAAAACCTACCTTCTTTGATAAATTGAATTATCACCATCAGTCAAAAATAAAATTCAAACCATTTTTAATATGGATAACTATATTCAAATAGGATTTACGAAAAAAGCATACGGGGTAAAAGGAGAGTTAAAAATGAAAATTGAAGAACAATATGTTGAAGATTTTTTCAAATGCAAGATCCTATTTATAAGTATTGGAGGAAAAAAAGTGCCCTTTTTTATTGAAGATGTTAGAATTGGCAATGCTGTAATTGCCAAATTTGAAGATATAAATTCTCCAGAAGATGCAATACCGATCACTTCAAAAGAAGTTTATTTAAGAGAAAAGGATATCATTCCGGAAGCAGAAAGAGTATTAGAAGTTGAAGAGACCTTATTATTTAAAAAATATGAAGGATTTACGATAGAAGAAATTGAAAAAGGAATAGTTGGAAAGATTGAAGAGATATTGGAATTCCCTCATCAAGAAATGGCACTAGTTAAATATAAGGGCAAAGATTTATTGATCCCGATGAATGAACAATTGATAGAAACCGTTATTGAAGCCTCAAAAAGATTAACAATGAAATTGCCAGATGGATTACTTGACCTATAATGCATCACGTTGAAAGGTTTAATATTCGAGTATTCCATTCCTTTAGTGGCCCTTTAAACTGCATATAATACACTCCATATGTTTGATATTTTAATGGAATTTCAATTTTATTATAGCCTTTCTTTACTTCGATGGTTTGATGAATAACCAATTTACCACCAGCATGATATAGATCTAATACAGCATAGTTAGGAGAGGAGCCAAAAAATTCGATGTATTTTTTATTATTATTTGGATGGGTAACCACCTCTATTTTCTCTACTGGTTTTTCTAAGAAGACCTCCTTGATTTCAGAGTAGACAAGATCATTCTCTCGGGTTATTTTAAGTCTATATTTCAAAGGTTGATTATAAATTAAATCTCCATCAATTTCTACATACCTCGCGCCTTCATCAGAACCAAAAGGTTCAACCTTGGTAAAGGTTTTAAAACCCATGGTATCGACATTTTTTTCAATTTCATAAAGTATAATTGAATCTTCCGAATTGGTTTCCCAACTTATTTCAATAAAATTTTCGAAGGCCATTACAAAAAATGCGGGAAGATCAGATGAAATACTAGCAACGCTGTCAGAAAGGGACTGGGATAATTCAGTCAATTCTAACGGACGACGATCTACATTCTTAGGTGAACAAGCACCTATACACAACAAAAAAATACAAAAATAGCAGACTCTCTTCATGGTAAACCTCCTTTAAAATTAGAGGTGTATCTTTTTCAAATTAACAATGTTCCAAGAACAATTAATTTAGAAGTAATTAAATATAAAGAAAATTCATTATGAAATGGTTAAGATCTCAGGAGAGCTGCAAAATTATGAAAATTAGAAAAATAACCTGTATGTTCGAATGTTAAATTTTGAGAAAACCTAACCTGACTAAACCCTTCCATAACTTTCAAATTGGGCTTCTCCTTTTTTCCATAAAAAAACCTTTGTCTAAACAAATGGAAAATCAAATAGGCTAATGAGTCTTAACAAAAATTAGGGCTCAGGAAAACCTGAACCCTAAAATGCTTTATTCGAACGAAAATTTTTAATTAAAAAACAGCAAATTAACCTGGATTTTTTCCTCCATCTAAGTAATCCTGATATTTTTTCAATTCATCCCAGTTGCCTTCTGCAGCCATTCCAGCTTGCTTTGCCCAGGTAGTAGGGTCATGCCTGTTATATCTAGATCCTCCGTCTGACAATACTTTCTTGATATCTTCAACCTTGCATTTAGAAAGTTGTCTCCAGGTATGTATGCCAGCGGCATTGAGTAGTTCTTCAATTTTTGGACCAATTCCCTCAATTTTTTTCAAATCGTCAGGATCAACAACTGCTCCCACCAAAGGATTAGCTACATGACTTTCTTCGGCGGCGGCCATTCTGTCCAATTTGCCTTGCAATATTGAAACATCTGCCTCTAAAATTCTAATTTTTGAACGGTGGGCTTTATTATCCTTATCTAACTCATCATGCTGATATTTAAGACTTGCATGATCTTTTTCAAGGTCTGTCAATTTAGCACTCATGCGACCGTTCTCACCTTCCAATTCTGCATGAAGTTTGCGGTAACGATACCATAATAAATAACCTAATAGCAGCCCCAATAAAAAGGCTACTAAAAGCATAATTAAAATCTCCATTGTATGAGAGGAGTAAGTTGAAGCACCAGGTCCGGTGGTTATATCTTGAAACATAATTTTTAGATTTTGCTTTGATAAAATATTAAAAACACATTACTATATGACAATCAATTAATTAGCTTTATTTAATGACAGTTCAGCTCGACGATTTCTTCGTCGCCCTGCTTCTGTATCATTATCAGCTACAGGTTCAGATTCTCCTTTGGAACCAATCGTAATTCGAGCCTTTTTGATCCCTTTTGAAATGAGTATATCTTGCACGTGGCGAGCTCTAGCAAGCCCCAAACTGTTATTCGTTTCATCCGAACCTGTATTATCTGTATGACCGATAATCGAAACGGTCTCTTCTGTGGTTTTCAAGCGTTCTGCTAACTTAGCAATATACTCATCCACCGCAGGATCTGGTTCCTTCTCTGCACTACTATATGGGAATTGAATGATCACTCGATCTTGCACTTCCACAATTTCAGCCTTTTCTTCTGCTTCGGGATCAAAGACAGCAAAATTGATGGCTTCAAAAGCACTCGTTTCAGCATCTGGTGGTTTAGCCATTAATCGAGAAGAAGTGGAAATTCGATCTTCCGATAAAAAATCTGCAAAAAGGGTTTTGATATAATCGGCTCTCGCCATACCCATATTCGCAAAGCCCTCTGGAGCAGCTTCTCCTTCTGCATATAAACCCATTATCTCTAGTGTCCCTCCTTCAGGAATCGTTCTAAGAATAGAATCTCGAAAGGCTGCAAAAACTGGACGGGTAATAGCGTCTGACTTGGCCCAATCAAAAACAAGTGGGCGGACATCTGGTGCATCAACCTCAGGGTCAGCTACCATAACAGCAGGTTCTTCACAAACCTGTTTGATATGACAGACGTACCATTGTTGACAGACATAACACCAGAGTACAAACGCTCCAATTGGAATTAGAAATCTTGAAGACATAGTATGTACTATTTATTTATGTAAAAAAATTGATTGTTACCTAAAATGTGGAGGTGTATTTATAACCTATTGATAATGCTGTAAATATAATTACTTTGTTTTGTAAATTTGAATTTTATTATTAAGAAAAAATTAACATTATAAAAATTATTATTTGGCAAAAGCAATTTACTTGGATTTTTAAATTTGATTTTCTTCTATTTTTTAAAATTTTATTTTAGAACTTTATCTACATAAATAGTGATAAAAAAATAATGAAATTTAGCCAAACTATTAAAATAAAAATCAACAAATAACACTCTTAACCATTTGATTATCAGCTTTTAAACCCTAAAACATTCAACTTAATCTATTAATTATAGCCATTAAGCAACCTAGATTTCTTTTGAAAAAAAAGTCTACTTATCTTTGTTTTTTAAAACTTAAACTATTTGCAAAATGATTAAAAGCTTATTCAAATTAGTCTTAATCGCAGTTGTTGGAATTTTGTTATACAACTTTTTTTTAGGTACTGAAACCGAAAAAGAAAACGCCAAACAGATCTTTGGTAAAGTGAAAGAGGTTGGAGTAGCCGTAAAAGATTTAGTTCAGGCTGAAAAAGAAAAATTTGATGAAGGGAAATACGATAAAGCATTAGACAAAATTGGTGGCTTATTTCAAGACTTGAAGCAAAAAGCACAGGATATTGACGAAAAATATGTTGATAGAATCGCAGTATTAGAAGAAAAACGAAAAGAACTAGAGGAGCGACTGAATAATCTAAATACCGATCAACCTGATCAATATGATGAACTTACAGAAAAAAGTGGGGATTCGGAGGAATCAAAAATTCGAGAAGAATTAGAGTCCTTAATGAAAGAAACAGAGAAAATCGTGGAAGAAATGGAAAAAAATTAGTCCTAAATTTATTTAGGGAATTGGTAAAATTAATTACTAATTCCCTAAAATGGACCTTCGAAAATTTTGAGTGGGTTTACGGAACTAAACTTATAAACTTGCCCGCACACATCTTTTGATGGATCTAATATTATCAATCAAAATATTACCTTTCTTAGGTCTCCTTTCCGAATTGAAAGCCTCAAGAATGATATAATTTATTTCAGTTTTAGCGAAAAAAGCAAAACTATAGGCCTGCCACCGAGTAGATTGAATCTCTTTAGACTCGGCTAATAATTGTTTCTTACTACATTTATCTTTACCACCCCATATTCGCAACTTAATGGGTTGATTATAAGTCATATATTTTTCTGACCGCGCAAGGTCTAGAGTCAATGTAAAGCAGGCATCTTTTTGTAAAGGCTCACTAAGTTCTTGACCAATACTTTCCCAAGTGCCATCCTCCCTAGTCAAAATCCCAACATAGGATTTACCTTCCGATGCCTTTTTATTTACGTTCCAGACACCTGGTAGGGCATCTGCGGTAGATCCCATTTGACAACCAAACCATCCAGTAGGTGTCGGATTGACTGGATCAGAAATAATTCTTTCAAAAGAACTATTATCTAAAACCGCAACTACAGTCTGCGCCTCCATTTCATATGAAAATATGCCTAGAAAAAATAAGATTTGTAATTTTCTCATACGTGGATCTTTGATAACAAAGATAATCAATAAAATTATTTGTCGAGTGAAGTTGTCATTTACTTATATTAGGAACTTAAGATTGAGCTATAACGAATAGATATAAGTCAAAATTTTTAAACTATAAGCACTTTTATCTTTTTTTAAACCTTTAATAACAAATAAACAACCAAAATAGCCCATTGCAACAATGGCACCAAATGGAAATATGTCAACACTGGAAGAAATTCTAGCTGAGTAAGTGCTTAGGAATGGGCAAATGGTGGTTTTGGAGGGGAGTCCGTTCAGAATAGCAATTATAGGTGTTCAGGTACTTACAAATAGTTTGCAGTAGGCAGTTTATTCTATTTGAAAACTGCCCACTGCCTAACTAGGTTTGTCTTACTGCCCTGAGCCATCATCACCTTCTCCATCCTCCTCTTGTTCCTTGCCCTCAACTGCGGCGGCTGTAGAATCAACAACAGCTTCTACGGCTTCACCTACAGTTTCTGCTGCAGTTTCTGCTGCATCCGCTGCACTTTCAGCTGCATCTGTAGTAGCTTCAACTGCATCTTCAGCTGCATCGGCAGCATTTTCTGCGGCATCTCCGCATGAGACCATAAAAGACGTGAATGCAAATAAAATTGCGACTAAAATAAAATTGCGCTTTTTCATAATCGTTTTGTTTTAATGTTTGATGAAAAAAATAATAATAACATAGGTTATTACTTGATTTATGAACAATAACCCTGTTAAAAAATGATGAAGAATTTCTTTATTGGGCTTATTCTCTGATATGTTTGAATGGGTAGAGAAAGCTGCTAAGATGCGCTTTTTAACTTATTCAGTTAGAAAAGTACATTAAAATTATACAATCATTTCCAAAAACTCATTTTTTTTTCGAAAAGAATCATTTTGAACGTAAGCGAAATACTATATTCTTTATAAAAATTAGCAAAAATCAACCTTTATACATTTTGTTTATTTAAGAGTTCTTTCCACACTCCCAATTTTCAATATCTTTCGCAAAATTTTAATCTAAACTTGTTTCATGAGACAAATAACCGCCGATATCGTTTTTCCAATTAGCGCACCACCTGTAAAAAATGGAGTGATTACCATTGACTCAAATGGCAAAATTTTAAACATTGATCAACGTGAAAATCACGAATCATCTAATTTAGAAACATATGAAGGCATTATTGTGCCTGGATTTGTCAATACGCACTGTCATCTCGAATTATCTCACATGAAGAGTGTCGCCCCTACAGGAACTGGGTTACTACCTTTTTTAAAGACCGTCGTCAACTTTCGGGATGTTTCTGAAGATCAGATAATGACCGCCATCAAAGCCGGCGACTTAGAAATGCAACAAGAAGGTATTGTCGCAGTTGGTGATATTTCTAATAAAACAGATACCGTTGCCACTAAATCAAAAAGCCCTATTCGATATTATACTTTCGTAGAAATGTTTGATTTTATGCAAAATGATTGGGCAGATAAAACATTTGATGATTATTATAAAGTTTTTGAAGAACAAAGCAATGGCAATGGCAATCGAAAAAGTTGCGTTCCGCATGCGCCATATACCGTATCTCAAAAGTTATTTTCAAAGCTGAAAAAGGAGACGAATAAAGGGATGACAATAAGCATTCACAATCAAGAAACACCACATGAAGATGCTTTCTTTTTAAATAAAACAGGTGACTTCTTAAAATTTTATGAAACCTTTCAAATTAGTATTGACGATTTCAAACCATCTGGAAAAACAGCCATTCATTATGCTCTAGAAAATATGAATCCATCTTGCCGAACCTTATTTGTTCACAATACGATGACTGGCTCAGAAGATATTCAAAAAGCACATGATTGGGGAGGCAAAAACGTCTTTTGGGCAACTTGTGCCAATGCTAATTTATACATTGAAAATCGAATGCCGGATTATCAAAAATTCATTGACAATGATGCACAAATGACTATAGGAACAGATAGTTTAACATCAAATTGGCAACTTTCCATTATTGATGAAATGCGCACTATTTCTAAATTCCAGTCTTATATCCCTTTTGAAACACTGCTAAAATGGGCAACCTTAAATGGTGCAAAAGCATTAGGGTTTGAAGAGGACTTAGGAAGTATTGAGGTTGGCAAAACCCCTGGATTAAATTTATTGAATATGAATGAAAGTCTGAAAATCACCAATGATACGAAAGTGAAAAAATTAGCCTAAAGATAGATAATGAATACTCCTAATTATGGAAGATCGTAGTAAAAATAAACTTTCGAAATGGCTTGAATTACTGCAACAAGAGAGTTGGCAATTAGAATTAATCATTTCTGGTTTTGCCATTTTTTTGGTTGGAAGCCTTTATGAACCTATAATCGACTTTATGACCCATATAAAGGTTGTTAGTCAAGGAGTAGAGAATAATTTCATTATCTCCGTTCCTTTTATGGTCATGTTAGGAGCTTGGTTTTTCCTTTTAGTAAATCTCATTTTTCACGTCATCCTACGAGGACTTTGGATTAGTACAATTGGGCTAAGGTATGTTTCCGGAGAAATTGATTTTGATTCATTAAATTTTCATCCAAGATTTGACCGATTTATAAGAAAAAATACAGTTTCATATGATTTGTACATAGAGCGTTTAGAAAAATTCTGTAGCGTCGTTTTCGCACTCACTTTCATGATAATATTCATGTTGATTGCTTTTGGGTTGTACTTTTCAGGTCTTTACTTTTTAATAGATGTTGTTTGTCAAAAATTCATCAATTCTTTTTCTGAGTCTGCTGCGGATACAATTTCTGTCATTTTAGGAATTTTGTGGTTTTTTGGTGGCTTGATATTTTTAATTGACTTTATCACATTAGGTTGGTTAAAGAAAAAAAAATGGGCGGCTACCTTTTATTATCCAATATATCGGTTCTTTAGTTTTATCACATTAGCATTCATTTACCGACCGATTTATTATAATTTGATAGATAATCGATTCAGTAAAAAAATTGCTTACTTTCTTGTTCCATATGTTATCCTCACGATTATTGTTGGCTCCATGAGCACTCAATATCATCCCTTTTTCCCCAAAAAAAAGTCTAACACTAAGCTTAGTCACGTTTTTTATAATGATTTAAGAGAACAAGGATCAGATGTTGTACAATCAGCAAGTATCCCTTCCAAATACATTCAGAATGGCTTTTTAGAATTATTCATTGGGTATAATTCTAGATGGCACGACAAAATCATCCAGAAAATCTGCCCAGATTTAAAGCCCTTAGTAGAAACAGGTTTAAAAACAAGTGTCATTAAAATAGATATCGATTCAGATAAATTTGGTAATCCGGATACGGCCCTAACTTGTGTCAGTCAACTTTATAAGGTATACGTCAATGATAGTCTTTTCAAATCACCAAACTATCACTACTACCAACAACCATCAAATGGCGAAAAAGGCATTTTGACGATTATAGATGTAGACTATTTGGAAAGAGGTCTACACTCCATAACCATTGAACACCAACGCCTCCGAAAAGACTCTTTATATTGGCGTAATTGGGCGAAGTTTCCATTTTGGAAAGAATAAGTAAGTAAGTGCTTAGACAGAAATAACTTACACATATTATGACAGCCTATTTTTATAACATATTTGGTTAAAAATGCTCGCCATATTTAAGGATATGCCTGTGCTTTTTGCCTCGTCTGGCAAAAAAATAGTTTTCGTCAAATATGGAACTTATTTATGACCAAGCACTTAAGAGAACAATATTAAGTTCCACTTAAACACTGCAACATCGCGCCAAAGGCGCCCGTTGCAGTAGAGGAGACTTGGAAGGGAGTCCAAAACCACCATTTACTGGAGCGAGCAGCTTTGCGGCAATGCTCCAGTAAACTATAACCAGATTTTGTCCAAGCACTTACATGTAAATTTATTCTATCCGGCTTACTTAAAAACAAAATCGCAACTTTCCTTACCGAATGAATATGGTTAAGTTAGAATAAACCCATTATTTTAAAGACCTTTGTTGTCTCTAAACAAGATACGAAGACCTACCAAAAACGAATTGAACAAACTGCAACCTTTTGTAATTTCAAAATTGAATCCCGAATGTTTAAAAAAGCTACTTTATTAGTTTTCACACTTTTTACTACCTTCTCTTTATTTACACAAATAGATCATTGGGAAACAGCGATTTATGCATCTAATCAATGGCGCTACCTTCCTGGGTTCACTGACCCAGGTTCTAATTGGACGGATCTTAACTTTGTGGATAATACTTGGTCTTTAGGTAATGGAGGTATTGGGTATGCTGATGCTGATGACAATACACAGATTACGCCTATTGCATCTCTATTTATGCGTAGAAAATTTGAAGTAATCGATCTGTCAAAGATCGAAGCGGCGGTTTTGCATGCTGACTATGACGACGCATTTATTGCTTATTTGAATGGAGTTGAAATTGCTCGAGCGAACATCAATGGAAATCCTCCGGCTTATGATGCCGATGCAAACGATTGGCGAGAAGCCCAAATGTACCAAGGTGGTAGCCCTGAACCTTACTATGTAGATAAAAATTTAGTTAATCAACTTATGAATGATGGGGAAAATGTATTGGCAGTTCAAATCCACAATAAAGATGGAGCCAATTCTTCTGATATGTCAGCAATTTTCTTTCTTTCTTTTGGGATTAATGATGACTCTAATGACTATGGAACTCCACCTACCTGGTTTGAATCTCCTGATTTTAATTCACACTTACCTATTTTAACCATCCAAACCAATGGACAAGCCATCTCTCCAGATTTTGACATCATTGCCGACTTTGGAATCATATGGAATGGTGATGGCAACATGAATAATTCACTTGATCTGCCAAATGAATATAAAGGTGAAATCGGTATTGAACTACGCGGAAGTTCCTCCCTATTTTTTCCAAAGAATAATTATAGTATAGAAATGAAAGATGAGTTTGGGGAAGATTTAGATACTAGCTTTTTAAACTTTCCAACCGAAGAAGACTGGATTTTACATGGTCCTTTTTCTGATAAAACCCTCATGAGAAATGTCTTGACAATGCATCTCGCCCAAAGTATGGGGCAATATGCGAGCCGAACACAATTTGTCGAGTTAATGATTAATGGCGAATATCGAGGTGTTTATGTGTTGATGGAAAAAATAAAAAGAGATGATAATAGAGTAGATATCGCCAAATTGAAAGAAACCGATATTCAGGGTAATGAAGTCACAGGAGGCTATATTTTTAAAGTTGATAGAGGTGACCCGGCCTGGTATTCACAATATAATAAGTGGAATAATGGTTGGGAAAAACTACCCTATGTCCTAGTTTATCCCGATTTAGATGACATTCAGCCTGAACAATTGAATTATATTCAATCTTATGTCGATAGTTTTGAGATGGCGATTTGGTCCCCTACTTATTATTTTGGTGGCAAACGATACGATGAATACATGGACGCAAATTCCTTTGCTGAACACTTTATTTTGAGTGAATTAGGGAAAAATGTTGACGCCTATCGACTCAGCTCCTACCTC
Source organism: Bacteroidota bacterium (assembly GCA_024743405.1). Taxonomy (GTDB): domain Bacteria; phylum Bacteroidota; class Bacteroidia; order Chitinophagales; family Saprospiraceae; genus JANSWP01. Next base: position 48,690 of record JANSWP010000026.1, read on the forward strand.
CATAAGAAGAAAGATTCGAATGGCGGGAAAATTTATGCTGGACCTATTTGGGACTTTAACTTAGCTTTTTATAATGCAGATTATGGTGATGCCTGGACAACCGATGGTTGGATGTTTTATATTAGTCAATCTGCGTCAGAACCATTTTGGTGGGACAGAATGTTGAAGGATGAAAAATTTCAAAACCTCTTAAAGTGCCGATGGGAAGAACTGCGACAAGAGTCTTTGCATATCGATTCCATATTTAGTTTTATTGATGACCAAGCTAATTTTCTAGGAGATGCAGCGACTCGAAACTTTGAAAAATGGGACATTTTAGATCAATACGTTTGGCCCAATCCAATCGTATCAGGAAGTTATGCTGGCGAAATTGGAAATATGAAAGATTGGATTGCTGACCGAATTCAATGGATGGACGCCAATATTTTTGGAACTTGCGATATAGTCCCAACAAATGATTTTGAAAATGAGCCAATCTTTACTGTTTTTCCTAATCCAACAGACGGAATATTATCCATCCAACTATTGGATGCGTCTCCCAATAATGACTCACAATTATACTTGACAGATCTTTTAGGTAAAAGGGTTAAATCCTTTCCGCAGGACTCCAATACCTTGGTTATTTCTGAATTTCCAAATGGAATCTATTTTGTTGTTTTAGAAAAAGAAGGGCAAAAACATTGGAAAAAAGTGGTGAAACATTGATTCAAGAATTTAAAAACTCTACAATATATCGAATATACACCATGACCAATTGTTCTTATAATGGAGCAATTGGTTCTTTTCTAAAATAGCTATTGTTAACCCCCAATTTAATTTTCTAGATTTATTAATTCCATCCTTTAACTACCTGGCTTTTTTGCTATCCTATCTAATCAAATATGAACCACTCTACAGAAGTTGGTTAGGTTTAAAATAAGCTTCCTTATTCAAACAATAAGGGATATTCAGATAGACCAAGAAGAGTTGAAAACAAATATTAGTACTCTAAATTTAATTATTTTTTACTCCGTGCAACGATATCCTTCTTATCTGCATATAGTTATCAAATCTGCGCAGATAATAGTTATTCAAAAAATTAATAAATCAATTTTCAACTCAATAAAAATGAAATATCTAACCAAAAAAATATGCTTCTTCCTTTGTTTAGGACTTTTAATCGCTTCTTGTAATAAAGAAAATATTGACGAAATCATCATTGATGACCCTGTTTTCGAACCCGACACGATTATAGTCAACAGTTTGGTCAATGCCTTAAAGGACAATTCATCTGATGGTTTGAATTTGGATTGCGTTACCATCAATTTTCCATTTGAATTAGCTTTGGAATCTGGTAACAATTTAACCATTGATTCACAATCGGATTACAATAATGCCCTCAATAATCAAGCTCCAAATAGGGTTACTGATTTCGTTTTCCCTTTAACGGTTACAGAAAATGACGGCACAACTGGTCAGGTAACCAGTAATGATATTTTGGGTAATAAATTCGGTTCTTGTATTCCAACTTCAGGTTGGGAAGGTCTTATGGAAAACAGTGAAACTATTCCAGCCTTTTTATTGGAAAACAACTGTTGTTTCAGTCTAGTTTATCCAGTTAACTTGGAAGATGAGGAGGGTAATACATATGTTGCAAATGATGAATCAGAATTGATAGTACTTTTAGCAACCACTAATGAATTATTCTTTTCCTTGCCAATGACAGTAGCGCTTTTCGACGGTTCCCAATTAGACATAAATACAACTCAAGATTTCTTGGATGCGCTTTTTGACTGCCAAGGAATCGCACCTCCTGTAACAGGTAATGGCTTTGAGATAACTGGATTTGCCTGTAACACAATTGTATTCCCTTTCATAGTGATGACTACCATTGGACCTGTAACAGTCAATGATGAAAATGAATATGCTGATTTGCTTTTGAGTGGTATCGGCATGGAATTGCAATACCCTTTTTCATTGATTAATCCCGATGGAGATACTTTAGTCATTAATGATTTTGATGACTTGATTGCCTCTTATGCGGAGTGCGGTATAATAATTACCGTCGACCCAACAAATATTTGTGATTTACCAGCCCATGTGAATCTGTTTTTTAATGGGCATAATATTTTTACTGTGTTCCCTTGCCCTTTTGATATTAACTATCCTTTAGAGGCAATTGTAGAAGGCGTGCAACAAACCATCACAGATGTCAATAGCTATTTCGTCATTACTGGTGCACCAAGTAGTATCAAAGAAACAGAATTGGTTTACCCAATTATGGTCACTCAAGCTGACGGAACGGTGGTCACCTTAAATAATGATGATGAAGTTTGTTCCTTCATTGAAGGTTGTTAATGACAGAATTAATTAATGAGTCATAACCCGAAGAACCCTTTGCGGTTTTTCGGGTTACCCTAACCTAAAAAATAATCAAATTGGTTGATTCATCTGTCATAGCATTAGTCAAACAACGAAAAAACGCCGCCTTTAAGGTTCTTTACCAGAGTTGTATCAATTACGTATGGTCAATTGTACGGCGATATGTATCGAATGAAAGTGAGCATGCGGATGTAATTCAGGAAATATTCGCAAGGGTATTTTTGAGTATTCATACCTTCGATGAAGGTAAAGGCGAATTCAAATTTTGGTTGAGAAGATTGGTTATAAATCAATGTTTACAACATCACCGAAAAGAGCAATTTGAAGGTAAAATTGTCCCTTTAGAAAAAGCGAAAGCAATAGAAGTATCCGATACATTTTTATTCAATGAGTTGACTAAAGAAGATATTGAAAATTACCTAACTGAAATGCCTTTAGGCTACCGTCAAGTATTCATGTTAGTTGTAATTGACGAATATTCACACAAGGAAGTCGGAGATTTATTAGGAATCAGTGCCGAGACCTCACGGTCTCAATTATCTAGAGCAAAAAGTTGGTTACGAAAAAAAACTTTAAAAAAAACACAGACAAAAAATAATAGACAGTGGACACTAATTTCAATAAAATAAAAAAACTAATATCGGAAAATAATCCGCCGTTGCCACCCGAATTGGATTGGGAGCAAATGGAAGTAGGTATCCTAGAGAAGATGGACAAATTGCAACCTTCTAGGAAGTTTTCACGAACTAATCAAATTTTGATTGGCATTGCAATCACCATTTTATTGATACCATTCTTCTGTACCGAAGGAAATAAAATCTTTATGGCTGATGACCCTAAAATTGTCCAAGAAAAATCACCTGAGGTAAATTCAGTCTTAAAAGAGGAAGTACCGTCGGCGTCACGCCTTACACAATCTGTAAAAGCAGTTAACATAAACACTAGAAATAATGATATTCGACCATCCGGAGCAACAGAAAAATCAGGATCAAACGAAAAAGTAAACACCACAAATCAATTGCCCTCAGTTATTTTAGGACAAGATAATAAGACAAAAACACGCTCTTTCAATTCTAATATTTCAGATTTGATCAGTCAGTCAGATAATATTTTATCTAAAAAGATAAATGCTTCACGCCAGCCAAAAAAGGGTGAGCCAAATTTGTCCTCAAAACTTTTTGAAGACCTATTAAAACTGCCTCTCAGACAGGTTTTTCTTCAAAAGAAAATTGAAAAGCCTAAGCCTGCACAATTACCAAAACATTTATTAGAAGACGATCAAAAAACAACCACTAAACAGTCAGGCAGATTTGCTCTTTTAGGCGGAATTTCGATATGGAATATGAGTTATGGCAATTCAAAACCTGATCGAGACACCTATGAGAAAAGCTTGATTTCTTATCACGCTCAGTTTAATTATTTCCTACCATTAAAGAAAAATTTTAGCCTAATGGTTGGATTAGGGTATCAACAATTGGAAAGCCAATTTGAGTGGAGCAATACTATAAATGATTACAAAATCACATTGTCGGACACTATCCTTCAAGTTCAAACAAACGCACTTACGGGCAATCTTTCAGAAACACGTGGAGATATAGTATTGACCACTACTGCTACCCAAAAAATTCATCATTTCAATCGAATTCAATTGTATCAAATCCCTATTGGGATAGCAAAAACATGGGTTTCAAAAAATTGGCAAACAGATATTTTGGCGGGAGGATCTGTGAATATCCTTTCTAAAAATAAAGGACGAACGCTTTATCAAAATGAAATTCAAGATTTCAATGGATCAACCACCAATTTTCTATCCAACCAATGGAAGTTCAATGCCTTTGTAGGCTTAAGGTCAACTTACAAAATCAATGAAAGGCTAGGGATAATGACAGGAGTTCATTTTCAAAAAAGCCTATCCAATTGGAGTACCAAAGATGGTATTAAGATCAGACCAAATATTTGGAGCCTAGAATTGGGACTTGGATATCAACTTTAATCAGTATCGAAATTGAATATCTAAGGTTTTTGGACACGTTTACTAAAGAATTATTGTGTCCAAAAACTTAAACTGAAAAATGTATCTTTCTTTCTATCTCAAAAGGCTGCCAAATACCATTTTTCAATAATTGAATATCCTTAAACCCTAGCTTTTTTATTTTTTTCATCGCATTATCAAAGCCTCCCGTGATCAATGAAGGGTGGTGACAATCCGAAGCAAGATGGATAGGAATATTCATTTCATAAGCCATTTTCAAAACCCAAGTACTTGGATAAAAATCATCTGTAACACCTTTGTAAACACCTTTTGTATTGATTTCTAAAATCGCTTTGGATTCAGCAATCATTTCCAAGGTTTGTTCAACAGCTTTTTTATACCAAGATGATTTTTCTGAATAATATTTTTCACCTTTATTCTGCTTTTTGATTCGATCCAAATGCGCCACAATAGTCGGGCAAGCCGTTTGAACCATCTCTCGAATCAATCCAAAATACCTTGTCAAAACAGCCTCAATGTCCCCTTCAAATATTTCATTAATTCCTTTTTGGAATACATCTTCTGCCCCTTCAATTACCCATGGTTTACCATCACTCCAATAATCCACAAAATGTACTGCCCCAATTGTATAATCTAACATAGAAGATTGAATGTAATCCTCCAATATACTTACTTCCCCAGGAATATAATCTACTTCCAAACCTTTATAAATTTCAATTCTGTCAGCAAAATCAAATTTCAATCGGTCAATTTCAATCAAATAATTATTTAATTTTTCCATAGGCATGCAATAGGAGGTATCGAACAAAACAGGGGCGTGGTCAGAAAAGCCAAAAGCGGTCAAACCTTTTTCAATAGCTGATTCAATGTAATCTTTTGGGTTTGATTTTCCATCACTGAATATGGTATGTGTATGATAATTGGCCAACTGCATGCTGCAATTTTTTGCTGCCTAAAAAGAACTTGATAAGGGGAAAGAAGAGAAACAAGATGAAGCTTATCAAGCTTTAGACTAGATTAGGTGTTTATATTCCACAATTGTAATACATTGAAATTATTGAAATGTAATTTTGAGGTTAACAACTTATTAAATGATGCTACTACTTTATTCGGTTATTCAATAATTGAACAATTATAATTCAAATGCTTGCCAAACTACTTCCTCCGGAATAGGTGCAATTAATTCTTCTTTAATATTTGAAATCGGATGTCTAAAAGACAGTTTCCAAGCGTGCAAATGTATTGAACGATCTTTATTCGCTCGTCGAGCACCATATTTGACATCCCCTTTTATAGGACAATCAATTGCTGCTAATTGAGCTCGTATTTGATGATGTCGACCTGTTTTAAGCTTGACTTCTAATAAATGATAATTATCGATTGAGGCTAAAATGCTGTAAGAAAGCTCTGCTTTTTTCGAGTTGGGTCTTTCTTCTTCCGAAACAAAGGAGCGATTTTTTCGACCATTCTTCTGAAGGTAATGAACCAAGGTTCCTTCTTTTGCAATCTCCTTCTTGTTGACCACAGCTAAGTAAATCTTCTCCACTTTTCGTTGCTGAAACTGGTCATTCAGATGAGCTAGTGCCTTTTTATTCTTAGCAAAAAGTACGATTCCACTCGCTGGTCGATCTATTCTGTGGATTAGATCCAACTTACTTTTTGTGAAAATTTCGGCTATATCTAGAAAAGGTTTATCTCCTGTCTTGTCAGATTGGACAGCTATACCCGATGGCTTATTGAAAGCTATTAATTGGTTATTCTTATAAATCAGCCAATCCCCGATTTTTTGATCTTTCTCTGTTTTCTCCATTAGTTTTTTCGTTGTCTGAATTAGTTCAAATTTTGAAAATTTGAGCTAATTGCCTTTAGAGTACACTCTTAGTCAACTTCCTCATAATCAATATAATCACCTTCATCCTCTTTTTCTTGAGCGTGTTGTTGTTTATTTTTTGACTTCAAATTGGAAGGATTGCCCCCACCGGCGGGCAAAAAATTAGGTTTGATAAAATATTTATAGACTAAATAGGATAAGACAAAATATGTGAGCAACTTAAACATTGAAATGATTTTTTTCGCAAAAGTACCTAGAAAGAGTGAAAGTTTTCAAACCACTCATGAAAGACAGATGATTAGCTGATTACTTAAAAACTAAATCATCAAATCACAATCGTAAAAACAGTCCCCTCCCCTACTACCGATTGAACAAACAAACGTCCTTTGTGCATTCGGACAATCTGCCTACTTAGACTCAAACCAATCCCAGTACCTTCTACTTTAGTCGTATAAAACGGAACAAAAATCTCGTCTAATTCTCCCTCCTCTATTCCTTTACCGTTATCTATCACAGAAATCGTCGTCTTGCCAGATTGTTCTTTTTGAGCAGTGACTGTAATCGTTGGTTTTTCACTTCCATTGACTGCCTCAATTGCATTTTTTATTAAATTGATCAAGACTTGTTCTAATAATTCTGGATCGATGGAGCAATTAACAGGCGAATTGGGCATTTGCATTTGAAAATTAATATGATCTTTTTCAAATGCTGGTTTCAAAAGTGTACTCAAGCGCTGAACCAATAAACGGACATCAACAATCTGAAATTTTGGCGGTGGAATTCGAGTCAAATTTCGGTATGTTTCTGTAAAGTGCATCAGCCCTTCACTGCGATTTCGAATCGCACGAATTGCAGCTTTCACATCATCCAGATCTTCTCCTTCTAGTTTTCCACCTTTCATCATTCCTTCAATGGTTGAAGTCAAAGAGACAATAGGTGAAATAGAATTCATGATTTCATGTCTCAAAATCCGAATCAGTTTTTGCCATGCCTCTAATTCTCGCTCCTCCAGCTCCGATTGGATATTTTGCATACTTACCAATTTCAATGACTGCTTTTGAAGTTTAAATTCTAAAGCAGAAATAGATAATTGAACGATTTTATTATCTATCGTGATTTTCAATAACTCTTTATCACCTGAATGAAGCCTTTGTACAACTTCATATAAATTTTTGTCAATTTTCTTGAGTGCTTCTGCATTGACTAAATATGGTTTTCGCAACAATTTTTTCAATGCTTTATTCATCATAAATACATTGCCCTCCTCATCCAAACACAATAATCCGACACTAACATGCTCCACTATGGTTTGCAAATATTGATGATTTGCCTCTTTTTCTGCCTTAATATTTAAGAACTTACGGTTAATTTGATTAAAAGCATCATACATTTCCCCAAAGGTTTTGCCCTTGTGGTGTCCTGAATAAGTCGCTGAAAAATCTTCATATTTTATTCCTAAAAGGAAAGCCGTAAAGTCTCTATTCGATTGGTTCACCTTATGAATCATATCCCCCACTGTCAAGACAATCACTACCACCAAAATAAACATGGTAATATAGTACTCCGTATAAGAAAAGCAGTAAACCAACGCTAGCACGAGTGCGATTATAAATAAAATTCTAAGCGTTATGATTACTCTGAAGGATTTGAACATTGGCATAGAAAGTTCCAGATTCAAGACTAAAAAATTGGGTTTTTGCAGTAAATTCAAAGCCTTGAACCAATTAACTGAACAATTATTTAGGCATTATTAAAACTGGAAGTTTCGCTTTGGCATAAGCCTTATTAAATCCATTAACTTCCTCATTGATAATCCGTTCCATTTCCGCTTTTTGTATTGCCCATTCATTGGATAAATCTTTTAATCTTTGAATTGCTCCTTTTGTAGGTTTTGGCTCATGTGAATCAATTTGTCCTTTTAAAGCGAGTAGTTGAGCATTCAGTTGATTTTTAAAATTAATGACATCTTGAAAAGTTTTCTGTTTGGGTTGAATCAGGTTTTCTTCCCATTTAGTCATGGCTTCCATCACCATTTCCCCTTTCTTTATTAATAATTCTTTACCACCCATTTCTTTCAACAATTCCAATCTTTCAGACAGTTGATTTTTGACAGAACGCAGTTGATTGACAGAATGATGAATATCTTTGACCCCTTCTTCTATCTGTAAAAGTAGCACTTGTTGGTTACCATGCTCCCCTAAATCAGATTTTAACCGAGGATCAGGCACAACTTTTACCATAGTTACAGAGGTATCTGTCTCAGTCATTAATTTAAATAAATAATCTCCAGGAGGAACAGTATGTCCTCGGTAGTCACCCATCACAAAAATACCATCAATGGATGGCAACGTTTGGCGACGCAAGTCCCAATTGAAACGATTCATACCCGCTTTAGAAGGTAGCACTTCCGGTTTCGGAGGACCACCTGGCCAGGTTTTGAATTTCTCAGGTTTTTGATTCGAGTATGTTCGAAGGGTATTTTGAAATACATCCGAGATCACTAAACTTAACTCAGATGTATCCGTCCAATTTTTTGGTAAATAATAATCGAAAATAACGCCGTTAGCAGGATTTTGCCCTTCGTTTGGCGGTGCTTTTTTGGAGGCATTCAAGGTAAACTTATAAGTCGGTTTTGGTCGGAATATTTTAGCTTTTGCCATATCTGATTTACCCATAGATTGTTGAATGGCGCTGAGGTCATCTAAAATCCAAAAGGCTCTTCCTGAGGTTGCAACCACCAAATCATTGTCAGTAATAATCAAATCAGTAATTGGACATACAGGCAGGTTTGACTGGAATCTTGTCCAGTTATCACCTCCATTAAAACTAATATATAATCCATCCTCCGTTCCAGCATATAAAACACCTTTTTTCACTGGATCTTCTCGCACTACTCTTGTAAAGTTATCCCCTGGTATGCCATTTATCTTCATTTTCCATGTTGTGCCAAAATCATTTGTCACATAAATCATGGGAGACAAGTCGTTAAACTTATATCGAGTCACCGCTAAGTAAGCCGTTGCTGGATCATGCGGTGAAACTTCTATCGCATTTATTAATGACTCTGAAAGACCTGTAGGAGTAACATTTTTCCAATTCTTTCCCTCATCTTGGGTCACATGCACTAATCCATCATCCGAGCCAGCCCATATTACACCAGCCGCATGTGGCGATGCCGCCAGATAACTCAATGTATTATATACTTCTCCTCCAGCTGCTTCATTCGTAAAAGGAACGCCCCCTTCATCGTGTTTGGTTGGGTCATTTCGAGTCAAATCTGGGCTAATCTCTGTCCAAGAGATACCGCCATTGTCACTTTTCAAAACCAACTGTGCGCCATGATAAAGCACTTTTGGATTTTGAGGTGAACTGATCAAAGGATTATTCCAATTAAATCGATACTTCATATCACGTGGCAATGTTCCCAAATTTAATTGTGGATAAGCCATTATATCTTTTATCTCACCAGTTGTATGGTCATAAACATCCGTAAATCCTTGAATACTATTTCCATAAATCAACTCAGGATTGTCAGGATCGAATGCTAAAAATGCACTTTCGCCTCCTGCTACGGGGTACCAATCTCGCATACCAATGCCTCCACTTCGAGTCCGACTAGCAATAGCAACTGTAGAATTATCCTGTTGACCTGCATATATGTGGTAAGGAAATCGATTATCGGTAATGACTCGATAAAATTGGGCAGTTGGTTGATTCTGTTGTGTACTCCACGTTTTTCCGCCATTGAAGGTAACACATCCACCACCATCATTGCCAAGTATCATATTTTGGGGATTATCTGGATTAATCCATAAATCATGTTGGTCAGAATGCGGATTTGAAACTGGGGTAAAAGATTTACCGCCATCAATAGATTTTAACACGGGGGCATTCAAAACATAAACCGTATTCTCATCAACTGGGTCGGCAAATGTTTCAATATAATACCATGCTCGCGCTACTGTAATTCGGTCAGAATTTACTTGTGTCCATGATTCCCCTCCATTATCAGAACGAAAAACACCTCCTTTTTCTGCTTCAATATTAGCATAAACTCTATTAGGATTCGCTGGCGAAACATCAACTGAAACTTTCCCCATCATTTTAGGAAGCCCCTTTTTTAATTGTTTCCAGGACTCTCCTCCATCCATTGATTTCCAAATACCAGACCCCTCTCCCCCACTCCGAACTTTCCAGGGATGTCTTTGATAATCCCACATTCCGGCATATAAAACCCTGGGATTAGAAGCATCCATACTTAAATCTACTGCACCGGTCTTCTCATCTACAAAAAGTACATTTCGCCAAGTTTTGCCTCCATCTGCACTTTTATAAACTCCTCGATCTTTATTGGATCCCCACAATGCCCCCTGAACTGCGACATATACGATATTAGGATCTGTGGGATTAATACGGATCGCTGCAATATGGCGCGAATCTTTGAGCCCCATATGCACCCAAGTTTTGCCTGCATCCATACTCTTATAGACGCCATCTCCATGTGAAGTCATCACTCCACGAACGGCATGTTCCCCCATTCCAGCATATATTATGTTGGGATCAGCTTTTGAAACTGCAATTGCACCGACAGAGCCGCTTTTAAGAAATCCATCGGTAATATTTCTCCATGAAACACCTGCATCTTCAGTCTTCCAAATTCCACCACCAACACTTCCGAAATAATACGTCAGATTATCTCCATTAACACCAGATACGGCATTCGACCTCCCTCCTCGGAAAGGTCCGATATTTCGAAATTTCAAAGATTTAAAATCATCTGCTTTAAAGGTTGAAACAGAGGTTTTTATTGGATTCTTTTTCTTTTTTTGAGCAAATATTTCGATAGAAAAAAAGGTCAGAAAGGCTAGGATAACAAGTAAGTTTTTATTCATAGTTTCTAAGTTGATTAGTCAGTTGTTTTTTTGAAAAGAATATGCCTTCACAATCATAAGAAAAATTGCATTGATTAGATAGATTTAAACAGAAAATAGTATCGTGAAGCCCTATTTGAATAATAAAATATTCATTTTTTGTGTACCCTTCTCCAAATAATTGAAATATAGTTATGACCTACTTTTCCCTGACAAAAATCACCAAACCTACTAACAAATATCACCTTTCAATGCAATGATCTGCTCTAGATTTGCATTCGAAAGAAGTAATCAATTACTTTATAATTCAAAAATAAATCACAATGCGTTCAATAAATTTAATTATCATTTTAGCAGTTTCATTCAATCTATCCTTCGCTCAAAACTACGCCTATGAATTTGAAGGCGATTCCAAAATTAGTATAAATGGAACCTCAAATATTCATGATTGGACATCTGAGATCACAAGTTTTACAGGAGTAGCGAGTCTTTTATTCGGAGAGGAAGGCATGATTGAAATTCAAAACCTTTCGCTGACTATTCCAGTCAAAAACATCAAGAGTTCAAAGGGCTCTATCATGGACGGTAAAACCTACGATGCACTAGAATCCAAAAAATATCCAAATATTAAATACAGACTTGATTCGTCAAACATTACTGAAAAAACAGCTGATGGATTTTGGTTAAATACCACAGGAAGTCTGACCATCGCTGGAAAAACATGCCCCATTTCAATGAAAGTTAAAGCCATCAATCAACCAAATGGAAACATATTATTTGAAGGCGAAAAAACATTGAAAATGACTGACTTTGGAGTAGATCCACCAAAAGCTCTTTTGGGAGCACTTACAACCGGCAATGAAGTAACCGTTGAATTCAAAACCACTATTTCAAAATAACCACAAAATAACAATTAACCTACTATAAATTAGGGTTAGTGACTTTAGTTAGTCTAAAATGGCATTACCTATCTAATAATCAACTAGTTAGCTTAGTTCCAAGTCAATATCCCTAACTACTATTACTTAAAATCACTATCAATTATGAAAATCAAGAATCTAATTTCTCGATCATTAATCCTCTTTTTTGCTATTGGATTAGTCCTTCCAGCTTTTGCTCAAAAAAACACTATTTCTTATTGGAGAGCGAATGACAAAAATGGAATCAATGTATTTGAAACCACAAAAGATAACGATGGTAGCTCCGACAATTTTGGAGTAAAAATCGGAGGTCATTTCGCTCAACAGTTTCAGGCTTTAGAGAATGAAAACTCAGGAGCCACTTCCGTATATGAATTGAAGCCAGGTTTTAACTTGGCAACTGCGAATTTGAACATCGATGCTCAATTGGCAGATGGTGTTCGATTAAATTTGGTAACGTACCTTTCTTCTCGTCACCACCCCGAAGCCTGGGTAAAAGGTGGTTATATTCAATTTGATAAATTGCCTTTCATTAAAGGGGATATGTTCTCTAAATTAATGGAAAGTACAACGATCAAAATTGGTCACATGGAAGTTAACTACGGTGATGCCCATTTTAGAAGAACAGATAATGGTAATGCCATGTATAACCCATTTGTAGGTAACTATATTCTAGATGCCTTCAACACAGAAATCGGTGGAGAAATTTATTACCACACTCCTTCTGGTTTGATGTTTATGTTGGGTCTTACAGGTGGTGAAATCAATGGTAATGTCGGTGTTGCACGAACCGATTCTTTAGACAATAGGGCTAAGAAAAATCCTTCAGTCATTGGAAAAATTGCTTACGACAAACAAATTAATGCAGACACAAGACTGAGAATTTCTGGATCTATGTATCAAACTGGAAGCTCAAGTGCCAATCACATTTATGATGGTGACCGTGGTGGTTCAAGATACTATTTAGTAATGGTTCCTCCAGGTTCTCGTGCAGGAGATAGAGGCATTTTCCCTTCTGGTCGTTACAATCCTGGTTTCAGTGATAAAGTGATGGCAATTCAAGGAAATGTATTCCTCAAATATAAAATGGTTGAGACCTTCTTAACCTATGAAAGTGGCTCAGGAAGAGCTCATGCAGAAGCGGAGACTAGAGACATCAGTCAAATTGGCGCAGAGGTAATCCTTAGATTTGGTGCAGATGAGAACTTCTTCGTAGGCGGTCGTTACAACACTGTAACTGCAGACGATATAAGTGGTACAGAAGTCACTATTGACCGGACTCAATTAGGTCTAGGTTGGTTCCCAATCAATAGCCTACTTTTGAAAGCCGAATATGTCACTCAAAACTATAAAGACTTCCCAACAGGAAGCATCTTAGAAGATGGAAAATTTAGCGGTTTCATGATTGAAGCTGTAGTCGGATTCTAAATGAGTTTGTTGATAAAATTTCTGAGAAAGCTGCTTCTGGCAGCTTTCTCGGTTTTATCTCCCTTTTATTCTGTAAAAATGAATACCAAATATTTAGCCTACTTTTTAAGCTTTTTTATTCTTTTATTATTTGCCTTTTCACCTTATGAGGACAGAAACTCTGTCGAATATTATCTTGGTTCAAAAAGTAAATTAGAGGTATTTGGAAAAACCAATATTAATGAATTTTGCTGCGCCTCTTATGAAAAATTTCAACCCAAAAAATTAACCTATGAAATACCAGTAGATGGCGATTTGATGAGCTTTGAGAGTGCTATATTGAATATTCAAATAAAGGAAATGGACTGTGGTGGAAAGATAATAAATAACGATTTCCGTAAGACTTTAAATGCAAATAAATGCCCTTTTATACAAATAAACCTGAAAGAAGTAATTAATCAAGATTGCGATAATCTAACAAAATGTGATAATTGGATATTCTTTATTGCCAATACTGAAATCACAATTAATGAGGTTAAACAATTAGTGTCTATCCCAATCCATATTTTGAAAAAAAGCGACCAAAATTTTCAGGTCACCGGCTCCAAAGAATTGGAACTTTCTAGTTTTCAGATTACACCTCCAACCGCATTAATGGGACTAATCAAAGTTAAAAACACTATCGAAATCAACTTCGATCTAGATATCATATTGATGGGGTAAAGCATCAAATATCAATGACAAAAATCACTTTCCAAAATTAACATTAGTCACCTTTTTCAGGAGGTCATTCAACTAGCTTTGCCTATATCAATAAATCTTAAATACAATATATAATGCAAGATACAACTGTACTAACTATGGCCAACGCCGATAAAGGTGTTCTTAGAGAAATTAATCAAGCTTTAGTTGCATTGGATTTGACCGATACAGATAAAGCCATTATCCAATATCTGAGTTTTTTCGCCAAATATGTTCCGTTGAAGGCAGCTCATTTTCTTCATGTGGTTCCATATTTTGAATCTCATGATCCATTTTTCATGAAAAATATTGAGACGCTTCATAACATCTGGGATAGAAATGAAGGCATAATCAACGAGATGGGGAAAGAGGTTGAAGCAGCCTTTGACATACACGAAAGCGTAGTCAATCAATATGAAGTTGCAACTGGTAACCCTCTTTCTGAATTATTAGATACTGCCGAATCATCTGAAGCAGATTTGGTAGTGATTGGTCAAAAAATGGAAGATTCAGGTTTTGGTATTTTAGCTAAAAACTTGGTTAGAAAAGTCAATGGTAATGCATTGATTATTCCTGAGTCTGCAAGTCCAAAGATCGAAACTATCTTAATTCCTATTGATTTTTCAGGCTATTCTGCTAATGCATTAGAAACCGCCTCCACCTTAGGCTCTATGTTAGAGAGTCCTGCTAAATTGGTCTGTGTCAATGTATTTGGCTTACCCAATATGAGTATTTATACCAGTGGGCAAGATCGGGCGAAATTTGTTAGCGCATTAGAAGGACAAGCCAATGAGGCAATGGATATTTTCCTCGAAAAATTCGCTGCTAATTATCCGGGCGAAATCGAGACATTTATTCTTGATCAAGAAGGTGGACCTGTTGCTCCATATTTATATGACTGTGCCAAGATGGAAAAAGCAGATTTGATCGTGATGGGCGCTAAAGGTCACTCTCAGGTCGAACGATTATTGATCGGAAGTGTTACAGAAAGAATGATGACCATTAATAAAGAAATACCAACTTTGGTTATCAAGTAAAGTACTTACTTAATACCTATTCAATTAACTTTTGCGCAAATGTGGCGAGAGTTAGTATGGAATGTCTGTTGGCATTGGAGATTTTGGCGTTAAGAAATTCAATTAAGCTAAGGCAGAAAAACTACCCATGTGAGCTTTGCGAACATTTGGGTCGTTTGTGGGAGGGCTATTGAATTTTAGCTAAAATATCCACAGCCTTGATTTTTGCTTATTTGCATCAAGGCAAAGAAGAATATCTAATGTCTTTTTTTGCGGTACTGGCTGCGCCAGGTTAGGAACGCGGACAAAAAAACTAATCAGGTGATTTGAATCTATCTGATTGGTTTTTTTAGTTTATCCAACTCTTCTGAAAAATCTAAGAACGAATTTTCCAATTGTAAGGCTTCTATTCTCAACAGTTGATTCTTTATAAAAGTCTGGTGAGGTACTGACTCTGGATGCAAAGGACGGTGGGCTACGGCATTTCTGATTTTTTCGATTTTTTGAGCTAATATTTGGGTCTTTTCATTGAAAAAAGCATTTTCAAAATACGACCAAATATAATCAACCGCAGTGTCATTTGGATGAATTAAATCCTCCTTATAAAAGCGATAATCACGCAAATCATCTAAAATAATTTCATAGGAAGGAAAATAAAAAACTGCATCAGGCTGAGCTTGAGCCAATTTTTCAATAGCCAACAAAAGAGTGGCTTTACTCTTTTGGTTTTCCACTAATCCATCCCGAATATGTCGAACGGGGCTAACTGTCAAAATGATTTTCAATTCAGGGTTTATACTCCTGACCAATTCAAAAATTTGGAATAATGCAGCCGAAACCTCTTCCAAACTCAATCGCTTTCTTTCAAAGTCTTGACCCGACAATTTGTGACAATTGGCCACAACATTTCCTGTCTTTCTATATCTAAAAACATGGGCCGTTCCGAATGTTAAAATAAGTCGATTTGACTTTTTCAGTAAAATTTTAGCCTCCTTTAATGCCTCATTAATTTGGCTTAATGTATGTTCTTTATTTGGATGAGAAAACTGCCCATGATGCTGAAAACTATGCCACAGACCTTGATGTTGAAAAAGATCATTTTCGGAAAAATAATCAGCTGAATTGAGCCACTTAAAACCCTCTAAAATGGAAATTGGACTGTAAAGAATTCCGAACGGATTGAGTAAAGACGGGAATTTCAATCGATTTAATCGATTCCCAATATGAGCGGCGAAACAAGACCCTAATAAAAGGGTTTGGTCTTGATGATTGATTTCAAAATTAGCCTTGAAAGTGGGAAAAACCGTTCGGAATGAGGACATAATAAAACAATGATAAACCTCAAAAACCTTGATAATTTGAGAGATTTATTCGGGTACTTATTTCTTTGCAAACTTCATTTTATAGTCTAAATCGATTTGACCTTTTCGAATCTTTTCTAATTTTCGCTTAATCATTTTCCTCCTTATCGGCTTCAATTTTTCAGTAAACAATATCCCCTCAATATGGTCATATTCATGTTGAATCACTCGGGCGTTAATGCCTGTAAAAACCTCTTCATGCTCTTCAAAATTTTCATCTAAATACCACATTTTTAGTTGAGGTTGGCGCTTCACATCTCCACGAATATCGGGAATACTCAAACAGCCTTCTTCATATTCCCACTCTTTACCTGACTCTTCTATTGTTTCGGCATTGATGAATACTTTTTTAAGTCCCACTTCAGTGGGTTCTTCTTCTCCTTCAAAAACTTGTACCGTATCTACTATGAAGAGTCGAATTCCTAAACCTATTTGGGGAGCGGCTAAACCAACCCCTTCGGCTTTATACATGGTTTCCCACATATTTTCAATCAATTCATTTAATTTCGGATAGTCATTGTCAATATCTTCCGCTACTTTTTTCAAAACAGGATGCCCATAGGCATAAATCGGTAAAATCATAACTTACTTTCAGAATTAAGGTTCTAGATTTTCTTTGACTTCGCTAAAAAAGACCGTCGGCCAAAGCGACAGGAAAACTAAACAGGCAGCTAGCGTTTAGGGTTCAAAAAAAATCGAATCCTAAACCCTGAATTCCTAAATTCTATGCCCTAAATAATCTTGAAGAATCAATGTGGCTGCTACTTTATCCACTAAGGTTTTATCCCGCCGCTTTTTTTGTTTCAACCCACTTTGAAAAATAATGGCTTTTGCATCTACTGACGTAAATCGCTCATCATAGGTCACTACTTCAATCTCCGGATATAATTTTTGTAATTTTCGAACAAATCCGACCACCAAATGTGCGATTTGTGCGGGGTTGCCATCTTTATGCTTCGGCTCTCCCACGACTATTTTTTCGACTTGTTCTTCAGCCAAATACTTGGCTAAATAATCGAAGATATCCTCTGTTGCTACCGTATCCAAAGCATTTACAATGATTTGTAAAGGGTCAGTGGTCGCAATACCCGTGCGCTTTGTTCCGTAGTCTATGCCTAATATTCTTGCCATTGGGGTGCAAAGATAAATAATGTTGGAATGTTTCGGCAAACGAATGAAAAATAATAGATTAGGAAGGAGGAAATAAATAGCCTACCCAAATTTTAGGAAGTTAATTTTTCTTTAGACGAGGCCAAAAACACAGGCATACCCATAGGTATGGCGAGTATTTTTAACGATGCATAAAGGAAAAATAGCAAGTAAAATGGGTAGGTTATATTTTTTCTCCTCCCTTATACGCCCAAATCAAGTCAATAAATTACCGTCATCATCCCACTCCGCTATCGTCAATCGCTTACTTTGATCTACACATTTTGCGATCCACTCTGGATCATAATCAACATCATGGTTCGCAAGAACTTCTTCAGGTACACCATCCCAAGTATTCGCAAAATTGCCGGTATAGCCTAAATCATCGAACCCCATACGAGTTGTATAATAACCAGTGACCGTAAGATTCCTAATTAAATTAAAAAATTCAATCCCTGGACCCATTTCTGGTTTTTCCCCATCTGGATCAGGATAGGCGATATCATCTATTATTTGAATTTCTTCTTCAGAAATACATGCTATGAACTCTTTATTGAATCTACGATTTGCCTCCGAGTCCAACCACATCAGTCCTCCTCGCATAGGCACCTGATGAGAAGGAATATCCTTCACAATAAAATCAATAAAAGCAGGTACTTCTGCATCTGTTGCAGATCCGGCACTCTCCGTTGCAGGTAAAATGATATCACATAATACTGCAATAGTCGCCAACTCGTGCTCATTTAAATAAATTTCCGCCTTTACTTTTTCGTCATGTTCTATTTCTTTAGGTAAACGACCGTATAAACCCTCAGGATTGGTTTCTGTTTTAGAATCGACAGCGGTTTCAGGTTGACAACCTGACACAGAAGCTAAGGTAGCACCTCCTATAGTTCCGACTAATAAAGTCTTTAATGAGTCTCTTCTTTTCATAATTAGATATTACGTTTTTTATATTGTTCAACAATATATTCAGAAGTCCGCATTGATAATGCCATAATAGTCCAAGTACAGTTTTTATCAGCTTGGCTTACAAATGGACCGGCGTCAACAACAAATACATTATCCGCATCATGCAATTGACAGTATTTATTGGTCACTGAAGTTTTGGGGTCATTACCCATACGGGTTGTCCCAACTTCATGAATAATTTGCCCTGGTTTTAATAGCCCGTAGTCTTGCTCTTTAGTTGGCTTATCTCCTAATGGAATGCCTCCCATTGAATGAATAAGTTCTTCAAATGTATCTTGCATATGGCGAGCCTGATATCTTTCATAATCAGACCATTTATAATCAAACCGTAAAACGGGGATACCATATTGATCGACTACTTTCGGATCCAGTTCACACCGATTCTCTTTTCTTGCGATGGCTTCACCTCTTCCATCCATCCCAATAACAGCCCCATAGAACTTCTTGACATCATCTCTCAATTTATCACCGTAACCACCCACTACCCCACCAACATGCTTATTAAGGTCAGACGCATTAAATCCAAACCCATATGCAGGTCCACCCATTCCCCCCCATACTTCAATATGATAACCTCTTGGAAAATCTAACTTTTTATTATCTAACCACCATGGCGAATAAACATGCATTCCTCCCACCCCGTCTTCATTGTAATCCGTTTTTCGATTCATCAAGGCCGGAATAAAACCGACTCTTCCCCCTCCAGTTGAATCATGTAAATATCGCCCAACTACATCACTACTATTCCCTAATCCATTTGGGTGTTGTTTACTCTTCGAATTCAATAAAATACGCGCCGAACTACATGCAGAAGCACCTAAAACAACAGATCGTCCTTTTAATTGGTACTCCTTTCTATCTTCTTTATTAATAAAAGAAACACCAGTCGCTCTTCCCTCATCATCTGTTGTTACAGACTTAACCATGCTATTGACATATAAATCGACTTGACCACTTCCATTGACCGCAGGAATAACAAACACAGAACTGGAAGAAAAATCCGCGTATGCATTACAAGCCCGATTACATTGACGACAGTAAAAACAGACGCCTCTGTCATTATTCAATTTTTTCGTCAAAATAGATAAACGAGAAGGGATGACATCTACCCCCATTTTCTTTGCACCCTTTATATAATACAATTCATGCAATCGGGGTTTTGGAGGTGGTAAAAAATATCCGTCAGGATCATTACGGCGATTTTCTTTTGATCCGAAAACCCCCACCATTTTATCTAATCGATCATAATAAGGCTTGATCTCATCATAACTAATTGGCCAATTATCTCCCAATCCATCAATGTCTCTGTGTTTAAAATCATTTGGACCAAAGCGAAGTGAAATTCGTCCCCAATGATTGGTTCGTCCTCCCAACATACGGGATCGCCACCACATAAAATCTGTCCCCTCTTTTTGGGTGTAAGGTTCTCCATCTACCTTCCAATCTCCCCAAGACATGTCGAAATCTCCAAATGCTCGATTTGTGCTTGCTCCTCTTCTTGGAGATTCCCATGGCCATTTCATTTGAGTCGCCGTAACAGGATCTTTAGGATCGAAAAAAGGGCCTGCTTCAACTAAAGCTACCTTCATTCCAGCTTCGGATAGGATTTTGGTCGCCATCCCTCCGCCAGCTCCGGAGCCAACAATAATAGCATCGTAAATTTTCTCTGGCATAATTTATTATTTCAAAATTTTGATATAATTCGTGTTGGGTTAAAGATATATAATGTGAAGAGGTTTTGGTAAAGAAAAAGGAACAAATAAATCCCCTATTAAAATCCAAAGATTATCCGTCAGTTTTAGCTTGAATGACTTCTTAATCCAAACACTCACATTCTTTTGGTAAAAACACTGTCCCCCGATTAGAGGCATATCCCCAATAAAGCGTTTCAGTCATTAGGCTAAATAGATTTGCTTTGGGTACAAATTGAATAAATCCAAATTTCGGTTTAAAAATAACCCTACCATACATTGCTATTATTCCCGCACCGTTATAATCCTTGTATTCTAAATAATATTTATCATCCTTTTCATCATCATCAAAATCTGAATATAATGGACGAATACTTACATATTTACATTCTAAAACCATTTCACCATTTGGTTTTGTCAATCCATGATTTCCATCTTTATCAATAATTTCAACTAATTTAACCTTATCGTATCTATCTTGAAATAATTTGCCTATAGTCCATTCAGGATATTTGGCTAGAACATCTTGGGTAATCATTAGCTTCATTTCATCTTGATTCAGGTCAATAGAATGATCAGCAAATGCAGGGTAATCGTCTTCATCTTCATCACTAAAAACTAGATCTTCACTTATTTCATTTCCTTCCCCATTATAATATTTATAGGTATTCCGATTGATTTGAATTTCAAAAATGGGTTGATCATCTAGGTGTTTGATATATTTCCATTCTTGGTATGGTTGACCTTCCAAAAGAAAATCCTTTCCATCTTCATCAATAATCGAATATACTTGCGATTTTCTATGAGATAAAATAATGTAATATCGCTTTCCACTTATAATATCTCGCACTTGTAAATCTTCCGTTTCCAATATTGTTTTCTTTGTTTCAATATTGATCAATTGCTTCAGTCCATTATCAAATATGATTGCAATTCTGCCATTTCCATCATACGTCAAGTTTCTGCCTTCTATACCTTCAACCACTTCACCCTTCTTATTTATAATGCCTCTTATTCCTTCATCCATTTTTGAATAAAGGGTGTATTGATTGATTGGTTGGTTAAGAAAGGGTTCTATATAATCAAAGATAGGCTCCGTTATTTTCTTATTGTCAGCAACCAATCCATATTTCTTGTTTTTCGAAACACCCTTCTCTGGGTAGTAGGCATACGGGTAAACTTGTCCAAATGCGAATAAACTAAATTGAAAGAGTGCTAAAATCAGGAGGGTTCTTCTGAATGCTATCTTCATTATTTTTTGTTTAGTGAGTAGGAAATAAATAAGGTACCCAAATTTTGCACAGCTATTTTTTATTCAGTCGAGGTAAAAAACGCAGACATACCCATAGGCATGGAGAGTATTTTTAACGAAAAATGAAGGAAAAAGAGCAAGTGAAATGGGTAGGTTATTTGTTTCCTACTCGCTTATCTGGAAAATTGAAACAAAAAAGGCGACGCCAAATTTGACATCGCCTTTTTTTTATATCAATTAGACTTTATTCCAAAAAATATTCTATGGCTAGAGCTTAATCTTTTGTCCTCACTTTTCGTCACGTACTCGCTTTAATAACTAAGGCTATTAGGCTCCGTGTGTTTCTCGATTGAGGTCAAAATCCAAAACTTCTATCTCAATAATACTTTTAGAATAAAGTCAATTCAAATAAGAATTATTTTTTCAAATTAAAACTATATCGCAACAACTCCATCACTGGCATATCTGTATCTGGCTCGACATTTTTCAAATAAATATCAATGTCAATTGTTTCAGATTCCTCTTTTTCTGAGCTATCGAAAACAGCTTTAATCGTGCCGGTTTCCCCTGGTTTTACTGTACTTGTCGAATAATCTAAAGTGGTACATTCACAAGCTGATACAAGATCAATTTCTAAAGGCGTATCACCCATATTCTTGAAGGTATAAGTCAATTCTCTCTTATCTCCTTTTTTAACTTCCCCCAACTCAACCATTCTTTTTTCAAATTTCATAATAGGCAATCCTTTCAGATTTTTCTTTCCATAAAGAGAAGACCATTTATGAATTTCGATCGGATTACTGGTTTGAGTTTGTTTTGGCATAGCGCCTTTATCATCCTTAGACTTGATAGATTCTTCAACTTTCTTATTACCAATTTGAATCAAACGCTCTTCTTTAATTTTTATACTAGTAGGTCCAGCTGTGATTCTAAACTCTGTTCGACGATTGATTTGGTGAGCCGCTTCTTTTTCCTCTTCCGTTGCTAAGCCTTCGATGAATTCTTCAGTCATTACATCACCTTCTTTTAGGAAAGGATAACGAGCCGCCATTTTAGCCGTAATCGTTTTTGGTTTAGACTCACCATAACCTTTTGCGACAATTCTTCTACGAGTAATCGCTCCATCTTCCTTACTCAATAACCATCTACGAGCAGATTCTGCCCGTCGTTGAGATAAATTTTCATTATAGTTATCATTACCACGAGCATCCGTATGAGAAGATAATTCAATTTCAATTTTTGGATACTCTGTCATTAAATCATGAATCCATTGCAAGTCTGGCTCTGCTGGTGTCAAGATTTTATCATCGTCAAAATCATAAAAGATATTCTCTAATTCGAATGGCTCTTCTCTAACCAATTCGAGATAGATAGGAAGTGGTTTTAATAATAATTTTTCTTGATAAATTTTTGAATCTAATAATCCTACTGTATTGAAAGTCGTTGTATCATTTTCATAATTTTCCGCTTTCCCAATCAACATATAAGCAACATCCAATTCTAATGGATAATCAAAGCTATTACCTTTGCTATTTGATTTTGAGTCTAAAGAATTAGTAGATTCTTCTTCAATCTGAATAATTTCTACAGTAACACCATTTAAAGGTTCTCCTGTTTTTTCATCAAAAGTAGTGACTAATACACTAGCTTCGATTTTCTTCAAAGTAAAGAAATAAATATCCGTACAACAAGTTTTACCATGTAATGATCGAGCTCCTTGGTAGATTCTATTTGAAGTAAAAACGCCGGTATAACCTTCCTCATCTAACATCAAAGAAAGATCATCTGCTCCTGAATTGTAGCCTTCTCCCATGTTAGCAGGCTCACTCCATCTTGCACCATTCCATGCCGTTTGAAAAATATCATATCCTCCTAAACCAGGGTGCCCTGTAGAACTGAAATACAACATTCCATCTCTATAATATGGGGTATCTTCATTACCAGGTGTATTAATTTTTGGCCCTAAATTAACTGGATCACCAAATTCTCCATCACCTTTTGAAGTAGCATAAAAAATGTCCAATCCACCTTCACCTTCGCCTTCGATATTGGCCGCAAAAAAGACCACTTGATTGCCATATAGTTCACCAAAACATGGAGATTTCACAAAAACTTCTGCCAGTCCTCCTGTCGCTTCTTTTCGAGCACTCCATCCTCCAGAAACATTAGAACTCATATATAATTTACTAGTAGCCAATACATTGCCATCTAAAGTTTGCTCGGTAAATAGCATTCTCATACCGTCAGTTGACAATCTTGAGTTACTATTGAAAACTCCTGGTCGGTTAACTCGCTCATCCAAAGCTGTTCCTTCTCCAAAACCATCTTTACCTTTTTCAGAAACAAAAATTTTGGTTTGCCAGTCTTCACTATTTTCATCAACCTCTGTAATTTCTTCTGTTGGAAAAGCGGAATAATACAATTTAGTCCCATCTGGAGAAAGATGAGGTGTATATTCAGATTTTTTATTATTGACTTTTTTACCTGCATTAACAACCGTCAAGTCTTGGACTGTCTTGGCAATTTTCGCATATTCAGCACCCGCCTTTTCCATTTCGGCTAGTTCTTTTTTGATAGGATCAGTTGTAGAAAAGATGAATTTGTCAAACTCTTCAATTGCTTCATCATGCTTACCCATCATTTTTAATGCACGACCATAGTCATAACGAGACTCTACCAATAAGTCATTTTTATCTCTTCTCAATGCTCTTGCATAAGCTCTCTCCGCATCTCTATAATCTCTGACCAACATGTGCAAATCAGCTATCGTGATCGACAATGATTTGTCTTTTGATTCATCATAAGCTTCTTCATATAATTTTAAAGCTTGATAATATTCTTTTTTCTCTACTTGCTCTTCTGCTTGAGAAATTTTGAATGCATAAGTTGATCGATTAAGCGGCTGAGCGAAGGTTAGGGTTGTCACAAATAAGAGGGTGACTATAAATAATATATTTTTCATTATTTTTTGATTGGTGATTAGTGAATTGTACTTGGTACTTGTTCGGGTGAAATGTAATTGGTGATTTGAAAAAACCAAATCATCAAGAACGAATCACGAATAACCAATTATAAATGTGGACAAAGAATAGCAGGCTTAATCTCTGGTTTCTTAAATATTTTGGCGATATACCAAACTGCGATTTCAAAACCACCTTGATAATTATTCACTGCATTTAAAGAAGATAACGTCACATCATAGGCAGCTGTTGCTCTAAAATCTTTATAATCAACTCCTAACAAAACTTGTCCCGCATCTGCAGCACGATAGCCTAATCCAAAATTCAATTTGATTGGCTCGCCTTCTTCTGGCGTTAATTTATAACCAGCCCATCCTTGAATTTGGAATTGACTAGCTGGAGAAAGATTAGTAAAATAAGCCGTCGGTGCAATTGACCATTTGTCAGTTAATTCAAAATCAAATCTTGTATGCGCAATAATTCGATTACCTAATCTTCTATCTGGATTACGGCTATTATTATTTGTCGAAATAAAATTATATTCAGGATTGATTAAGTGCCGAGCAGAAACACCCAATTCCATACTAGATGTTTTTGACATTTTGGATTTAAACAAAAGACCTACACTTAAATCTGTATAATCCGTTTGAGGCTCATTTTGACCAGCCCCTCCGCCGCCACCGCCGCCGGAATTAAATCGCTGAATCTCTTGGCTCGGAGCACCAGTAAGGATTCCATCCTCAAAAGTCAAATTCTGAAAATCACCAATTTTTCGAGTCACTTGTCCCCATTGCGCACCCAGCGTCAATACATTTTGACTCTTTTTATCCATTGCGAGATGAAAGGCACCAGAAAGTTGAAAAGAAGAAGTTGTCAATTTTGCAGTACCTGCTACATCTTGAAACAATACAGCGCCAACACCAATCCAATTTCTTTTTCCAATCATTAAGATAGGTGCATCCACAAAAGCAGAAGGTGTAGAGTATGCATTCGAAACAACACTTCTATATTGGTCGCGGTAAATTCCTCCAATTCTGAAAGTTCCTTCGTATGAACCGGTAAGTGCAGGGTTCATTGTCAATGGCGACATATTATAACTTGTCCAATGTATATCTTGGGCTTGAAGTTTTCCAATCGTTAATAAGCAGAGCGCGAAGAAAAGAGTTTTAATTAACTTCATATGTTTTTGGTTGTTAATGACTTAATGAGTGATTTAATAGAAATCGCCGAAAGATAGGAGTTTTCAGCAAAAAAATCGCAAATCAATTGCAAGTATAGCCGTTAAAGTTATCAGCACAAAAAGGATATATTGTTAATTTCTCTATTATGCGACAAAAATTGTTTTAATGAGTTCCTTTTTCAATAAATACGGAACTCAAAAATTTATCTCGCCTCAATTTTATGACTCTAGAATCCTTTTACTACTTATTACAATTTTTTTTCATTTATTTAGCATCCTATCGCCCAATCCTATAATGAGTGTAACTTAAAAAAGGAAAACATGTCTTACGATCACTTCATCTATTTTATGTATGCGTGGATTGCTTTGGCAATTGTACTTTTTCCAATTCAATTAAAAATTACTGCCCCATACGGAAGGCATGCTTCCAATAAATGGGGAAAATCTATTGATAATCGGCTAGGCTGGTTATTGATGGAGCTGATCTCGCCAGTTATTTTCGCTATTTTTTTCCTGACAGGCGACAACGCCAAAACTACTCCAATGTGGATTTTTCTTGGACTTTGGATGGCTCATTATTCTTACAGAAGCATTATTTTCCCTTTTAGGACTAAAACCACAGGAAAAAGCATCCCCATTTTAATCGTTTCATCTGCTATCTTCTTCAACCTTATAAATGGATTTACCAATGGCTATTATCTAGGATCTTTAGGTCTATCCTACCCTCAAGAATGGCTCTATGATCCACGATTCATAATCGGTATTATCATTTTTTTTATAGGTGTAGCGATAAATGTTCAATCTGATAATATTTTATTAAGCCTAAGAAAACCAGGGGAAAAAGGCTACAAAGTTCCACAAGGTGGTCTTTTTCACCGTATTTCTTGTCCAAATTATTTTGGTGAAATATTAGAATGGATTGGGTTCGCCATACTCTCATGGAATATAGCTGCAGTTGGATTTGCAATTTGGACAGCCTCAAATTTAATTCCCCGCGCCATTAGTCACCATAAATGGTATCGCGAAAAATTCGAGCATTATCCGAAAAGCAGAAAAGCAATTATTCCTTTCATCTGGTAATTTTTTAAGGTTAGGGAGTAGGAAATAAATAAGGTACCCAAATTTTGCACAGCTATTTTTAATTCAGTCGAGGCAAAAAACGCAGACATACCCATAGGTATGGTGAGTATTTTTAACGAAAAATGAAGAAAAAAGAGCAAGTGAAATGGGTAGGTTATTTGTTTCCTCCTCCCTTATCATTCTTAATATTTAAGCTCTTTATGAAAATAGTCGTCACCGGAAGTACTGGGCATATTGGTAACAATTTAGTGCGAAGGTTATTAGAATTGGGATTTGAGGTCACCGCAATTTATCGTAATCCCCTAAAAATAGGCTCATTAGAAAACTTGAACTGTAAAAAAATCCAAGGCAATATTTTAGATAAACCCTTCCTAAATAAAGTCTTTTCAGATCATGAATATGTGATGCATCTTGCTGGAATTATTTCAGTCAATGGAGACCCTACCGGAAATGTCAGGAACGTAAATGTCAATGGCACACGTAACGTTGTTGAGGCCT
Organism: Bacteroidota bacterium; assembly: GCA_024743405.1. Lineage (GTDB taxonomy): Bacteria > Bacteroidota > Bacteroidia > Chitinophagales > Saprospiraceae > JANSWP01. Next base: position 75,973 of record JANSWP010000026.1, read on the forward strand.
CCCTCAACAATAATATCAAAAAACTTATCCATTTTAGTTCGATACATGCTTTAAAATTCAACTCAACAACGCCTATTATTAATGAACATACGCCTCTTGCCGATTCGACTTGCATTGCCTACGACTACTCTAAAGCCTTAGGAGAATTAGAAATTTTGAAAGGTGTAAAAAAAGGATTAGATGCCAGTATTATAAACCCTACTGCGGTTCTCGGTCCACATGATTATTGGAGATCTCTTCAAGGCGATATGCTAGTAAAAATGTTTAAAGGCAATATGCCAGCTTTGGTATCCAAAGGCTTCGATTGGGTTGATGTTAGAGATGTTGTGAATGCGGCTATTGATGCAATTGAAAAAGGCAAATCTGGCGAAAAATATCTAATTGGTGGAAGATGGGCTACCCCCAAAGAAATCGCAGAAATTTGTCACCAATTCTCTGGCAAAAAACCACCCAAAGTGATTCTCCCTATTTGGGTCGCTATGTTGGGTCTCCCATTTGCTAAACTTCAAAGCTATTTAACCAATAAACCACCACTTTTCACACATGAAATGCTAAAAATACTAGAAGACAGTAATACAAATGTCTCGATAAAAAAGGCAAAAACTGAATTAAACTATAAGATCAGACCTTTGGAAGAAACCATTGAAGATACTTTTGAATGGTTTAAATCAAAAGCCATTATTTGATTCAAACCTACCCGCTTTAGTCCCTATTCAAGAAAAATTTTGCGCAAATGTTGCAAGAGTTAGTATGTGATACTTGTTGGCATCGGAGATTTTGGCGTTAAGAAATTCAATTGAGTTAAGCCTAAAAGAGCACCCATATTTGAGCTTCTGCGTTTGCTTGAGCCAAAAGGGCTCAAAGGTTCGAGCAAAAAGAGTCGGTGAGTTTGGGTGTGAGTGCAAAGAGAATTGAATTTTAGCCAAAATATCCACAGCCTTGATTTTTTTCATCAAAGGTGACCTTTGCACCTTATGATACCTTTTTCATTAAGGAAAAATGAAGATGTATAAATTAAAGATTCATGGTACTGGCTGCGCCAGGTTATAGAAGTTGCTGATAAGTACTCATCAATTCTTTAGTCACTTTTTGAGGATGAAATTTCTTAACATGCTCAATCCCCTTTCTTCGCTTTTCATTGTAAAAATCATCATCAGTTAAAAGTTGCTCAATCCCAATTCCAATTTCTTCAAAATTATTTGGATTAACATAATAAGCTCCTTCTCCCCCAGCCTCGGGCAATGAAGATACTTCCGATGTAATAACGGGTGTCTCGGAGTAAAGGGCTTCAATAATAGGCAATCCGAAACCTTCGTAAAATGATGGATAAAGAAGGATTTTTGCTTTTTGATATACGGTTCTTAATTCTTTGAGATTTAATGAAGGGCAAAAAACCACCTCCTTTTCAAGTCCTTTCTGACTTACATATTGTTGAATTTTCTTTTTATATTTTTTCCCATTTCCTACAATTAATAAAGGCAATTTTAATGAAGCCGGTAAGTTCTCTAGTGCTTTAATGCACCCCATCAAATTCTTTCTGGGTATGATAGACCCTACATAAAGTAAATAGTCTTGAGGTAGTTGGAACTTATCCTCTATTTTATGATCTTTTTCTCTACTTTCCTGATCTGCAAAATTTTCAGCCTCTTTTCTAAAAATAGCATGACAGGTTTGATAAATCACCTTTATCTTAGATTCTTCTATATTATAAAATCTTACAATATCTTTTTTAGTGCTCTCACTGATTGCAATAATCATATCTGCATGATCACAAGCATACTTAAACTTCCAATCATAAATTTGCCGATCAATCCATGGAAAAAAGTCAGGATAATGC
>JANSWP010000157.1 GCA_024743405.1 Bacteroidota bacterium
CCAGAGTTAGTCGTTTAGTTCGTAAATCTCTGTCTTTTTCCAAAATAGATAAATGGCATAATTTAGCTATTGGATGGTTCTTCTGGAAATTTAATTTAGAACGGCAGCCTTACATTTGATTCACCGCCATCTTATAGAAAATAATTTATCAGTAAGGCTAGGAGTACCTATCGAGAAAAAATTATCGTAATAAGGTTACATCCCCACTAAATAATTCTCTTTTCCCTGAATTGTATTCTATTTCAATCATATAAACATAAATATCAGACGGAAGAATTTTGTTGTTTTGTCTTCCATCCCAGATTGCATCTTCAATGTTTTGATTTTGGAGATCAATTACTTTTTGCCCCCATCTGTTGAAAACTTTAAATAAAGTTATTTCACCTTGGAAATCGTACAAGGGAACTACTCCAAAATAATCATTCAGTCCATCTCCATCTGGTGTGAAAACATTAGGAATTTCTATTTCACAATCCTGATCAATAATTTGAAATGAAGTATCTATTTCACATCCATTCTCATCTTGAATAGTAAGGGTATAATTTGCAGCTGATAATTCTTCAAGAATATTATTCTTCGAAAAATTATCATCGTTTATCTTGAAAAGAGCATCAATCTCATCTTCCAATAGAACCTCTATTGTTCCAGTATTATCATTACAAGCGTTTGAAGTAATTATTTCGAAATAGGTAATTTGTGGTTCATAAACATCTATATCAAATCTATATGCAGTTGTTTCTTCACCGATAACGCTGAAAGTTTGGGTGATGAAAAAAGACGTGGGTTCATCAATAACAACTTCTAAGGTATTTCCAGAACCAATTAATGAATCTAAATTATCATCTGCATACCATTTCACATTTTCTCCTTTAGCTTCTAGTTTTGCTATTTCTCCTTGACAATAAATTGTATCTGAAAGGATCTCTAATCGTTTTAGGTATATAGAAGCTTCACAACAAACACTTCCATTCGTGCTTGACAAAGTTCCTTCAAGAAGACCTTCTGCCACAAATAATTCTAATTCTCCAACCACTGATGTACACCATGCAGTACCAGGAGGTGGCACCCCTTGAGTGGGCTCTTCAATAAAAAGTAAAGTATTATTTGTCAGGTTTCCACTAGATAAAGTGTATATAGCAAAATATGGTGTGCCTTCTACTGTAACTTCAGCTGTTCCCGTGATCTTATTTCCATTTTGCTCTAAAAAGTAAGTAACAGTAAAAGTTTCTGGGTAGAAAATACAATCAGGATTTGATCTAGACGAATACCCTTGCCATATTCCTGTTATATCTTGGGTAAAAAGTATAGAAGAGATTTGAAAAAATATAAAGAAAGGTAGGATGTTTTTCATAGTTTGAATTGTTTAGTTTTTGACTTAATAATCCAAATTAACAGTCTGTGAATACCTACTTTTAATAAGTATTATGACTCAATATTTGATAAGATGAAATTCTGAACCTATAATACTTCTATATTTTCAGCATAGGACTATACTATACAGTCCTTTGCTGAAAGATAAATTGAATTTTACTGAAGGACTGAAAATTTATGGAATTCCAAACCATTTACTGTTTGGACTTTAAGTATGTAAGTTCCTGATCCTAAGTTTGCGACATCTAAAGCCATATTATCGTAAGTAGCATTGTAAGTCCTTTGACCAAAAGCATTAATAATTTCTACCTCCAAGATTTCAATATCAGATTTAATATATAACTCATTAGAGGTTGGATTTGGGAAAATAGAAGTGAAAAGCTCAATAGATTGATTGTTTACACTCGTTACCTCCGGACAGATCAATAAATCTAATACACTCTTCGGTGGCTCACTTGCACTAGCTTGGCTAGCAATTAATGTCCCATCAGGAGCATAGATAACATAAGAGTCTTCATTGGACTGAACCCCTGGAATATAATTGAAATCTATAATGTCGCCGTTATTCGTTGGAATAAATGCTTTTTGGAATTCGCCATAGACAAAAGGAATTGTCCTATAAAAATTGTCATTTATATCCACATTTATTCTTCCGAAGTCCCAGCCATTAGTGAAGTTTGGAAATCCATCAAACATTTGGATTTCAACAAAACCACATGAAAGAGGTGCTCCACAAGCGTCAAGTCCATATACACTTGACATTAATTCTCCAGATTCTCCAGAGCTATATATTAGATTGTTATTTGGATCATATAATTTATAATTGAGAGCAGGCGTGATAAAGAAATTATTAAAAGGGTCAGTTACATCATCAACATTAACTACTATATCTATTACTGATTCTTCATCCACACCGAATTCAAAGCTCGAAGGGTTTGTGTTTACAAAACCTGATTCTTTACTTATTAATTCTCCGTTGATTCGCACATCAATAAAAATCCCTTCCCATCCTTCTGAATAATAGCCAAACTCCTCTTCGAGTAATAACTTCCAAGTACCACATGTTCCTTCCAACGCTGGAAGGTCGGGTAAAATGATTTCATCTATAACGTGTACAACACCGTTATACGATTGCACATCTGCAACCTGTATAGGAATACCCTCTACAAATATTGTATCCCCAATAATCGTTATTAGATTTGTTTGATTAATTTCAAAAAAATAACTTGGTAGCTGTTGACCATTAAATAGATCTGTGCTTTGTTTTTTAGATCCAATAATATGTGCTTTCACAATATCATCAACAAATTGTCCTGCAACTAGCTCAGCTGTAGTTATTCCTAACTGTTGGCTATAAGCCTCAAAAGCATCATCAGTAGGTGCAAATAAAGTGAATGGTCCAGGTAAATCTAGACTTGGATCAAGATCATTTTGAGCTCTTAGGAGATCTACTAATTCAGTATTTATAATGGCTTCTTCAAATAGTTGATGGTTATCGCTTTCTTTTATAATATCCCAAACTGTGGCCTGTGGTAAATCGGAAGGAGCCAAGCATTTGTCAATCACATGAACGACTCCGTTGTCAGCTAAGTAATTTGTTGAAATAATCGAGGCTTCATCTATTTGTAAAACTCCTCCAGTTTCAGCAACAGTTAAATTTTGTCCATAAATTGTGGCTAAACTCATCCCCGCTTCTAAATCATCTGCTAGCCATAGGCCATCAGCAACATGATATTCTAATACTGATGGAAGATCAACAAATGCAAGTAAATCAAACTGATTGAGATTTAATAGATCTCCTACTTCTATCACTGCCGAAGTGTTAGGTAAAAAAAGAGTTAAAGGCCCATTGCTATCCAATAGTGAATCTAACAGTGTTCTAAATGCTATCCCAGGTAGACTAGTATCAGGAATAGAATCAGTAATCAAAAGGTCAGTAATAGTAAAAGCATCTACTACAATTGTTCCAACCATACCCAACTGAGCATGAAATCCAATACTACAATCATATTGATAAGTTCCAGGCTGATCAAAAGTAATTTCCCCCATAAGTACACCTATTGGAGAACCATCTATTTCTGGAATGAAAAAATCTTCGGGATTGTTAAAAAGTACTCCAGTTAAGGTGTTAGTAATACCGTTAACATTGTGTAGTCCTTCTACATTGATAAATGCAACTGTTTCACCGGGTGCAATTGTAAGTTCAGAGGGTGTAAAGGAATAATTACTCACCAATATAGTGTGATCTGCTGTTATTGTTGGATTCGCAAAAGTTAAAAAAGGAAGTAAAAAAGCGAAAACTATACTATTTGTAAATATTCTAAAGTTCATGTTTTTCTATTTTGCTTTAGTTAAAAAAATAAAGGTTTATTTCTTGTTTAACTTCTAATATGCAGGAATTCAATCAATAGTTGCCTCAAACTAAAAAATATTTTATTGGTCTCAAAAATTAGTTTAAAGCCGCGCACTTTAGTGAGGTTAATTCATTCCTTTAAATATTGAATGTTTTTTTTTAATTAATTTATTAAACCAAATCAAAGAGGTAATAGTCAATCTCAATGCAACTTTTTGATTGAGTGATGAGCAAACTTCTTCTAGGTGATCTTACAATAAACCCACCTACTTCAAGTAAGTGGTCATTTATTTTTCTTTAGATAAATGCTTAGACAGAAATAACTTACACATATTATGACTGCCTTTTTTTATGCCATATTTCGTTAAAAATGCTCGCCATATGTAAGGATATGCTTGTGCTTTTTGCCTCGTCTGGCAAAAAAATAGTTTTCGTCAAATATGGAACTTATTTCTGTCCAAGCACTTATTTTGTGTCTAATTGATTCATTTTACCTTAAGTGGATATGTATTAACTCCTAAAAGCTTAATCTATTAATTACTTTTTTTACAAGTGTCTGGGAATTCTTTAGGTAAAATACGGCGTATCAAAAAATAGTATAATAGCGATCTACTAAAATTAATTTGGTTTTATGTGTTTTGGCATGGAAAGTAGTTTAGGTCACTGTTGTAAATACTTCAAAAAGAACTTTTGAATATTATTGTCGAGCAAGTCAATTGTCCTAAACAGGCTGCTTGAAACCTTGTATGGCTGTTCCAAGAAATAGCTATGGTCTTGAATCAGAAAACACCTTGTTCTTCTAACCTTTTAAATGCGTATATTATTTCGTTAGATTTTAGAATTGCCCCCCGTAAACCTGAGAATAATTTTGAAGATACTCAGGAAATTTGGGGTTTTCGGTCAGAGATTAGGTAATCGTTATAGTGGAATGACTAAATAAGGTGAAGTTTTTGAAATCAATTGATGGATTAAAGAAATGTAGAAGACTATAATAATAGTAAATTCTCAATCAACGGAGGTATTGGAACAATGTAAGCAGACAGTCTTTTTCATAAATAAAATTACAATGAATCAATGTTTTTCAAATATTTTTCCGCTTGTTCTAAAATCTCTGTTTTCGTCTCTGTTTTTATCTTAGCCCATGTACGATATGCCATTCCGATTCGAGGGTTTTTCTCCAGTTTTTCTTGATTTTGGCTATAAAAATTCCAGTAAAAACTGTTGAAGGGACAAGCTTTTTCACCAGTTTTTAATTTCTTGTTATAATAACAAGTTTGGCAATAATGACTCATTTTGTCGATATAATTCGCCGAGGAGACATAAAAAGATATTCGGGATAAAGAAGTCGTATCATTTGATTCGGCTGTTGATAATTTATGGAGTATAGGGGGCTCGGGGAGGTATGCTGCAAATTTTTATGGAAAATTAGGGGATATAGAGATAAGTTATTTGGAGGTGTAGGGTTGCGAAGAGGAAGAACCAATGATACCAAACTAGAAACAGGAGCTGCACTAGATTTTTGGAGAGTCTTGTATGCGAATAAATCAGTAGGTAGACTACTATTGTTTGCTGAAATGAAGTTACCGGGGGAAGCATGGTTAGAGTTTGAATTTAAAGAGAATAAGCTCATTCAAACTGCGACTTTTAGACCTCATGGAATTTTGGGAAGACTTTATTGGTATGCAGTTCTACCTTTCCATGGAATTGTCTTCAACGGAATGATTGAGACTGTTCATTAAACTGTGCGAGGAAGCGAATTGAAAAAAAGGAGATATTCGCAAAAAAAGCACACAGATGACGATACGCAAAAAGAAGAAATCAAGCCGAACATCAGAATTAACAGACTTTGAAAAAGAAGCAGTTTC